>JBBAQX010000057.1:0-29554 GCA_040400085.1 Lysinibacter sp. | reverse complement strand
GTGTTTGGGCCGTCTGTTGCGTTCGTTGTGACTTGGAGATGTGCCACCTCTGGTGTTCCTGCAGGGATAGGTGTTCCCTCAGGGTGTGGCTGATCGAAGCGGTAACCGGTAATGTCCCAGACCGTTTCGAGGTACTTTCCGCTGCGGAACTGCCGCCACGCTGGACTGCCCGGGGCAAGCCCCGGCTTGAGCACATCACCAATTTTTTCACCGGGGTTCAGGTACTTTGTGGGTACGTTCGTTGTTGCTATTGGTGAGAATTGCAGTCCGAGCGGGTCCATCATGTCGCCCGATTCGTTTACAATCTGCTGTCCACCAGCGGGCGTTCCGAGAACCTGCTGATTCGGGTTCGTCGATGGGTGAAGCCATACAGTGTTGTTCGCACCCACGGAATTGAGGGTCGTTGTAGCATTCCACTTTATGTAAGCATCTACAGCATTATCAGGCGCATTCAGTCGAACCTCATAGGTGCCCGGGGTAGGCATTGCGGGGGTTCCATTTGCCGTAAAGATTCCGTTTTCTAGTGACACAGACCATCCGCTAGGAATGACGATTTGATAAATGTACGGATCGTTGAAATCGGGCCGTGTCATCGTTACGTGATCGGTTGGCGCGGTTGCGGTTGGTGCGGCAGTTAGCGCGATCACCTGGTCAGCAAGACCGCTGATCGTTCCCCAATCGGCCCCAACCTCCGCCACAATCGCTTGCATCCAAGCCAGCGTTGTGTTTTGCAGCTTCCAGATTGCAACTTGGCCCGCCGCCGACCAGTCACGGTCGGGGTGAGACGAATAAGCCTTATCGATTCGGCTCACCTGGCCTACTGGATCACCTGACAGTTGATCCCATGACACGGTGCCGCTCCAGCTACCCACCCAGGCAGGAACGGAGCCGCCGGGGATGGTTCCAACCTCGGTAGGGGACTGCTGTGCTGCTGTTGGGTCTGGGAAAGACGGCTGAACGCAATATCCGCTCTCAGCACCAATTATCCAGCCGCCGAGGTGAATACCGCCGCGCGTGTAGCCGTTTCCGGCTGTTGCTGCATCGGCCTGGCTGCCAGGTGAAACAGTGAGGATTGCTCCAGCTAGAAATGCTCCCGCGAGAGTGGCCGCCGCAATTGCTTTGAGCTTGTCCGAGGTTCGCATCTTCCCCGCGTGCGCCCCAACTCGAAGGTTGAAGAAGTTCCTGATGTGGAACTTTGATTTTTTTCTCATTGCGTAGTAATTCCTTTCTTCTGCGCAATTCATTGATTTGCCTGCATTGCTGCATAAACAGCGATTTATATTCTTTATAAACTCAAATGCTCGCAAACATAGCTTAGGCGTATTTTTCAACATAAACACACCTATAATGTTATTTATCGGTGCAAATCACTGTTTACTCTACTTATTGCAGTAAGTCGCCGCTTGTCGCTGTACCCCTATCTATCACTTAGACGGAAAGATGGAAAGTGTTTACTTTTCCGTGAATAGATAGGCAAATACATGCAAATAAACAGCGAGATAAAGGCATATGCGACGATAAATGTTCATATGCGTCGATATTCAGTGATATTCTCTAAAAATGATGGAATTCGGTGACATTGACTTGGACAAATTAGATGAACTTTTCTCAAAATATGACGAGACGATGACGGCCGCGCAAGTGGCAAAGCTTCTCAAGATGAAGGTCGAGTCAGTGCGACCGCTTTTCAAGCGTGATGAAGACCCAATACCTGCCTATGAAGTAGGCAAGCATTGGCTCATTATCCGCGACGAGTTTAAGGAGTGGTTGAGGCGACGCAGTAACGCAGTAACTAAGTAAGACGAGTGTGTCGGTGTCGCGGGAACGACACCGACACCATTTAAATATCCACACGCTTATCTATTTGATCTACACACACGGAAAAGTGAGTTCATTGAGATTCTTAACCCCACTGCCCTTTGGGCAATCCTGGGCTTGCCCAGGTGCGGCAGCTGAAAAACGGTAGCCGCGCGTGACTGACAAATCTTTCATCAAGCGACTGCTCAACATCCCCACAGCGGAAGAGCTGGGGAAATCCCCCAAGCCGAGCAAAAAAGCAAAGCCTCTACACCCAACTGAAAGCTCAGTTGCCGGTGCGTGGGCCGCATCACTAGAGCAACAGAAGGCGATTCTCTCACCGGAGAAGGAGCCTTGGGCCGCCGAGGAAGTAGAGCCACTACGAGGAAAGCTCTTTCGGCGATTTCTACGCAGCGCAGCCATATTTGTAATTCTGCTCTTTGCCTTTCTAGGCGTTCGCCAAATGATTACCGGAACACGGGCACCGGCACCAACGCCGATACCCGCAGCGCTCAACTTTCCCAGCGCCTCCGCGACTGCGGTAGCTGAGCGGTTCGCCGTTGCCTACTACACATGGGATAAAGATTTTGCTCCGCAGCGAAATACGTTGATCGAACGCGATTTTGCTGGGTCAGCTCCACCCGAGAAATACGGCTGGAACGGCCAAGGCAAGCAAGTAGCAACAAACCCCTACACAATAGCCCTCGATGTAAGCAGCTCGAAGACGGCAGCAGCAACGGTTACGTTTACCGTTGTCTCGTACACACTCAAGCAAAACGACGAGTGGGACGAAACCGCCACATACCAACAAACCGCGCAAATACCACTTGCCTTATCTGGCGGCCGCGTTGTTGTCTCAGAGATCCCCGGCATAACAGCAGAGCCAACAATAGAGCCATTACCGACAAGCCCGAATGAGCTTACCGATCAGGAGACGACGAACGAGACAAAGGACAGCATTACAGAATTTTGGAAAAGGTTTGGGGAGGAAAGCGATCTCTCATCTATCGCCGCGCCCGGTGCCGTATTCACCGGGCTAGGAGGAACCGCAACCTTTGAAGCCCTCACCGATTGGAAGGTCTACGTCGGGAACGACACAACCAGAAAAGCAACTGTCACTGTCGAATGGTCAACACCAAACGGTTCTAAGTTTCGCCAGAAATACAAAATCGAAATAGCAAAAGTAACGTCCGGCGCAACCCAGCGTTGGCAAGTCCTTTCAGTCTCAACGAACTACTAAAAAGAAAGTCAAACATGAATGTAACAGCAATTACCGGAGATGTTTTCCTCGAATGGTTCAAGGGCATTGTCGGATCGGTCTTCATTGCTATTTTGATGATTCGCTCACTCGGTTACTACTTGAAGAAGGAGTGGGGAGAGCTAACCGGTCACCTTCTGGTTGCAATCATCATCGCGGGCCTTGTCTACTTCCCCGACCAGTTCATTGAGATCCTTAAGGGTTTCTGGAATATGATCACAGGTCAATAAAATGTTGGAGGGTAAAACACTTACAAAGACGCTCGACGTTGAGGCAAAGCAGCACGAAGTTTTGGGCCTTGATCTTGGTGAAGGGATTCCACGACACCAGCTATTCCTGGGTGTAGCAATCGTATTTGTCTGGGTTGGTCTCCTGTTTCTAGTCTTTGGTGCACCAACGCCTAAAACGGTCATGATCTACATATTGCCGCCCATTCTGATCTTAGTAATTGGGACACAGCCCTATGAATTTCAGCCGCGCCGCCGACTACTCACACAGTGGTCACTAAAATCACGCTTTATAGCGAAGGGCAGCCGGGCAATCATCAGATCAGGTGCCCGGCCGCCAACCCGACACGATTCGATCCCTCTACGAGATCGGGTAACTGTCGATCAGCTGAGGCAGCTCTTCATCCCCGGCGCAAAGCGAATCGAGCTGAACCCGGCTATAAGCGACCATACACACACACGAGTTGGGTCGCTCATCCTTACAAATCGACGTGCGGTAAAGCTGGTTAGCTCTACTGCGGCAAAAGAATTGAGTAAAAAGTGAACATTACTGCATTACTGCTTTACGGCATCATTGAGAGAGCACGGAAATGAGCATCAAAGAAAAAATACAAACGTACCTCGGACTCAACAAAGAACGGTCTGCACCGCCGCCTAATCTTCTTGCCGTTGCCCCCGGTCTGGCCGTCTATACAGACAAGGCCGTCGCGTGGTTCCGCATTCGCACATCCAATTCTGACCTCTATTCAGAAGGCGAATCTGACAACGAAATTTTGTCAATGATTCGAGGAGTCAGCAAAATCTTGCAGGACAAAGATTGTCACCTCAAGATCGTATGGAGCCGAATCAGCGGTGAACAGTACGAAAAAGAATCAGAGCTTATCTACACTGCCGGTGATTGGCGTCGATGGGTTGCCGATCGCGCAGACCGAATAGACGATCTGTTGCTGCCTGATCGCCATATTCTCCTGGGGATCACCATTGATTCAGACCGCAAAAGCGTTACAAACAACCATGTGATAAATTCTGCAACCGACATGCTGGGGATCGCAGGCGAAGGCACATCTCGCCGGGAGCTTGACTATTACCTTGGTCTGATCGAAAAAATGGCGCGCCCGCTGCGCCAATCTAAACTTGGTGCGCAAATTGCATCGACCGAAATCATCGCATGGATGATTGCACGAGAACAGCGACGCGATATTTCAGTACCACCCACAACAGAAACGATCACGGGCGCAAGCTTGCACAAACTAACCGCGGGCAGAGTCGTTCCCTACGTCGATCACTTACGGTTTTACGATGCACGAGGCGCAACGAGCGCCTACGGTTCAGTGCTCGTAATGAGCGACTTTCCAGAGATCATAGAAACACCAGGCGCGGCCGCATGGCTCCTCAATCTATCGTCCATCACACGAATAGATGACCGACCAGGGTTCGAGGGTGACGAAGTGCCCGTCATTGCAGATGCCAGCATCCGCTTTAAGCTGCTCTCCCGAAAACAGACACTCAAAAAGCTCGAAGACACCCGAACGCTGGCACGAGAACAAAGAATCTCAGCCGCAAAACATAGTGCTGAGGAAACCTCAGACGAAATCAGCGAGTCAGAACAAACAACACGCGAGATGATTTACCAGGTCAACCGCGAAGGGCTGTACCTCATCGAGCATCACCCACGCCTCACAGTCGTAGGGGCAACATACGATGAAATGGAGGCCAACCGAGAGGCCGTCATAGCGCACTACGCAGAAATGGGAATCACAGTCGCACCCGCAGACGATGAACAACGCGAATTATGGCTTGAGACTTTACCCGGCGACCAAGTGCGCGTACACGACCTCGGAACCATCCAAACAGACGTAGCATTTTTTGCCAGTTGGTTCTGGGGGGGAAGTCGGGTAGGGGACACATCGAACGCAGGCGCTATAGGTGTCACGACGGGCAGCACCCCCGGCATCTCACGGTTCAACCCGCTGGGTGGCGGATTGCGTGGAGATGCTACAACCACCGGTATCTTTGGCCGCTCAGGACGTGGTAAAACAACGCTCATTCAAATGAGCTGCATGGAAGCAGGTTTCCAGGGTGCTTGGGTAACGCTCTTTGACATCAAGATTGAGGGAGCTGGGCTAGCGCACCTTGCAAACGCTTATGGTCTTCCCGCGCAAGTTTTACGAGTGGGGGTCGAGCACAGCGGGTCAGCCGATCTGTTCAACGTTTTTGACAGAAACGCGGCGCCGCTCGCTGTCGCCCGTCAGCTTACCCTTATGGCGCCCAAATCGATGAAGGGCATAGCCGAAACCGTAACTTTGGCGGCCGCATCGACCATTGCTAAGTCATCTTTCGAAAAGCCAAGTACGTGGGCGACAATCCAACTCATTGCTCAATCGACCTCACCAGAAACCGCCGCACTCGGCGCAGCACTTATCGACCTGGCACAAACTCCGCTTGGTGCTGCTGTGGCCGGGCCTCCGTCCGGGAAACGAGTTCTTCGTGAGGAACCAGGTGTTTGGGTGCTGCAATTGCCCGGGCTGAGCTTGCCCGGGCCACAAATTCAACAGGATGATTGGGACGCCAACCAGCGGTTGAGTATGGCCGCCATGCGCGCTTTCATGGCTCACACAATGGAGGTTGCCTCACAACAGCACATGCGAACAATGCCGAAACTTATCGCGTGGCCAGAGGTTCACCGATTACTAAGAACAGAAGACGGGAAGGACTTCCTCGACCAGCTCGCGCGCCTCGGCCGAGCACTGAACGCCAATCTCATGATTGACAGCCAGGATGCCACCGGCATTTCAGAAATTGAAGGCGTCGTGGAACAGCTCTCAACCGTGTTCGGGTTTCAGCTCACAACAGCAACACAGCAGGACGCTCTCGCCGAGCTGCTGCACCTCGACCCCAACGCCAACACCCGCGATCTGATTCGGGAGATGGGGTTTCAAATGGGAACAGACGGCGAAACAGAGATCCGCAAAGGTCATTGTATCTACCGTGATTGGCGAGACAACGCCGCATTTGTGCAAATCGACCTACCGACCGCCGAGATTCAGGAAATGCTCTCAACTAACCCCGATGCCACGGCTACATCCGTTGATCTTAACTACGAAGATTTTGAACTCGCGACAACAACCGTTGAAGCGCACTCCTAACAAGAAAGAAGAAAATCATGGCGATATTTGGAACATCTACAGAAGTCACCTACGCATGCGGTCACACTGGAACCGCTGACCTCTCAAAAAAGGCAGCAGGAGAACGAGCTGGGTTTGTCGCATGGCTGGAAAAACAGGAATGCTTTCCCTGCAAAAACGAAACAGAAGAAGCTTCAGAAGAGGTTCAGGCCCAACGCGAAAAAGACAAGCAAGAACAAAATGAGCGCGCAGAAAGGTTCAACCTGCCCGATCTAAGAGGAACCGCAAAACAGGTCCCCTGGGGCGTACAGGTCCGCGATGAGCTGATCCGCTTTGCGTACGACCAGGTTCAAAACGGTACACTCACCGAACAAGACTTTGAGGCTAATGTTCTGGCAACGGTACGACGCATTGACACGGCCCGCTGGTGGATTGACAACCGCAGCGCAACACCGGAAGAGTTCGCAATCCTCATCGCAGACCCCGGCGAAGAAGCCCTTACCGGAACTGAAAACCCAAACTAACCACGAGCGGCCGTCAAGGAAAAATATCATGCAAAAGACCCCCAAAAAACTTGCTATATCAATCGCTATCCTTTGCGCGGCTACCGTCCTTGGCGGCTGCTCAACACAAACAACAAGCAACGAATCAGAAACAAAAGAAGGGACGGCCGCATCCCAGGCCGTCCTGAACTACTACTATGCAGACGGCGAAAAACAATGTGAGCTGACATATAAAAAACCCGAAGAATGGGTGAATTCCTGCAAAAAAGATGCGCAAGATATGGCCGAGCTGGCGCGGAAAACACCAGGTATGAAGATTGGCGTCAGCGCTGACGATTTCTCAAGCGACCCGAAGCCAATCAGAGTGAATCAGTGGAAAGACGGCCTAACGGTTCTGCTGGAATTTCAAAGAAAAGACAGCGAGCAGCTCGAGCACGAAATTTACTATGTCCTCCCTGTGGACGGTGAATACCGTATCAAGGATTACAAGCTCGTGAATCAGGCTGAGGTGAACGCAGATACCGCATGTATCAAGTTTGGAACGGAAGACGACGAATGCTAAAAAGAGTCCCGCGTCTTACAAAAAGGTTGCCGTCCGGTCACAGAAGTTTGTGGCAGCTCATCGCTGAGGTTGCTCCTTGGGCGATCTTTCAAAAACGACAATGGCGCTGGTTCTTCATCACCGTCTCGACAGTCCTTGTCGTTGGTGGCGGCGTCGCAGCGCACGCCGAAGAGACCAACGACGGCAAAGGCGCGTCAACTGTGACTGGCTTTGGTGATCTCTTTGGAGTCCCGGACCTAGCCGGGGCAGGCAGTAAGACGCTATTTGAAACCTACGGGCCCACCGTATGGACAATTGACACAGAGCTCGACTTCAAGGACGTGTTGCAAAACGCCGGAAACGGCCTCGTAGTCATCCTATTTTTTCTTCTGGTGAGTGTCATGTATGCCGTCATCGCTATCGTTTATTGGCTTTTAAGTGTCAGCTCGATCCCAGCGCTACAAGAGTCTATGGCAGGCATTGTTGGCGGCACAGCATCGGGCATGATGGAATGGCTCTTTCCTTCTGCCCTCGTCATCGGCGGCGTTGTCGCATTCGCCCTTCGTCATCGTGACGGGCAAGGCGCAGCTCTCGGACAATGGACATGGGTTGTGATCATGGGCGTCTTCGCTGTCAGCCTCTCAATGACTCCGGACATCTGGACAAATGGAGCCGGGTCAGTGCGCCAGCTTGGCGCAGAAACAATCGTTAATGCGACGGCCGACGGCCTGGCCACCAACGACACATATCCAATGTCAGTTCCCGCCGTGGACTATGGAGCCGACAAAAGCGTTAATGCGCTGAGAAAGACAGGCGACGGAATTTGGCGCGGGTTTGTCGCTACGCCGTGGTGCATCGTCAACTTTGGCAGCGTCGAGGCATGTGAACGGTATGGTATCGCCATGCTCAACAAAGGCAATGACAACGAGGCGAGAAAAACGGTCATCAAAGATTTTATTTACGTCTCGGAAGGCGACGGCAACCGAGGCGACGGCAAAGACTCAGAGACCGGCCAATGGGTCAAGGGTGAAAGCTGGCCCGCCCGCCTAGGAATGGTTCTCATGTGCCTGGTTGCCGTACTCATTTTTGCCGTTGTAACGCTCATCCTGGCCTTGGGAGCATCGGGAGCCGTCATAATGATGTTCCTCCTCCTCGCTGTCGGTGCCTTCTTTGTGACCCTCTGGGTTATCCCAGGCAAACCAAGGGCATGGGGAGTCGCCTGGTTCGAAGCGCTCATAGGTGCGCTCGTATCAAGCCTTTTACAATTGCTGGCATTCTCAGCACTTATCACGGTAATAACGGGCCTTCTTGGGTCGATCACCACGCTGGGATGGGGCTTCACCATCATCTTGGTATGTCTGGCTAGCGTTATGACTTTCAGCGTCAAAAAGACGCTAGAACGCATCACCGGAACCGGAGGAACCGGAGGCGGCAACGCCCTACTTGGTTACATGGCCATGCGCGCGGGAGGGAAAGCGATTAAGTCAGGCGCACGAGTCACATCACGATTAGCCCGGGGAGTCGCAGGGGGAGTTTCACGGACGGCCGGATCAGCCGCAAAGGGTCTAAGCGGTCGTCGCTCACGAAGCGCCGATGTTGCAAAGCCTCGGACTCAACCTCGCCGCAACCCTTCATACCGGCCGCTCTCACCCTCGAATTCACGAGGTGGACAGCGCCCCGATTCTCGCAGACCTACGCCGAACACAGGATCAGTGCGTGATAACCCCGGTCGTAATGGTCGAGCACCGGTTTTTGTGCCACCGGAGAGGCGAAACAATCAACGGCCCGCAGGCCGACCGCGCGTTTCGTCACCGACACGGCGAACAGATGCACCTCCAATTCCTTCACCGCAGCGCCAAAACAACCGATCAGCCGAGGCAGCCCGGAAACCTTGGACAAACCAGAGCAGAACCTATTCTGAACCGCGACCCAGTAAAAGAGTGCAATTCAAATGAAAAGTAGAGCAGAACGCCGCGCCGACAACGCCGTAAAAAGACAGCTCAAAGAGCAAGTGACCGCCGAGACAAAAGAAATCGCGGCCGCACGCCACCGCAACATGAAACCACTTCCACTTCTCATAGGTGCAGTGGTGGTTTTTGGCATCCTATGGGTATTGCCACGCTTGCTGAGCACGGAAGCGGGCAGCGACATTCCAGCGACCCCAGAGACAACAGCCCAAAGCGTACAACCCAAAGCGGTCCCATCGACGAACCCCGAGGTGCAGACTACAGACCGCGCACAAGAGCGACCGAACGCACCCGTCGTTGAGAATGTACCGGCCGAGCTGCCGCCGTATGCGCCACCAACGGTGGAGAACACACCGGAAAGCGTTGCTCAGGCGTGGCTATATGCCGTGAACACAAGCCCTGAGTTCGCAGGCGACAGCACCCAAAATGCGGCCACCCTCGGCGGAGATGTAGTAAACACCTATGTTGCATCCGAATTATCGGTGGGACTGCTCAGCGATCCCAAAGCAAAGCAGGTCACAACAAAGGTTGTTCTCACACCAGGCACTCAAGGCGTTGTTAACACAACCACCAGGCAATCATTCTCAGCACAAGTTTCTGTCACGTCAACGATCTACAGAACGGCCGAACTTTCATATCAGGTTACTGTAATGCTGGGTACTGATGGTTGGCGTGTAACATCCTGTATGGGTTGGTAGCTGGATGAGTAATGCAACGGCCGCAGCCAAAGCAATAGCGCTCGAACTCGCCCGCCATGCGCTCAAGGGGGTTATCCTCAAGGTGTTGGCGGTTCTGACTGTCGCCTTTATCATTCTCGCCGTAATCCTCGTCATAATGTTTGTGCCCTCGGGATCAAGCGGGACAGCCAGCGCGGCAGATTGTGGGAACGGTGGCACAGGAACGGCACCCTTGCCACCGAGTGATGCCCGTGCTGGACAAATTGAGATCGCAAAACAGATCGACGCGACGGCAATAAAACTCGGTCTTAGCGGCCGCGCAAGCAGAGTTGGAATCATAGCCGGCTACGGAGAATCGACACTCGAAAACCTCGGCTACGGAGACACGGCAGGGCCAGACTCACGCGGCGTTTTCCAACAACGCCCCTCCGCCGGCTACACGAATATGAACGATGTTCCTTACGCAGCAGAGAGCTTTTTTACCGGGCCAACCCATGACAGAAAAGCCGGTCTCGTATCTGTTAATGGGTGGGAATCACTAGAACCAACAATCGCAATCAACAAGGTTCAGATCAACGACAACGCAAACCACTATGCGGCCTACTACGACGTTGCAGACGCAATCATTGCAGAGGCAGGCATCGACGTTGAACGGGAAGGCACCGACGAAAGCGGCAACGGCCAACCCTCCGAAAAAGACACCTGTAACACTAATGAAATAGGGGAAGGCACACACCAGCCCGGGGACGATTACCCCTACTCAGGAACGCTAGAATCCGCGGGAATCAGCCCCCTCGGTTACTACTATGGCAACTGCACAGATTTTGTCGCCTGGCGGCTGAACAGAGACGCAGGAGTGACCGCATCCCCTTGGACGTGGACATGGGCAAAAATGACCAACGGCGACGGCAACGCTAACGCCTGGGGAGGCCATTGGGACGCTCACGGATGGGCCAGAAGCAACAATCCCAAGCCTGGTGACGTTGCCCTCTTCACCGCAGGAACATATGGCCATGTCGCTTACGTGCAGGCCGTCAACGATGACGGAACAGTGACACTCGAAGAGTACAACTACATCGTCAATGGCACCCCCGACAACAAATACCACACCCGAAACATTCCCATAGGCAGCGTAAATAGCTACCTCACACCCCCTTTCTAAGAAAGAATCTGCAATGACTACACCAACAGCCGAAATCACTCGTGACGGAACCCTCATCATCACCGATGCGCAAGGCGTTAGTGTGACCACTGAACACGCAACAATCGGCTCAGCTCGACTCGAAGCGATAAATCATTTCGCCGGAATCGCACCGATAGAGGGCTTGATAATTCACAGCATCGACCCCGAGTATGAACCAGCCGACCTACATATTTTTCCAGATCGACAGGTGCGGCCGCTCGAACCTATCGTGATCCCGAATCGGCCGAGATCTACCCCAACAGTTGTTTTGCGACCAGGTGAGACAGCGGCAGCTTTTAGCGGCACTAAGGCCACACCCACAAGCGCACCGGCCCAGCTGGGAAAAAGAGGTTTTTGGAACCGTGCCACAGGCGGTGTCTTTAGGTTTGCACCAGGCGCAGCAGAAGCGGCTCTGAGAGAGTCAACACTAGAAATTCAACGCGGCTTATCCGATCATAAAACGACAACATTTCTGAACTTCAAAGGCGGCTCAGGCAAAACGACGAACGCCTGGGGAGTCAGCTCAACGCTAGGCCGTATCCGAGGCGGTACCGTCCTCGCATGGGACAATCACGAGAACCGAGGAACCCTCGCAGATCGAGGCGCACAAGCAAGCCATACCCTCACCGCACGCGAGCTATTACTAGCTGCACAAGAACTAGATCCCACCAGTCTCTCAAACGAGCTGTCGCACTACATACGGCCGCAAGGTAACAACCGTTTCGACATTTTGGCCTCAGCTAGTCTCGGGTCAAAAAAAATTCTTGTTGACGATATTGGATTCAATTTACTGCACAACGCTTTACGACGCTTCTATAGGATGCTCCTTGTAGACACAGGAGCGGCATCCAACGCAAAGAATTGGTTTGAATCGGTAAAAGCTTCCGACGTACTCGTTCTATCGACTCTTGCAACAGAGGACTCCGCTAAGGCCGCGTTCGCCACTCTCGATACGCTGCACCAATTAGGGTTTGCAGACAAGGCAAAAAATGCTGTGGTCATTATCAACCAGACCGCACAGCCGAACGCCGACCGTATAGCACGGATGCTGTCTCTTTTTGCAGGTGTCGCCCGCGAGGTCGTGCTAATTCCATTTGATCCACACCTAGCGGAGGGTGAGGTAATTCGGTGGGAGGAGATCGCCACCGAAACCAAGGACGCATACGTCCACGCAACCGCAGCAATCACGCGGGGAATGGGCCTATAGCCCCAATGCGCGCCGAACGCTTGATACACCCACGCCCAGCACCCGGGCAATGTGCGCAAAGCTCTGGTTGTCGGCGCGCATTTCACGCGCGGCCGCGATTCGTTCAGGTGTCATCACTGTAGGACGTCCACCAACGCGGCCTTGAGATCGTGCATGAGCAAGACCCCGATGTGTGTTCGCCCGGATAGTATCGACTCTGAGCTGAGCAAAGACCGCAACTATTCCAAATAGGGCACGTCCCATTGGTGTAGTCGTGTCAATATCAGGCTCCGTAAGGCTGCGAATATGGATGCCTTTTTCGTGCAGCTCACAGATAGTTTGAATCGCCATGACTTCACTTCCTGCGATTCTATCGAGCGCACGAATAACAAGTATGTCGCCAGCTCGTAGAAAGTCCAGGCACAAGAGCCACTGAGGACGCTCTAAGACGCGGCTAGATTCGCCATGATCTGTATAGACACGAATTGCGCCAGCCGCCCGCAGATCGGCTTCCTGTGAGGATGGGTTTTGTTCTCGGGTCGAGACTCTGGCATATCCAACGATGCTACTCATGGAACCAGCGTAACTACTCGTCGTTCAAAAACATTGTAACGACGTTTCGGTCTTTTTGAGTTTCGGACGGTAGTTTCGGTTGACGCTACCCTACTGATTTAGGTTCATTCCGAGCGCGGCCACCAGGTGCCCGTAAACGATCGTTACTGAACGAACGGCGGCGAGTCACATTGCCCGCTCTCGATATTGGTTCTTACTGAGTGGCGCTATCGCTGTTTGGTGAGGTTCTGTCCGACCTAAGAACAGCGACACCCCGAACCCCGTACCCGACAGTACGATTGACCCCATTGTCAGACCATACGAACGGAACCCAAACGTCTGCTAACTCTCGTGGGTTGTGTGCCCAAATTTTTTCATGGGCCTCACGCCATGCCAATGGAGAACCCCATATCGGCAGGGGTAAAGTGCACTGGTGATGTTCGCGCCAATGGCGTGCAACCGTGCTCTTTGGCACACTCAGAGCGACGGCAGTTTGACGTACCGACATGCCCGATTCCCGAGCGTCGAATACGGCAAGATGTAACATACTTGCCTCAAACGCTGCGGCTACACTTGCACGCTCCCGAGCAACCCTGAACGCTTCCGCTGAACTTATGAACTCTGACACAAAGAACCCCTTTCAGTGTCCCAACGTGGGACACTGGGAGTGCCCCACGTTGGGACACTGGGAGTCAAGTTTATGAACAAACAGCGGTAAGGCTAAAAACTTCGACACGCAGAGCACTTGAGGAAGTCTCCACTCGATACTGCTTTACTGCACGCCGTATTTCTTTAGTTTTTAGCAGGAAAACACCTCTTACAAAGTGTTAAGGTGGATTGGTTAGACCATGCGGATCGCTCCGTAGTAAGCATTATCCGTGAACTGCACGCGGCCAGTGCGGAGTCATTCTTATTGCCTCTGTGCCACCGTGTCGGGCGACTAGAGACACGACTGTTCAGTGTCCAGGTTGCATCACGTTCAAAAACTTCGACTCGCATATCCATTCAGCTTTCAAACTCTCGGCGCAACGAAAGATCGAATTCCCTATGCCAAGCAGACTTGCGTTGTTGGAAACTCTCTGCTTCTTGATTGAGCCACCGAGTCAATGCAATTTTGCGCTGCGGCGCTCGCTCTTTACAGAGAGCAATCCACCGCTTAGCGGAGGAATATGCAACTTCGGCTTGCTGTGATTCTTCCCACGCTTCCATAGAGGCTAATTCTGCATCTGTCAGATTGTGCTCGTTTAATCCCCCTTCATCGGCAAGTAATTGTTCAACGTCGTTCGGTGTGTTTGGGATCACTTGGATTACACGATCATCAGCCCGTAAAAGGGCTTGCTCAATATCCGCGAGAATCTTGGGCATCTGTCCCAAATACCGATCTTCCATTTCCTCGATGAAATCAGCGAGATCATCGGCCGAACTATCTGATAGATGAATCGTGAACCCGTCGTGTGCTTTTGAAACTTGAATCATTGGTGTCTCATTTCGTTGTAAGAATCGGCTCGTAGATATCACATTCGCCAACTACTGCATCACTGCATTCCGTAATGCTGTAGTTTCTAGGAAGCAAGTTTTTTCCGTCGATTAGGTGCTACGTGAGGCGGTGATTTAAACAGGATAATCATGTCTTTGTGTACGCTCACACGCGCATCAGCATAGATGGTTAGAACATGTTTGAGCGCCGGTATGAAGTTTCTTTTGAAATCTGCATCGCGCGCATAGCTGCCGCCGAATTGTTGGTGGAGCTGAGCGTACGTTATTCGAGTCGGCCCTTTGACTCGGAACAGTCGGTAGACCAGCCACAGATAAACGTCGATCCGTAGCGACGATCCGCCGAGCGCTTTGAGATCGTCTAGGTAAATAGGAAGAGCGCCATATTCTTCTGAGACGAGTCCTGAGAAGAATTCTTCCGACAGCTCAAGGCTGGAACCCCAGAGGCCAGGTTCATCGCTCTTAGACCAGTTAGCCCACAAGTCTAGGCTCTGTGTCAGATTTAGCTTCCGATCTGTGATCTTTACGCCGTCGTTATCCGCGTTGTAGCTGATATATGAGATGTTCGCAGCGTGCAGAGCTGCTAATTGTTTACGTATTCCGTCACGGGTTGCTTTGCCGTCTTTCAGGCTGAGACGCTGCACAAACTCGTGAAAGCTGTTTCCCATGTCAATCACCGGTGATTGCGTTTGCACAGCCTTTGTTGCGAGGTAGATTAGCGTTTGCCGAGGGATGATACCAAAGGGGTATCCGGCGCTTGTCATTTTGCCGTCGATACCCATTTTGCGACCAGGTACAATCGAGACGGTCGTGGTTCCTGTGGTCGATTCCCAGAATGGCGGGTTGTTTCGGGGTGATACGTGGGGAAGGCTCACGCTCGCCCAAAATGGGGAAGCGAATGCTAATGCCCCTGGGTCTTCACCGAACTTTTTTGCTACTTCAACGTGCCCGGCGCGAGTGAGTACAGATTTTTGCAGTTTGGTGAGCTGCGTTGAAATTGGTCTGGTATTTGATTGGTCTGGTATTGTCATTTTTAAGAGCCTTTACTCTTCAATGCCCCACGATGTTCCCGCATCGGTGGGGCTTTTTTCTTTTTATAAGTCTGGCACAGATAGGAATGTTTCGAGCTGCACCACTCCCCATTAGGGGGAATAGTGGCAGACCGGAACGTTAAGATTCTTGGTCAGATTCTTTTTGAAATGGGGTACTGCATACTCCGCAAACGATCTCACCCAATTCAAAAACAGTGTTAGAAACTCTGATTTTCCGACCGCAGGAACATATAGCTGATGCACCATTATTGTTCGATGTGCGGCCGCCTTGGAGGCCAGAAATATCAGCAAGGCGATATGCGACTAAGACTTTATCGAGCCTCGCAATATCGAGCTTATATTTCGTCGCTGTTGCGTCAGGAACGCTAGTTACGCTCCATCCTATTTTCGAATCATGTTCGAGTGTTAGCCCGAACTCTTCCCCAATAGATTGAAAGCGTTTGTTGTGGTAGCGGCCTTGCCTGGATGTGTCTTTCACCCCTCGTTCTCGTGCCGCACCGTGAGCGGCCTCGTGCAGGAGAGTTCCCATAACGCCCCGCCCGCCTCGCTGCAAACCTTCCCCACCGACAAAAAGTTCGTGTATGTTTTGCTCACCATTCACCCACCGGTCAGCGGCAAAATGCCCGAGCTTAAGCCCCCCCGTTCCCGAGCCTCCACCTATCGTAACGATCACCTCGGGAACGTCCGTATTGTGCTTCTGGATGGAACTCCAAGCAGCTTCAATAGCTGTTACGAACGCGGCCGAGATTGTCTGATTTGTCATACCTAAAAACTATCGTATTGACACGTACGTGTCAAGTTTGAATGTGTCGAGCATATTTTCCGACCGGGTTGGTGAGTCATTTCCAAACTTACGAGCGGTGAAATTGGTGAGTCATTTCCAAAGATTCTTAGGAAATTTGACTTGTGGATAACGAGGCCTGAATTTGGAAATGACTCACCAATCTTTGGAAATGACTCACTGGCGATGTGCCACGATCCCAGGTGGTGACTACTGGGGAGAGGTGCCCCCTATAGCTCTTTCCGATAGTTAAGTTAAATACTTAATATGGTGACTTAAGTACGCGTGCGCAGGGGAATCGAATAATTAGCTTTGTTGAAAGAGAGCTTAAGCAAGAACCAGAGTTCACATATTTGGTAACGATTGACCGTTCTGTTATCCGTGTCTAAGGCTGGAACCGTTCACTGAACGGTTTCTTCTTTGTCCCCCTGCTCCCCCGGGCAGGCCCGCTTCTCAATCTCAGGCTCTCCGCAAGCTACTAGACTGAGATTGAGAAGTAAAGGGGAGCAGGGGGACAAAGAAGATGAAAAGAAGAAGAGAAGTAATAATAAAGATGATGATGAGGATGTTGTTGTGGGTGTGCAGATAACGGAGCGAGATACAAGGATGTTGGGTTGGTTGGGTCAGGTGAGGCTTGCCGACGTGGATGGGCTGAGTTGGGCGTTGGGTGCGTTGAGTGGCAGCGGCGTTCCGGTGAGTTTGAGTTTTACGAGGCGTTGGGTCAGGCGAATGTTTACGAGTGGGTTTGTCGGCCGTGACCGTCCGACATTCCAAGATGCCTCTGTGGTCTGGGTTGCATCGTCTGTGAGCGGCCACAAGCCCCCAAACGTTCTTCGTGCAACAACTCGCCACCAGGTCGCCGTGGCTCGTCTTAGCGCGCGTTTTATGTGTGCCGGGTATGACTGGGAAAACGACCGTAGACCGGCCTCCCCTAACGACCATCAAGCGGACGGTGTGGCTGTTCGGGCTGAGGGTGAGCTGACTCTTATTGAGGTCGAGCTGACACCAAAAATTGATGCCCGGTACAGTGCGATATTTAGCAACCATCGGTGGCGGCTTACTAACGAGGGAATTAGTTCGGTTGTTTATTTATGTAATAAGAGTTCAGCAAAAAAGGTTATATCCTACCGGGATAAAACGATGCCACCCGAGCAGGCTCAATTAGTACAAGTGTTCGGCATTCTTGGGGAGCGGGGGGAGCTACTAGAGGGCTGGGAAGTAGCTTTCGAGCACCTTATGAACAGACCAATTCTTGCGCAGGGAGCGGCGAATGAGCCGGTCGAAAACGTAGTAATCGACATGCCCTTACTTCCACCGCCTCCGCCGCCACAGGCTCCCCCTGTTTCAACTTATTACGTTGTTGACGAAGACTAAGTTTAAATTACTGCAATACTGCATTACTTATTGTTCCGCCAACGCTTCACTCGCGGTTGAGTAATGCCGAGAACCTGGTGAATTCGATAGGTGGAGATCTCCGGGGGAAGGTTCGATAATGCCGCTCTGAATATTTCTTCCGCACGTACAAAATCAGAGTAAGCGCTAACCGTTTTGCCCATGAGGTTATTGTTATCAACAATAAACCTAAAGGTTCTTTCATCTACGACTGGAACGGCCCTGCTGCCTTCGCGTTGATATGTGCTGTCGGCAATTTTACCTATGTCACACTCGCTAGATCGAGCCAGAGAGTAACTGTCGATTAGTTCGATTATGTATTTCTGAAGATTCGAGTAGGAGACAATTTCAAGTTTCATGTTTACCTTTCCCATACCCTAAAAACTAACACAACGTTAGTAATAATACAACATTAGTATTTTTGTGAATTATATAGGGTTCGGGGCTGCCGCCCTCGCTGCGCTCAGTTGCCCTAAGAGTGGGGCTACTTGTCCGGGCTTGCAGTGGGGCTTAGGTGATTTCGAAAGGTGAAATTGATACATGGCTGGGTAGAGGTTCAGTTAGTGAGGGATTTAGGCGTGGGTTTTTTAGCTGCTGTCTTATTTGTGATCGTGGGGCTTTGTGTTCAAGAGGTGCCTATGTGTGCTGAAAGGAGGCTGATTAGGTAAGGGTTTCCCGATGCGTTCGGCCTTTGGGCGTCGAGATATGAAAAAGAACGCTTACTAACGTTGCATTATTACTAACGTTGTGTTAGTATTGTATTAACGGAAACAAGGAGACTATCGTGAACAAGCCCGCAACTTTTATCATTTACAGCAAGCCGGGTTGTGGCGACTGCGTAAGGACGCTTTCGATTTTTATTAGCAAAAAAGTTGAGTTCACTATCGTTGACGTTACAGAAGATCCGGCAGCGGAAGCGTTTGTAATAGGTTTAGGGTATCGACAGCTCCCCGTTGTTGTTCAGGCCGAAGATCCTAATAATCATTGGTCTGGCATGCGACTGGATAAGCTTGTTGGACTTTAATCACCACAAATCAGAAAAGAAATAGGAGAAATGAAATGAAAAAAATGAGAAATTTGAGAATGGCTTTGAGTGAGCCTTTGAGTGTGAAACTCACTGCAATCGACGCCTGGGGCACAGGGCACGCGGCTCATGTAACTTGGCTGCCCGAGGATCTAATAGGCCTTGACCTCGCATCAGAGAATCTTGGTCGCCACTCTCTCGCCTTCCATATGAAGTCTGACCCGCCAGTAGAGCTATTCGATGACCCTTCAAATCATCAGATCAGTGCTCGCTCAATCGTCAAATCGTTCTCATCATCAACCCAGATGACTGTCGAATTTACGCGGGTAGACACTCTCGACCAGGTGGAGCAGGGAACATATTTCTTGGAGTGGCTCTGTGGCTGTCATGAAGATGAGTAGCTGCCTCTTGCTTTGAACCTAAAATCCTGCTAGGTTCGTTCCGTGGTCTCGCTGGCCTTCATTAAGGGTTATCGTTCCCCTGGGGTCGGAAATCTGTTTGTGAATCTTCTGGTTCACTGTCGCTGGTGAGACCATCGTTGTAGAAGATATTCGCAAACAATAGCGCTCAACTTGCAATGATACAAAAAGTATCATATACTTTATATATGAGGCAAGCGCAAGGCTAAACCTCAACTCAACAAGGGAGATACACCGTGACCATCACAGCAACTAGCAGTGAGATCGGGCCGTGGGTTGTCCTGAACTGCTCAGTGACGCAGGTTCTCGGGCACTACCCGACTGAGGCCGCAGCAAAGACCGCCGCCGATGGTTTTGGTAACGCAAGCTTTGCCTACGAGCTGAGCGCCGCAGAGTCCGCAGCAATGGCAGTAATCTAATGAACTTGCAATGATACAAAAAGTATCATAGACTGTAGGTATGAGGCAAGCGCAAGGCTAAACCTCAACTCAACAAGGAGAAGAAACCATGACTTACACCACATACTCAAACCGCGCAGTAGCCGACATCCTCGACGGCAGCACATGCTTAGGATGGACCGACTACGTTGAAGGTTCGCTCGGAGATTACGTAAGCGACTATGACGTAGCCGCAATCGTAGATGAATACGTGGATGCCATCAATGACGTACTTCCAGAAGGCTTTCGAGTGGTAGGTGACGCTATCCACCGCGAAATCAACACCGACTATATCGAGCCCGAGTCCCTGCGTAGCCTTGCCGAAGAAGTTAACTTCTGGGAGATCGCAGAAAAGCACGAAATTAGCGGCAAGTAACCAAACATGGGGCCAGGTAACTGGCCCCACCAAACTTAGGAGATAAGAAAATGGCAGCGCAAGAAGTTTCTGCACACGGACTAACATTCGAGCTTGACAATTCAGACTGGCAAAACGACGAAGACGCTGAGGCGTGGCTTGAGGAAGCCTGGCAGGGACTATACGACGCCGATCCCGAGAAGCTTCAAGCAGCACATGCTGAATCTCTCCGCCGCTGGGCTGAGGATGACGTAGAGCCTCCCGAATTTCTTGAAGACATCGCCAATGCTGCATACGCAAAAGTAACCGCTGACTACGTGAACCGACCTGAATCAGGCCACAACACCGAGATCCGCGCTGTGGCGGGTGACTCATGACTCCCGCAGAACTCAAGGTCGTGCGTGAATCCCTCGGCGTCACGACTAAATGGCTGGCAGAGCAGGCGAATGTGACAGAGGTAAGCGTAAAGCGCTGGGAGACCGATTACCGCGTACCTGACGACGTGGCCGTCCTGGTCGAGGGTTTGGAGTCAGAGCAGGCTTCACAAGCGGCCCGTTACATCGCCGCCTGTAAAGACGTTCCAGAACCCACAATCCTCACGTACCGCGTAGATAAAGACCTCCCCGACGATTACCCTTACCCGGCGTCATTTCATCGCGCCGTGGTGGCCCTCGTGGCGAAAGAAGTCCTCGGCCTCGGAATCGAATATCACGATCTATAACAATCGAACGCAAGGATCATCATGCAAATCTTTTACAAGGCCACCCGCCCCGGCGGAGTATCATTTTTTGACCCATCCACCCGCTACACAGTCGGGCAAGAAACGACGCACCC
Organism: Lysinibacter sp.; assembly: GCA_040400085.1. Lineage (GTDB taxonomy): Bacteria > Actinomycetota > Actinomycetes > Actinomycetales > Microbacteriaceae > HNR. Next base: position 8,750 of record JBBAQX010000057.1, on the reverse strand, counting down.
CAAGCCTGCACAGGGAAATGATGCCGCTGGTTATCTCTCCCTGAGCACAACCCCAACAGCAGCCGGTTCCCAATGGCCCCTAAGCCTCTTCGAGGTCGAAGCGGTGGGGCAGGTATGGCAACCCACCCTCAGCCGGCTATCTGCTACACGCGCCACCATAACCGTGAGAGTCCTCCGAGAGGTTGACCCCACATTGGCGCTTGGCCCTCAGGCTGAACCTTTCTTGGCGCTTGCCGCCGAAGTCTCGACGCTTTCACAGTCGCAACGCACGCGCCTTTCACAGGCTGGCCGGAGCGGGTTCTTCTCGAGAAGTAGTTTCGCCCAACAGCACGGCCGCTCTGGGTGTTTAGATATTGCGGCTCATGTGGCCGGGTTTCAGTCTGGTTACTATCAAGTTTGGGAAGCGCTCAGCGCTGTTTTACTGGGTGATTTGGTTGGCAGTGATGGTTTTACTCAGAGTGACTACGATCAGCTTCTAGCGGCCTGGCGTTCTGTTGTGAGCTGATGATGAGCGTGTACGGCGAGCGGCTAGGTTATGCGATTTACGGGCAGCTAGTCACGACTGATGACGGCCGCCTGATCTGTGGCGAGTGCGGGCGTTCGTGGAAACATTTAGCGACGCACCTGGTTGGCGCGCACGGAATGACCGCAGCGGCATACCGTGAAAAGTACGGCCTCAGCGCTGGCCGAAGCCTCGTATCGGCCGAGGTGTCGGGGAAGCTGGCCGACGTGTGGACACGGCACGAGGCGGAGCACCGGGCGCGGCTCGACCATAGCCGCGATACCGTCAAGGCTCACGCAGCATCAGGGGCAAAGCCCGGCGTGGCGTGGCGGCCAGAGACGAGAGCGGTTCGGCAAGCGACCGGTCGCGCGAGTAGATCCCGAGATCTCGCGCCGGATGAAGCCGCGTCTCTTGGCGACGGTATTGATTTGCAGGTGTGGGCCGACGCGGCCCGTTCCCTGATCGCTGAGAGCGGCGTCACTCTCGCTGCTCTTGCGCGGGCGTCTGACATTTCGTCAGCCACAGCGGCCCAGCGGTTACGCAGGTATCCACAAAAAAGCGGCTGAACCCGAAGGCCCAGCCGCAACCCCGCTACGCGGGGAAAAATGATCAAGTTTAGGAAACCCTAAGTAGTAGATCACCCCCGCTACGCAGGGATTGCCTAGATAGTAGCACATAAAATTTGGGCCTATTGGGTGTGTCCATAAAAGCGAGAACCCCCAGGCGCATCCGTCCGGATGCGTTCCTGGGGGCCTCTCTCTGCACCGTCGTAACGGCCGATACCTGACAACTTAGCACATGGTGGGGCAATGGGTCTAGGGGAAATGTAAAGACCTGCCCTGTAACCAAAGGATGGAACTGGTCGTAGTGTACTGCTTTACTGCTTTACTGCTTTACTGCTTTACTGCTTTACTGCTTTACTGCACTCACAACGCCCCGTTCTGTGGCGATATCCATTCGCTCGTGGCCTCCAAATGCCATTACTAACATTGCGTTACTACTAACATTGTGTTAGTGTTGCATCAACGGAAACAGGAGACCATAATGAATAAAATTACACACCAAACGCACAAGCCCCTCAAAAAAGCAGACCTACACGGCTATGTGATAGTCGCGTCAATTCTCTTGCTGCTTGGTACAGGCGCAGGCTGCGCCGGACTCGATGACGCACTACAGCAATTCTCGGCCGAATCATCGGACCCGGTTCCACCCCCGGTTAAGTCGGGAGCGCTGCCCGGGGATTATTACACGATCCTTGGGGGTGCTGAAACGCCCTACGATGCACCGGCACCCGGAACGATCACATATTGCCCTCTGGATAGCCTCAGTCGGGCAGTATGCGCCGTTGGTGAGCTTACATCGGCGCTACGCGCGGACGCTAAGCTCCAAGAACGGCAGGATATTACCGTCGATCCTTCCGGTTGGCCTCGCTCCAATAACGAAGTTGTGATTCCGGCACTCCCCCAAGTTCCGGGTTCAGAAGATTACTCGGGGTGGTTTTGGAATCGCTCGCATTTGATAGCTGATTCTCTTGGGGGTGACGCAATCAAGAACAATTTAGTAACGGGGACGCGGACGCAGAATGTGGGTTCCACGAGAACAGGCGGCCAGTATGCCGGGGGTATGGCGTACACAGAGCTGATCGCCCGCGACTATTTGGACACCGGCATTGCTGATGCGTGCCCGCTGTATTACGCGGCCACACCGAAATATGACGGGGACGAATTGGTTCCCCAATCCGTGATTGTGGACATGAAAAGCTGCGACGGAAGTATAGATACCCGTGTTGAGGTCTACAACGTAGCTAACGGCTGGGCTGTGGATTATTTCACCGGAGAGTTCACTCAAGAATAACCCTCGTGTGGCTAGGAAGCATCCATAAATGGTCGTCCAGGCTAACAGAAATACTTTACTGCTTTACTGCACGCCGCAATTACGTAATAACGCGATATTTGCTGATTTGCGTCTATTACCATTGATTTAGGCCGATATGCTGTGATTTGTATGTATTTACTCTCATGAAAGAAGACTATGAAAATTCCAAACAAACGCTTGTGCGCTGCAATTGTGAAGGGTGAACTCTCGTGAGCAATAGCAATGCTGAGCCGCAAACCCCCGCGAATGAACTCGCTCTCAGAGCGCTTGGAGGTGTAGCGGTAATAATCATTCTGGTTGCCGTTCCCTCTGTCATTCTTCCCACGTTTGTTACTCTCATTTTTAGCGACCGGATCGCTACCAAGTGGCGATATTGGCAAACTTTCCCTTATTGGTGGGCGGTAGTAGCAGGTTCGCTAACTCTTTTTGCTGGTGTGATGTTTTTCGAGGTGCGCGCCGTGGCGCTGTGGGTAGGTGACGGAAGCGCCAGCACGTTCTTTGGTCAGCCCCGGGCGTTTTATGAGGTGTGGCCGCCAGAACTGACCTTTGAACAGGTGTGGGCTAATGTCGCCCCCTGGCTGATTCTAAACGTGCTTCTTGGCCTGCTGCTACTGCCTGCTGTCTGGTCGCTTCAACGGCGCAGAACAGCGCGTAGAGTCCGACTTAGGCATATTTCAGATGTTGTCCGTCAGGACAATATCGAGGATGCTCGTAAGGTCGCCTCGGACATGGCAGCGGCGCGAGCTATTGGCGTGAAGGTTAACATCGTGACCGGTGAAATTACGGGGCTTGCGGAGAAGAACGTTATGTACGCACCCTTGGAAGTGGGCGAGCGTCAGGCTATCGGAGTGGTCAATAAGCCGACGATCCGAAACGTTATCGAGCGCTTGCACGATCAACGCAAGGTTCCCGATTGGCTAGATTCCACTGGAACCTATTGTGTAGTTCCCGATGGAATGAGTATGTTTCGGGCGCTACTGCTTGCTGAATCAGGAAGTGGTAAAACTGTTCTACTCAACGATATTATTTTGGCCGCTCTGAAAAGCAATGCCAAAGTGATTTTCATTGACGGTAAGGGAGTGCCGGATGATGCCGAGAAACTTGTTGCCCTTGCTCGTTCAAATAAACGTTCAGCAACGCGCGCGTTGCAATGGAATCTGTTTAACGGAACCTCGACGGAGATCACCGAAAAACTTATGCGTTTGTTGCCTCAAGGCGAGGGGGGGATGCAACACTACATATCAGAGCAGCGCGGCGTTCTGCAAGCGGTTCAGAGTGACACTCCCCTTGCGAGTGTCGAGGATCTAGCAAGGCGACTCAGGAACCCAGAGAAATATGTGTCGAACCCTGCACATGCTGATGTGGTCAATAAACAGGTGAGCACGAACCCCCCAGAGACCGCGGGCACGAGAGCGTTGCAGAGTCTCCTGGTGGCTCTCAACCCACTGGCGGAGCACATCAGCGTTGGCGGATGGTCATACAACAATCTCCCGGCTGACCTCACAGTGGTGTCATTGACCCCTGTAGATACGGCTCAGGCAAAGGTCGGTGAACTGATGCTCACCGACCTAAGAAACTACCTTGCCAACCGAATGAAAACGGGGGATATGTCGCCTGTTCTCGTAATCGTGGACGAGTTCCCGCAGCTCGTGGCCGCAAACACTGATCCCAGCGATGAAGCCGCCATGCTCTTTGAAACGTGCCGAAGCGTCGGTGTCGGTCTTATCCTGGCCGCACAGAGCACCGCCGGACTCTCTAAAGAAGAAGTCAGCAGGCGGCGCATTCTTACAAGTGGTGCAGCGGTGATTATCGGCCGATCAAAAGACCCCGAGGAAGCCGTGAAGCTGGCGGGAACAATGCTCCGTCTCGAAGCCACCGGCGCAGCTATGGGAGACGAGCTGAACGCGGGACGATCACAACACACATACGTCTTGCCGCCCCAGGACGTGCGCCGCGCGCCTATGGGGAAGTTCTGGATCATCCAAGCTGGCGCATACCTCACGTTCCGAGCTATGCCAACGCGGAAGGCTCGCAAAAGAGAGGTTGAGATCCCGCCGGTATTAGAGGATGAACTTACCGTGAATGACATGCAAAACTAAATATCCCCTTTTACTGCATTACTGCTTGCAGTAATGCAGTAAAGTGTGTTAGAGTTGAGTCACCAACGACAGAAAGGTAAAAAATGAGCAACACAAACAACCGCCTCACGTCAGTGATTGCAGCCGAGAGCATGGCGGAAAACGCGCGAACGATCGCTCACGTCACTGGGGGAGCCATGACCGGGCCTGAACTCTACGAGTTCTTGGGAGAACTTAAAATGATGCCCGGCCGCGTCTCTCAGGCACTCATTCAAGTGTCTTACGGGCTAGAGCTTTCTTTGAAGCACTACGACGTTTACCAGGACGATGGGGGAGACCCGGCCGATGTGGTCACAGAGACAGTAGGCCTTTTAGCGGAGGCCGCCGAGCTTGCGAAAAAACTCGGTACTGCACTGGAAGCCGCGCAAGCAAAAATAGCTCTCCAAGGAAACCGTGGCCGAATCAGTAATGCAGTAAATCAGTAGATAGGTATGTTTGACATGACACTCACAATCGCCGTCGTCAATCTCAAAGGCGGCTCAGCTAAAACGACTACAACCGCTTTCCTCGCACATGCGTTTCACGCCCTCGGCCTGAAAGTCTTGGTTGCGGATGCAGACCCACAAGGGCAAGCTCTCCGATGGAGTGAAGGCGCTGAATGGCCGTTCCCCGCGCTGGGAATGCCTGTAAAGGATCTCCACAAAAGACTGCCTGGGGTAGTTCCCCCAGACGTTGATGTTGTCCTCATTGATACCCCGCCGCTCGAAGAACAGGCCGGAGTTGTTTACTCCGCAATTCGCGCCGCCGATGTGGTCGTAATATCAATGGCTCCCACCATGAGTGAGCTAGACCGTCTGCCCGACGTGTGGGCAGCAATTGATGAAATTGGGCCTATGCGAAACACTGAGCCTGTCCATTCTGTGTTGCTCAATCGGACAGTTGCTAACGCCAGCTCAACAGAAACTATCCGTACCTCCATTCGTGAAAGCGGCCGTTTGGTCATGGAAACCGCGATTGCTCGCCGTGAACATTTCGCACAAGCTTTCAACGCGCCCATAACTGAGACCTGGCAGTATGCCGATGCCGCACAAGAAATTTTGACCTTGGGGAGAAAATGATCATGGCCAAAAGTGACGATCTCAAGAGCAGAATCAACCTGGCACCAAAGACCAAGACGGCTAACCCGGGAGCCGGGGGAGAGGTAGCAGCTCCACGCACAAAACCTTTCAGAGTCACGTCTGATCTCTCACCCCGCGAGTATCGAGAGCTGACCGATTTTGCTGCACAGACAGCCCAATCGCTAAACCGCCCCCGTGTCCCGCTCGTCGAAGTTCACAGAGCTTTACTTGCTGAACTTCACATTGACAACGACCTTGCTGCACGAGTCATATCCCGCATTGAAACCCAGCTCAACACATAACGAAGAAGGATAAAATGAATTCCCCCCTTGAAGAACAAAATCTCGAAGAATCACCACACACGACAGTCAAATCGACCCGCAAAAGAATTATTACGTGGGGAGTCGTGGCAGCGCTCATTCTCACAGGCGGCAGCGCGCTTACCGCAGTCTCGATAGCGAACGCTGAAACTCAGAAAGTCGCCGCTTACCGCGAAGCGGAGAAGACCTATAACACCAGCACGGTCAACCTGAATAAAGCACAGGCCGACACGCCCGCAGCGGCCGCACAGCTCACAGCGGCCGCAGCAACCGCAACACAACACGTTGCAGAGCTACAAAAGTTTTTTGCCGCTGAGAGCGCCTTTTCACCCGACGCCCGAACCGCGATCAATGAGACAATCCCAGCCGTCACAGAAACTATCCCGACGGAAGAAGAGGCGAGCAAAACCACCACCACAGTTTCAGCCGTTAGCGCGCCTCTCAAGCAAGAACCAAAAATAGCGGATAAAGAAATCACCGCTGAAAAATCGACTCAGCTCGAAGCCAAAACCAAAACACTCGAGGCGCGCATCTCGGCCACCAAGAAGCAGCTCGAAGACTGGAAAAAGGAAACCGCAGGGATCACTCAGGCAATCACCGGAACCGTGCCCGCACTAGTCGCCGCAGCACAGAGCGCCCACCCCGCCGCGGGTTCCCTGATCGAAGTTACACCAGCAGCCACGCCCGAATCACAGCAAGCGGTTCTGGACGCTCTGGCAGTCATTGATGCTACATCGGTAGTCGCCGGTACTGTTGCGGCCGCAGATGCCACTGTAGAGGATGCCCGGGCGCTCTCAGCCGCGCTCAACGCATACACTGACGCGATCACCGCACGCGGGGAATCTCACGTTGCCGGAGTCGCAGCAGCGGAAGCCGCCGCCGCAGAAGCAGCAGCTCAGCAAAATGCACCCACCTACCAAGCGCCCGACGGCTCTCAAAAGCCGAACCCCAAGCACAACCCACAGGCTCCATCCAATAACCCTGGTGGCGGAGGTAACCCCAGTAGCCCAAGTAACCCCGGTGGCGGAGGTAACCCCAGTAGCCCAAGTAACCCCGGTGGCGGAGGCGGCCAAGCGCCTTGGTCACCTGGTGGAAACTATGTCCCCGGATGTGCCGGGTTCTCGGACTCTGATTTCTCTAAAACAATGGCTAACCGTGCAGGCGAGGCAAGCCCAGGATTCCCCTACGACTACTCAGTCTCGGGAGATACGGTGACGATCTATCGGTGCATCTAGCACAACGAAAAATAGGTGTGGTCCCAAGAGAACTTCTCTTGGGACCACACCTATTTGGTTAGTTGGTTATGCTGATACTTTCCGTCGACGCAAGGTTAGGGCTGTACCTCCTAGCAAGCTCAGGATAGCGGCACCGAGACCGAGACCGAGGCCCAGGTTCCCGCTACCGGTCGTAGCGAGCTTAGGCGCAGCAGCCGCAGCAGGAGGGGTAACTGGCGTTGCGGTTACAACGGTTAGTTCTCCTGGCGCTCCACACTTCCCACGGTGAATGATTTCACCGTCAGGGCGTCGAAGTGTTTCAATCCACCATACGTTCCCGGCCGTGGTAACTTTCGTCTTTCCTGACTGATAGAAACCGGCACCCGAAACGGTTACAGCGTCACTGGTAAAGAAAGCCACATCACAGACCGGAGGTTCACCAGGTGCAGTAGGCCCAAATGCTTCAAATGTGAGCGTAGATCCTGCCGGAACATCGCCTGTTACCAGAGCCGTGTCGTAGAACTCTTCGCCAACTCCCGCCGCCGGTTTAGCCTGTGTGACCACCTTCGGATCTTCACCAAGTGGGGTAGGCGGCGTGGTTCCGGGAACGAAGAACCTTTCGAGGATGTCAGCGGGGGAGCTGGTGAAGGGCTGTACGCGATCATCACCGGCAAAGCTCGAAACGACAACGTACCAGCCGCCTGCTTCTGGCTGGATCTTGTCGGCATCGGTGTATCCGACCTTGTAAACGCCGTTCTTCGCCGGTGTCGTGATCTTCTTCAGTACGGGAGCCGTGCTGAGGTCGAGCGTATCAACTAGCAGTGCGTCAGATGCAAACGGGCCATAGGTGGTGTGCTCTACCTGGTCGTTGTCCGCTTTCCAGAAACCGTCGCCCTTGAAATCGCCGTGATTGCTGGGGAAACCGGCAACAGTGATCGTGTCGAACGCGCGGCCGCCGGGATGTACGTTGTACTCCTTGACCTCAGATGTGATGGTCAGCGGATGACGTACTGACGTCGTTTCCTCGTGTAGACCTGGTGTGTCTTTCCAGTCATCGATGAACAAATCAGGGTTTGCCTGTTTTGCCCTGTCGAATGTCCACACAAAGTTGATGAAAGCTGCATCACTCGCAAAGGGAGGGCTTGTAATGTCGCCAGGTCCGCTAGCTACCACATCAGCCTGTCCAATGATCTTGTCAGCGGAAAGCTGAGTACCTTCGGTGGGAGGCAAATCATTGTCAGCACGGAATGCGGTCACAGTGAAAATTGCGTCGATATCCGTCCCGTCTGCCTCAAGAGGCCAGCCTGTCTTCGAGAAAACACTGAGCGTATCTACGAGTGGAGCACCAGGCGTTGAGAGACGATCTACAACCTTCGATGTTCCTTCCGGCTGGAAGCGCATAAATTGCGTTTCATTGACCAGCCAATGAGTATCTTCCCAGTTATATCCGAGAGGGATGCGCGTACTTTCAGGTACACCGTCTAGCGTTGGTGTTTTGGTGAGTGCGGGCTGATTGTCCCAAGAAAACTTTGCAACCCATGTGTAGAAACCGCTCTTGTCCTCGGCCGTGAATTCTACAGGGTATGTAGTGTTTGGGCCGTCTGTTGCGTTCGTTGTGACTTGGAGATGTGCCACCTCTGGTG
>JBBAQX010000056.1:0-29906 GCA_040400085.1 Lysinibacter sp. | reverse complement strand
TCATCCCCGGCTGCATGATCCCCGCCGGCTGGTGCGAAGTACACCACGTTACCCCACACTCACACGGAGGACCCACCCACACAGACAACGGCGTCCTCCTCTGCGCAGCACACCACCGGACGATCGACCACAGCGGATGGGACATCACCATGCCGGGCGGTGTGCCCCACCTCACGCCACCACGCTGGATCGACCCGGACCAGAAAACACACCGCCACGTCAACCACCGAAACTAACAACCACCGCCATATCACCAAGGCCATATCACCACGGCCAGGTCAACTACCGAGATTAACGTGCCGGAATCCTTCGGCATATTTTATGCGTGTAACTTCGAATGAAAGCGTTGGCCCTGTGATTTCCCGGGGGATGCGATTACCTGGCAGTACCGATTGTTGCGAAAGGGCAGTCGCGGCTAGTTGACGCCCAGTTTTTCCTGAAGAGCATATAAAGCATCCGTGTGCTCGTGAACACTCGCGTGGAACTTCGCGAGAGCCGAATAGAAAGCGGTTGCCTCAGGGTTTGGAGTGAAGTCCTCACCCGGCTGCACCATGATTTCCATTGCATCTTCGAACGAGGGGTGAATACCCAATGCCACGGCCACGCAGATTGCCGCACCAAGCGAGGCTCCGTTGTTTACGCGAGTACGTGATGCTGTGATGCCAAAGACGTCCGCAAAAATTTGCATCATCAAATCGGAGCTTGAGCCGCCACCCGAAACAAGCACGCGTTTAAACGTGGTACCGACCTGCGCGGCCATGACCTCCGCATTGTTCTTCATGGTTATCGCAATCGCCTCAACGATCGCCCGGTAGATATGAAAGCGTCCCTGACGTCCGTCGAATCCCAGCAGGGAACCACGGCGCTGAGGTGCGTCTGTCGGTGCTAGCCAATCGAGTACGGCCACGAGACCGTCGCTACCAGCAGGAACGTGCGCGGCACCGTCGTTGAGGTAGTCTTCGACGCTACGCCCCGATGCCCGGGCGAATTGAGCGGTTTCTTCACCGAGAAGATCGCGATACCAACTGACGGTCCACATTCCCCTCCGGATACCATTGCTTTCATAGAGGTAGGTGTGGGGCATCGAGGCAAAATTGGTCCAGAAACCCGTTGCATCTGTGATGTTACGTTCTCCGGTGGTCATCGCGGCGATATATGTACCGAGTGACACGAGAGCCTCTGACTCGTCGCGAAGGCCGCAGCCGAGGGCCTCTACCGCCTTATCGTTGGCTGTCGCGATGACCGGGATGCCCGCGGGTATTCCCGTTGCTTTGCTTGCTTCAGGGGTGACCTTCCCAAGGGTTTCTCCCGGCTGTACAAGGGTGAATAGCATCTCGCGAGGGATTCCGCAGGACTCAATAACTGACTCGTCTTCACTCCATTCCCATGTATCGGTGTTGATCGGCCACATTCCCTGATAGTTGGCCGCCGTATCGACGAACGCCCCGGTAAACCGATGGGTGATGTAGCCGGAGGATGTCGTAACGTAGCTGACGTCCTTGTTCGTGTGCTCATAAGGTCGAGAGACCCTGGCATCCATCCAGCTCATGACGGGTTGGGCGAGGGCGCCGTCTGATCGAAGGACCGCACGGCAAAAACGTATCGTGCACAGACCAACCCCAACGATATCCTTCGGGTCTCCGGTGAAGCCATCCATTGCTTCTTTGCTGGCGGTGGCAATCGCATCCCAAAGATCATCGTCAGGATGCTCGACTACTCCCGGTGAGGGGGTCGAATTGGGTCTGAGCGCGCGGTGGCCAACGCTGACTGCGGTGCCCTTCGTATCAAAGATCGCAACTTTGGCGCTCTGAGAGCCGTTGTCGATACCGATGAAATATGTGCTCATGTTGTTGCTTTCGGATATAAGTGAGTGTGATAGATAAATGGACAAAAAAATAGAACAGTTCTCCCGCAAGATACGGGTTACTGTTCTCTAATTTTTAGCAACCGATGCAGACCTAAGGTCGCAAGGTATTAAATTGTTGTTTATGACCAAGTGCTGCTAATTCTAACAGACGTTCCGCCCCCGCATCAGCTGGGAAATGCCTATGTTCAAGAGCCCATCACAGAGTTATTATGAGAGTACAAAGCCGCATATCGCGACCTGTGTAAGGAGAGGTGACCATGATTACCACCGACACATCATTTCTAACCCTGTTTCAGCAAAGCAGCTGGATTTCGCTCTTGGTCTATATCGTCCTAGCGATTGGCCTCTGGAGGGTCTTCGAAAAGGCGGGGCAACCAGGCTGGGCAGCTATCGTCCCCGTCGTCAACGTCTATTTTCTGTTGAAGATAGGGGGGAAACCGTGGTGGTGGCTGCTGCTACTACTGATTCCGTTGGTCAACGTGATAGTACTGATCATGCTTGCCTTCAGCGTCGGGATGAACTTTGGCAAAGGCGGGGCATTTTCATTCTTCTTGCTACTAATATTTGCCCCAATTGGATACCTGATCCTGGGTTTCGGCGACGCCGCCTATCGACGATTGAACTAATTCACACGTGTCATGTGTGGCGCAGCACTGCTGGCCTGCAGAGCTGCAGGCCAGCAGAACTACATCTCCCAGACCTCTCTGTTTGAGGAGGCAACCGCGGATGCTCCCGCTCCGATGGAAGCTACCACGTCTGCCTTCTCACACACGAGGCCACCGGCAATTATCGGTACACTAATCTCTTCTACCAGCCATCCGATGACAGTCGGGATGCAACCGGGTAGGATCTCAACACAATCTGCGCCAGATGCCTGAATCTGTTTCGGTACGCTATCGAAAGACATCGAGTCGACCAAAAATAGTCGATGAACAGCGATAAGTCCCTGGCGACGTGCGGCCTTAACTATGGCAGCTTTGTTGCTCAGGATGCCCGTTACCTTCGTACGATTCTTCAGATATTCGATCACAACATCCCGTGCAGAAAATCCATCAAGAAGATCAACGTTCACGAAAACAATCTTGCCGCCCTCGACAAGATTGTTGACGATGGACTCGATATTCAGTATCGATCCAAAAAGGACGAAGACGATGGTGCAATCAGAGTCCAGCACGGCAGCAGCATCCTTCTCGCTCTTGACACTCGCGATGACCGGATGCTGGTCGAGCAATTCTTTAATCGGATCGGTCACCGTGTTCCCATTTCTCGTCGATACCCCCGCTTGCCATTATCCCAGAAATTCGTCGTCGCCAAGAAGAGCTGCGGGTCGGTCATTCTGAGAAGTCTCGTCTTGTTCGGTATGCCCTTGGGGCGATTGCTCCGGGTTTATCGGGCCCAGGTCCAAGCCTCGACCGAGTGCCGAGTCAACGGAGGTACCGATGAACGCAACTTCCCCGTCGAGAAAACTGCCAGATGCATCCCGTTTGGCTTTTTCCGCCGGAAGTTCGCGCGGCGCGAAGTCGAGTCCCAGCGCGCGGGGCTCGCCGATTCCGACCCAGGCAGCGGAAAGTTCGTCCTCGCCTTTCAGGAAACGTTGAGTGCGAACACCCCCTGTTGCCCTGCCTTTGCCCGGGTATTCAGAGAACAGGCTCACCTTGCCGCTGCCTATCGCCGCTCCGGGTAACGTCGTAGAGCTGTCCGCGACTGTTGCGACAATTGCGGTGTCCGCAGCGGATTGGGGGACGGCGGCAAAGAAGATCACATGAGCCTTCTCGCTGAGCTTGATTCCGGACATCCCTCCAGCGGGTCGTCCCTGAGGGCGAACAGAGGAAGAAGCAAAATGCAGCAATTGCGAATCGGAAGTGACGAAGACGAGTTCGTCGCTATCCCTGGTCACCGAAGCGCCCACAACGCTGTCGCCGTCCTTGAGGCCGATGATTTCCCAGTCCGGTTTCGAGGGAAGGTCGTTGAGAGCAACACGCTTAACCGCCCCCTGGGCTGTCCCGAGCGCAATGAGAGAATCGTCTGTAAGCGGTACGAGCAACAGTACCTTTTCATCTTTGCCTAGCGTGCCCAGATACTCTTCCATCGGAACCCCGGCAGCGAATTGGATGCTCGCAGCAGGTACCGCGGGGACATCCATTGGGGTGAACCTGATGAGCCGTCCCGCCGTTGTTACCGCACCGACCTCTGATCGGGTCGTTGTATTCAGCACAGAGAGAACTGCGTCATGGTTCACGCGACGAGAAGCCTTGTTGAGGGTTCCTGTGCTGCCGTCCTCGGCATGTTCCAGGCGAAGAATTCTTCCGGTGCTGGACAGTAGGACGGTACAGGGGGTGTCGGCGAGCTCGAGATTCGCAGCCTTTGCCTTTGCTGAGGACACTCTTGCTGGTGCAGCACCAGTCAGGAGCGTACGTCGCGGCGTCCCAAATTTCTCCGCGACGGCGTCGAGCTCGTCCGAGACAACCTCGCGAATGCGTTGTTTGCTGCTCAGAATGGCCTCAAGCTCCGCAATCTGGGCAAGGAGACTATCTCGTTCTGCCTCGAGTTCGATGCGAGAAAACTTGGTGAGGCGGCGCAGGCGAAGCTCAAGAATGTATTCGGCCTGGATTTCGCTGAGCTCAAAAACCTCCATAAGTCGGGTGCGTGCACCCTCTGAATCCTCGCTCGCTCGAATCAGCTGGATAACCTCATCGATATCGAGGATGGCCAGCAAAAGCCCGTCTACCAGGTGCAGTCGTTCTTTGCGTTTGGCTAGCCGGTATTGCGATCGTCTGGTGATCACAGAGATTCGATGCTCAATAAACACCTGCAGTAGCTCGCGAAGTCCCAGCGTCTGAGGTTGGCCCCCGACGAGGGCAACGTTGTTGATGCTAAAGGAGTCTTCAAGCGGGGTATAGCGGTAAAGCTGTTCGAGAACGGCCTCGGGATTGAATCCTGTCTTGATGCTGATCACCAGACGAAGACCATTTTTCATATCGGTCAGGTCAACAACATCCGTGATTCCATTGAGCTTCTTCGCATCGACGCCATCTTTGATCTTCTCGATCACACGTTCCGGCCCTACCAGGTAGGGAAGCTCGGTGACGACGAGGCCGCTCTTGCGCGGAGTGAGAGCCTCGACGCGAACCTTTGCTCGTGTCCGGAAGGCTCCTCGGCCGCTGCGATAGGCATCCTTGACCCCATCGAGTCCCACGATCGTGCCGCCCCCGGGGAGGTCAGGTCCCGGGATGAACTCCATCAGTTCCTCAACGGTTGCTTGAGGGTTCATCAGCAGATGTTGGGCACCCTGAACCACCTCGACCAGGTTGTGCGGGGCCATGTTTGTAGCCATACCTACGGCGATTCCGGATGCACCGTTGACGAGCAGATTCGGTATTGCGGCGGGCAGCACCTCTGGCTGGGTGAGCTGGTTGTCATAGTTGGGGACGAGGTTGACTACGTCCTCACCGAGATCGTCCGTCATCGCCATGGCTGGCCCAGCAAGACGCACCTCTGTGTAGCGTGCTGCTGCTGGACCATCGTCTAGCGAACCAAAGTTTCCGTGTCCGTCGATAAGTGGCATGCGCAGGGTAAAGTCCTGAGCCAATCGCACGAGGGCGTCATAGATTGACGCATCACCGTGGGGATGAAGTTTACCCATGACATCGCCAACAACGCGTGACGACTTCACATGGCCCTTATCGGGTCGAAGTCCCATATCTGTCATCTGGTAAAGGATGCGGCGCTGCACCGGTTTCAACCCGTCACGGGCATCCGGAAGCGCTCGGGAATAAATCACCGAATATGCATATTCTAAAAACGAGTCTTGCATCTCCGATGAGATGTCAACGTCTTCAATTCTTTCGGTAGGGGTTTGGTTTTCGCTCACTATTGCTTTCACATGACTCTGCGCGTACGGGTACGATTGCCCCCATGGTACCTATGCAAACTCCACTTGGTCTGAGCCTTGCCGAGGTTTTGCCATTTTGCCTGTCCGCACTTGGTGTGGAGGGCAATCCGGCAAGACTCACAGAGGAACGAAAATCTCCGCCGTCATTCCCGAAAATGTCGAGTCCGGTGAAGACAGCGGTGGTCATCGTTGTGGATGGGTTGGGATATAGCAATCTGAAGTCGCGTAAAGGATACGCCCGGTTTCTGTGGTCGCAACGAATGGAAAGAATCGAGACGGTCGCGCCATCAACAACTGGGGCTGCCCTCACCACGATCACAACGGGTGTTTTGCCGGGTGAACACGGTCTTATTGGCTATAGGATACGAGATCCACGTTCCGGCGCTCTTGTGACTACCCTGAACGAATGGAGCCATGTCAGCCAGACTCGGGACTGGCAGCAGGCCGAAACGGTGTTTGAGCGAGCTTCGGCGTCTGGGACTCGCAGTGCCGTGATTGGACGGCACGGTCACCGCAAAAGCGGTCTCACGGATGCCATATTGACGGGAGCCGATTACCTATCTGCCGCCTCCATTCCTGCCCGTTTTCAGCAGGCAGAGCAGGCCGTCCGGAGCGGAGACTACGGCATAGTTTACGTCTACGTTGATGAGCTCGATCGGGAGGCGCACTCCGCGGGGTGGCTGTCGGACGGCTGGAGCGAACTTCTTGAGTCGCTCGATTCCGAGTTGCGCAATTTTGTTGCAGGTCTTCCGCCGCGCATCGGGGTGACGCTCACGGCGGACCACGGCATCGTCGACGTTCCTCAATCGAGACATGTGCTCTACGACGAAGATACAGAATTGATGCGCGACATTGCCATGGTCGGGGGAGAGCCCCGCTTCAGATATCTGTACCTCACGGAAGGTGAGGCGTCCTCGCTGGGTCGCCGAGCCGACGAGGTCGCCGAGCGTTGGCGGGCGGCGTGGGGGAGTGCCGCGAGCATCCACACTCGAGCCGAGGCAATCGATTCGGGGATGTTCGGTACGGTTCAGCCGGATGTCCGGGAGCGAATGGGTGATGTTATTGTGATCGCGAACGATGATCGCGCGTTTTATAGTGCTGGACCCGGCGACGTAAAGTCGAGAGGGATGATCGGACAGCATGGTGGCCTCAGCCCAGCAGAAATCGGGATTCCCCTTGTGTGGATGGGAGCGTTCGCTTAGCGTCCGGTTAGTTAGCGCCCTGTTGAGAAACGTTTAGACCGGGTCTTCTTCGCTTCGGGAGCCGAAGAGGATATCGTCCCAGCTCGGCATTTCGGCGCGTTTGCGACGGCCCTTAGTCGCTGCCGGAGCGGTCTCTGCCGCACCTGATTCCTCATCGGCAGAAGACTTCTTGCCCTTCGCAGAAGATTTCTTTGCCACTTTGGCCATCGGCTGATCCTCCATCGCGGCCGCGCTCAGGGGAGAATCGCTTCCGCGGATACCTGTGACAGGGATGCCGTTGTTCGGGTCATCGTCGATGCTGGTCGTGAAATCATATGCCTGCGTGGTTAGCACGTCAAAAAGTGGTGTCGCATTGGGGTCGTCATCAAGTTCGATTGGCATCAAGTTGTTGCGGTCAGGTTCGGGAGCAGTGGCATGGGCTAGTGACTCTCGTTCTCCCCGCCTGCGGCGGAGTGCCTCGAGCAGATCGGATGTCTGTCCGAAGTCTGCCGGGTCGTCTGCCCGTGAAACGGCAAGCTCCTCTACGCCCTGCGACCAATGTGATTCTGGCTGCAACAGCTCTTTGGTTTGGCGGTTGCCGCCATCGTCGCCAGAGGCAGTTTCTGCCCCCTCGGGGGATGGGCCTCCCTCCGCGATCAAATCCGCGTCGAAGGCGTCAGAATCGAACCTTCCCGCTGTTCGGGGAGAATTGGGGGAATCCACAGCGCGAAGCTTGGGGATGAGGCGATCACCAACATCGCCCTGTTTTGAAAGTGTTATCGCCTCTGAGCTCAACGGGGTAAGCGTCAGCCTCTTGTGATCGAATTGCCACGTCGCATTGTGGGAGACATCGTTCGCGACGAAAGTGAGCTGAACTAGCCACCCCTGCTCGTCGTCGCGCCAGGACGACCACTCACGATTCGACGCGGAAAGGGTGTCGAGGCGAATGTTGAGCGCGTCACCAAATGTGTGATGCTCAAGTTCGGCCTCAGCCGTATTGAGCACGACAGAAACCTGTAACGCGCTGTCGAGAATGTACGAGCGTTCAGCCAGGACTGGCCCCTCGTATCGTTCGATATCGGAGACCGTTGCTCCCGTGAGTTTTGTGATCTCCTCGTGGGTCCGCCCTGCGCGAATATGCGACTGAATGATTCGGGGAGAAACTTTTGACTGCTCGGAGTCGCGCTTGCCTAGGCGACGTACTTCGGCGAAGAGGGCATCATCTGCCACGACTCGGAAGCTTTCTCCTGCGTCGTTTGATACGACCAGGGCGCCGTTTTCGTTTCCAACGACTCTGAGCTCCTGCATGTTTGTGCCTCCGGTGTGTGCTCGCGTGCTGGACAAGTGTGCCATGATGGGCGCCTTTTTCTGTGGAAGCATCCGGGCGTGCCGCGAAACACAGACCGTATTGGAGCGGTTTTTGGAAATCCCTTCCTGTGAGTATCCTGAACTCAGTTTGCACTTCTTTCAACTTTCGTGCAAACTATCGCCGTCTCCCAAATACATTGGGCTTCAAGGTTTTACAGAATTGGAAGAGAATGGCGACTGATTACGACGCTCCCCGCAAGTCCGACGATGACTCAGAATCGATTGAAGCGCTCAAAGAGCGTGTGCCGGATAAAAGCTCTGGAACGATCGACAGCGAGGATTCGGATAACCCTGGCTTCGAGCTTGCTGGAGCTGACCTCTCGGATATGGATCTCGACGTTGTCGTGCTCCCTCCGCAGGCCGACGAGTTCACCTGTGTGAGTTGTTTCTTGGTGCGACATCGTTCGCAGATTGACCACGAGACCAAGCTTGGCCCCGTGTGCCGAGAGTGTGCAGCATAGGCTAGATTTATAGCTAGAACTGCTCAGCGGGGTCCATGAATATGGGCCCCGCTTAGTTTTTCTCTTGGATTTCTTCTTGGGCCCTTGTGATCGCATTCGCGAGCTGTTCGGGTTTCCGGGTGGAAATAATCCAATACGGAGTCGGGTCGTTAGGGTCCGTGAGGTTGATGCGCAGTATCGTGTTTACCCATCCCCGAATGAGAAGGTGCGCGCGCGCATCCAATAATGGGCCCCTCTGCTGGGTGGCTTCTTGGCCATCGAACTTCTCGATTTTTCCGAGGTGTGCAACAGAAATTTGTGCCCTTCCTGCGCGAAGAAAACCGTCCTCGACGGTTATTACGGGGCTAGAGGCGAGCAGTAAAACCGCACACAATACGTACAAAGAAACTCCGGCTACGACGGCAACTATCTGATTTATCGGGAAAAGCACGAGTGTGGTTCCCGGCACGATGAGAAGTGCAGCAAAGAATGTCCAGAAGCCGGGTAGAAGTCGTTCAGAATAAATTTGCATAGTCTATGACTATCAGATTTCTGAATGTGGACTACGCTAATGAGAGTGATTGAAACCGTGGATATCCTCATTCAAGCAGATCGCCTACCGGCGTATGCTCACCCAGGTGACGCCGGGGCAGACCTGCGGAGCACCGAACATCTCGTACTTGAACCGGGCGAGAGGGTCCTTGTCTCTACCGGAGTGTCGTTTGCGATGCCCGATGGTTATGTGGCCTTCGTCGTCCCGCGAAGTGGTCTTGCGACGAAACACGGTATTACGGTGGTCAACTCCCCGGGAACTGTCGACGCTGGTTATCGTGGCGAGGTCAAAGTTACCCTGCTGAACACGGATAAGAGCGAAGCGTATGAGATCAATCCCGGCGACCGCATCGCCCAGGTGATCTTTATGCAGGTCTCACGAGCAAACTTTATTCAGGTTGAAAAACTTCCCGGAAGCGACCGAGGCGAATCTGGCTTCGGATCAACCGGATATGGCGCACATGCGAAAGGACAAAGCTAATGGCCGATGCCCCCAAAAAAAGCGAGAACACCGAGGCAATAGCGAGCCCGGATGACGATCACGGCGATATCGAAACGGGACCAATCCTGGACGAGTCGAAGTCTGGTCCGATAGATCGAGAAATCGAAGGGCCATTTGATGCTTCGGAGGCGAGCACAGTTCGCCCGTATGTCGACCTGGGATCAATCAAGGTCCTCCCTCGCGAAGGTATCCAGATGAGGCTCGACGTTGAGGAGGGCACTCAGCGTATTGTGGCTGTATCTCTTGATTTCGCTGATTCTACGATTCAGCTGCAAGCCTTTGCCTCACCGAGAAGCACGGGATTGTGGCACGAAGTTCGTAACCAGATTCAGGAGCAGCTCACAGCGCAGAAGGCGCGTATTACCGAGGTTGACGGCGTTTTTGGGCCTGAGCTCGAGGCGCACCTTCCAACAGCTGACAAGGGTACTACCCGTGTGAGATTTATCGGCGTGGACGGCCCGAGATGGTTGTTGCGCGGAGTGATCTCAGGTGCCGCAGTTTCAGATAAAGAAGCGGCAGAGAAGGTTGAAGAGCTTTTCCGGAGCATTGTGGTTGTTCGCGGAGACCAGCCCATGCCTCCACGCGATCTTTTGCCTCTCCGCGTTCCTGCTGCGGCAGGAGACGTCGACGGTGCCGAAAATATTTCATAGGGCGTAATTAGACATGACAGCACAAGACCCCGACGACGGCGAGAACATACAGCCCGAGCATGACGAGATCGAACCGGAATCTAATGAATCGGCCGCGGCGGGTCTCGGCCGCTCCGGTCTTGTCGGAAGCGTGGCACGCGCAGCTTCGGGAGAAGCGCTCACACGCGAGGCTGTGATTGAATCGATCGGTGGAGTTCGGGGTATCCTCGAGTCTGTTGTTCCAGGGGTAGTCTTTCTCGGGGCATATATATTCACCCGCGACCTTGTTCCCAGTGTCATCGCACCCGTCGTGATCGGTGTGCTTTTTCTTGTGGCTCGTCTCGTGCAGAAACAACCGGTCATGCCTGCGCTTTCCGGTCTTTTCGGAATTCTTTTTTGCGTCGTCATCGCGTTGCTTACAGGTCAGGCTCGGGACTACTATGTGACCGGATTTTTCACGAATATAGCGTGGGGTCTTGGCCTCCTGATCTCGGTTATCGTCGGTTGGCCGATTGTCGGCGTAGGTATCGGATTCTTTACGGGAATCGGCACTTCGTGGCGCAGAGATAAGAAGACCTTTCGAGTGATGATGCTCGTCACGCTTATGTGGGTTGGCCTCTTTACCCTCCGCCTTGTTATTCAGCTGCCCCTGTACTACGCGAATCAGATAGAAGCCCTTGGTGTCGCTCGATTTGTGATGGGCATCCCCTTCTTCGCGTTGCTGATCGTGGTTTCGTGGCTGCTTGTTCGTTCAAGTATCGGCCGAAACAAGGCGGAGCATGAGAGTGCACGTGACGCTGATAGCGGGGGCGGATCCGACGAAACACCGAATCTTTCGGTGTGATTTTTCTCGGAACCGATGCTAGAGTTATCTCGACATCAAGATAGTTTTCCCCGAAATTCCGCTAAATTGGCCGCCTAGGTAAGGTTATCCTTGCTAGCCAGGCGGGCGGGCCGGGAGCAAGATTGTCTCAGGCTCAGTAAAGGAGAAAACGTGACTGCTGTTAATAGTTTTGGCTCACGGGATACGCTCACAGTAGGTTCACAGGATTACGAGATTTTCCGTCTCGATTCTGTAGCTGGCTACGAAAAGCTTCCCTATAGTCTCAAGGTTCTTCTCGAGAATCTTCTACGCACCGAAGACGGTGCCAACGTGACAAAGCAGCATATTGAGGCACTGGGTAACTGGGATCCGACGGCTGAACCCAACACTGAGATCCAGTTCACCCCCGCGCGCGTCATCATGCAAGACTTCACTGGCGTCCCCTGCATCGTTGACCTGGCCACCATGCGCGAGGCTGTCTCGGACCTTGGGGGAGACCCGAACAAGATCAACCCGCTTGCCCCCGCAGAACTTGTTATCGACCACTCGGTGATCTCGGATCTGTTTGGTGCGGCTGATTCGTTCCAGCGAAACGTCGAGATCGAGTATGACCGCAACGGTGAGCGATACCAGTTCCTGCGTTGGGGCCAGACGGCATTCGACGATTTCAAGGTTGTTCCCCCCGGAACGGGAATCGTGCACCAGGTCAACATCGAGTACCTGGCACGAATCACATACACGCGTGAGGTAGAAGGCAACCTCCAGGCCTACCCCGACACCTGCGTCGGTACCGACTCGCACACCACTATGGTTAACGGACTTGGCGTACTCGGTTGGGGCGTCGGAGGTATCGAGGCTGAGGCGGCCATGCTCGGCCAGCCTGTCTCGATGCTCATCCCTAAGGTTGTCGGATTCAAACTCTCCGGTCAGATCCCCGCTGGCGTCACCGCGACGGATGTTGTGCTCACCATCACTCAACAGCTACGTAAGCACGGAGTCGTCGGTAAGTTCGTAGAGTTCTACGGCGAGGGTGTTGCCTCGGTGCCGCTCGCAAACAGGGCAACCATCGGAAATATGAGCCCGGAGTTTGGCTCCACTGCTGCCATCTTCCCTGTTGACGATGTCACCCTTGACTATCTGCGCCTCACCGGTCGCAGCGACGAGCAGATCGCCCTCGTGGAGAGCTACTCTAAGCTGCAGAAGCTGTGGCACGATCCGAAGTCAGAGCCGGTCTTCAGCGAATATCTCGAGCTGGACCTCAGCACAGTGGTCCCGTCGATTGCCGGACCAAAGCGTCCGCAAGATCGTATCGAACTCACGAATGCGAAGGAGCAATTCCACACGGATCTGCACAACTACGCAACCGTGTCGCATTCGGTTATCGATCGCGAATCGCGCGACTCTTTCCCAGCATCCGACCCTCCCTCATCGAGTCATGAGCTAGGCGATCACGGATCGACTTCCTCAGTACTTATCAGCTCTGGTCCTGCGGGGGCATCTAATCCGGCAACTGTCACGAGCCCTGAGGGCGAGACCTACATTATCGATCACGGTGCCGTCACGATCGCATCAATCACTTCGTGCACCAATACGTCCAATCCCTCCGTCATGCTTGCGGCAGGTCTCCTTGCTCGTAACGCTGCGCAGAAGGGCCTCACAGCCAAGCCGTGGGTCAAGACCACGCTTGCTCCAGGGTCAAAGGTTGTTACGGACTACTACGATAAGTCGGGACTTACTCCTTACCTTGAGGATCTTGGCTTTTACCTGGTCGGCTACGGCTGCGTTACCTGCATTGGTAACTCGGGTCCGCTTCCCGAGGAAGTATCAGCCGCCGTGCAAGCGAACGATCTTGCCGTCACCGCTGTGCTGTCCGGTAACCGCAACTTCGAGGGTCGTATCAACCCCGATGTAAAGATGAACTACCTGGCAAGCCCGCCCCTCGTTATCGCGTATGCTCTTGCCGGCTCGATGAACTTCGACTTCGATACCGATTCGCTCGGTAAAGACAAAGAGGGAAATGACGTTTTCCTCAAGGACATCTGGCCTGACCCTCTCGAGGTGCAATCGACCATCGATACCTCGATCGACACGAGCATGTTTACCGATAAGTACGGTAGCGTCTTCGACGGCGACGACCGCTGGCGCTCGCTTCCGATTCCTACGGGTAACGTTTTTGAATGGGATGCCGAGAGCACGTATGTGCGCAAACCCCCATACTTCGACGGTATGACAATGGAAACTACTCCCGTTACCGATATCTCGGGAGCCCGTGTCCTGGCGAAGCTGGGTGACTCGGTGACCACCGACCACATCAGCCCAGCCGGAAACATCAAGGCTGACACCCCGGCAGGTCAATACCTGATTGAGAACGGCATCGCCCGCAAGGACTTCAACTCCTATGGCTCGCGCCGTGGAAACCACGAAGTCATGATCCGCGGAACCTTCGCGAATATTCGTCTGAAGAACCAGCTGCTTGACGGTGTAGAGGGCGGGTTTACTCGTGATTTTTCGAAGGTTGATGGCCCTCAGTCGTTTATTTATGATGCCTCGCAGAACTACCAGGCGGAGGGAACTCCGCTTGTTGTTCTCGGAGGCAAGGAATACGGCTCGGGCTCGTCTCGTGACTGGGCGGCAAAGGGAACCAGCCTTCTCGGCGTTCGCGCGGTGATCACGGAAAGCTTCGAACGCATCCATCGCTCGAACCTGATCGGTATGGGTGTTCTACCGTTGCAATTCCCAGAGGGCACAAACGCTGATTCTTTGGGTCTTGACGGAACGGAGATCTTCGAGATCACGGGCATCGAGAAGCTCAACGAGGGTGAGACGCCCAAATCGGTTCGTGTTGTCGCAACTCCGAGTGAATTCTCGGCCTCGGGTAAGACCCCGGTTGAGTTTGACGCCGTCGTTCGTATCGATACGCCGGGAGAAGCCGATTACTACCGTAACGGCGGCATCCTGCAATACGTTCTACGCTCGCTCGTTTAATTACTGGTAGGTGAAAGCCCGGTACTCTCTGAGAGTACCGGGCTTTCTTACGCGATACTATTCTCATGTGTGGGATTAACCCACGGGAGAAGGTATTTTCGTGTCGTTCCTTATGGCGCTCATCAGAATAGTTCTTGTGTTCATCCCGACGACGTTCACCGATGGTCCCCGTGCCGTTTTTCGCGCAGTAGGACGTCCGCGGAGGGCGGCCTCTATGACGCGCTCAGTTCGGCGCCTCGCGCATGTCCACGAAGATCTCGTCAACGGGCAGCGGGTAATTCGTCTCACCCCGAAGTCACACCCGTCCGGACATCAGGTTATGTATCTCCACGGTGGTGGCTTTATTGCGGCACTCTCCATTGCGCATTGGTGGGTTATCGCATCGATCCTCCGCAACAGCAGGGCTACTGTCACGGTACCGCTCTATGGTCTTGCTCCCGAGAATACGGTTGACGATGCATATCACTTATTGGATGCTGTCTATTCTTCGATTATCCGCTTGGCTGACAAGAAAAGAGTGTTTTTGATGGGCGACTCGGCGGGTGGTTCGCTCGCGCTTGGTTGGGCCCAGCACTGTCGCGACGAGGGTCTGCGTTGCCCCGATGCGGTTGTTCTTGTTTCTCCCTGGGTTGATATAACGATGAGCAACCCAGGGATCCCTCCTGTCGTCAAGAAAGATCCGATGCTGGGAGTCTCAGGCCTGATCGCTGCGGGTCAACTCTGGGCTGGTTCGTACGACCTTTCCGATGCGCGGGTGAGTGTGCTCTCCGGGCGGATGTACGACCTTCCTCCGGTCTATATCTACCAGGGAACCCACGATCTGCTCTATCCGGATTCTATGTCGCTTGCGCAGAAGATAACGGATGCTCGTGGAAGCGTTGAGCTTCGAATTTACCCTGGTGCCATCCATGATTTCGTCTGTGCAACCATGACGGCTGAGGCGCGGTCGGCGATGCGTCGCATTAATACGCTTTTTGCTGGTAACAGTGAGCCCGTTTAAGTCCCTGAGCCAGTCTGATGTGGTCTCTGAGGGCAGGGTTGTATCCAGTCATCTGTGATGGAATCAGAATATACTCGGCGGGTATGGACGAAACTTTCGGCCAGGGGTCGTAGACTTTCATAGAGGTGCGGGCGGAGTGCGTTGCATCGTTGGTGATATGAGGAGGCCGTGTGAGCGTGCTGAAGCGGATTAGTGGTCCCCGGGATCTTGATCAATTGTCCCTTGAGGAACTTGAGACACTTGCTCAAGAGATCCGTGACTTTCTAATTGCAGAAGTCTCCAAGAGTGGCGGACACCTCGGACCAAACCTTGGCGTCGTAGAGACGACTATCGCCCTTCACCGGGTTTTCGATTCTCCGAATGACCCCATTGTGTTTGATACGGGTCACCAATCTTATGTTCATAAGCTTCTGACCGGCCGACAGGATTTCTCGATGCTTCGGTTGAGGGGTGGACTTGCCGGCTACCCACAGCGCTCCGAGTCTGTTCACGATATTGTCGAGAGTTCACATGCGTCCAGCTCACTGAGTTGGGCAGATGGTATTTCCCGTGCTTTTGCGCAGACCGGGCAGAAGAACCGTCACGTTATTGCTGTTGTTGGCGATGGTGCTCTTACCGGCGGAATGACGTGGGAAGCGCTGAACAATATCAGTGATGATAACTCGCGCAACCTGGTGATCGTCGTCAATGATAATGGCCGATCCTACGCACCCACTATCGGCGGCATGGCCCGGTTCCTCAACGGGGTTCGAACCCAGCGCACCTACCGTGATCTGCAGCGGTCGAGCGAGCGGGCGTTTAACAAACTCGGTGCCGTCGGTCGAGCTATCTATCGTGGAGTGCGTGGGGGTACCCACGGGTTCTTGAGTCGTTTCTCCGACAACGAGTCGCTCTATTCGAATCTTGATATCAAGTATGTCGGTCCTGTAGACGGTCACGACATCCAAGCGATGGAAGAGGCTCTCACGCAGGCCAAGAATTACGGGCAGCCAGTCATCGTTCACGTGATCACAGAGAAGGGCAGGGGATATGCCCCAGCTCGCGAGGATGTAGCCGACCAATTCCACGCCGTCGGCAAGATCAACCCGGCAGACGGGCGACCGATTGGGTCGTCCTCTGGACAGTCTTGGACATCTGTCTTTAGCGATGAGATCGTGACTCTCGCAGATGAGAACCCCAGCATAATCGGCATAACGGCAGCAATGCTGAGGCCGACGGGTCTGCATAAGTTCGCGGAACGTTACCCCGACAGGGTATACGACGTGGGTATCGCAGAACAGCATGCCGTGACGAGCGCCGCTGGCCTGGCCTATGGCGGCCTTCACCCGGTGGTAGCAATGTACGCAACCTTCATGAATCGCGCGTTTGATCAGGTCCTGATGGACGTTGCGCTGCATAAAGCCGGGGTTACGTTTGTGCTCGATCGCTCGGGTGTGACAGGGCCGGACGGTCCCAGCCATCATGGCGTGTGGGATTTGGCGATTCTCCAGGTGATTCCTGGTATCAGGATTGCGGCCCCGCGTGACGCCGAAACGTTGCGCGAGGAACTGCGCGAGGCGGTTTCCGTGACAGATGCACCTACCGTTGTGCGTTTTCCGAAGGGGAACGCGTCCGACACGATCCCCGCGGTGCGGCGTACAGCGGATGGCGTTGACGTTCTCTGCGAGGGGGACCAGAAAGATGTACTGCTCGTAGCGGTTGGCACGATGGCTAACGTTGCCCTCGATGTTGCAGAGCGCCTCTCCCATCAGGGAATAGGCGCGACCGTAATCGACCCTCGCTGGGTGGTGCCTGTCGCGGACAGCCTGATCGAGCTTGCGGCCCAGCATCGCCTCGTGGTGAGTATCGAGGATGGCGTGCGGGTCGGGGGTATTGGAACGCGTATCCGTCAAGATCTCCGCAGCGCTGAAGTCGATACGGCAGTCACGGAGCTCGGTGTTCCCGACGAGTTCTTGGACCATGCCACACGTGAAGAGATCCTTGAAGATGTTGGTCTCACCGCGCAACAGATTGCGAGGGACGTCGTGGCCCAGGTGCTCGGAAGTAAGATTCCGGTCGCTCGTCCGCTGCCCGATGGCGAGGTTCCTACGACGACGGCCGCGATCAAACTGCACAAGGAACAAGCCTAGAAAGTTTTCTGGACCGCACACTTGACTTAGAGCGCGCTCTAAGGTCTATCGTTACATCTATGAGCGACGCAATAACGACACTCTCGATTTCGCAGGTGGCCGAAGAAACGGGTGTATCCACCCATACCCTTCGATATTACGAAAGAGCCGGATTGATGATCAACCCGCTCGATCGCGCAGAATCCACGCATCGTATTTATGGGGCGAGAGACCTTCGATGGGTAATCTTTGTCACCAAATTACGCAGTACCGGTATGAGTATTAGCCAGATCAAAGAGTATGTGGATCTCGCTCGGCAGGGAGAATCGACAAACGATGCTCGGCTTGCCCTGCTCGTCGAACATCGAGAAAGAGTTATTGCGCATCTTCTCGAGACTCAATCGAGCCTCGAGGCAATCTCTTACAAGATTGCTGAGTATTCACGAAAGGTCGCAAACATATGAAAAACACCACATTCGGCTCTGCCACTGACCCGAACGGGGAGCTCACCGTCTCTCGCCTCGGACTTGGCTGCATGGGAATGTCTGCTTTCTATTCCGGTTCCGGACAGAATGAAGACGAGGCGATCAGGACCATTCATCGCGCGATCGATTTGGGCGTCACCCTCTTTGACACCGCCGAGATGTACGGGCCTTACACTAACGAGACGCTGCTCGGAAAGGCTCTCGCCGGTCGTTGGGATGAGGCCAAGATTGCGACAAAGTTTGGGATCAACCTGGTGGAGGGTGATCCCACCGCGCGCGCTCTTGACGGAAGCCCCGCCAATGTGCGTCGCGCCATCGAGGGATCGCTCAGCCGGCTAGGCGTTGACAGTGTAGACCTCTATTACCTGCACCGCGTTGACACCAACGTTCCCATCGAGGAAACCGTTGGGGCCATGGCAGAGCTGGTCGCAGAGGGCAAGGTCAAGCATCTGGGCCTGTCGGAGGCCGCCCCGGAGACAATTCGTCGCGCTCACGCGGTGCATCCCATTACTGCGCTGCAGACCGAGTACTCGCTGTGGTCGCGTGATCCCGAGGCCGAGATCCTGCCGACCGTGCGCGAGCTGGGTATCGGCTTTGTGCCGTATTCGCCACTCGGGCGGGGGTTCTTGACCGGCAGCATCCGTTCTCTCGATCAGCTTGATGCCGACGACTACCGTCGCTTCAGCCCCCGCTTTGCCGGGGATAGCCTGGAGGCAAACATCCAGATCGTGGAGCAGGTGGACGCCGTCGCAGCCCAGGTTGGCGCTACTCCCGGCCAGGTCGCTCTTGCCTGGTTGCTCGCTCAGGGTAACGATATCGTTCCTATCCCCGGCACTAAGCGCGTGAGCTACCTGGAGCAGAACGTCGCGGCAGAGTCGCTCACCCTGAGCACCGAGCAGCTGGCGGCGTTGGACAGCCTGTCGGCACCGGTCGGGGACCGCTACCCGGATATGTCGTCGCTTAACCGATAGACGGATGCTCGGGGCTACCTAACCGGTTACTGAACTCCGCGAACTAAACTCCGCGAACTAAACCCCGCGAATCTGCGGATCGTGGAACGTAGCCCCGAACACCCGTTCGCTTGCGCCTACTCGATCGAGGTAGGGCGTTGCCCCGCCCATCTGGAACGGCCAGCCAGCACCCAGGATCATGCACAGGTCGATATCCTCGGCGCCGTGCACAACCCCGTCTTCGAGCATCCGGTGGATCTCGTCGGCCAGCCCGTCTTGCACGCGAGTGAGAATCTCGGCGCCGGTCAGCGGAGCGCTGCCCGGTGTCTGGCCCTGGGAAACAATCTTCTGGGCACCCTTATCGATGCCCTTGATGTTGCCTTTGGCGTCTCGTTCCAGGATCTTGCCGTATTCGGCGAGCTTGTGCAGGTTCTCACTGCGGTAGAAACGGTCTGGGAACGCCGCGTGATGGGTATCCAGCACGTGAGCCCCCACGGTGAGGCCCACGAGTTCGAGCAGCTCGAAGGGCGTCATCGGCAGGCCGAACGAATCGAGGGCGTGGTCGACAGTCTCGAACGGAGTCCCGGCGTCGAGGGCGTGCATTGCCTCTCCCAGCAGTTTAGCCAGCACCCGGTTCACCACAAAGCCGGGGGTATCCCGCGTGATGACTGCCGTCTTGCGCAGCTTCTTGGCGATCGCCATTGCCGTCGCCAGCGCTTCCTCGTTGGTATCTGGCGCGTTGACGACCTCGATCAGGGGCATCACGGCAACCGGGTTAAAGAAGTGGAATCCTACGAGTCGCTCTGGGTGCGCCAGCTTGGCGCCGATCTTCTCGACGGAAAGCGAGCTCGTATTGGTCGCGAGAATAGCGTCGGGCGAGATATGCGTCTCGATCTCGGCGAAAACATCCTGCTTGATCTCGAGCTCCTCGAAGACGGCCTCGATAACCCAGTCGCAATCCGAGAAG
Source organism: Lysinibacter sp. (assembly GCA_040400085.1). Lineage (GTDB taxonomy): Bacteria > Actinomycetota > Actinomycetes > Actinomycetales > Microbacteriaceae > HNR. The sequence goes on along the minus strand of JBBAQX010000056.1, from coordinate 10,157 downwards.
TCGGCCTTATCGGTTGTGCCGCTGACCAAGGCCTTCAATCGGTTGGTCTCGTCGGGGGAGAGCCGGCCCTTCGCCGCGAGCTTGTCGATTTCGTCGCCAATATATGACAGTCCCTTATCAACACGGGCCTGATCCAGATCCGTGATGACGACGGGCACCTGCAGCCGGCGCACGAAGAGGAGCGCAAATTGGCTGGCCATGAGCCCAGCCCCGATGATCCCCACCTTGGTGATCTTGCGGGCGAGCGCGGCATCCGGTGCTCCGGCGGGGCGCTTGGCTCGCTTCTGGACCAGGTTAAACGCGTACATGCTCGCATGGAATTGATCGCCCGAGATAAGCTCGGCTAGGGCCTCATCCTCGCGTTCGAATCCCTGGGCCCGATCATTATCTTTTGCCGCCTTGAGCAGTTCAAGCGCCTTGTATGGGCTTTTTGCCACCGTGCCGATACGAGACTCAAGCTGCGACTTCGCCACCTTGATCGCGATATCCCACTTTGCTAGCCGTTCGAGCTTTCCGGGCACGTTCGGCCGGGCCACCTTGGTCGCGCCCGAGATGATGCCGTCTGCCCAGCGGATTGAGTCCTCCAGAAAGTTGACCGGGTTGAACATGACATCCGCGATGCCGAGCTCCAGGACATCCTTGGCCTTGAGCATCCGATTATTTTTGAGCGGATTCGAGATAACCACGTTGAGCGCGTTTTCGATTCCGATCAGGTTTGGCAGGATCGTCGCACCTCCCCATCCGGGGATCAGACCGAGGAAAACCTCAGGAAGGGCCAGCGCCGCAATGCTGCTGTCGACCGTACGATAGTCAGAGTTGAGCGCGATTTCCGTCCCGCCGCCGAGAGCAAGCCCATTGATGAAGGTAAACGACGGAACGCCAAGCGTTCCGAGCTTGCCCAGCACGAAGTGCCCCAGCTGCCCCATGCGCAAGGCGGTCTCTCGATCCGCCAGCTCGGACACCTTGCTGAGGTCTGCCCCCGCGGCCAGAATATAGGGCTTACCGGTGATTGCGACACCGCGAATTTCGCCAAGGGATGCCCTATCCCGCAGGTTATCAAGCGTGCGTCCTAGCTCTTCCAGCGTACGAGGGCCCAATGTGTTCGGGCGGGTGTGGTCGCGCCCGTTGTCGAGCGTGATCAGCGCGAGAATGCCGCCGCTGGCCAGCGGGACATCGCGCACGAAGCTGTGCGTGACGACCTCGTCTTCGCTGGACTCGATGAGTGTGCTGAAATCAATCTGCGTGTAGTCAGTCATTATTCGCCCTCCTTTATGTCTGTCGGCTTATTTCTTGCGGCCGGTGTAGTGGGGATTTTCCCAGATCATGGTTCCACCCTGTCCGAGCCCGATACACATCGCGGTGACGCCGTAACGCACGTCGGGTTGCTCCGAGAATTGATGAGCGAGCTGATTCATGAGTCGCACCCCGGAGGAAGCGAGGGGATGCCCAAGGGCGATCGCGCCGCCATAGGGGTTGACCCTGGGATCGTCGTCGTCGATCCCAAAGTGATCGAGGAACGAGAGAACCTGAACGGCAAACGCCTCGTTGAGTTCGAAAAGTCCAATATCGCCTATGCTGAGCCCGGCCTTGCGAAGCGCCTTCTCGGTGGAGGGAACCGGACCGATCCCCATGATTTCGGGCTCAACCCCCGCATATGCGAAGCTCACGAGTTTCATCTTGGCCTGCAGGCCGAACTCTTTCACGGCATCCCCGCTCGCGAGAATACACGCCGTGGCTCCGTCGTTCAGGCCGGAGGCATTGCCCGCCGTTACCCGGCCGTGTGGACGAAACGGTGTCTTGAGTGCCGCGAGACCCTCCATAGTGGTCTCTGGGCGGGGCGCCTCGTCGCGGGTTGCGAGCCCCCAGCCTTCGTTCGTGCGGATAGCGACTGGCACCAGGTCCGGCTGGATCTTGCCCGCCTCATAGGCGGCAGTGACTTTCTGCTGGCTGCGCAGCGCGTATCGATCGGCGCGCTCCTTCGTGAGCTGCGGGAATCGATCGTGGATGTTCTCGGCCGTTATCCCCATATTGAGCGCGTCCTCGCTGACCAGGCGTTCCGCCAGGAAGCGGGGGTTCGGGTCCGCGTTGAAGCCCATCGGGTGCCGACCCATATGCTCGACGCCGCCGGCAATCGCGAGGTCGTATTGGCCGAAGCCGATGCACGCGCTCATCATAGAGGCTGCGGTCATCGCGCCCGCACACATACGATCGATGGCGAAGCCCGGAACAGATTTGGGGAGACCTGCGAGGAGGGCGGCGGTGCGGCCGAGGGTGAGGCCCTGATCGCCCTGTTGGGTAGTTGCCGCGATCGCAACATCGTCGATGCGGTCAGGCGGAATCTGTGGGTTCCGCTCGAGCACACCCACGATGGTCTTCACCGCGAGATCGTCAGCCCTGGTATTCCAGAACATCCCCTTCTCGCCAGCCCTACCGAATGGCGTACGAACGCCATCTACAAAAACAACATCGTTTACCGTGGCCACTGTGCCTCCATCGTGAGAACTATCTACCGAGAACCATCAACCTAGAACTATCTACCTCAGAATACAACCCTAAGAACGGTCATGGGTTCGCGCCAAACCGTATCAGTCTTCTGACGAATCCTTCTCGGCAGCCTCGTTCGCGTTTTGGTTGATAGCTACAAGAGTAGTGGTAATAACCTGTCGGGTAGCGTCTATTTGCCACGGACGCGCGCCTGCATTCACAAGAGCAAGCGAAACGCTCTCCTGTGTCGGGTCTTCCGGCGGTTGCCAACACACTTTCCGGAGAACCTCGGGTGTCATGAGATTTTCAACGGGGATGTTCATCGCGGTCGAAACCTCGCCGAGGGCCTCCCGCACCAGACTGAGTCGTTCAAACGCATCCGGATACCGCATCTTCCAGGTGCGATGGGGCGGCATGGAATGCACATGCTGACGCAAAAGGGGAAGATCCTCGGTTTGTCTCCCGGTGAGAATCGCCTTCCACCACCGATCTATCTCACGCCTGCTGGCCCGCCCGCTAAAGGATTTGAGTGCCGCTAGTTGAGCCTTTGAGCGAGGCATCTCCAGCGCGGCCACGACGAGAGAGGCATCAGGAACCAGTCGGCCGGGGGAGACATCTTCGCTTCTGGCTAGTTCGTCGCGAGCCAACCAGAGTTCTCGCGCCACGGCAAGATTGCGTAAGCCCGTGACCTTGTGTACACCGGACATCTTCCGCCAGGGCTCCTCGGCCGGTGGCTTCGGCTGCTTGTGGAGAACATCCTCAAATTCCTCCGCTGCGAATCGAGTTTTGCCGTCTTCCTCGAGCTTCTGCGCAAGAATCGCGCGCAGTTCCGGTAAAAGTGTGACGTCCGCTGCCGCATAGTTGAGCCAGGGTTCCGGCAGGGGACGGGTAGACCAGTCAACCGCTGAATGTTCCTTCGCTAGGTGCACTCCAAGAAGCTCCTCCACGACCGCCCCAAGCCCGACGCGAGGCAACCCGAGGAGTCGGGCAGCTAGTTCCGTGTCAAAAATATGCTCTGGATCAAGGCCCACCTCACGGAGGCAGGGAAGGTCCTGGCTTGCCGCGTGAAAAACCCACTCCTCGCCACCCAGTTTCTCCTGAAGAGGGGCGAAGGACTCGATAGTAACAGGGTCAAAAAGAAACGTTCCCGCGTTTTGCCGAAAAAACTGGATCAGATACGCGCTCTGCGTGTACTTATACCCGGATGCCCGCTCGGCGTCGACACCGATAACCCCGGTGCCGGAGGCGAGCGTATCAACTGCCGAATCAAAACTATCCTGATCGGTGACAAGCTGCCAATCACTCACGCGTCATCCTTCTGGCCTGTAAGGAAGCCACTCCGTCCGATGTGGGCGGGAGACCAGCTAGCATACAGAGCAGCTCACCCCACCCCTCAACATGGGCACCAATGTGGTGATCGCTCGGCGACCACGATGCCCTCAGCTCAATCTGGGCTCCATCGCCCTGCGCCGCCAGCTCGCCAAAGCCCGTCGACAAAATCTTTGTGGATGTTCCCGAGGCGGCCGTGTATTTGGCGTTGCGAGCATCCAACCCATCGATCAACCACGACCAGGTAACTTCAGCCAGGAAAGGATCGAGGCCGATTTCCGTTTCGAGGGGGGCCTGCGCGAAACAGACAGCGCGGAAAGGCCCGCCCCACTCCGCTGGTTCTGATCTGTCATAGAGGAGAATGAACCGCCCCGTCCCATGGGGTGAATCTACTCCGTGTTCTCGAGGGTTCACATCGGCCGCGAGAGAGACCGCATGGGGAGCCAGCGAGTCAGGCGCCTCGATTGAGCGAACCCTCAGATCATTGCGATACGTGGCCTTCCGGATGGAATCCAGGGCATACGAAAACTCAGGTGGCAGCGCATGGTCCCTCTGAGTGTTCACAGTTGAAGGGTAGGTTTCTTTTCTCGTCTCGTATGTGAGCCACGCCGATGTCTTGGGGAGTAGCATGAAATTATGCGTATCACGAAGGCAGCCTGGGGCTGGACGACAGCCGGAATCGTGGGCTCAGCAGCGCTGATGGGGGGAATCGCCTGTGCCGTTGCCCTAGCCTTCGCGCGGGCAGTGGTTTCGCCTCCGACTGGGAGCGAATACGATGTCCGCATTATCACGTCAGATCTGATTGCGGAGACGGTTACCCTGAGTGCGAGCGCCGACACGCTTCTGCCCGGCGTATACTCGCTCATCTCCGAAAACGGCGCCAGCGTCGCGCGCGTGGGGGCGATACTTGGCAGGGGCAAGAACACCGTTACCCGCCACCTACTCACGGTTGATAAAGGCTCTCCCCGGCCGGGGACGTGGGCCCGTATCAGCGGATGGTACTACGTACATCCCTCCGAGCTGGGTTACCCCGTTGACGATGTGCAGATTCACACAGAGCTTGGTGAGGCACCCGCCTGGCTGGTTTCGCACCCCAAGAGCCGTGGACGGTGGGCTATTCATGTTCATGGGCGCGGAGTGCAGCGCGTCGAGGCCATCAGGGGGATACCGCCGCTCTACGATGCGGGCTATACGAGTCTGGCCATCTCGTATCGTAACGATGGAGAGGCTCCGTCTGGGGTTGGCGGGCACTACGCGCTTGGCGACTCCGAATGGCGAGACGTAGAGAGCGCAATGAACTTCGCAGTGGCGCAGGGGGCTACGGACATAGTGCTCGTCGGCTGGTCGATGGGCGGGGCAACCGTGATGCAGGCCCTTCTGCGGTCCCGTCACCGTGAGCGGGTCAGGGGAGTGATTCTTGAATCTCCCGTTGTTGATTGGTACGAAACGCTCAGGGCGCTTGGTCGCCAGGCAAAGCTTCCACCTGCGATTCAGAGTTGGGCGTTCCGCCTGCTGAAGACGGGGCGTTTTCGTGTGCGTCGTAGGGAGCCAATTAACCTGGACTCGCTGAACCTGGTGAAAAACGCCGACAAGTTTTCGGTGCCAGTCCTTCTCCTGCACAGCGACGATGACGGCTTCGTAATCTCGGGACCGTCTCGCGAATTTGCGGATGCTCGGCCCGACCTCGTAACGTTCGTCCCGTTTACCGTGGCCCGCCACACAAAGCTGTGGAACTACGACCGCGCGCGGTGGACCGAAGCGATTCGAGGCTGGCTTAAGACCTTGTGACGCTTTAGCTGGTAATTCCGGCCTTGGCCCGCACGCCCCGCTTGATTCGGCCGAGGATGCCCAGCATCCCACGTATGCGAAGGGGGGAGATCGCCTCCGTGAGCCCGATCATATAGGGAAAGTCATCTGGCACGTTCAATAGTTCTTCGACCGTGAGACCGTCTAGCCCCTGGGCCAGGATCGACGCGAAGCCCCGCGTTGTCGGAGCTTCGCGCGGGGCAGTCGCGTGCAGGTGAAAGAGCCCCTGCTCGTCGATCTCAGTGAAGATAAAGACGGGAGCCTGGCATTCTTCGACCCGTTCGAAGAGATCGGGATGATCCTGGTACCGTTCCGGCAGCTCCGGCAGCTCGTTCGAAAACTCGAGTAGCAATTGCAAACGGTCACGCTGTTCCAGCGCAAGGAAATCCTCACGGATCTCTTCAAGAGCCTGGGGCAAAGAGTTCTCGGTCATCCCATCAATCTTAGCTGGCTTACTCGGAGTAGATGCCCACCCCTAGGCGGGAACGGAACCGCGTTCAGAACCCTTGACGATGGGCACACGCACAGCGCTGCCCCACTCGGTCCACGATCCGTCGTAGTTTCGTACGTTCTCGAATCCCAGCAGGTGCGTCAAAACGAACCAGGTGTGGCTGGAACGTTCGCCGATGCGGCAATAGACGATCACATCATCCCCGTCATTGAGGCCTGCCTCAGTGCGGTAGAGCAGACCGAGGTCAGCCACGGATTTGAACGTACTATCATCTGCCGCAGCTTTCGCCCACGGCACACTCGCCGCGGTCGGGATGTGACCTGCACGGAGCGAACCCTCTTCGGGGTAGTTTGGCATCGTGGTGCGTTGGCCCGTATATTCTTCTGGGCCGCGAACATCGATCAGCGGTTTACCGATGTGGGCGAGCGTGTCTTCCTTATACGCGCGCAAAACGGTATCGTCACGCTCGATGACGGGATACTCGGTGCGGCTTGGCGACGGAACATCCGTCGTGATCGCACGGCCTTCCGCGATCCACTTGTCGCGCCCGCCATTGAGGAGTCGAACATCCTCGTGACCGAAAAGCGAGAAGATCCACAGGGCGTATGCGGCCCACCAATTGCTCTTATCGCCGTAGATGACTACGGTGCTGTCGCGGCTAATGCCCTTGTCGCTCAGGACTCTGGCGAATTCCTCGCCCTGGACAAAATCGCGGAGAACAGGATCATTGAGGTCAGTGTGCCAATCGATCTTGACGGCACCGGGGATATGTCCCGTCTCATAAAGAAGCACGTCTTCGTCGGACTCAACGACCACGAGTCCCTCGCGTCCGAGATTCTTCTCGAGCCACTCGGTACTTACAAGACGTTCGGGGTGTGCGTAGCCCGCATCCGCCGAAGCCGTGTCTACCTCAATAGTCATCTTTCCTCCATAAGTTTTTAACCTGCGAGATTCGCACTAGGCTACTTCTGTAGCCGCCTATCGAATCTACGCGATTTGACTGTGTATTTCACCCTATACGCACTGTCGGCTGTCATCTTTGTCATAATTTCCCAGTAGTTCCCAGCAACAGATTGAATATTTAGGTTAATGGAATCCACGCAACCTCTCGCAACCACCCGCCTTGTAGATCGACTTCCCACCATGTCGGGCGGCGAGATCGTGAGGAATTTAGTGCCGCCGCCGCAGTTTACGGATGCGACGTTCGATAGTTATAGGCCCGATCCCGGCTATCCTTCTCAGGCAGAGACTGTTGAGCGTTTGCGTAATTTCACTGTTGTTCAGGCAAAGAGCGGGGGCTTCTTTGCTAAGAAAAAAGCAAAGGCTGCTGCGGGAGGAACAGGGGTCTATCTTGATGGGGGATTTGGGGTGGGAAAAACGCATCTGCTCGCCGCCCTCTGGCATCAGGCGACCGGGCGGAAATACTTTGGGACGTTCATCGAGTACACCGCTTTGGTCGGGGCTCTCGGATACTCTGCCGCTACCGAAGCGTTGCGCGGGGCATCCCTGATCTGTATCGATGAGTTCGAGTTGGATGACCCGGGTGACACCATGATCATGACCCGTCTCCTCGGCGAGCTCACGGCGGGAGGCACCCGTATCGCGGCAACGTCCAATACGCCCCCCAACGCGCTCGGTGAGGGCCGCTTTGCCGCCGCGGACTTCTTACGTGAGATTCAAGCTCTCGCTGCGAACTTCGAGACCATTCGGATCGATGGGACAGATTACCGCCAGCGTGACCTCGACGGTCATGCCAAGGTCACCGACGATGCCGATTACGAAGATGTTCTGGCAGCTCAGTTGGCTCTTGGTAAAAATGTCACGAGCGATGTATTCGGCAAATTGATGACACATTTGGCGAAAATTCACCCCTCCAGTTTCGTTCGGTTGCTCGACGGCATCGATGTGATTGGTCTTCGTGATGTTACTGAGTTCCATGACCAAGCGGGTGCGCTGAGGCTTGTAGCTTTTATCGATCGTGTATACGACGCACAGATTCCTATCGTCTCCACTGGCGTTCCCCTTGATCAGGTCTTTGGCGGGGGGATGCTGAGTGGCGGGTATCGTAAAAAATATCTGCGTTCGATGTCGCGGATGAGTGCCCTAACAGCTGAAATTTAGCCGCGTATCCCATCTCGTGACAGACCCAGTCGAAACCTAATCTTCACCTGGGCTCGACACGTGTTACGAGCCGGAAATAATTTGTGTGTGAGATTGAAACACGAGCGGTAGATGCTGTAACAAACAGTTTCCCGATCTAAGAGGCTCTCATGGACACACACGTTTGGATGCTCGTCTCTGCCGCGCTCGTTCTGCTAATGACGCCCGGCTTGGCTTTCTTCTATGGAGGGATGGTAAAGGCTAAATCGGTGGTCAGCATGATGATGCTCAGCTTCGGTGCGCTGGGTCTCGTTGCGGTTCTGTGGATTTTGTATGGATCGAGTATGGCCACGATCACTAACGGCAATGCCTGGTCATTTGCGGGCGATCCTTTTGCTCATTTCGGGCAGCAGGGAGTCCCGGGCGAGGACCTTATCCCTGTCGCATACGGCGCGACCTTTGCGGTGATCACCACGGCACTGATTTCTGGCGCGATAGCTGATCGAGCAAAATTTGGGTCTTGGATGATTTTTGCCGGACTCTGGTCGACGCTTGTGTATTTCCCCGTGGCTGCCTGGGTGTGGGGCGGCGGCTGGATTAGTCAATTGGGGGATGCCCTTGGCGGACTTCCATCCGTGATCGACTTTGCGGGTGGTACAGCTGTGCATATAAACGCGGGGGCTGCGGCTCTTGCTCTTGCCCTCGTCTTGCGCAAACGCGTTGGGTTTCGAAAAGGCATCACACATCCCCACAACGTGCCCTTAGTGCTTATGGGAGCAGCTTTGCTGTGGTTTGGGTGGTTCGGATTTAACGCGGGGGCAGCTAGCACCCCAGGTCAAGCAGGACTGATCTTCATGAATACGATTGCCGCGCCGGCAGCGGCAATTCTGGGTTGGATCTTTGTAGAAAAGCTGAAGGACGGAAAAGTTACGTCGGTTGGTGCGGTTTCCGGGGCTGTAGCTGGCCTCGTAGCGATAACCCCGGCTTGTGCCAACCTTACCCCCGGATGGGCTTTGCTCCTGGGCGGAGTCGCCGGAAGCGTGTGTGCCTTTGCAGTAGATCTCAAGTTTAAGTTTGGTTTTGACGATTCGCTTGATGTCGTAGGGCTCCATCTAGTCGCCGGAATTATTGGCACTCTCTACCTAGGATTCTTCGCAACGAACACCGGTCTTTTTACAGGTGGGGGAAACGCAGGCCAACTTGTGGTGCAACTCATCAGCGTGGTCGCGATTGTGATCTATTCGTTTGGAATAGCCTTTGTCATCGGGAAAACAATTGAGAAAACCATTGGCTTTCGAATCACGCCGGAGGACGAGCTAGCCGGAATTGACAGCATTCTTCACGGTGAAACCGGGTATGAGTTGGACTCTTTAGCTGCTAATCGCTAAGAAGTTTTTCGGACCCACTGTACCTGGAAGCCCTCGGGAACCTGTTCCTTAAGGAGAGCGTTTGCGCCGGGAAGGTCCTCAGCTTCGATTTCTAACTCGCGGGTTTCGAGTGAACGCAACATAGCGGTGTAAATAGGCACGACGTAATGCTTTCTCTTGTGGGCGTATCTTCTCGTATAGTGCTAATCGTGAGGCCTCCGACTTGCAGTTTACCCCTGGATGGACGATCCCGAGGTCATCCCCACTTTGTTGCCTATATCTCGATATTCTATAGCCGTCACTTACTCAACAAAAAAGCTCCGGAATCTTCCGGAGCTTTTTAGTGGGCGATACTGGGATCGAACCAGCGACCTCTTCCGTGTCAGGGAAGCGCGCTACCGCTGCGCCAATCGCCCATGTGAGTGGAGGTGGCGACGGGATTCGAACCCGTGTGGACGGCTTTGCAGGCCGCTGCCTAGCCTCTCGGCCACGCCACCGTCGTGGTACTACCACCAGCGGTTCAGCCGGTTTACTGAACTCACTCGAGCGGATGACGAGATTCGAACTCGCGACCCTCACCTTGGCAAGGTGATGCGCTACCACTGCGCCACATCCGCACT
>JBBAQX010000055.1:29759-31928 GCA_040400085.1 Lysinibacter sp. | reverse complement strand
AGGTGCCACAGTAACAGCGCAGCAGGTTTCTGCCAGTCTTGCGGGGTTTGAAAAGGCGCTGGCCTCTGTTGTGACGGTAGGGTCAGCACCGGCAGCAGGGGATTTTAATTTGATAATACAAGGCGTAGAAGGCTTGAATGTCTCTGACTTACAGTGGGGAACGGCAAACGCAAAGACGGTAACGCTCTCCTTCTGGGCAAAACAACCTGTTAGCGGTCTCTATGGTGGATCCCTTAAGAACAGTGCGAATAGTCGTTCTTACGTATTTACATACACTATCGCAACGGCAAACACATGGCAATACTTCACTGTAACTATCCCCGGAGATACTTCAGGAACATGGCTAAAAGATACTGGCGTTGGAATCTATCTGAACTTCGATCAAGGTTCTGGCAGTAGCTCTGAAACAGCAGCGGGTGCGTGGGCAGCAGGTAGCTACACCAGAACCTCTGGCTGTTTGAAGCCCATCACGGCAGCAGGAACAACGGTACTCACTGGCGTACAGCTTGAAGTTGGTTCTATTGCTACCCCGTTTGAGTATCGCCCCTATGGACTGAAACTCGCACTGTGCCAGCGCTACTACGAGTTGCAGCCGGCGACCGTGCTCCTTGGTTTTCCTTGTCCAAATTCAGGGGGGTACGCACACGTATTCTACACTGCATGGAAAGCCACAAAACGAGCAGCGCCTACCGTCTCTTGGACTATCGGCTCGCAGAGCAACGTCCAAAGTGCTTCCACGTTGTCACAAACGGTGGATGGCTTTTCCTTGCAGGTCGTTGGGACTACGTCGACAAACACCACTTTCACCATCAGCAGTGTCATCGCCAATTCTAGGATTTAGGCATGAGCAAATACAAAGCAACGACCTCTACCGCAGTAATCCGCGTAGCTGATGGGGCTGTCATTCCAGATGACCCGAACAACATGGACTATCAGGAGCATCTCAAATGGGTTGCTGCCGGTGGCGTGGTTGACCCAATTGACCCACCGACACAGGCTGAGATAGACGCAGCAGCACAGGCGATCAAGGACAGACAGGACAGACAGAACGCCAAAGCCGACAATAAGTTTCAGAACTTGATCTCCAAGACTCCAGCGCAAGCAAAAAACTGGGTACAGAACAACTTTCCGTCGCTGACGCCAGCAGAGCAGAATGACTTGGCTACCGTGGTTCAAGCAGTATGCATTCTGGCGAGGTCGCTGTGATCTTCGGCTTTCTCCGCTGCCTTGCACTGTTCCTTCTGGGGATACCGGTGACGCTGCTCGGGCTGCCGATAGTCGCACTTGCTCTTGCTTTTCGTACGGAACAGTTCGGAACGGAAAAGCCCTTTACGCAGTACCCGGGATTTTGGCAGATGGTTGATCTTCCGTCGTGGGCCAGATGGTGGAGTAACCCGGCGGACGGCGCGCTTGGCGATCGACGTGGTTGGTGGGATAACTACTGCCAAGAGAACTACAACAAGACCTGTCGTAGCTTCTACGGTATGTGGCAGTGGCTCGCTATCAGGAACTCGGCAAACTACTTCTCACGCATTGTCTGCGGTGTGGATATGGCGCGATGCGACGTGTTCTCTGTCTACTCCGGTGCGTATTTGGCGGTTCTCAAAGGTATTCGAGACGACGGTACGGTCTTCCCGCTATTCGATTTCCTGATGCCGTACAAAGACGGTGTTCACGCTTTTGAGATTCGCATCGGATGGAAACTAAACTTTGAGCGTTTCACATCGGACATGCCGATTGAGAGGAGATTCAAAGGCCACGTTTTTCGCATAAGACCACGGGTGAAAATGTAATGAGCACTGATGAAATCGTAGAACGTCGTCACGGAATGCTGCTCGAACAGCACATCGGCACCATCCTGCAGGTTACCGTGGTAGCTCTGCTCGGCTGGTCGCTGATGACAACCCAGAACATGACATCGGACATGGCGGTCCTGAAGGTCAAGGTCGAAACGCTGACCTTTACCTTCAACCAAGGAACTAACGACAGATACCGGGGAACCGACGCCGCCAAGGACTTCGCAGCGGTACGACAGGAAATCCAATACCTTGAGCGCAGGACCTCGGCGCTGGAGGCAAAAGTAAAATGACCATCTTCGCCCCGCCACCGATGGCGCCGTTCCCACCTGTCAGGGAGTGGTTCCTTGTTCGTGACATGGCGAAGTCGATG
>JBBAQX010000055.1:22450-29659 GCA_040400085.1 Lysinibacter sp. | reverse complement strand
CAGGAAAAGCAGCAATCCCAACCGGTAGATATAGGCTCACCCTCCCCGTCCACGGACGTAACATCCTCGTCAACAACGCCCCGGGATTTCGGCATGTGGAAATTCGCGCAGAAAGTGGACTCGGTCGGGATGACGGCGATATCGCCGTCGGAGATGCAAGAACTCTGGCCGGCGTCGGAAATTCCACACCTGCCCTTGTCCGACTGATAACCGAATTGCGCCGGCTGACGATGGCCGACATCGCCGTTTATCTGAATGTTATGAGATCGGAATGATGGGTAAGAGGAAACGAATCGGGGATTGACATGCTGATCGACGACTGGAAGAAGGTAGTAAATAAGGCCGGATCGTTCCGGTGGGCGGTTATCTCTGGCCTGCTGGCGGGCGCTGGCGTCGTGCTGCCCTTCTTTTATGACTCGATGAACCCGAAGGCGTTTCTTGCTGCGGTCATGGTCACTACGGTTGCCTCGGCAGTGTTGCGAGTAACGAAACAGAAAGCATTCGATGACGACGAATAAGTTCCTGTCGCGCAAGTTCCTGCTCGCTCTGGCCGTTCTGGTTAGTGCGACGGTACTGGTGTGGCTCGGGCATATCGCGGACGGCGTTTATTCAGCGGTGGTTATTGCAACGGTCTCAGGGTATTACGCGGCGAACGTGACGCAGAAGGCAGTGGCGAAAAATGACGCCGCGTAACCGCAAACTTGCCGGCGCGCTAACCATCACGGGGGCTGCCTTTGCTGCGATATTGTCGAGCGAGGGTTTCACGCCAAAGGCTGTGATCCCGATACCGGGTGACGTGCCGACTATTGGCTACGGATCAACCGCTGGCGTCAAGATGGGCGACACCATTACCGAGTCTGTAGCACGCAGCAGGGCTCGACGGGAAGTAAAAGACGAGTACGAAGCCGGTATTCAGAAGTGTGCCGCCGATGTGATGATGACAGAGAACGAATTCTCTGCGTTGGTCGATCAGGCCTACAACTCTGGAGTCAATTCAGTCTGCCGTTCGAGCATCATCCGGAAGTTCCGTGAGGGCAGGTATGAAGAAGGCTGCGCAGTGATCCTGACGTTCGACATGCTGCAAGGTCGTCATTGCCGGCAGCCGCACAACCTCAAATACTTTCCAGGGTGCAAGGGGATCATGGCTCGCCGGCAGAGAACCTACAACCTGTGCATGGCGGTCGCATCGTGAACCCTTTAGTTTTTTTTAGAAGCGCACCCTACATCGTCATCGCCCTGCTTGGCGCTGCGCTGATCTGGACAACAGGGATGTACCACAGCGAGCGCGACAATCGCGTTGCCCTGACAGCCAGCGTGCAAGCCCTCGGTGAAGCGGCCAAGGCGCACGTCGAAGAAGTCGAGAAGCAGTCAGAAGCCAATCTGAAAACCGTTAAGGAACACCATGAATCACTTGAACCGACTATACGCGCGGACGCTGTTCGTAATTATCGCCTCGCTCATCCTGAACGGGTGCGCGTCGTCCGTACCAGTGGCGGTACCCTGCCCGGAATTGCCCCCGGTATCAAGCTGGATGACGAAGCCAAGTCAGAACTTGTACCTGATTCAGCCCTTATCGAAAACTGCGCCGAAGACGCCCTAAAGCTTAGTGCTTGGCAAGAGTGGTGCCAACTGAATCATTGTCCAATAAAGGAGTAATACCTTGGCCGCAAAGAAAAACCCGTTCGCTGTGTTCGAAAAGTCCAAGAAGGACAAGGACACCAAAGCTGTCGCCAAGAAGTATGGTAAGGAAGGCGGCAAGAAGGAAGAAGCATTCGATCGCACCCAGTCGCTGAAGTGTGGCGGCATGGTGGGAAAGAAGAAGTAAATTATGGGGGCGGTAAAAATAGAAAAATTCTTGGGGCAGGCCCCGAGGATCGCTTCTGAGCTACTGCCCGAAACTGCGGCAGGGTATGCGTACAACACAAAATTGTACGCAGGAAATTTGATACCCTACAATATCTCCTCCGTACAGCTCGCCATGCCCAAGGGCACCGGGGTCAAGACCATCTACCCGATGGACGACGGCGTCGGGGGCTTCAAGTGGCTGCACTGGCTCACCGACGTAGATATCGCACGCGTCTCGTCGCTGAATGACACCACGCAACGGATTTACTACACCGGCGACTCAGAACCACGGGTGACCGACTACGCGCTGGCCACGGCGTCCGGGGCGGACTTTCCCTATTCCTACTACACGCTGGGGCTGCCGATACCGACCACACCGCCAACTGCAGCGGTAGTGAGCTTCGCAGCCAAGGCGTCTACTTTCCGGACCCGTGATTCGGGCGGCATCGCGACGATTACGACCGCTGTTGCGCACGGGCTTCTGAGCGGCACCTACGTGACGACTACCGGGTTCGGCGGCACCGGGTACAACCTGTCGAACACGCAGGTCACCGTTACCAGCGCCACGACGTTCACATACTACTCGCCCGGAGCGGCTGAGGGGTCTACCGCCGATGTTGGCGGCGCTGTCAACCTGTCCGGGCCGACCAAGACCAGAACCTACGTCTACACGTGGCTCACCGCGTGGGATGAAGAGTCCCTGCCATCTAATCCATCGGCCGCGTTGTATCTCAAGGACGGGCAGACAGTGAACATCTCGGCGCTGCCGGCGGCTTGGCCGGCGTACTCCGGGACGTACCAAACCACCGGCATGGTGATGCGCCTATATCGCACGGTCACGTCGGCGAGCGGAACGCTCTACTACAAGGTGGCGGACGTCACGCTTGGGTCCGGGACGACTTACGTCGACACTGTACAGGACAACGTACTCGTAACCACGATGCCTTCGCTTTACTACGACCAGCCGTCGTCGTCCATGATCGGTGTTCGCGCGGTGCACAACGGGATGATGGTCGGCTTCTACGGAAATACCGTCTGCTTTAGTGAGCCGAGCAAGCCGCATGCGTGGCCAATAAAATACCGGCAGCAGGTTGACGCCGACATCGTGGCGGTAAACAACGTCGGGCAGGTTATCGTCGTCCTCACCAAGAAGAACCCATGGGTGTTCCAAGGGGCGGCACCGTCCCTCATGTCCAAGACGAAAATGGATTACACCCTGACATGCACGTCGAAACTCGGCGTGGTCAACATGGGCTTCGGGCTGGTGTTCCCCACCCCCGGCGGGCTGGCCATATACTCATCCTCCACCGGCGGAGAGCTGCTCACCAAGATGGTCCACGACTGGGATACGTGGAAGTCCTCGGTCGACTTCACCACCATCGTGGCCAAGCAGTACAACGGTAAATATCTGGCGTCGCACAGCAAAGGATCATTCCTGTTTGAGCGAGACGATAAAGTGGTCGGGTTCCTTGTCGACCTCCTGCAGCCGATGACGGCGATGTACTACGACCAGCTCACACCGAATTTCTACTATACGTATGGTTCCAACCTGTACAAGTGGGATGACTCCACGCAGGTGCTTGGCCAGTTCGACTGGAAGTCGAAGACGCTCATTACCAAGGACTACATGAACCTTGGCGCTGCGCGTGTCATCGCCGACTACGGAGACAACCCCAACGACGTGGCCATCGCGGCAGCAAACGCGGCGAAGCTGGTAGCGAACCAAGCGAAGATTACCAGCAAGACGACGAACGGGGCGATCGCCGGAGAGTCATTCGGTAGCATGGGCGTCGCCATGGATACGTTGCAACCGCTGGAGAATTTGTCTTCCGGAGTGCAGTTTCAGCTGTATGTAAACAAGGTGCTGATATTCACGCAGCAGATAGTTAACAGCAATATTTTTCGGCTGCCCACCGGATACCGCGCGGATACATTCGAAGTGCGGCTCTCCGGCAACGTTCGCGTTCGCGCCGTGCATCTCGGCGAGACGCCGTTTGGATTGAAGAAGGTGTAACCGTGAGTCAAGCGTTCCCGTCCATCCGCGACGTACCCCAAGCCGGGGTGCCCCAGTGGCAGTCCGAAATCCTTAACCAGTTGAAGGAAGCTGTTGAAATCCTCGCCGGGCAGAGGGGTGTAGGAAGGGCCGTGTTCAGCACCGACGTCGCCGATGGAGTTAAGCTGGCTAACAACATCACGATGACTCGGGTAACTACCCAGATTTCAGGGGCATACGTGCAGGCGGAAGCGCTTGCAGTTGCACAGAATCTACAAGATTTAGCAGGTAATGTAGTAGAATTGCAAAAGCAGGTTAACACGTTAATCGCGCAGCTAGGAGCTTAATATGGCCGACCCTCAACAGCAACCCTCCGCATCCGATAGTTTTATGAACCGCCTTCGGTCCCTGTACGACAACGTCGGCGGACCAACCACTACGACGGTAAAAGGCCGCACCTCCCAAGGAGGTAACCCCCCGCCGCCGACCCCGGGCGGCGGTATGGCCGCGCAAGCCGGAAACGCCATTCAGGAGCGCGGCCGGGCCAACGCCGAAGCCCGAGATTTCTACGCTGCCGGCGGCCAAGTCGGCATGCGGACGGGTGTCCCTGCGCAGACGTTCAACAACATGTACTCCTACGCTGCCGGCGGCCAAGTCGGCGGGGCTCCCGGGCTTCAGCCGCAGCAAGGCGCATCGAACATGCTTGACCCGCAGACCGCGGAGCAGCAGATGAACGCCGTGGTCAGCGACCCGGCGGCCAAGCAGCAAATACAACAGGCGGTTCAGCAAGCTATACAGTCGGGGGAACTTGATCCGCAGCTTTTACATCTTGCCGTTCAGCTCTGCAAGGCGGTACTGCAGAACCCCGCCATGTGGCCGCAACTCAGGCAGTTCGCGGTTCAGAAGGGACTCTGCGGCCCGAACGACCTCCCCGAGAAATACGATCAAGGGCTCGTGATCGCTATTCTCACAGCAGCAAAAGCTGCCGAAGGCATGGACATGCAGCAGGGCGGAGGCCAGCCGAGCGCAAGTATTCAACCACCAGCGGGTATGGGCCCGGACTCCGGCGGCATGTTGCAGGGCCCCGGAACTGGAACCAGCGATTCGATCCCAGCCAAGAACCTCGCCAACGGCGGGCAGGTGAACGTCAGCACTGGCGAATTCGTCGTGCCGGCGGATGTCGTCGCGGCCAAGGGCAGGGATTTCTTCGATGGGCTGATTCGCAGGTACCACGGTTCTGTCCCGCGGCAATGAGCTACACGATCGAGTACCCCACCCCCGAACGGCTCACTGAGCTGTGGCCGCAGATCGAACCGATGTTCGAACGCTGTTGCCGTGAGGCGGCTGATGGGGAACTCGACGCCGAGGACGTTCGACGGCTGCACGCGCAGGGGCACTGTTTCATCTTCGTCGAACAAAAGGACGGGGCGGTTACGTGGGCGGCGGCGCTGGAGATGATCCCCTACCCGAAGTTCACCGCAGCGAACTTGTTCTGCCTTGGCGGCACCGACTGGATGCATGGCGGAGTGAATCGGGCGTGGAAAGTTATGTACGACTGGATGATCTTGAATAAGGTGACAGCGTGCGATGCGTGGGTGAGCGATCCGATGGCGCGGGTGCTCGTCAGGAAATTTGGTTTTAAAAAGACGTACAACCACATGAGACTCAATCTGGAGGAACCACCATGTATAACCGATACCCCATGAACCAGAACATTATCGCGGAAGCACTGGCCGTTTCCGGCGCAGACTTTGGCCCCATGAGCTACCGCACTCCCGACGGCCGTACGATCCTCTGCAAAGGCGGAGGCAAAGGCGGCAAGGGCATCGTCGGTAAGGTTCTCGGTGTGGTAGCTGCGGTAGTTACTGGTTTCGCTGCAGCTCCTCTTATGGCTAACCTTTTCCTTGGCTCTACCGTTATGGCCAGCGCAGCTACCGGGGCGCTAGCGGGCGCGGCAGGCGGATTGGCCGGAACTGGCACCCTGCGTGGAACCATAACTGGCGGCCTCCTCGGCGGGGTTGGTGGAGGCGTAATGGGGGCCGTAACAGGCGGCTCCGCTGGGGCGTTAGAATCGGCAGGGCAGAGCGTTTTGGAAGGCAGTCAATTCTCAGCTCCCTATGCTAACGCGGTTGATTACTCGGGCGCTACGATGGCGGAATTCGGTGGAGGCGCAGCTGGTGGTTTTGAAGGCGCAGCTACCGGCGCGGCAACTGGTGGTTTTGATAGCGCTGCCGCCGGACTGAACGCAGAAACCGGGATGCCGAACTACGCAACGGACTCGAGCTACTTCGCCGGTGGAAGCGGCGCCTCGGCAGGACTTAACGCCGGGGCACAGACGCTTGAAGGAAGCCAGTTCTCTGCCCCGTACCAGAACACACCAGACTATTCTGCCGCCGCTCCTGCCCAGTCGACTACGGACTACACCGCCCCGGGCGCGTCGAGCCAGACGACCACAACGTCGCTGGATCAATCCGCGACCCCTACCGGAACCGGCGCCGCAGCGCCGCAGCAGACGGCAAACAACGCGCCATCCGGCGGCGATACAAAGGTCTCCGCTCCCGGTGGCGGCCACGGTAGTAATGAAGACCCGTGGTACAAGAAGATGGACTGGGCCGGCGCAGGACTGAAAGTCGGCGCGAACGTACTCGGTGCACAGGCGCAGGCACCCGGCGCAGAGGCTACGCAGTCGTACCTCAATGACGTTAAGGCTACGGAGAAAACCGCGCAGAACTACAACGTCGCCAGCGCCGACAAGAAAGCAGCCATCGGTGACAAGCTCGCAGTCGACGCCGGGGCGATGGACCCGAACTACTACGCATCGCAGCAGCAGAACTCCGCGAAGAACCGGGGCAACGCCCAGTGGTTGGAGCAGGAGCAGCGTATGCGCGCGCAGGGTATGGACCCACAAGCGATCGCGGCGGAGAGAACGCGCTTCAACGTCGGCAATTCTCAGAACGAAGGTACCGCGTACGACTCCGGGTATCAGACCGGTGTCGGTAGCAAGAACGCGACGTACGGCGCGGCGGGAAGCATGTATGGACAGATCGGGCAACCGTCGGCCGGCTTGGCCAGTGCGTACCTGCAGAACAACGCAGCGAAGTCGAAGGCGCAGGAAGCCGCTGGCAACGCGATCGAGCAGGCAACCGGTGTCTTGACGGGTACCACGAAGGCCACGCCGGAGAAGAAAGCTGCGTAACTAGGTAAGGAGGCACTATGTCATTCGGAACGACTTTAGGCGGTATGGGGTATTCCAGCATAGGCATGGATAACGCCGCGCGGGAGGCAAACAACCGCACCAACCAGCTCATGCTTCAGCAGGACGAGGCCCTGCGCATGCGCATGATGCAGGAGCAGGACGCCGCAGCGAGAGC
>JBBAQX010000055.1:18901-22350 GCA_040400085.1 Lysinibacter sp. | reverse complement strand
AGGACGAGGCCCTGCGCATGCGCATGATGCAGGAGCAGGACGCCGCAGCGAGAGCTGCCCGCGCCCGTATGGATGAGTACGCCAAGCGAACTCCCGGCGCCCCGGCACCGCTCCCTGATGCAACAGCGGGAGAAACCCTAGCTACGCCGCCTCCCCCCGCTCCCGCCACACCAGCTGTTACGGGCGACCGTAATTACGGAAACGAAGGGCGCAGCGTACCGGCACCGAAAACGGATTACGCCGGCCCAGCCGCGTTCTACGATGACTATGCCAAACAGCAGGAGTCGAATCTCGCCGCGCTGCGAGCCTCTCCGGATTACCAAGCGCGAACTGACCAAGCGACGTTGAAGAAGGGCGCGGCCGGTTACGTCGATGCGCTGGCCCTGCCGGTAACAGTTGGCAGAAACGTGGCAGTAGCTGCGGGCAAGGGGATCAATCGGGCTATCGGGGCTGTGACCGGGAAGGCTGGCCCCGCTGAGAAGTCGGAGTATTCCAGCCTTACTCCTATGAGCGACTATGTAGCGCCCTCCGACGAAGCAGCGCTTACCAAGGGTATCTCCGAGGCAAAGGGGGCAGCGGCCAAACTCCGTGAGCTTCAAGCGGCTGATGCCGCTGCAGAAACATCGAAACCCGCCGGGCGCATGTCTCTCGCCGATGCGCTATATAGGCAGGAGTCGAGCTCCGGTGCTGCGGATACGAGCAAACCAAACTACGCCGGCGCTATTGGGCCGATGCAGATCAAGCCGGACACGTGGGCGCAGTACCAGCGGCAAGGGGTTATCCATAAAGACTGGAACATTGCTGATCCCAAGCAGAACCTAGCCGGTGGAAGGGCGCTCGCGGATTACTACGAGCAGAAGTACGGCGATCCTGCAAGGGCCGCAGCCGCGTATTACGGTGGTGAAGGCGCGGTTGAAGCGGATGGCACAATCCATCGCGAATGGCGAGACAAGAAGAACCCGAACGCTCCCACGGTCGGGCAGTACGTCGATCAGGTTATGGCGCGCATGAATGGGGGTGCGCCAGCGACGCAAACTGCTTACGCTCCCGCCGGGGCATCGCAGTATCCGCCTCCCCCGGCATTCCAAGCGACTTCGATCGGTCCGACCATGTCGGCCCCGAACACCAACCAGTCGATGGCCAACTACGCGGAAACCACCAAGCTTCTTCAGATGCGCGTGCAGAACGCGTACGATCCGAGGGAGAAGGACGCCGCCATCCTGCAGCTCCATGCGCACAACCTATCTGGACAAGACATGCAGATTCAGAACCTGCAGCGGGTGGCTGCGAACAACCCCGCCGCCTTGAATCAGCTGGTCGGCCTGTTCGGCGGTCAGAACGGCGCGCAGTACGCGGTTGCGCGGGACAACAAGGGCAATGTGCAACTGGTCAACGCCGACGGCTCACCGGTGCAAGGACAACTCGGGCTCCCCATGCCGGCAGCCACACTGGCGGCTAACCTCGGCGGATCGATGCGACAGGACATCCAAGCGCAGAACGCGCAAGTGGCAGCGATCTACAGCCAGACGTTCACCAAGGAGAAGGCCACGGCCGACGCCAAGAACCCGGGCGAGCAAGAGCTGCAAAGGCTGAAGAACCAAGGAAATATCGCCACTACGCAGATACACGGGGAAAACCAACTCAACGTCGCGCTCCTCCGCGCGATAGAGCAGTCGCAACAGCAAGGAGCTCCGGTTCCGATCGAAGGCGGCGGCTTGGCGTTGTGGAATCACGACAACACGGTTTCGCTTTACTCTCCTCCAACCAAGAACCCGACTACAGGGCTCCCGATGTACACCCCCCCACAGATCATCCAGCAAGGGCACCCACTGCTCGCCGGTATGGGGCAAATTACCGCTAAGGTAAACGACTAAGCTTTTAGAGGGCACACCATGGCCGGGTTCGACCAGAACATGAGCGCCGACAACGCGCTCATCAACAACACAACGGCCGGCCTGCAAATGGGAGTTCCCAACCCGTACAGCACTCCGGTCACCGGTGCGCACGCGCCGCCTTCCGAGCCTACGGTTCAAGCGTTCAACGATTCGCGGGCGCGGACTCAGGGGCTCATGGCCCAAATTACAGCTCCACGCGCGCCGGCGGCGTCGCCCATGACCGGCATGCTTGGTGTCGATCCAACGTCGAGCAAGATTTTCTCCAACGGGAATATCTACGATCTCAACGACCTTCCATCGATGTACAAAGCGATGGAGAACGGCGATCTCGAAGGCAGCAAGGTACCGCCACCGTCCGGCATGTTGCTGACCCCGGCCTCCGCAGTCAAGGCGCACCTCGATAGTATCCCCGACTGGAAGAAGGAGTGGGGCAGCTCCATCCGGAACTACGGCGCTGGGTTCGCAGCGATTGGCGCCGCGGCAGGTTCAGACACCGCGCTTGACAAATTCAAGCAGCTCTCTGGAGATGCGGACCTTCTCGGCCGGCACTCGTCGGCGCCGAACGAATTCGCGGACGTTGAATTCGGCAAGAACCTCCTGCCATACATCCGCCGGCTGGGCATCGGTTCGGTTCCGTACATAGCGGAGGCGATGGTAACTGGCCTCGGGCTGGGCTCGCTGTTCAAAAGCGGCGGCGTGGCGGCAGCCAAGGCGTTCGCTGAAGGCGCAATCAGAAAGGAAGCTACCAACCTGCTGGCCAACTCCGCGCTCCGACTCACCGAGGAACAGGCGCTATCTCAGGCAGCTACCACGGTAGGCAAGAGTCTCGCGCGCAGCGGCGGCATGGTGGCGGGTACGTACCCCTCTTCTGTGGGCGATATCCTTGGTAACCAGTATGATCAGACAAGCCGGAACGGCGGTGAAGGGAAGTTCGACCTTGGCTCCGCAGCGGCGCTGGGGGTTCCGTACGCTGCCCTGAATCTCGCCGGTATGGAAGGGCTTGCTTCTGGCGGGCGGTTCCTCGGCTCACAAGCCGGCAAGTCGACGTTGAAACCGCTTGCGCGCGGAGCTGTTGGCGTTGGTGAAGTCCTCGGCGGCGAAGCCCTTAACGAGACCGGCCAAGAGGTAATGAACCAAGCAGGGCGCGTTGCTGTGGACCCCAACGCCTCGATGACGTCGGACGACGCCCTGCATCGCTACAAAGAGTCGGCGATCGGCGGGGCGATACTCGGCGCAGTCGGCGGGGCAGCACACGGTACCCACATGGCGCTTGCGCCCACGGCGTTGTCCCCTACCGAGCTGCTGCAGCGCGTAGGCACCAACGAGTCCCGCTGGGACGCCAACGTACAGAACCAAGCTTCTACTTCCCAGAAGAACGAGTGGCAAGGTGTCACCGGTATCAGCGAGGATCAACAACCGCCCACTCCGCCCGCACCTCCGGCTCCTCCGCCGCCCGCACCTCCGGCTCCTCCGCCGCCCACGGCCCCGCCCGTCAATCCGGAACCGCTACAGCAGGTGGAAACCACCGGCATGACGCCGAAACAGCAGCAAGCG
>JBBAQX010000055.1:2950-18801 GCA_040400085.1 Lysinibacter sp. | reverse complement strand
GGAACCGCTACAGCAGGTGGAAACCACCGGCATGACGCCGAAACAGCAGCAAGCGTACGACGCCGCACTGTACAACGCCACCGAGGGGTTGAACCCGAACCCGCCCACTCCATTTGCTATGGCCCCGGCCATGACCAATGCCGCCCCGGGCGAGACGTACGACTTTATTGCGCAGCAGGCCACGCCAACTCCCGAGGTAAAACCGGAGGTAGACATCCCGCTCACGCCGCGTCAGGCACAGTATGGAACGCAGTTCGAACCCGGTTCGGCGGAAGGCTTGCGCCAGCAGTTGAACCAGCAGCAGGCCGCCGGCGACATTGAAGATATTCGTAAAGCCGAGGGCGAGCTGAAGAAAGGGAAGGTAAACAAGTCGGCGGCGGTACGGGCGAAGCAGAAGGCGTTCGACAACCAACCCGCAGCTGAGATCGCACAGGACACAGTTGATACCCCGCAAGGCGTACTGCCGTTCCAATCCCCGATGGAAGACTGGAAGGCCCAGATTGAAAAGGTCGCCCAGAAGTACTCGGTCGCTGGATACCTGATCCGCAAGGCGCTCGCTCACGAAGATCAACAAACGGCTGCCAAGGCCATACGTGAGCAGGCGTACAAGCTTCGGCCGGCCCGCGCCGCCGATACCTCGGAGAAGGCCCAGAGCAGCATGATCATGAAACTGAAGGCGCTGAACTCCGCGCACACGGTTCTCACCGGCCAGAATATCCGCGACTTCGTGAGCGGCGGCAGCGAGGCCCAGAAGTTCGCCCGTTTGACTGAAGGACTGACCGACAAGCAGCGCCTGTATTTCTCCGCCGCTATCGGGGAGAACACCGGTGTACGCCCTGACTCCCAAGTCCAGATCGCAGGGAACACCGGCATGCGGCAGTATACTGTGGCCAAGCTGGCCAAGTCGACTGAAGCCGCGTTGAAGAAAGTAGCCGAAGGCACGGCGCTGACCAAGAAGGAAGCGCGCGATCTGTTCGACAAGGCGCGCCGCGGCGAGCTCTCCTCGCTGTCCACCGACATGCGATCGAAGCTGGACGCCGCCCTTGAAGAATATCAGTCGCAGATGGTCAGCGCCGCGGAGCAAGCCTCGGATGCTACCGGAACAGTTACCGGAGCAACGCGCTACGACGAAGGCGGGTACGACCCGAAGACGCGCGAGCTGGCTGAAGCGAACCTGTGGACGAACGCCACCATCGGCAAGAGCAACGCCACCGGTGATTCCAGCATACCCAGCGCGCACGCGAAACGTGAATACGAGAAGATCGTCGCCGCCCGTACCGCGGCCGGAGAAACGTCGCGCGAATGGGACGACTTGTCCCGTGCAGAGCAGCTGCACATTTCCGACTCCCTCAAGAGCGTGGCCCTGCAGCCCAGCAAGCTTGGTGAAGAAGGCAGCAGTGAGTTCATGGCGCAGAGCGAAGACGTCGCCACAGCACTGTCCGAGCAAGAGGAGAAGGACAAGGAGATCGAGGACTTAATTGACAAGATCAATATCCTTGAGGAATCCAAGGATGAAGAAGGTGCTGACAAGAAGGCGATCAACGCCGAACTGAAGCCGCTAAAAAAGGAGCTGAAGAAGCTGGAAGCCGCCGCGGCCGTGAGCGCCATCGCGCGCGAAAAGACCGTAGGTGAAGCCGTGGGCAAGAGCCCCGCCGGCGCAGTCAAGGCGGAAACCAAGCGCGTCATGAACGCTATGGCAGCGAGTGAAAAGCCAACCGTGGAAACTGAGCGGCAGGCCGATACGCCGATCGACGTTGAAACCCAGAAGAAGTCCGACGCCGGCGGAGACCTTGCGGTTGACGAAGTGCAGAGCCGCGACGATCTGGTAGCGCAGGCGCTCATCGGCAAAAAGATCAACCCCAAGATCGACGTCGGCACGGAGATCGAAAATTCCGTCGAGGAGTGGGACGCCCTGCACGTTGAAGGTGACCCCAAGTGGGACGAGCTCTCTGACGTGGAGCAGACGGCATGGATCGTGAACTACATCAAGTGGAAGTCTGACCACTTCGGCATGCTCCAGCCGAAGGACATGAAGGCCAACCTCGTAAGGAGTTATGAAAATGCAAGAGGCATCGAAGAAGAGCGCACCAAGCCAACAGTACAAAGCCGCGCTGGAAAAGCTGAATCAACTGAAGGGAATGCCCCCTCGGCTATTCAAGAAGCGTTTGCTCGCGCTAAGAAAGAAGCTCGGCCAGCCGTCGACAAGTTCGCAAAAATAGTCAGCGACCGGGCCGCCGGCGCGCGCGAAACGATCAAGGGTATTCTTAGTGTCACAATGCGGGAGCTGTTGAACGACCGCGTGTCAACGATCGAAAAAGATTCGGTAGCAAACGCAGCCAAAGCCGCAAGGCTCGCCGCCGTACAGGCGGCGGCGGATAACCAGATCAAGCTGCAGGAGGAAACCCGCAGCGAAGCTGTGGAATCCAAGGGGGCGACCGGGGCGGGGGTATCTCGTCCGAAGCAACCGAAACGCGGAACCGGCGAGACGAATATCGTTCGAAACCCCGGCCTTGCCTACAAGTTCGAAAAGGTGGCTAATCCGGAAGAACCCGGCGAAGTAGCGACCAAGAAATACAGCACCGGCGAGGAAAGCTTCGAGCCTGTAGTGAACCCGCTTTCGATCGCTTCGACGAAGGCTGTTGTGGAACAAGTCAGCAAGAGATTCCCCAACGCGCCGAAAATCAACGTCGTTGAACTCTCCGACGTTCCAGAGAATGACCGGAACAAGAAAGGCTGGTTCGACACCAGTACAGGTGGAGTTACAATCGTAGCCGACAAGCATGATTCTCCAGCCAACGTCGTGGCCACGTATTTCCATGAAGTTGCAGGGCACTACGGACTGGCCGGCGCGTTCAACACCGAGCTAAACAAGATACTCGACGACGCGTACACGAACGCAAACGTCAAGAGCATAGCCGACGAGGCGATGGCGAAGGACGGTATCTCGCAGCGGGAAGCCACGGAAGAAGTTCTGGCTGAGTATCAGGTTAGGTTCAAATCAGCGTTCATGGATCGCATTAAAGCGGCGATCGCCAAGACCCTGCGCGCCATCGGCAAGCTGGTGGGCAAGAACTGGTACGAGAACTTATCAGACGCCGAGGTCAAGGAAATCCTGCGCGCCGCCAAGAACTACGCGACTGACGGTACCAAGCCGCCGACGCCGACTGGCGAGGGCAAGAAATTCCGTTCTGCAAGCGCCGACACCGTTCTCGCGCACCCTACCCCGGCTGACTTCGAACCCACAACCACGTTCAAGGGCAAAGTGGTTGACGTTGTCGGCCGGCTGCAGAACCTTGGTATATCGTTCCGCGAGATGGCCCAGATCGAGCGCGAGTACAAGGACTTGCCGATCGAACCTTACACCAGACTTACGCACCTTACCGGCGCCTACGCCAAGAATATACTGGATCGCGGCGTGAACTCCGTCCTCAACGTCTGGAACACCTTCGCCGAGGCCGAGAACAAGCAGTTCACCGACATGCTGAACAAGGACACGCTTGGCCAGTTCCTGTCCAGCGAGGACGTTACGCACCCGCGAAACAAGTGGATTCAGGACGCCGTAGACAACGCAAAGGACGGACGCGCCGAGGACATCACCAACGCCGGGAAGCTGGCTGCCCGGTTCCAAGCGCAACGGGACGCGTTCAACCGCATGCCAAAGAAGCTGCAGGAGCTCTACCGTGAGGTGGACTCGTTCATGCAGGACATGGCCAAGGAAGAATTCAAGAACCGCGCCGGTGCCACCGTGGACGCCTTCCTGCCGCAGATCAAGGAGCTCGCTACTCCGGAGCAACGCGAGGCGATCGGAAAGCTATCGTACAGCAACGAGCCGGACATGAAGGAATTCAGCGCCTACAAGAAGGCGATGCTCGCGATCCTCAAGGGTACAGACCCCAAGAAGGTCGAGAACCAGAAGGCCGTTGACACCTTCCGCGAGATGGCCAACGAGGTCAGCGACAAGATGGAAGGGTACCACCAGCGGAAGGGGCTGTACTTCCCGCTGCTTCGCTTCGGTGACCATCTGGTGATCGCGAAGTCCCAAGTGTTCGCTGCGCTGGAAAAGACAGTAGACGACCTCAAGAGTCAGATGAACGACTTCAAGAAGAACGACGCGGCCATGAAGAATTACGCTGAGCTCGTTGCTACCGCCGCCGAGGCCCGGGATGCCGCCCGTGGGCGCCTGCGCAGTCCGTCTGCCAGAACCGGGTTCCTTAACGCCACCAACGCGGTGAAGGAATTCAAGAAATCCCAAGAGTACAAGGACGCAGCGAGGGAACTCGCCGATATCAGGGGCGACTTAAAGGACGCCGCCGCGGAGCTGAAGGTCAAGGCCGCCCAGCAGGAGCACTACGCGTTCCACCGGGAAGAGAGTCAGGACAAGGCCAACCAGCGCG
This sequence comes from Lysinibacter sp., assembly GCA_040400085.1. Taxonomy (GTDB): domain Bacteria; phylum Actinomycetota; class Actinomycetes; order Actinomycetales; family Microbacteriaceae; genus HNR. The sequence goes on along the minus strand of JBBAQX010000055.1, from coordinate 14,407 downwards.
TGGCAAACTACAAGGCGAACGGCATGGATGCCGTAACCAAGCTGCGTGACGAGTGGATCGATGGTATGGACACCGTATCCGCCGCGTTCTCAAAGAAGCTGATCGACAAGCTGAGCGCGCACTACCAGAACGACCCGGCCATGCAGGCCCGCATCAGCGGCACCGTGCGTAAAATCTTTACCGACACGCAGCACGACCAGTCTGCCCTGCACCGCATGGCCATGCGCCGAAACGTGGCCGGCTTCCATCCGGACGGCAACCGGGTATTCCAGTCGTTCCTGCAGCAGAGCTCACACCGGCTGGCCGCGCAGCGGTACTTCATGGAAACACAGGACGCGCTGGAGAACGTGCGCCGCGCCGCCTCGGAGAACGACAAGAGCCCGACGGCCAAGGAAAAGCTCACCGCTGTGGCCAACGAACTGGCGATCCGCAACGACATGGATATGCAGTACCGTGAGACTCCGATTCAGGACTCCGTCGCCCGCTTCACGCAGTTGATGACCCTCGGCATGTCGCCGGCGTTCCTGCTGCAACAATCCGCCCAGCCCATGATGCTCACGCTTCCGCAGTTACGCGGCCGCAGCTCGAGCGTGGAAGCCGCCAAAGCGCTTACCGGTGCGATATCTGACGCATGGAGAATCCTGCGCGCTTCGGCCAAGGGCTCCGGGCTGATGAATCGCTTCGCCGTCAAGCTGGACCACCCGTTGCTCACTGCGGGGGAGAAGCAGGCGCTGCACGAAATCTCCGACTTGGGGCTGATCGACATCCTCCTCGACCACGACGTCGCACTTGGCGCCAAGGGCAAGCAGATGGGGCGCTACGACAAGTTCGTTGAAATGACGAACTGGGCCGGGCGGCAGATCGAAGTCGTGAACCGCATCAGCTCGGCGCTGGCCGCCTACCGGGAAGAAATCCGACGTGGTGGTACGCAGGCGGAAGCAACGAAGTACGCGGCCAACGTGGTTGAGCAGTCGCAGGTGGACTACTCGAACGAGAACGCCTCCCGGTGGACCAAGCGCGGTGCCTTCTCCGGAAGCAAGGTGATCACGCAGTTCAAGAAATACCAGATTCACATGATCCAGATGCTCGTCTGGAACGCCAAGGAAGCCGTAGCCGGAGAAACCCCCGCCGCGCGCACCGAGGCCCGACGTATTCTGGTCGGCATGCTCACCACTCACGGGATCATGGGGGGCACGCTGGGCCTGCCGTTCGCAGCGCCGGTGTTCGGTATCGCCAAGCTGGTGTCGATGATGTGGCCAAGCGATGATCGGGATGACCCTGAAACCGCCTACAAGAACTTCCTGGCAGATATGCTGGGCAAGGACCTTGGCGACGTGGTGGCGCGCGGAGTGTTCGCTTCGCTCGGGCTGGACCTGTCCCGTACGCTGGGGCTCGGCACCCTGTTCAACCCGGTACCGTTCGTTCGCACCGACAAGCAGGGCAAGGACTTGCTCAACGAGATGGTGCTGGGGCTGCTCGGGCCGTCTGTGTCTATCGGGCAGCGCGTAGCGGATGGAGCATCAAAGCTGTCGAACGGGGACCTGCTTGGGGCGTGGATCGGCATGGCGCCGAAGTTCTTGGCCTCACCGGCACGGTCGTTCAAGACTGGCACCGAAGGCATCACCACCAAGGAAGGCAACACGAGGATTCCGGCGGAGCAGTTCACCGGTGGAGACTTGGCGGCGATCGCGCTGGGCCTGCCAGACCTGAAGGTGTCGAAGTACTACGAGTACAACTCCGCGTTCGAAGATTCGAAGGCCGCGGCGGCGCAGAAGGTCGCCATGCTGAAACACGCGTGGGTTCGCGGCGATGCCGAGGAGAAGGCCAAGGTGCAGCAGCAGATCGACGAGTTCAACAACCGGCACGAAACTGACCAGATCAAGCAGAAGGACTTGTTTGCCGCACAACGGCAGGAAGCCGCGTACCACAAGAAGGTCACGCCGGAAGGCTTGATGGTCTCAAAAAAGACCCGCGAGTTCGCCGAAGGTATACGGTTCTAGCCAAAAAAATCCCCCGCCGGAGTACTCGCGGCGGGGGCTAAGCGTCTCCACTGAAAGGAGGGCTGAGGGAGGTCAGCAACTGGATTCTATTCGGGAGGCTACGCTGTGTCAACAAGTTTGAGGTGCGAGACCTTGTTCGAGGACACGCCCTGTATCTTGTTCCAGTCGAGTTGCCAGCAGCAAACCTGCCCTGTGCTGAGCGTAGTCCCCTTGCCGAGCACGAATTTGAGCGTGGTATCCAGCAAGACCCCCTCGTCGTTCAGGTCCTTCTTCATCTGGTTGTAGCCGATCTGCCGCTTCGAGCACCATTCCCGAACCGCTGGCGTCGCTATGTACATAATGCCTTGGTCACGGATAACACGCGCAACGGGCTCACCGGTGCAGCGTACGTCGATGCGCATCTCGTGGGCCCGGGAGTCGCCCTCGCTCTGTGTGGAGATTGTCTGTGCGGCGAAGAAGTTGAGCATGTTGTTGAACGCTTCGAGCGGGGAGTTGGTACGCTCCGAGATGTTCCCCATGTTGTGGCGGAGCACGTTCTTCACTGTATCGGATAGCAACTTGGTAGAGAACGGGAACAGCCCCAGCTTGTGCGCTATCACCCCGCCGGCAATGATGCACATCGCCTGCACCGACCAGAACCTCTTTTCCTTGGTGAGCCCGATCTCGTTGTCGATGCTACGCCGCAGCGCGCGCATGAAGGTTTTGATCTCGCCCTGATGATCCACGACGAACTGGATGAACCGCCGCCCGGCCGCGCCCTGTACGGATTCCACACTCTCGAGAATCAGCTCCATGTCGTGCATGGCGATGGTGTGCACCTTGTTGTTCCACTCGATCTCCAGCAGCCGGCTCATCTGGGCCGTGCCGTCCTGCACCAGCGCGCCGATCTTCTCGTTCGGTGAATCGTTGCTCGTCAGGAATCCCATATTGCACCACGGTGGTAGCGGCTCCTGTCGCTTGCGGTCCTTCGTCAGTGCGTCTTTCGGCTGGGCGTTCGACATGTGGTACGCGAACGAGGAAAGCTCCATCCCGTTCAGCTTGGTGACTTCATCAACCAGCCAAGGGAAGCTGTGCATGGCTGACATGCGGGCGTACAGCGCGTTCGATGTGGACCCATCCTTCGGGTCTGAGATCATCATGTGCTCGGGCTTGCCCCAGATCGACAGCGCCATCTTGCACACGGTAGTCTTCCCCTTGCCGGCACCGCCGTACAGCGCGATCGGGCCACCCATGTCGATCTCGGAGAAGTGCGCCAGCACGGAACCAAACCCGGCAGCCAGTACCAACTGGTAGTGCTCGTGCCCGTCGTGCGCGTACGCCTGCTCCATCAGTTCCGCCCACTTGGCAGCATCGCTGCTCCGGCGGCTGTTCTTGGCGAACGCGAGCATGTACCCCGTCGCGCTGCCGCCGCCAAGGACGACCTTCTGCGGCTCCTGATTGGGGGCTATCAGTTCAGTGCCCAGGACGAACCCGTTGGGGGCCCAGCCGAAGGTTCTGTACGCGTTGATCTCGGCCTTCTTGCGCCGCAACTCGTCCATGTAAGACTTGACATACAACTCCATGAGCTCTCTCCCGGTTGGTAGTGGAACGATCTCGTACGCAGCGAGCGCCTTGAACATATCCCGGCCGCCAGAACCCAGCGTCGCGGCGTCGATCTCGATAGTGGCCCAAGCCCATGTGTCCGTGGCCTTCCGGATGCGCGCCTTGACGATGTATGAAGTCGTGCCGTCGATGCTCCTGATGCGGTCTTTCAGGTAAAACAGGATGTCGCACACGGGGATGTGGATTGGGATTCCGTCGACTTCTTTTTGATAGCTAAGTTGGCTACCGTACATACAGAACGGTTTTGGGAGGCGTAAAGTTTCCTCGTCAATTTGTATAGTAGGGGGCTCGTCGCACTCGTTTTCTTCGGCTAAAGCTTCAAGCTCGCGTTCGATTACCACTTCGCTGTCTGTTTTCTTCTGGCCGAGCTGGATGGGGGAGCTGACTTTCCCGAGGAATTTACACCCCTTGCACAAGTCCCCGTAGTTCTGAAACGAGCTGCATGTAGCCGGCCCAGTGGTCCAGTTGTCCAGCTTCTTCTGTGTTTCCTGCTGGTCGTAGTCAGCGGAGTTCTGGCTCCACAGGTGGGCGAGCTCTTCCCCTTCGTTCGTTGATTTTACGAGGCCGAGGCACGAGCGCCAGTGCGGCTCGAAGTCGCAACCGGTCGTGGAAAACAGTTTGATCTGGGCGCACTTCTCGGCCACCTGCATGGCTGACGACGGAGGGAATTCGTTCCCGCCGATCAAATCGTTGTTTATCTCCAGCTTCTTGGCTTTGGCCGCCGGCAACGGAACGCTGCCAAGGTGGTACAGCCCTATGGCGCGCCACGCTTCCTCGAACTGCGCTTCTGTTACTGTGGGGATGCCGCCTGTAATGTTGGCGGACCATTCGTAGCGCACCCCTGTCGGGTGGGTGCCAGCGGCGACGAACTGCTGCCCTGTTGCGAGGAACTCGACGAGGTTGTCATCCTCGGCCTTGCCCATGTAGCGCTTGGTAAAATCCCCTTCCAGACGGAATACGGCGAGGAAGCGCTTGGTGTTGCTGCGCCCACGTGTAGGCAGCGGGCCGAGTACGCGTTCGAGAATCTGGCGGATGCCCTCGGCCTTGGTTTCGTCGGATACATCTACGTCGATCGCGCGGACGTTGCGGGTTTGAATGCAGATGCCGTAGTCGCTCTGGGTCATCCACAGCTTGAGTTCACTGGTCGTTGCGTATAAGGAGGTCCATTTGGCTATACCGGCGAGCTCGCCGCGATGGTTATATATTGAGGGAAGTTTACCGGGTTTTTTTATTGCACTTTTGGCGGAGATAACTGCGTTTGGGTTAGATACTAGGGGTAGAAGATCGGGGAGGAGTTGCAGGCGGGCTGCGAATAATGCCCACTCTTGCTTGGTAGCGCCCCATGTTGGCGCAACGTAGGGGGATGTACCCCCTACGGAACTGGCTAGTTCCATGCCGATGTTCCTTCAGTGGAGTTGTTGGGGGAACCGCAATCCTATGCTTTTCGTAGGTATTTTACAAGCGCGGTCTGGGTTGCTTTTATTCTTTCGGCATTGGGAGTTCCCGGCGCGATGGGGAGATAACCGCCGAATGTCGCGCCGCCAATGGCAGTTAACATTTTGCTGATTTTGTCACTGTGACGTTTGTCGACGCCGCCGCCCTTGGTCCACTTGTGCACGGCGATCTTTGACACTCCTACGAGCTTGGCGAATTCCGTTTGGCGAACTCCTGCTTTGTCTAAAATTGTGAAGTCCATGATAGTTCCTTTGTGAAGGTGGGGTGGCATGAGGCTTTAAGCTTTCCATGCTCGGGTATTTAGCCCGTCACCGCACCCCATAAAACTTATTCGACGCAGTCCCAGTCTTCGGCGAGAACGTCTGTTTGGCTGGCTAGCCACGGCACCAGATGGTCGTCTGCCGTTTTCATGTAGATGTACGGCAGCGACATCTTGCTGTTTGCATCGGGGATTTGGAGAGCTAGCCACATCCCTTTTCCGTTCCACCCAGAACGGGCAACTTTCTTGCCCGCCTTCAAGGCATCAATGGCTTGTCCAAAGTTCATCATGGTGTTTCCTTTCGTAGTTGGTTAGAATTTAGTCGTCAGCTCTACCGAGCAGGCTGTTCAGCTCGGCCAGAAGCGAGGCGTCGCCCTTGACGTCAGAGAGCTCTTCAGCCTTCGGCTCGGCCCGCTTCTCGACTTTCTTTTCTTCCTTGGGCTCGGCCTTCTTCTCGACTTTCTTTTCTTCCTTGGGCTCGGCCTTCTTTTCCGGCTCGGCCTTCTTTTCCGGCTCGGCCTTCTTCTCGACCTTCTTGTCCGGAGTAGCGTCCACCGGTGTTTCGGCCGAGGCTGTGCGGGCGCCGCCGCCGGATAGCCCGATGATCTGGGAAACCAGCTCGGAGTTCGCCAGTTCGAGGACGCCGTCGTAACGCGCGGAATCCAAGAACGCGATGGGGGAGAAGATCAGCTTGGGCGTGGCTTCTTCGCGCTCGAACTTGACCCTGCAAATGACGCTGTTGTATGGCGCACCGCGCTTGTTGCAGGTGTCGGCGTATTCGGCAAGGGGCTTCAGAGAGGCGGGCGGAACGCGCAGCAGCATGGGTTCATCGAGTTTCCCGGCAGCGGCGATGGCCACGCGGCGAGCGTCGGCACATGCTTTGCCTTTTCCGTCCCGGCCAGAGTTCCATGCGTTGTTCGGGCAGCCGGCGCAAGTCGGTGAAACCGGTTCGATGACAGATGCGTCGGGCTTCTTGCCGTCATTGCTGAAGCAATCGGGCGGAGCAACGCTGCCGTCTTCGTAGCCCTTCTCGTAGTAGATTTTCGACAGCGCGGGATTGGCGCGCAGCAGGACGACTTCCAGCGAAGTAGCGACCTCGTCGTCTTCACCGGGCTTCATGACGATGGTGCGTTCGCCACCTTTGACGATGGTGAAAATCTTGCCCTTGATGGACACGACGGGAAAGCCCAAGCCGACGCCTTGGGTGAGGTCGGTGTTGATGGCCGCGGCAGCCTTGATGTGGGCCGGCAGTTCTGCGTTAAATGCGACGAGTTGTGACATGGCGATTCTCCTATGTGATATTAGTGGTTACGCTCTGCGAACTTGTATGTCGACGTACTCCGACATGTTTACCCCTGGAAGCAGTTCGCCCTCTTCCTTCAACCGCTCAAGCACGGCGGTTTTGTTCACTGCATGGTTCAGCACGTCCCAAGCGCTGCGTTTTTGAATGTACTCCCACACCAAGTCCCAGTCGGCGACCGTGACAGAGGTGATGGTTTTCTTGAACGCGGTACCGACGCCCTTGACAGACAGCGAGTCGGAGTGGGAGTCATCGAGGTGCTTCTTCAGCGCCTGTTCGATCTTCTCCATCATGTCCTTCTTGGGTTTGATGCGCGCTTTGGACGCGGCTTCTTCTTCAGCGATCTTGTCGCGGAGTGCGATGTACCCCGCAACTAACTCATGTAGTTGCATTTTTATTCTCCTGTTCAGTGTATAACTAGCTTATCTTGCTTCTTGAATCATGTCAAGCAGAACGCCTTGCAATGATGTCTTTTCTTTCAGTCGATCATACATCCTCCTTTCAGTAATTGTTCCTTCGATATGGGCTATGAGCTGGGCGCACGTCTGCCCGGGGCGGGTTATTCTGGCGTTTGCCTGATTGTACGTGTCGTTGCTGTTGGGCGGGGCGAACCAGATAATCGTGCTGGCGGCAGTCAGTGTAAGACCGTGCGCCATTGCCCCCGCGTTGGCCACGATAACCTGTGGATCGTCGTCGTTCTGAAAAGTGGTAAAAATTCTTCGCCGCTCTGACGAACTCGTTGCCCCGCGTACGATCTCCACCGAGAAGTCCTTGCGCAGCTCCGCCGCCACGTACTCCAAGGCACCAGTCAACGGCACGAATACGATGGTCTTGCTGCCCGACTGCTCGATCAGTTCCTTGGTCAGCGCGATACGCGGCTTGACCGGTATCATAACTTCGTTGCCTGCGGGGTCGTACGCACACCCGCAGCAAATCTGCACCAGCTTGTTGATCTTCACCGCTTCGTTGACCGCGGTCAGCTGCTGCCCGTTGAACTCCGCCACAAACGAGTTCAGCATCTGCTTGTACAGCGCCTCCTGCTCCTTGGTAAGATCGACGTGCCGAGTTTCGTAGAGCACTTCCGGCAGGTCCAGACACTGGCCTCGCGAGAACCGTATCGCCGGCTGCATCGCCTCCTGCACGATATCGAGCGCACCGTCCCGGGGCTTCCACTTGAAGTTCGTGACCTTGCGCATGGTCATGTCGCGGAACCGGCCTAAAAACTTCGGCACCGTATGCGGGGTTATCAGCTTGCACTGAGCCCATGCGTCGGTAGGGGCGTTCGGTGTCGGCGTGCCAGTCATGCCCCAGACGTTGCGCTTGCAGTTGCCGTTGATCACGTTGTTGACCGAGTCCCAGCGCGCGGTGCTGCGGTTGCGCATGGTTGCCAGCTCGTCGATGATCACGTGCGTGATGTCCCACCGGTGTTCCAGCTCCTTCTCGATGATCTCCAGCCCATCGTGGTTGATGATGTAGATATCGGCGTCCTGTTTCAGCAGTTCGAGACGACGCTTCCGGCTGCCGTGCAGCACAGCGAAGGTCAGGTGTGGCATGTTGAACCAAATCTCGTTGCCCCACGTGCACTCAAGCGTCGACAACGGCGCCGTGACAAGCAGCTTGTTGGCCAGTCCCTCTTCGCGCAGGTAGTCGTAGGCCCACAGCGCCGACAACGTCTTGGCCAAGCCCATATCGTTAAGGCAGTAAGCCCGCGGGTTGGACACGAGGAAGTCCACCGTTTCCTTCTGGTGCTCGAACGGCGTTGGGTAGCGGCTGGGGAACCCGTAATACTTGGTGGCCGGCGACGGCACCTTGAACCCGAGATTGCGCAGCACCTTCGTTTCATCCATACGATGAGGCACTGCTACAAGGGGGGTTCCCTTGAACTTGATGATCCTTGCCGTCGGTATTACGGACAGCACGCGTTCCGGCTTTTTCAGGTTGAACACCAGCTGCCGGTTCTTCTCGGCGATCAGCATGGTGACAGCTTCTCCAACGCAGTTTCCACGCCCTGCATGTTGGAGTATTCGAGGCGCAGTTGAACGACGTACGCGATGGCGTCGGGCTGTCTGAGGAACCACCTTGTATCTTGGCCGGTCCCGGGGATGTGCACGTTGACGCTGATGATCGGATACAACCGGCCAACTTCCACCGTCGGGTTGTACCCCCAAATTCTACCGGTGGTAGTTACGTTTAGAAGGGTCTCCGGACGGGTTACATCTCCGAACCTAGCGCTTGCCTTTACCTGCTCCGTATACGCCGGGGTGGTCCTTGCGCCAGCCTTTGTTCTTGGACTCCGAAATAACTCGTGTATTTGATTCAACATTTGTGCCTCCATCAAGGGTCATATTTATTATGTGATCTACTGTCAGCCGCTCACGAGCTTACCGCAATCGGAACAGGATTTACTTGACATTGGGAACCTTGTAACTGGATACCCCCTTACGCCAACCGCGGTTGACTGATCGAAGCGCAACTTCGGTGTTCCCCTTAGTATTTCTCCCTCCGTTATCCAGAGCTACTTTGTGTGCAACGTCGGTGTTATCTCCCTTCTTGGCGGTTCCTGCTTTCAGTGCTGCTTGACGAGCAGCGTTATTTGCTTCCCGCTTCTTTATGTTCACCGGTTCGGCGTTATATTTTTTCTGGTACGCCAGCTTAGCTGGGCTTGACTTTGGCATTGCTGTTCTCCTGAAAATGGGAGCCCCGCCAAGGGCTCCCTGTGGCTGGTTATTCAGATCGAATGCGGTCGATCAAACCTTCATATCCGCAAACGTCGACGGACGAATCCCGCGCAAAAGGGGCGTTCCCCAACCGCGCGATCTTCACCAACTCCATCATACGGCACACGTCAAAATACGCAAGTCCCTCGCAGCGATCCGGGTTCAACAACCCCCTGCTACGCAGGTACGTCTCCCAGTACGCTGCGATATTGTCGAGGTTCTTCAGCGGGTCGCCGTACTCCTTTTCCCGATCGCCGTAGATCAGGGCAGCGGCTTCGTCGAAGATCGGCACTGTTGGCTTTTTCGGCTCCGCACCAATTAAATTTAACGGGTCGGGGTAGAGCGCGATCTTCGGCATTGGTGCGAGAGACTCCGCGTGCAGCTTCGCCCTATCCCTGATCTTGTACACGTACGCGGAGGAGAGCTTGAAGCGGTGCGCTGCGGCGATAACCCCCACATCGTTAATGGCCGCAAGTAGATTGGCATTGCGAATTTCCCTTTCGTCCCCCGTAAGGCGGGTTCGTTTATTCGGTTTCATTTGTAATCCACTCCTTCAGTTCGTCCATTCCGGACGTTTCGTTAACGAGAAACACCTTTCCCCCGGCGCGTCTTATTGCTGCCGCAGTGATCTCTTGCCGAGGGGCCATACCCTTATTCGCTATCTTTGTTTCAACTGCAAAGTACCTCCCTTTCGAACAACCAACAAAATCCAACGAGGGCGCGCCCATCCCGTTCATTACCGGCTGGTGGTAATACGCCTCGTACGCTTTGAGCAGGTCTCTCACCCGAGCTTTTACCTTTCCTTCATCTGTAGTCATTATTTCCTCCTGTTGTTAACTCCACAGCACTGCGCAATGAGCCAGATCAAAAGGAGGTAGACCACAACGCCGGCAACGGATAATGCGATTTGAATATAGCCTCTGAGTGTCATGTTTTTTTCAAGCCGTCGTAAGCTCCGAGCGATTCCGGTTGCGCTTTCTCCAACCGCGCGGCCAGTTCCTTTTCCAGCGGAGTTGCCGCGTCGTTGTACGCGAAGCGCAGCAGTTCTTCATCCGTCAAAATGCCATAGTCCATTTCACTTCTCCTTATAAAACTTGCAGTCCTTAACAGGGCACCACTGTTTGCACAGCCCGCTTGGTTTCTCTGGCCACTTGTCCTTCTCGTAGGCCAGTTCGAGCCGCCTCACCCGCGGCAGGAAGTCGTTCCAGATCGCTGGAATATCTGCGCGCGTGTACTCGTCGCGCGTTACCTTGTCATGCTTGAGCCAGAAGAACGCGGTCTTGATGACCTCCACCTCGGGGTAGTGGCAGAAAATAATGCCGGCCGACATTTCGAGCTGCTTGGAAGGCTTGATCTTTCCGGTTTTCCAGTCGGCCGATACGCACGTTGTTCCGTCGATAACCATCAAGTCAAGGATGCCCCGCGCCCATGCGTCAGGGCCGTCCCAAGCGGTAGGCTGGAAGTCGCGTGTTATGCACAGCTTCTCCTCAGTGAGAACTGTAGCCCCCCTGTCCCTGTGCCTGTCGATCTGCCCGGCCAACGGCTCCCACTTGGTGCCCCATGACGGAAAGGCCGTACCATCTTTGATACGTAGTTCGAACGCGGTGTGCACCTCATGCCCCCAGATAGTCGCCGCGTTACCTTGGTCTACGAACCGGCCAAGCACCTTGGTCTGGTAGTACTGAAACGCGCACGTCTCGAACTTGGTGAGCGACGAGAAGGAGACCGGAGGCACTTTACTTGCTATCGCCATAGCTCTCTCCATGACTGCCTTCACTCCACACAGCCAGCTCTGGCCACCACTTCGGTGGGGTGCGCATGATCTCGTTCATCGTTGCCAAGTGTTCATCGGCTTTGTTCTCCTTGACGATGTCGACGCGTTCATCGTGCACCAGCAACGACGGGTATACGCCGGTCTGCCGTGTGATCTCTGCCGAGTTCTCGGCGATGATGTCCCTGGCAAGCGCTTGCACGCAGTTGTGCACAATAAACGGGCCGTTCTCTCCCAGTACTATGAACCGGTGCTTTGGCCCCGCGTTTTTGATGTCGAACACCGGTTTGTACACCGGTTTGTAAAGTCGGGCGCGCGGTACAGCTCCTCCAACGTCCATCCGTGCCGCGCGC
>JBBAQX010000055.1:0-2850 GCA_040400085.1 Lysinibacter sp. | reverse complement strand
GCGCGCCGAACTGCTGGCCTGTAAGGTTGCGGGCTCTCCCCGGCGTGTTTCCATCCATCATTTGTAAGTACCTCGTGGTCTTCCGTCATATAGACGCCGTCTACTGTGACACAGGGTCGTACACTCTTAAATAGCTTCCCCCCATGGCGTACAAACTCATCCCCGTCGTGCACAAGGTCTGCAAGTTCCACGGTTTCTATGGGTTTCCACCCGTTATTAGTGAGCACTAGGCTACCTTCAGCGATACAGTTTTCATCCACCTTGCCGCCACTGAGGAAACTCAGGTGCCGCCCTTCGCCGAACTTCCACACCGCACGCCCGTTGTGTTCTCCCCGGCGCAGGGCCGGGTAGTCGATCTTGCGGCCGGACGGAAGCATGATTCCGTCTCGCGTGGTGCAGCACATCTCCCACGGGTCGATCGCTACTTTTTGGCCGTTAGAGGCGTACTCCAGTGCGTTCTCGCACTTCTTCCAGCCGCGCACGATATCGACGTAGTCAAGCCGCCACTTCTGGACAACCGCGCGGGACTCGTCTTCTTCCATGTCGACGCCGCCCATGTTCTTGGCGATGCGGATGAACGTCGCCCAACCCGCGCTGAAGCCTAGACCCAAGTGCGCGACCTTGCCAATCTGTCGCTGCTGCTTGGTGACTTCCGCCTCAATGACGTTGTACAGCGATGCGGCGAAGTTTCGGTACAGGTCGGCGTTCTCCGGGTCGTCGGTGAATAGCTTCATGCTGCTCGCCACTTTCCAAAGGAAGTGGTTCACTCGCATCTCGATGCCAGACAGGTCGGACACAACGACGCGGTATCCCTTGGGAGCTTTCATGCACAGGCGCAGCACGTTGGTACGCGACGGGATGATGGCGCCCTGCTTGTCCCTGTATATACGCGGGAGGTTCTGCGGGTTATAACCCCACCCGGACCAGCGCCCGGTGTGCGCGCCGTAGTAGATAAGTGGTATGGGGAGCTTGCCGGCAGCCGCTACGGACGCCGAGAGGAACGACTGGATACGAGACTCCAAGAGCGTGCTCTTGACGTCAAGGCGGGCCGCCGCTGCAGCCGCAACTATCGGGTCGTCGTGTTCCTGCAAGTCGAGGAACTCTTGGTCGGTCTTGGCCAGTGCGGGGATTTGTTTAGACGGGTCGGAGGGGCTCGGCTTCATCGGGATGGGAACCCCGCGATCGGTGAGAATCAGGCTGAACTTGGCCGGGCTGGCCATCGATTCACGAACCAGTTCCTCTGCCGGTATGTCGCGCTCCAAGCGTGCTTCTACCAGTTGCTCTGCGGAGAACAGCATCCCCGCCAGTTCGGCCAGTACGACGCGCTTGCGCTCCTGTTCTTCCATGAGTTCTGCCCGTAGTAACCCCGGATCGACGGTAAACTTCGGGTCTACCAGCATCCGGATGGTGTGGTCGATCTGCACCATCTCCTTCGCAGAAGTCAGCTTGCCCAGCCGCTGGAACAACTTGTAGCACATGTCGGTATCGGCCTTGTTGTATATACGCATGCCGTCGATTTCGCCCGGCGTGAAGTCCTTGAGGTGCTTGCCTCTGGTCTGGAACAACGCCTGTTGATCCTTCTTGCCGATCTCGTAGTGTTCGCACAGCTTGGCCAGTGACAGCCCCACCGTCTTGGCGAAGTGCGGCCGCGCCATGGCCTGAGTACAGGCCCACATCTTCGGGCGTATGCCACAGCGCCAAGCCAGAATCATCGCGTCGAATCCGGCCATGTTGTGGCCGATCGCGATCTTGTCAGACCAGTCGAGCTTGTTCAGCGCGGCCTTGACCTTGTCTTCCCCGAAGATCACGTCAGAGGGATACTTGCCCACCTTCACCGCTACGGAGATGATCTCCGTCTCGGGGTGCATGACGTAATCGATCGGGTTCATGCGCGTAAGAGAATGGGTAGTGCTCCAAAACGACTCAAAATCGCACGTTACAGGTAGCAACGCCATGGTTTATTCCCCCTAGGTTCTTTCCATGTTGGTTGTTCGGGCATGGTGCAGACATTCACAGTCATGCGGTAGATAACTTCCTCGGCATCCAACGAGTCCATGCGATCCAGCTTGAACAGGGTAGAACGCGCCAGTTCCCGGGCGATGCGCACGGTTAGGGAGCTGATGATTTCTTCCGTTACTTCTCGGTTCTCCATACGCTGGCTAGCGATGTATGCGAGGGGCACAGGGACGGTAGCGACTACGGTTGTGGTGGCAACGTCTTTCCTTCGGACTACGCGGCGCTGTATATCGGTTATCGTTGGGGCCCCCAGCCGCATGTTGACGGCATTCCCCTCTGGGGGCGGGGGAGTTCGAAGGCTCATTTCGAAAGTCCTGCTATGGCAATCGCCTTCGTAGCAACCTCGCCAAGTTTGGTATGGTCTTCAATGTAGCACTTGAACATTTCAGTAGAAACCGTATGGTCGCCCGCGTCGAGGATGAACCGCACGGCCGCAAACGCCCACACACCGCAGTGCATGAACGTAGCCATGGGAGACCCGACCCAGCGGAACGCGAACAAGAGTTTGGATTTCATTTCTGTTCCTTTCAGTGAATGGTATCCTGGTCGTAGCCAGGATACTCAGTACAACCAGATTAAACGAAAACCCCTACGAAGGCAAGTGGTCGTTCACGAAGTTTACGGCGTGCGCAACGTCTAGTGGAACGTCTCCTTCTTCATACCTCAGGAGTAGTGCCGCCGCCGACATCAGCGTGTCCGCTGCATTCTCAAGACCCTTCTTTATCTCCAGCGATTTCACCGTGAGCGCTGCCGCCCTCGCTTGGTGAGACAACTGGAGCAGTCCTACTGTGGATATCCTTAACATAAGGAGTCCCTCCCTGAGATAAAATGAAA
>JBBAQX010000054.1:0-32787 GCA_040400085.1 Lysinibacter sp. | reverse complement strand
GTCGTCAGTGTCTGTCGCCTTCATCTGGAAATTTGTGTACGACCCCAACTTTGGGCTCGCTAACCAGACACTCAGGGCGCTTGGGCTTGACGGGCTCCAGCAGGGTTTTCTTGGCGATAGTAACGTCGCGATTTATTGGGTAGCACTTACTCAGGTCTGGTTTCATACAGGCCAGATGATCGTGATTTTTGTTGCCGGCCTGCAGGCGATTCCCACGGAATTGTACGAGGCCGCGGACGTTGACGGCGCAGGACGCTGGGAGCAATTTCGCTCGATCACGTGGCCTCTTGTTGCTCCTGCCATGGGAATCGTCGTCGCGTACACCACCATCCAATCGTTCAAGGCCTTCGACCTTATTCTCGGCCTCGGGGGTAATCCGCCTAACCAGTCGCTCGATATCCTTTCCACTCGGATCTACACGACCTTTGCAAACTCTGACTTTGGCTACGCCGCCGCGCAATCTGTGTTGTTCGTGTTGTTCATCCTTGCCCTTACATTTGCTCAGCGTAGAGTACTCGGCGCAACCCAGAAGGGAAGTCATTAGCATGCTCGCGAAACTTTCAAAAAATGCCGTACTAGCGGTATATGCGCTTCTGATATTGGTACCGATGCTCGTAGTCTTTCTCGGTACGTTTAAAACCACGCCAGAGCTTTTCGCCTCGCCCTTTGGCTTACCGTCAAGCTTTGACGCCGGAAACTTTTCGCAGGCGGTCGAGAGCCAAGACATGGGGGTCGCGTTTTTCAATAGCGCGATCGTTACTGTCGCTGCTGTCGGGATCACGCTCTTCCTTGGCACGATGACGGCCTTTGCGATTGCACGTATCCCCGGCTGGAAGGGCTGGGCAATATACGGAACCTTTGTCCTGGGTATGTCGGTTCCTGCCCAGGCGAACATGATCCCGCAATATGTTCTCTTCGGGCAACTCGACCTGCTCGACTCGCGCTTGGGTCTCGTCCTTGTGAACGTCGTTGCAACGCTACCGGTGGCAGTGTTCATTCTCGGAGGATTTATGAAGACACTGCCAAAAGACGTGTTTGAGGCGACCCTTATCGATGGAGCCGGGCCGATCCGCACGTACGCCTCTGTAGCGTTGCCCCTGTCTATGCCGTCAATCGCCGCGACAGCGATCTTCTTGTTCGTCATGACCTGGAACGATTTGTTGTATCCCCTGCTCTTTATCCAATCGAGCGATAAACGAACCATTCCGCTGGCCCTGCTCAGTTTCCAAGGAGAGTTTCAGACGAACTACCCGCTCCTGTTTGCCGGGGTTGTGCTGGCATCGGTTCCCATCCTCCTGCTGTATGTTTTCCTGCAACGTTACTTCGTCGCTGGTATGACAGCCGGCGCGGTGAAAGGTTAATCGGGTGTCTGTGCGTTTCTCCGGGCTGGACATGGACGTGTTTGAATCACGTCTCGAAAAGATAAGGAAACTGCTTCGCGATCGCGATCGCGGTCTCGACAGATTGGTGATCTCCGCTCCAGCGACGTTATCCTGGCTTCTCTCGGGTCGCTGGAACGTCCCCAACACGCTTGATGCTGCATGCTGTGACGTCATCGTGTATCGGGATGCGCGTAGGCCCGCGGAAGTCATCGCAAACGAAATCGAGGCACCCAGGCTGCGAGATACTGAGTTTGCTGGGCTGGATCTCGACTGGGTGGTTCTTCCGTGGACGGGGGATAGGCGCGTCCAGATTCCGGTGGGCGAGGGAGCATCAAGCGACTCGGGGATGCCGAATTGCGTCGATCTGACTGCCGAATGCGCCAGCCTCATCGCGTGTTTCGATTCGACGCATATCGAAGCGCTTCGCACGGTCTCGAGGGAAACCGCCGAGGCCGGATGGGACGCCGCTCAGAGAATCACGCCGGGTATGACGGAATACGAGGCTGCAGCTGAGCTCTCGGCGGCGCTTCTGCGTCGTGGAGTCGAGCCCGTGTGCCTCTTCGTGGCCGCTGATGGGCGTGCAGCGCGCCACCGGCATCCGCTACCAACGGCGGTCGTTGTCGAAGAGTCCGTCACTCTCGTTGCGTGTGGTCGCAGCAACGGCATGATAGCGAGCCTTACCCGACACGTTGCTTTTGGTGCGCTGACGGACGCTCACGCTGAGCATTATTCACGCCTGCTCGAGGTAGAGCGAGCCTTTCTCGACGCATCCATTCCCGGGGCGACTCTGTCGCACGTTCTGCAGCGCGGCATCGAGGCGTATGCGCTCAACGGGTTCGATAGGGACGAATGGAAGCGACATCATCAGGGTGGCCTGAGCGGTGTTGCCCCGCGCTCACCAATCGCGACCCCCGATAGAACGCAGCGGCTCAGCGACGAATCGGTCGTCGCGTGGAACCCGAGCGCAGGTCGGTGGAAGGTCGAAGACACCTGTCTGGTTTCCCCACTCGGCGCACTGCCTCTGGTCCTAGAGCCAGAGTGGCCCACAGTCGATGTGGGGGGCCGGAAGCGCCCCGGGATCCTCGTACGTTCCGCCTAACCCACCTGTACCATCATCAATCCGAACCATCCATCTCGAGGAGACCTACGTGATTCAAGAAGCCCGACACCTGATAGGCGATACATCCGATCGTGGTGACACCCAACGAGACGTTCACGATCCCGCAACCGGCGAGGTCATCGGCCGCGTCGCGTGGGCAGACGCCAACGCTGCACATCGAGCGATGGATGCCGCCGATGCCGCGTTCGGAGGATGGGCGAACACTCCCGCCCGTGCCAGGGCGGATATCTTGATGCGAGGTGCACAGCTCATCTCCGACAACGCTGATCAGCTTGCCGAGGTGCTCGCGGCTGAGGCCGGCAAGCGCCTGGTCGAGGCGAGGGGAGAGATCGCCTTCTCCCTCGAATACTTCAGGTGGTTCGCGGAGGAGACGCGTCGGCCGAGCGGCCACACGCTCACGGCGGAGGACAACGCGAGGCGGCACCTCACCTTCCATCGCCCAGCTGGTGTGGTGGTGTCGTTGACCTCGTGGAACTTTCCCTGCTCGCTTCAGGCGCGCAAGATCGCGCCAGCGCTCGCCGCTGGGTGCACCGTTGTGTGCCGGGTGTCGGAGAGGGCGCCCCTTGCGGTTACTCGGATGATTGAGCTGCTTCGAGAGGGAGGCCTCCCCGCTGGGGTCATAAATATTGTTCATGGCCCGGCCGACGAGCTCAGCGATGCGATGCTCGCACACCCGAGCGCCCGTGTCGTAACGTTTACCGGTTCTACCAGGGTCGGAAAACGCATCATGGAACGTGCAGCGGCCGGCGTGATCCGCCCGCTGCTTGAATTGGGAGGAAACGCGCCCTTCATCGTCACGGACCAAGCTGATATTCCGGCTGCGGTCGAAGCCGCCGTGATCGCGAAGACCCGCAATACTGGTCAATCCTGCGTCGCGGCGAATCGCTTCATCGTGCAACGCGGAGTGTTCGAGGAATTCTCCACGGCATTCGCTTCGCGTCTCGATGCGCTTACGATCGGTCATGGGCTGTCATCCCCGTTGCCGGACCTCGGCCCGATGATTGACCAGAGGGGTGCCGACGGCATCCGATCAATTGAGGCGGATGCTCGTGCCAGGGGTGCTCGCGAGCTCACCACGCCCCGTCCCACACCGGAGCAGCCCACCTTCGTGCGCCCGATGCTCTTCACCGATGTTCCGACCGATGCGCTGCTGGCCACGGAAGAAGTCTTTGGACCAGTTGCTGCGGTGTTTCCGTTCGATACGCTTGATGAGGCCTTCGAGATGGCGAACCACGCGGAACTTGGCCTCGCCGGGTATTTTTTCTCAGCATCCGCAAGCGAATGTTGGCGTGCAATTGATGAGTTACGGGTCGGCATCATAGGAATTAACGATCCCGTACCGTCTGTCGCTTTTGCCCCGATGGGGGGCATCAACCAGTCGGGGCTTGGTCGCGAAGGTTCAGATGTGGGGCTGCTGGAATTTTGCGAACCGAAATACGTTGCCTGGCGCCCCTAGCGCCCGGCAGCTGTAGAGTTCAGAGGTGACTGTCAGCGAATTGATGCCCCTGCTCGCGCTCGGTGGCGTGGTCTGCTTGGGGTCGACGACGCAGCGCATCACGGGCGTCGGTTTTGCGCTCGTCGCGGCGCCGTTCATTACCCTCTTGCTCGGCGCGCTCGATGGCGTCGTGATCGTCAACCTTTTTGGTTCCTTGACCTCACTGATCTTTTTGTTTCAGGTGTGGCGGGATGTCGAGTATCGAAAAATTCTTACTCTGCTTATCCCTGCTCTGATCTGTGCGGTTCCCGGGGCAATTGTTGTTGCGTTCGCGCCCCCGGACCTGTTGGCGGTTGTTGTCGGAGGCGCCGTGGTTGTGGCGCTCACGGCGTCATTGTTTGCCCGGCCCTCCGACGCTTATAGCGGTTTTGCTAGCCGCATTGTTGCAGGGGGAACCTCGGGTTTCATGAACGTTACTGCCGGTGTTGGCGGGCCAGCTATGACCATTTATGCTGTGGTTTCTCGCTGGCCGCAGGAGCAATTTTCAAAGAGTCTTCAGTTTTACTTCTTCGTGCTGGGAATCGGATCCTTGCTAATGAAACGGCATATTCCAGATATCTCCGTCTGGCACTGGGTCGCCTGCGGCGTCGGAATGGTTCTGGGCGCCGTCCTCGGGCGGATCCTTGCGCAGAGGGTTAAGCCACAACACGCACGCTGGGCCGTTATCGGGTTGGCTTATCTGGGTGGGGCCAGTCTGCTCGGCAGGGGGATACTAGGCCTTGCCGGAGCGGCGTAGCCACTGATATGGGGTGAAGGCCTACACCTGCCGTAGATCAGGCAGCAGGCTGTCGCATAAGGGCGCAACGCATGGGGTGTCTTTCGGGAAAAGACGCCCCATGCGTTGCCCCGTGCCGGGCGGTTGCAAAACCGACCTGAACCGCTTTATTATTTTGTCAGCGGAGCCAACGTCGGGTTATCGGCATAAGCCTCGGCGGCGTTCTCTTTTGTCACTATCTGCGGAGGAATAAGATATGCGGGAACATCTTTGGAACCTGTTGATGATGTCGTATTCGTCTCGGGTTTGTCACCCTTGCTGAGCGCGACCACCATGTCAACGGTTTTGGTTACCTGGAGCCGGGTGTCTTTGTTGACGGTTGAATATTGTTCGCCAGCCATGATCGATTTCACAGATTCCACGTCGGAGTCCTGCCCAGTGACGACGGGTAGCGGTTTACCCGCGCCCGAGACGGAGGTCAGAATCGTTCGTGCGATTGTGTCGTTTGGTGATAGCACCCCGTCAAGACGCGCACTTGTGTAGTTGCTTACCAGAAGCGAGTCCATGCGACGCTGGGCGTTTTCCGCTTTCCAGCCAAGGGTAACTGCCTGCGTGAAGCTGGTCTGACCGGAGGGGACGACGACCGTGCCATCGTCAATCTTGGGCTGCAGGACATCCATCGAGCCGTCGAAGAATTCCTTGGCATTTGCATCGTCGGAGGACCCGGCAAAGAGCTCGATGTTATAGGGACCGCTCGCGTTCCGCTGGCTCATTCCTTCGAGGAGAGATTTCGCCTGCTCCTGGCCGATCTTGAAGCTGTCATAGGCGACGTGGTAGTCGACCGCATCCGTGTTCTGGATCATCCTGTCGTAGGCGATGATTGTTGCCCCGGCATCCTTCGCTTGTTGGAGTTGTGAACCGAGCTGAGAACCGTCGATCGAACCCACGATGATAACCTTTGCCCCCTTGGTGATCATCGAGGTGATCTGGCTCTGCTGTTCGGAAACGCCACCATTGGCAAATTGAACGTCGGCCTTGAACCCATCATCTGTGAGCTGTTCGTTGAACAGTTTTTCTGCGAGTACCCAGTTCTCCGAGGTTTTTTGGGGAAGGGCTACGCCAATGAGCGCACCCTTCTCGAAGCCTGAGGAGCCATCCGTGGCGGTGTTCGAACTACTGCGTCCGCACCCGGAGAGTGCAAGGCTGGCGGTCAGGGCTAGGGCCCCAACGATGGTGATTCGTTTCGTGAGTCTCATGATTACTTTCTGTTTGTGTACTCGAATGTGCGGTCGGTGTCAGGATCGTGAACGGATGCCTCGGAAGCGGCCGGGGCGGCGGGCTCCTTCTCCGCGGGGGCCGCCGCGGAAGGAGGCGCGGCCTCGGACGGGGAACGGGTGCTGCGCTGGAACCCAGCGATGAGCATCCCAACTATTGATGTTTTCCCCTGTGACTTGTTATAAACGTCGAAGGCCACCGCTGCGAGCAGGACCAACCCCTTAATGATCTGGGTGAGGTCGGCCCCGATTCCGAGTAGCTGTAGCCCGTTGTTGAGGACAGCCATCACGAGCCCGCCGACGACGGCACCAATGACGGTTCCGACGCCCCCGCTCACCGCCGCGCCGCCGATGAAGACGGCCGCGATCGCATCTAACTCCCAGCCGACTCCGTCAAATGGGCCGGACGCGTGTGCTCGCGCGACGAAGATCATCCCGGCAAGTGCCGATAACACGCCCATATTTGTCATGACGAGCAGGTTGATCCGTTTGCTCTGCACCCCGGAGAGCTTCGCCGCGTTGAGATTTCCGCCGACCGCGTAGATATGTCTTCCCTGTACGGTCCTCGACGAGATGAAGCCGTACATAAGAACGAGAGCGCCCAGAATCAACCCGGAGATGGGGAATGACGTTCCCGGCCTGCCCGTCGCGAAGAGCGAGGTCACGTAGAGGATGATTGCCCCGATCACGACGATGCGCACCATCGTGACCGACACGCTGGGGTGTTCGGCACCCAGCTGGATCAGGCGCTTGCGTGTGCGCAACTCAGAGACGATGATTGCCGCCACCGCGGCGAATCCGATGAGGAGGGTGAGGTTGTTATAGCCGGTATCCGGGCCGATCTCGGGCAGGTAGCCGGACCCCAACGTTTGGAAGTCCGCAGGCACCGAGATCGTGTTGGAGTGGCCCACTGCCTGGTTGGCACCACGGAAGACAAGCATGCCCGCGAGGGTAACGATAAAGGCAGGGATGTTCGCGTAGGCAACCCAGAATCCTTGCCACAACCCGGCAAGCGCTCCGACCACGAGCCCCAACAGGACACCGGCCCAGGCGGGTAGGTTGAAGTCTTGCATGGCGGTCGCGACGACGATGCCGACAAAGGCGGCGACCGAGCCGACCGAGAGATCGATATGCCCGGCGATGATCACGAGGACCATTCCGATTGCCAGGATCAGAATATAGGAGTTGCCGTTAAACAGGTTGATGACGTTATCAGGCGTGAGGGTGAGGCCTTCGGTGGCTACCTGAAAGAATATGATCAGCACGATAAGGGCCACGATCATCCCCAGCTGTCGACTTTTGCCTCCCAGTAGGTATCGGATGCTGTTCATGATGTGTGCTCCTCTGTGATTCGTTGTGTGCGGGGGGTGCCTGACGCTGTCATCATCCTCATGAGTGATTCTTGATCAGCCTCATCGGCCGGGAGTTCCCCGGTGATTTCTCCCTCGAAGATTGTGTAGATTCGATCCGATAGCCCCAGCAATTCCGGTAGCTCGGAGGAAATGACGATCACGCCGAGCCCTTCTGCCGCGAGTTCTTGGATGATGCCGTAGATCTCGTATTTTGCCCCGACGTCAATTCCGCGGGTCGGTTCGTCCAGGATCAGTAGTTCGGGGTTCGTAAAGAGCCATTTGGCGAGCACGACCTTTTGCTGGTTTCCTCCGGATAGGGTGGATACGCCCGTGTCAACAGAGGCGGCCTTGGTGTGGAACCTGGTTTTGTACTCCTCGGCGACCTTATGTTCCGTGTCCGAGTTAATGACCTGCGCCCGCGAGATTCTGTTCAATGCGGCGGATACGGTGGTCGCCTTGATATCGTCGAGCAGGTTGAGTCCGTGAACTTTTCGATCTTCTGGTACATAAGCAATGCCGGCGTTGACTGCTTGTTTGACTGTCTTCAGCTCGAGCGAAGAGCCATTCTTGATGAGGGTGCCTGAGAGGTAGGTGCCGTAGGACCGCCCAAAGATGGAACGGGCCAGCTCTGTCCTACCAGCGCCCATGAGCCCGGCCATCCCCACAATTTCACCGCGCCTAACGAAAAAATTAGAGGATTTGCAGACCAAGCGCCCCGGAACCGCCGGATGGCGGATGGTCCAGTCTTTTACCTCGAAAAACGGTTCCCCAATGTTGTGGTTTCGCGCTGGAAAGCGTGATTCTAGCGAGCGCCCGACCATGCCCCGGATAATGCGATTCTCGTCGACCCCGTCGGCGATGACGTCGAGGGTTTCGATGCTGCGGCCGTCACGCAGGATTGTAATCGAATCGGCGACCTGTTCGATCTCGTTGAGTTTGTGGCTGATGATAATCGAGGCGACCCCTTTGCCCTTGAGCCCGACGATGAGGTCGAGTAGGTGTTGGGAGTCATCCTCGTTGAGGGCTGCCGTTGGCTCGTCGAGAATCAGGAGACGAACCGATTTGTTGAGTGCTTTCGCGATCTCCACGAGTTGTTGCTTGCCTACGCCAATGTCTTTGATGAGGGTCTCGGGATCTTCCTCGAGGCCCACCCGGGCGAAGAGTTCCTGGCATTTGCGCGCGACCTCGTCGCGATTGATGACGCCGAAGCGTTGGGGTTCATTGCCTAGGAATAGGTTTTCGGCGATGGAGAGTTCGGGGATAAGAGCAAGCTCTTGGTGAATAATGACGATCCCCTCGGCCTCGCTTGCCCGGATGTCTCGGAACTCGCACAGGTTTCCGTCAAGGAATATTTCCCCACCGTAGGTTCCGTGCGGATAGACGCCCGAGAGCACCTTCATAAGCGTCGATTTTCCCGCCCCATTTTCGCCGCAGATAGCGTGAATTTCACCGGCGTGTACGTTGATTGATACGTCACTCAACGCGGTAACCTTGCCGAATTCTTTTCGGATGGAGCGCATGCTGAGAATCGAAGGAGTGTGTTGTGGTTCTGGGTCTCTCACGGGGGCAACCTTTCTGTGGGACTCCGTTGTCTGCGCCAAATAAGAATATGTGCAGGCTTGTGCACAGTTTTTCGAATTTGAAATAATGTATCAGGAAGATTCCCTGTCCGCAAGAGCGGTCGGGCCTTGATCAATTGATAAAAAGTGTGTAAGGTCTTTCACATATGCACACCATCATGAAATAAATCTCAAGAAAGTGGTTTGACAGTGAACACAGGCGACAGTCTCGTTCTCGGCCTTGACGGTGGCACCGAGGGCATGCGGGCAGGTCTCTTCACCTTGGAAGGCGCCCCCGTCGGATTCGTGCGTGAGGCATACCCCAGCTCCTTTCCGCGGCCTGGGTGGGCCGAACAATCTCCCAGCAATTGGTGGGACGCCGCGCGCACCGCCGTGCGAAAACTCCTGTCCGAAACTGGGATAGACCCCAAGCGGGTGGCGGGGATCGGGCTCGCCTGTACATCCTTCACCATGGTCTGGGCGGATAGCAATGGTTCCCCCTTGCGCCCCGCCATGATGTGGATGGATGTCCGTTCCCGAGACGAAGCCGAAACCGTCGCCGCCACCGGGGACCCCGTGCTGCGATACTCGGGCTCGGGGCAGGCATCAGCAGAATGGATGCCGTCAAAAGCCCTCTGGATCAAACGACACGAACCCCGAATCTACGAAGAGAGCACCTGGGTTGCCGACTACGTCGAATGGATCGGGTTCAAACTCACCCGGGAACGAGCGGTCTCCATCAATTCCGCCGCCATCCGCTGCTACTACGATAGACTTCGTGGCGGGTGGCCGGTATCGCTCTTCAACGCCATTGGAATTGGCGATATCGTAGATAAATTTTCCGACCGCATCCTCAATCTCGGGGAAGTCATCGGGCAGCTCAGCGCTGATGTGGCCGAGGACCTCGGCCTGCCAGCGGGAATTCCTGTTGCCCAGGGGGGCGCCGACGCATTTATCGGGATGATCGGGCTGGGCGTCGTCCGCCCCGGCAAACTGGCCCTCATCACGGGTTCGTCGCATCTTCAACTCGTGCAGACAACAGAACCCTCCTACTCGCCCGGGCTGTTCGGCTCGTATACCGACGCCATTATTCCGGGACAGTACACGATCGAGGGGGGCCAATCATCCACCGGATCGATTATTAACTGGTTTAGAGGTATTGCCTCGACGAGCGCAACGCTTTCTCAGCACAGCCAGGGGCTGAGCGCGGCAGGACTGAGCGGAACCGAATTGCTACAAACGCTCAGTGCTGAGGCCCACAAAATTCGCCCGGGGGCCGATGGCCTGATGGCGCTTGACTATTGGCAGGGAAACCGCACCCCGCACATCGACGCAGACGCGCGAGGGATGCTGTGGGGGCTATCGCTGACCCACACCTCGGCCCACATCTTTAAAGCGCTCATTGAATCAGTCTGTTACGGTACCGAAAACGTGTTGCGCACCCTCCGCGGCGCGGGACACGAGGTGGAGGAAGTCGTCGCGTGCGGGGGAGCGCTCAACAGCCCGACCTGGATCCAAACCCATGCCGACGTGTCGGGAATCCCGATCCGGACGACCGAGGTGCCAGAGGCGGTGACCCTCGGGGCGGCGATCCTGGCGGCCACGGCGGCGGGCCACTACTCGTCGGTGGCCGAAGCATCCGACAATATGGTTCGTACCTCAACGATTATTGAACCGAACCCAGCAGCTCACCGCGAATATCGCTATCTTATGGAACAATATCTTGAATCCTATCGGGCAATGAGCCCCCTAATGGCACGAATGGCCAAGCACGAACGCGACCGAGGGGAAGCTGCACAGTGAAGCACGAAGACAACACCCTAGCACCGACGGAGAGTAGGCAGGAGATCCTGGCTGACGTCGTTACGCAATACTTTATCGAGGGGCTTGACCAGCGAGAAATCGCCTCCAATATGGGTGTCTCGCGCTCAACCATCTCTCGGTTTATTAGCGAGGCACGTGAGCTGGGCATCGTGGAAATCAGGGTCAACCGCCCATTACCAATTAGCGAAGAGCTGCAAAACGAAGCAATCAGCCGCTTCCCGATCAGCAAGGCGCTCGTGCTCAACGCTGACGAGATCTCGGGGGATGTGCTCGATAGGGTTGGCCACCTCGCCGCGCGATACCTGAGTCACACTCTTCCCCCGACCGGATCAATCGCGATGTCCTGGGGCACCTCGCTCGCGGCCACCGTGTCCGCCCTTCCGAACGATCCGAGCCGGGATATGCGGGTCATCCAGATGATCGGGGCCGCTGGCAGCCGTCAGCCCGAGATCGACGGTGCGATGCTCGCGCAAGAATTGGCGAAAAAACTTGGCGGCCAGCATATCTCGCTCAATGTTCCCCTGATCGTCGACGACGCCATCGTGGCATCCGCCCTGCTGCGGCAGGCCTCAGTGGCCACCGTGCTCGAGGAAGCCTCGCAGGCGCTCATCGCCCTTATTGGGTTGGGGAGTATGGCCTCCGAAGCATCCTCACTTCTGCGCTCGGGGTTCGCGTCGGAACACGAGCTTGATCGCGTACGGGGAGAAGGCATCGTCGGGGACCTCGGAGGGCATATGCTCGACGCGGAGGGGCAGATCTGCAATACCTCGCTCAGCAGAAGGATGCTCCGGCTTGACCAGGACCGGCTGCGGGACATCCCGGAGGTCATCGCCGTCGCGTCAGGAGCTACCAAAGTTCACATTATTAGGGCAGCAATGCTCAGCGGGATTCTCGACACGATTGTGACCGATTCTCGCACAATGGCACGAGTGCTCGCGGAACCCGGGACGTAGCGGGCACCTAGCTCAGCCCGTCTAAACAGTCTTATCCGGTCAAGGGTATCCACTTTGGCGTTACTTGCCGTACCCAAAAACCACTAAAAATTACCCCGTCGTACCAACTATGTCCCCGCGTATTACGGACAAAACCTATCACCCACATAAAAGGAGCAAAACGATGAAGGCAGCAGTATTCCGCGGACCGGGATCGCTTGAACTTGAGGAACGATCTATCCCCGCCCCAGGGGACGGAGAAGTCGTCGTGCGTGTGCACAGCAACACCATCTGCGGGACAGATCTGCGCATTGCAAACGGCAGCAAAACCAAGGGGATCCTGCTCCCGCGGGTCCTCGGTCACGAACTTGCCGGAGAGGTCAGCGCTATTGGGAACGGAGTCACGCAGGTAGCGGTGGGTGATCGCGTGGGGATGACCCCGAGCGTCTCCTGCCTGGTCTGCGATCAGTGTCAATCGGGTCGTTCCAACCTGTGCCCGAATGCCGAAGTGCTCGGTCACCAAATTGATGGCGGACTAGCCGAATACATCCTCGTCCCCGCCCCTGCCGTGCGGGCAGGGAACCTGGCCGTCGCGTTGCCGGAGGTTCCCTACGAGGCAATCTCACTGGCAGAACCCCTGTCCTGCGTTATCAACGGACAGGCCTTTCTCGAGATCGATATTGATCAGGTAGTGCTCATCATTGGCGGCGGCGCTATCGGCCTGCTGCACGCCCAGCTGGCAAAGGCTTCGGGCGCCCGCACCGTGATCCTCAGCGAGCCGGTGGCCTCACGCCGAGAGCTGGCGCAGCGGCTAGGGGTCGACGTCACCCTTGACCCGACTACGGAAGACCTAGCCGCCATCGTGAGCGAGCATACTGATGGCGCCGGGGCCGACGTCGTCATTGTCTGCATCGGGGTTCCCGCGCTCGTGAATACGGCACTTGCCTCAGCAAAACCCCGCGGACGGGTCAGCCTCTTCGCCGGTTTTCCGCCGGGAACTCCCGCCCCAATCGATGCCAACCTGATCCACTATCGCGAGCTTTTCGTGGTCGGAAGCTCAAACTCGACAACGCACGACTACCGTCGCGCCTTGCGACTCATCGAATCAGGACAGATTGACGTGCTCTCGCTCGTCACCCACCGCTTCGAACTTGATCAGATAGCGGAAGCCTTCGCCGCCGCTTCTTACCCGGATGCGCTCAAGGTAACTGTCCAGCCGGCCACGGCATCCACTCGCTAACCACCACACCACACTAGGAGAACACGATGACAACCGCTCAAACCCTGAGATTTAATCGCCTGCTCAACGAAAATGGACGCGCCTTCATGATCGCGATTGACCACGGCATGGTTTTTGGCCCGTTGCAGGGCCTTGAAGATGCCGTATCGGTCGTGCGCACGGCCGCAGACTGCAAGCCTGACGCTATTGTGCTTGGCCCCGGGCTATTCGAGAAAACAGCCGACATCTTTAGCGAGCCGAACGCCCCCAAAGTTGTAATGCGCATCGATTTTCTCATCGCCGCAGAATCCTTACTCTACGCTGGCGATGCGCATCGTGTCGTGATCTCCCCTAGGCGGGCACAATCGCTTGGTGCGGATGCCGTGATGATGTTCCTCTCACTCGATACGGATAACGGTGTCTTTGCCGAAAACCTCGAAGCTGTGACAACAGCTATCAATGAGGCCAGGGATATCGGGCTTCCGGTGATCGTTGAGGTTGTTCCCTGGGGAAGCCTCGGGCGGGACAAGCCTGTTGATTTTGCGAGGCTTAACACCGTGGTTCGTATTGCCGCTGAGATTGGCGCAACAGCGGTCAAGACCGTTCACCCTGGAACGCCCGAGCTGCTCACACGGCTTGTGGAATCCACCCCCGTGCCCTTATTTGTGCTCGGAGGACCTAAAACTGAAGAGCTCGAGGGCTTGTATACCGCGACAACAGAGGCGCTCAGCTGCGGTGCTGCGGGGGCGGTATACGGTAGGAACGTGTGGCAATCGGGGTCCCCGACAGAGATTGCCGGTCGCTTGCGGGAGACGATTCGCGCTTTCTAGGAGTGCGTTACGCGGCGAGTTTATCCCCGAGCGTTATGCAGAGCCACGCCACACAATGGGGGTTGGCAGCAGTATTCCCTCATGCTTTGGGCTCTCGCCGCGTAACTGCTCGAGGACTAATTCCGCTGCCCTGCTGCCGAGCTCTGCGGCCGGTTGGTGGACGGTCGACAGCGGCGGAAAGGTGCGTTGCGCCCAGGAGCTATCGTCGAATCCGACGACTCCGATGTCTTTCGGCACATCTCGTCCGCTGCGAGACAGCGTTTCCATTACCCCGGCTGCGATCGCATCGGATGCGGCAAACACCCCGTCGATCGAGGGATCCCTTGCGATGAGCTTGGCCATGCCCTCGACGCCATCGGTATATGAATAGTGTGGGACCTCAACGACCAGGGTCGGGTCAAAGAGAGGACCGAGAGCATCTTGGAAGCCGGCAAGTCGATCTGCGCCGGAATCCCTGTCCAGCGCGGCTGCAACCATCCCAATTCGCTTCCGCCCTGTCTCTTGTAGCTTCTGGGTGATCGCTCGTGCCGATGTTCTGTTGTTAATGCCAACGTAGTGCAGATCACCAAGATCGGCGGGATGGCCGACGAAGACGGCAGGAAGATTCAATCGGGAGACCGTCCTAGTGATCGGGTCCTCCGTTCGCGCAGACACGATTATTACACCGTCGACGAACCCGCCCCCGAGATAACGCTCGACCCGTTCAAGGTCGCGAGACGAATCAATCACCAACGAAACCATCTGATAGTTCGCATTGGAGAGGGTGGTATTAGCGCCGAGAAGAATTGCGCCAATATTTGGATCCTCAACAAAGAGGGAGTGGGGCTCGTGCACGATGAAACCAACGGCCTGAGAGCGCTGTCGTACAAGGTTTCTTGCGGCGGTGTTGGGAACGTATCCCACCTTGATGATTGCTTTTTCGACGGCGGCTCTCGCCACCTCGGAGACATAGCGTTCGCCGTTGATGACCCTGCTCACGGTTCCACGGGAGACCTTTGCCTCAAAAGCGACGTCATGAATGGTGGCCCGTCGCGCGCCGGATGAAGCGGTCATTTCCCTACTCTAACCTGTTTATTGCGTGGTCAACGCCCATTTTTCATGTGCGTATCCGCTGATTTTCGCGGGGCCATGGCGTGTGTGTGTTTGACAAAGTGTGCGTTGTAATCTTATCCTGTGAACGTGCACAGAAATAATTGAAAACCAACGTGGTTTTTATTTATCAGACATTGTGAACGTTCACAGACTCTCCGCGGTTCTGCCCTGGCGCCCGTGAGGCTCCCAAGGGTTTCCCTGCGAGGGCTGTAGTCACGTTTTTGCACTTAATTTAACGCATGCTTCAATCAACGATGCCGGAGGAATAACTAATGACACAGACTGATCTGGGCCGACCGCGGCCAGAGTTTGTTCACAACGGTATTGCGTTTGGTTGCGATTACAATCCTGAGCAGTGGTCACCTGAGGTCTGGGCCGAAGACGTGCGGCTCATGCGAGAGGCCGGGGTTGACCTGGTCGCCATCAACATCTTTGGTTGGTCGAATGTTCAGCCGTCCCCCGATCGCTACAATTTTGACGATCTTGACGCTGTCATCACCCTGTTACATGACAACGGAATTCGGGTAAATCTGGGGACCGGAACGTCATCAGCGCCGCCCTGGCTCTCCACGCAGCATCCCGAAATCCTTCCGATGGTAAGCGACGGAACCACTCGCTACCCCGGCGGACGCCAAGCGTGGTGTCCCAGTTCACCCGTTTTCCGCGACTACGCGCTCCGCCTGGTTGAGAAAGTAGCGGAACGGTACGGAAACCACCCGGCTGTCGCCCTCTGGCACGTCTCGAACGAATTGGGATGTCACAACGGCCGCTGCTATTGCCCCACAACCGCGGCAGCTTTCCGCAGCTGGCTCGAGAAGAAATACGGCTCAATTGACAGCCTGAACCGCGCGTGGGGTACCTCGTTCTGGAGCCAGCGATACAGCACCTGGTCTGAGATCGACACACCCAAGTTGACGCTGTCTTCTGGCAACCCCGGACAGGCACTCGACTTCCAGCGATTTAGCTCAGACGAGCTGCTGAGCTACTATCGCAGCGAACGCGACGTTATCCGTCGCCACAGCTCCGTGCCCGTGACGACGAACTTCATGGTCGCGGCACACATCGATAACCTCGACTACTGGTCCTGGGCTCCGGAAATGGACGTGATCGCGAATGATCACTACCTTGACCACCGGCTACCCGATCCGGCCGCAGAGCTGAACTTTGCCGCCGATCTTACTCGGGGGCTAGCGAACGGCGAGCCCTGGCTGCTGATGGAACAGGCGACCGGCGCGGTCAACTGGCAGCCTCACAACATCGCCAAGGTTCCCGGCGAGATGGTTCGTAACGTCATGACCCATGTCGCTCGAGGGGCGGATGCCGTATGTTCATTTCAGTGGCGTGCGTCGCTTCAGGGGTCAGAAAAGTTCCACTCTGCACTCGTACCTCACGCGGGAACGGATAGTGCCCACTGGAGAAGCGTGGTAGAGCTGGGCGCCCTGCTGGACAGGCTCGATGAGGTACAGGGAAGCCGCGTGGTGGCAGATGTCGCTGTCATTTTCAGCTGGGAATCAACATGGGCCTCCGACGGCGCGAATATGCCTTCCCAATCGGTGAAGTCACTTGACCAGGCACACGCTGCCTATAACGCGGCGCGAGACGCTGGACTCAGCGTTCAGATGGTATCCCCGGATTCCGACCTGAGCGGATACGGGCTGATCCTGGTTCCAGGGTTGTATCTCGTGACCGATGCGCAGGCCGCACGTCTCGCCGATGCCGTGGCCGCTGGCGCTCATGCCGTGGTGACATACTTCAGCGGCATAGTCGACCACGATGACCGCGTGCGCCCGGGAGGATATCCCGGAGCCTTCACCGAGTTGCTCGGGGTGAGGAGCGAGGAATTCTTCCCCCTCATGCCGGGCGATCAGATGCAGCTTGAGTGGGTGGGAACGGCTTCGACCGGCATCGCCAACTCGCCTGCAACGCTGTGGTCCGAGAACCTGCACCCGACCACAGCAGAGGTAATGGCTACATATGTCGACGGCCAGCTCCCCGGGGTTCCCGCGGTTACCCTGAACTCGTTCGGGAACGGACACGCGTGGTACGTTGCCACCGAGCTAGGGGCTGATACACTCCGTGATCTCATCACCCGGATTGCCTCAGAGGCTGGGGTGAAGCGCCCATCAGACGCGTTGCGCTTCGGCTCTGACGGAGTAGAGATAAGCCGCAGAGTTTCTGCGGAACACAGCTATCTATTCGTTATCAACCACTCGAAGGAGGATGTGACCGTCGCATCCATTGGGTATGAACTTGTCACGGAAACCTCCGTTGACAATACGCTGCGCGTGCCAGCAGGGGCTGTACGCGTTGTCAGAGAGGACAGCAGAGCATGACAACAGAAGTCATGAATAAGCCGCGCTCCGAAGCGGCGACCCGGCCGCCCGGGAAAAAACCGAAATCACAATTCACCCGTGCTATCTTGTTCTTTATCCTGCCCTTCGGGGTGTTGTTCGGGATCTTCTATCTCGTGCCCATCGGATACGCGGTGTATCAATCTCTGCTGGTCGTAGAGAGAAACGGTACATTTGGCCAAGCCCAAGAGGTGTTCGGCGGCCTCAGCCAATATATCTTGGTGTTTCAGGACGGTCCTTTCTGGGAATCCGTGCTCAGGGTAATGCTCTTTGGCGTTGTCCAGGTCCCGGTTATGCTCGGCGTAGCGCTTCTTCTCGCCCTACTCCTCGATTCGCCGTTGGTGAAGGGGAAGAAATTTTTCCGTCTCGCCTTCTTCGCCCCCTATGCGGTGCCCGGTGTCGTGGCCGCGATTATGTGGGGATTTCTCTACTCACCAAACCTCTCGCCGTTTAGCGACGTAACAAAGGCGATTCCTTTCCTGGGCGCCGACCTCGTGCTGTGGTCTATCGCCAACGTGGTTACCTGGGTTTTTGTCGGTTACAACATGATCATTATCTACTCGGCGTTGTTGTCTATCCCGACCGAGATATACGAGGCAGCGAAGATTGACGGTGCGTCCCAATGGCGCATCGCTATCTCGATCAAGATCCCGCTGGCGATGCCCGCAATCATCATGACCGCAATCTTCTCGATCATCGGAACACTACAGCTTCTCGCCGAACCACAGGTTTTCCGCAGCTTCACCCAGACGGTGACGAGCACGTTTACACCGAACCTCACAATATATTCCACCTCGGCCATTCCGAACTTTAATCTAGCCGCCGCGTTCTCTGTAGTACTCGCGGTAGCGACATTTATTCTGTCGTTTGCCGTTCTGAAGTTCACCCAGAGAAGGGCAAACCCGTGAGCTCAACACTAACTAAAGGGCCTCATAAGCCAGCCTCCTCCGATGTAAAAATCAAGGGAAAAGGTCCACGCGAGAGTATGCTTTCGCGCACAGCAGCGATGATCGTCATGGCTGTCTTCACGATTTACTTCCTCACTCCCATCTGGTGGCTTATCGTTTCTGCGACGAAAGAACGGTCAGACCTCACCACGACCAACCCCCTGTGGTTCGCTAATTTCTCTCTCGGGGACAACATTTCCGGGGTCCTCAGCTACGGCAACGGTGTGTTCGGCCGATGGATGCTCAACAGCCTCGTATATGCGGGTGGTGGCGCGTTGGTTGCCACCCTGCTGGCGGGAATGTGCGGCTACGCGCATGCAAAGTACAAGTTCCGCGGGCGCGAGCTCATCTTCAACATCGTGCTGGGCGGGGTGCTCGTTCCCGCCACGGCACTCGCCTTGCCGCTCTTCCTGATCTTCAGCCAGGTAAACGCGACCAACACGTTCTGGTCGGTATTTCTGCCGAGCATCGTGAGCCCCTTCGGCGTGTACCTCTCGCGTATTTATGCGTCGGCGAGCGTTCCGGACGAGCTGATCGAGGCATCCCGTCTCGATGGAGCAGGCGAAGTTCGCACGTTCTTTACGATGTCGATGAAGCTGATGTTCCCCGCCCTCGTAACGGTTTTCCTGTTTCAATTTGTGTCGATCTGGAACAACTTCTTCCTGCCGCTCATCATGCTTCGTGACGAGAGTCTCTTCCCGGTCACCATGGGTATTTACTCGTGGAATTCCAAGATTGGCCAATCGCCTGAGCTGCAAGGATACGTCTTGATCGGCGCGCTGCTCTCGATTATTCCTCTCATCGTCGGGTTCCTGCTCTTGCAGCGCTTCTGGCGGAACGGGCTCGGAGCGGGCTCGGTCAAGTAGCTCACGTAGCAGCTTGCCGAAAGATGCACACACAGACCTTTTGTTAATCACACCAAGAAAACTAAGGAATCACATGAAAAAAACTATTTCCTTTGCAGCAGTGGCGCTGGCTTCGTCTCTCCTGCTTGCCGGCTGCTCGACAGGCGGCTCGTCAACTAGCGGCGATGCCGCCGCCGATTGTAAGCCTTCCGATGGAAAAGTGGATCTCACTTTTACCTCGTGGGTCCCGGGCATTGAGGATGTCGTGAAAATCTGGAACGACAAGAATCCCGATATCCAGGTGAAGGTTCAGACCGGTCCGAGCGGTAACGCTGGTACCTACAAGAACTTCTTCAACCAGCTGAAGGCCGGAAACACTCCCGACATCGGGCAGATCGAGTACGACACTCTCGCAAACTTCAGGGTGCAGGGCGGGCTGACCAATATTGCCAATTGTGAGGGTGTTGCCGATGCCGGTAAAGAGTTTGTTGACTGGACCTGGGACCAGGTCACATTCGGCGAGAAGGACTCCGTCTACGCAATCCCGCAGGATGCAGGACCCCTCGGGCTCTTCTACCGCTCTGATCTTTTCGCTCAGAACAATATTCCGGTCCCCACGACCTGGGAAGAATACACTGCAGCAGCCGAGAAGATTCGCGCGCTCGGCGGGTACATCACCAACTTCTCCGATAGCGATGTGAACCAATTCGCCGGTTTCGTCTGGCAGGCAAAGGGCAGCTGGTTTAGCAACGATAACGATAAGTGGACCGTTGATCTGACCAGCGACGAATCGATCAAGGTCGCTGACTACTGGCAAGACCTCATCGACCGCGATCTCGTGTCTACCTATCCTGCGTGGACCACCGAGTGGAACAACGCCTACAACAGCAGCCAGGTGTGGACATGGAACTCCGCAGTATGGGGTGCGAACTCCATCAAGGATGGCGCACCTGACACCGCAGGAAAGTGGTCTGTCGCCCAGTCTCCGCAGTGGAAGAGCGGCGAAGAGGTTGCTGGAAACTGGGGTGGGTCAACAAACGTGGTGTTCAGCAACTCCAAGCACCCGTACGAGGCATCCAAGTTCATGCTGTGGCTCAATACCGATGAAGAGGCTCTCACCAAGCTCAACGAGGTTGCTGATGTTTATCCGGCGTCGAAGCTGAGCGCAACACTGCCGGCACTATCCAAGGGCGTCGAATTCTACGGTGGACAGGCTATTTTCAAGGACTTCGCGAAGGCCTCCGAGAACGTGCCGACCGGCTTCGTCTGGGGACCAGCGATGACGCAGACCTACAATAGCGTTTCGGACGGATTCAAAGCGGCCCTCAGCAAGAAGGGCACCCTCGCCGATGCTCTCAAGGCAGGCCAGAAGAACACGATTGAGACGCTTAAGTCGCAGTCGATCCCTGTGAACGAGTAAAACCACTCACGCCAGCCCGTGTGACAGTTCGACTTCCCCCGTTGGAATAAGAAACTGTCACGCGGGCTGGCGCGTTAACCCGACACCAAAAACTGTAGGTCGTGTCACCCAGAACTTGGTTTGGGCCTGGCCTATTCCGTTGGGCTCACCGTATCTAGTGGGCCGAACGGAACAAGCCATGCCTAACAACAACTCGGAGGAAACTTGAGTACTACTGAGCAATTTATGCAGCACCTCCGCGCGGAGGGCCCCGGGCCTGTCAACTGGTCACGGGACCTGGGCGTTCTCCAGCTGAGCGCACCCGCAGGTTCCGACCTGCTGAACGATCCCTCGAACGATCCCTCGAACGATCCTGCGGACGCCGCTGCCCCGGCTCGCGACCTCGGGCGCATTATCGCCGAGGTGCACGGGGACTTCGTGTTCTCCGCCCGCATCTCTGTGAACTTCGCTGCTTCCTTCGATGCTGGCGTCCTCCTGGTCTACGTCGATGCTGACCACTGGATCAAAGCCTGTTACGAGTATTCGGTCGATTATGTGCCAACAGTGATGACCGTCGTGACCCGGGATCGATCGGATGATGCCGTTGCCTGGCCTCTCCCGGAGGGCTCCGCCTATCTCCGAATCTCCCGCCGAGGTGCTGCGTTTGCGGTGCACTCGTCCGACGGACGGGAATCGCGTGAGGGGGATGCCAGGGACGGGATGAACTGGACGCTCGTGCGGCACTGTACCCTGGGCATCCCCTCTAGCGAACCGGTTCGCCTCGGGTTTTTAGCGCAGTCGCCGATCGGAGACGGATGTACCGCGCGCTTCGACTCGGTCAGCTTCGAGCAGCGCACGCTCGCCGACATGCGAGACGGCAGCTGAAGGTGACCCGCGACGAGCCAAAACGTTGATAATCGTTCACCTACTCGCAACCTAACACTCAACTGATAGTTGCTTTGCCTGCGTAGCGTCTGTTGCGTATGTGGTGCTTCCTCTGGGGGAATGTCACTGTGCCCACCGCATCGCAACTAATTGCACAGCAAACATCAGTTGAAAGGTTCTACTTCGTGAAGAAGATTATCTCGCGTTCGCTCGGATTTCTAGCCGTGACGACCCTTGCCACCGGCCTTGCCGCATGCAGCACAGGAGGAGAAGACAACGCCCTGTCTGCCGACGGCGCAGGCTCAAGCGGATTTGCCCAGGACAGCAATACCCTGGTGATGGGGATCGTTCCCGATCAGGCATCCGTCGAGAACAACTTTCAGCCACTCGTAGATTTCATCGCTCAGAAGACGGGCAAAGAGGTCAAAGTTATTGAGTCGGCCAACTACGCCGCGCTCGTAGAAGCCGCAATCGCCGGAAAAATTGACATCGGAACCTTCTCGGGATTCACCTATGTCGCGGCAACGAACGGCGGGGCAAAACTCACCCCAGTTGGAGTCCAGATTACGAAGAAGGGCGAGGAACCCGGATACGAATCGCTGGCGATTGTTCCCAAAGATTCGAAGATTAAGAGCATCGCCGATATGAAAAACAAGAAGGTGTGTTTTGTCGACCCGGGGTCGACCTCCGGTTATCTCTACCCAAGCTACGAGCTGCTTGAGGCCGGAATCAGCCCGGAAACCGACGTAACTCCGGTGTTTGCCGGGGGACATGATGCCTCCGCTCAGAAGACTGCCCAGGGCGTTGAATGCGAGGCAGGCTTCGCCGAGGATGCCGTTGTCGAAACAACCGGTGTCAAGGAAGGTCTCTTTAAAGAAGGCGACCTGAAGGTGATCAACCGGACCACGATTCCCGGCGCTCCTATCGTCATGTCGACAACCCTGCCGCAGGATGTCCAAGACTCGATCACTGGTTCCCTCAAGAACATCACGGTAGAAGACATCAAGGATGCCGGTATCACGGTTACCGATGCTTTCCGGGCCTACTTTTACCAGATGGTGCCCGTCGAGGACAGCTACTACGACACCATTCGCGATATCTGCGATGTGACAAAAGCAAAGCAGTGCACGCCGGCCGCGTAGACGGTCTTTTCGCCTGAGGTCGTATCGCGCGGCCTCAGGCAACCTGTAGATTAATCCTCTTCTGCGCTCAAAGGGATAACAGATATGCAACAGCACAGCACGGTTCATCAAGATTCTGATCAGCACACAGTTGTGCAGATCACTGATCTGCACAAAAACTACGGCACGACCCATGCCCTCAGGGGAGTCGACCTCGCTATCAACCGCGGTGAGATCGTCGTCCTCCTGGGGCTGTCGGGCTCTGGAAAATCAACGCTGTTGCGTCACCTCGACGGCCTCGATCTGCCCACTTCGGGCCAGGTCCAGGTTCTCGGGCAAGACGTGTCTACCCTGCGCGGCAAGCAGATGCGTAAGCTGCGGCAGCGGGTCGGGTTCATCTTCCAGCAATTCGAGCTTGTCGCCCCACTCACCGTTCTCGAGAACGTGCTTACGGGATCACTCGCGACACTCCGCGGACCGCGACTGGGGCTAGCTACTTACCCCAGAGCGCTGAGGGAGCGCGCCTGGGAGCTTCTCGAGGAGGTTGGACTCGGGGACAAGGCCTTCGAACGGGCGGACCAGCTATCGGGCGGCCAGCAACAGCGGGTCGCCATAGCCCGCGCGCTCATGCAGGATCCGGAGATTCTGCTCGCGGACGAGCCCGTGGCATCCCTCGATCCCGAATCGAGCAACCAGGTCATGAACCTGATTCGCGAGATCGGGATGCGCCGCCAACTGACTGTCGTTTGCTCGCTGCACCAGGTCGACCTCGCCCTGTCATGGGCGGACAGGATCGTAGGCCTCAGGCACGGCGAGACAGTTCTCGATACCCAGACCGAGGGTCTATCCAAGCAGAACGTGATGGAGATCTACGGGAGCGTCACGACAAATACTTCTGACCTGACCGCCGTTACGCGCGAGCTCAGCGAAGAACTCGCCGAGCTGACCCTGTCCGGAACGGAGACCTCTCGGTGACGAGCACCCTGACATCACCCGGGCGAAGCACCGAGCCTAAACCGCGGGCGTTCGCGGCCGGAGGCAGCTTCCTTCCCCGCCCTCGCTTCGATCAGGTCACGGTATCGAGCATCCTGATCATCCTCACCACGCTCGCGATCATCTCGTACAATAACCTCGGAATATCGCTCAGCGGGATGGTTCAGAGCTGGCCAAACGCCCTCAACTTTTTTCGGCGAGCGGTGCCCCTCGACTTTCCACCGGCGGGGGAGATTCTCTGGCAGACCGGTGTGACGCTGGGAATCGTCATCTGCGGCACCCTACTCGCGGCGGTTCTCTCCCTGCCCATCGCCTACATTGCCGCGTCAAATACGTCTCCGCACGAGTCCCTACGCTGGGTCGGGCGCGCGCTCGGGGTGATCGCTCGATCGATGCCGGATGCGATTCTCGCCATGATCTTCGCCATGATTTTGAGCGGTGGTGCGCTTCCGGGCATCCTGGCCCTCGGCATCCATTCAATCGGGATGATCTCGAAGCTATTTGCCGATTCGATCGAGCAGATTGATGAGGGCCCACGCCTGGCCATCAGGGCGGCAGGCGGCACGAAGTCCCAGGAGTTTTGGGGCGCGATCTTCCCACAGATACTTCCCTCTGTTGTATCTATCGTCCTGCTGCGCAACGATATCAATATTCGGGTGTCTGTCATTTTGGGCTTTGTCGGGGTCTACGGGCTCGGATACCAGATTTCGTTTGCCATGCAAACCCTCGACTACCGCCGCGCTATGGCCCTCGCCGTAGTGATGTTCGTTCTCTGCCTCGTCATGGAAATAATCTCATCGGCAATCCGCACGAATCTCCTGGGGATACAACCGACCGGGCGCGGTATCGGGGATAGGCTGCAGCGTGTGCTCTCCCGGCGACAGGTGCCTGCCGTCACCACGCCACCTCTTACCGAAGCCCAGAGGGCGGAGGAGAGGGCAATCGCGTTGGCGATTGCCCTTGCCTCTCCCGACCCCACCACGGCCAAGCCCTCACGGCGTCGGCCATGGACGCGGGCGCGCGTTCAGGCGACAGCCTTTGCCTGGGGGGCCGTCATCGTCGTGATAGCGGCAATCAGCGTCTCTGCGACCCAGCTCAGCCCCGTAGTCGATTTTTGGGGCAACCTCACCATCCAGATGAATCGGATGTTTCCCCCAGGATTCAGCGAAACGGGTGCCCAGAAAATTATTCCAGCCCTGGTCGAAACCGTGCAGATCGCACTCGCGGCGACTCTTATCTCAGTGGTGGTTTCGCTCGTGCTCGGGTCGTTTGCCGCGCGTAACGTTGCCCCGCATCCGGCGGTTCGCGGAATATCTCGGTTCATCCTCGTAGCGATACGTGGGATCCCCGAGCTTCTCCTCGCGCTGGTGCTTATCGTAATTACCGGCCTCGGGCCTATCGCGGCAACCCTGGCCCTCGGCCTCGCCGGGATTGGAGTGCTCGGGAAGCTCATGGGCGACTCCATAGAAGAGGGCAACCCCGGTCCTGAGCGCGCGCTGAAGGCAACGGGAGCTACCCGCACACAGATTTTCGCGGGAGCGACCCTTCCCCAATCAGCCCCGGCCTTTGTGAGCAGTATCTTCTACATGCTCGACTCGAACATCCGAGCCGCGACCATCCTCGGCATAGTCGGCGGCGGAGGGGTCGGATTCATGCTCACGCAATCAACCACTATTAATCAACAGCAGATGCTTGCCATCCTGCTTTCCATCCTGGTTGTCGTGCTGATTGTCGAGTCGCTAGCCATGACCGTCCGAAAGCTGATGAGGTAGTCGCCGTGATCACACACGTTTCACAACCGTCAGCCGATACCACTCTTGATACGGTCGACGTCGCCATAATCGGTGCGGGAATAGTTGGTCTCGGGCATGCCTACGCTGCTCTTCGCCGAGGACTCAGCGTAGCTATTATCGAGAGGGCAGACAGCCTCACCGGCGCCTCTATCCGCAACTTCGGGCACGCGGGAGTCGCAGCCCAAGATGCTGTCGCCCGCGAATACGCCCTCGCCTCCAGGGTGTTGTGGCTGCAGCTGGCAGAGGAAGCGGGCTTTTGGGCGAGGGAAAGCGGATGCCACGTCGTCGCTCGCTCCGGACTCGAACTCGCCGTACTGCGCGATTTTGCCGCAACACGGTCGGACGAAGTATCCATCCTCAGCGCGCAGGACATCTGTGCCGCGCTTCCGGTCTCGCCCGTTGACGTGCGCGGCGGGGCATTCTTCTCGCAGGACCTTCAGGTGAATCCTCGGGAGGCGGGACCGGCGATCGCGCGATATTTAGAACGGATTGGGGCCAGCATCCATTGGCGAACCTCCGCACTGAGCGTGAAAACCGGCCTCATTGAGACCTCGCGCGGGCGCGTTTGTGCGGGCGAAATCATCGTGGCAACTAACCACGATATCGACCAGCTCTACCCAGAGATCGCAGAATCTCGAGAAATCGTTCGATGCGGGCTAGACATGATGCGGGTGGCTCCGCCCGCGCCGATCGTTTTACCCGGCCCGGTACTGACCGGATGGTCGCTACTCAGGTATGAGGGCTTTGCCGCCTCGCCTTCCCTCGACCAGCTTCGCGCATTACTCACGGCGCAGGAGCCTGACCTGGTTAGCCTCGATATTAACCAGATGTACACCCAGCTTCCCGACGGTTCCATCCTCGTGGGGGACACCCACTACCGCGGAGTCGGTGTCCCACCGTTTCAATCGGAGGGCAGCTTCGCCCAGCTGGAACGCATCACTCGAGATTTCTTTGGATGGGAAACCTTCGACGTACTCGAACGCTGGCAGGGCGTCTACGCGAGCAGTCCGACATCGTATGTGAATCTTTCTCCCGAGACAGGCGTGACGATTGCGACGGTTACCACCGGCATCGGGATGTCAACGGGGCTAGGCCTTGCAGAGTCCAACATTGCGAGCCTGTTCGGCGAGCTCAACAACCATCAGCACGATCCACTCACAGTGAAGGAAATAGTATGAACTCGTTTACCCCGGCAACACAGAGAGAAGACGGAATCTCACCGTTCGAATTGGTCGTGTTCGACATGGCAGGCACCACCGTGCTGGATGACGGAGTCGTCGAGAAGGCATTCTCACTAGCGGCAGAACGCGCCGACCTCTCTAAGCTTCCGCGAGAGGATGCCCTCGCATACGTGCGCGAAACAATGGGACAATCCAAAATTGAAGTTTTTCGGGCCCTGAGCGACAGCGAAAGCCAGGCGCAGGAGGCAAATCAACACTTTGAGGACGCCTATCGAGAACTAATCGAGGCAGACGGCGTCGAGGCGGTACCCGGCGCAGAAGACCTGATCCGTTCACTGCGCGACAATAACGTTTCGGTGGCCCTGACGACGGGATTCTCTCCGGAAACACGGGATGCTTTACTCACCGCGCTGGGATGGAACGACCTCGTGGACATCGCCCTTTCTCCGTCGGACGTGGGCAGGGGGCGACCCTTTCCGGATCTCGCGCTCACCGCGCTGCTCAAGACGGGGGCGAGTTCTGTGGAATCGATGATCATCGTTGGTGATACGGCGAGCGATATTCGCAGCGGCCTTGCGGCAGGGGCATCCCTCGTCGTTGGCGTTTTGACTGGTGCCCACGACGAAGAAACGCTGATGGATGCCGGTGCTCACCGGGTGGTGGAGAGCGTTACGAGCCTGAACAAGATTCTCGCGCTCGACTAGGTTTCTCACGCTTGACGCGTTTTATTGGACCGCGAGCAACGAGATCCCCGCCACCACAATCGCAGAGCCCGCAAGACGTTGCCGTCCTGCGGGCTCTTTGAACAGGATCGTCCCGGCGAGGGTAACGAGCACAACGCTGAGTTCCCTCAGCGGAGCAATCGTTGAGACCGGGGCAAGCTGGAAGGCGAACAACACCAAAACGTATGACAGCGGCGACAGCACCGACACGGCCGCAATCTCCCACCGAAAGTCACGCAGAACCCGCGCAACGTCGGACCGGCGGCGGATCGCGGAGGGGGCGAGAATTATCGACTCCCACAGGGACGTAGCGCCCATAAACGCTATCGGCGGAATGAGCAACGTGGTTACGGCATAGGCGTCCAGGACGGTATAGGTAGCGATGATCGCTCCTGTTGCCAAGCCAAAGACTACCCCGAGCTTTCGGCCGAGCGTTTTTTCCCGCCCGGTACTCAACCCGATTGAGACAACACCGACCACGATAATCACCACGCTGATCAGGCTGACAAAGCCGGGTGTCTCGCCGAAGAAAACAATCGCGATAAGCACACTCAACGCGGGCCCTGTACCGCGCGCCAACGGATACACAACGCTTATGTCTCCTACCGCATACCCACGTTGGAGGACAAGATAGTAAAGCCCGTGAACAATTCCGCTTGCCAGCCCTGCCACCATGAGCGTCAGGATGGTCTCTGCCCCGTCCGTCGCGATCATGATCACGACGGACGGGGAAAGCAAGAGCGCCGCAAAAACCGATGTCAGCCAGACAAAAGGCAGACCCTGCGTGCTCGCCCTTTTCGCGCAGAGATTCCAGCTGGCGTGGGCGATCGCCGCACCGAGGACAAGGAACAGTGCGGTCGTATTCATCAGACAAAGCTATCTGCGGCAGGGAAACCGCAGGTAAACGCGCGGATAACGCAGGGTTTCCTGTCCTTAGTACGTCACCAGGCCGTTCTCACGGAATTGTCCGCGAACACGGTCGAGCAGCGCGGCATCCGGGGGTTCCACGTCCTCAAGCTGATACGGCTGGTTGAGGGCCTGCCATTTATCGCGCCCCATCTGGTGGAAAGGAAGAACCTCGACCCGCTCGACGCACGCGCCGAGCGAGGCGACATAGCTGGCGACCGCGGCGACGTTATCAACGGCATCCGTCAATCCCGGTACCAAGACAAAACGAACCCAGATCCGCTTGTGCAGCGCGCTGAGCCGCCGCCCGAAGTCGAGCGTCGGCTGTAGCTCGGCCGTCGTCGCACGCTGATAGGTTTCCGGCAGCCCGCTTTTGACGTCCAGCAGCACCAGATCGACATCGGCGAGCATCTCGTCGGATGCGCGTCGCCCCAGAAAGCCTGAGGTGTCGATACACGTGTGGATGCCCAGCTCCTTGCATCGGCGGAGCAGCTTGGCCACGAACGGGCTTTGCAGGAGGGGCTCACCGCCGGAGAAGGTAACGCCCCCTCCCGTCGTCTCGAATACCTGCCGGTAGCGGCTGATTCGCGCCATCACCTGATCGGCCGACCGGAGGGCGCCGTCGCGCAGCGCCCAGGTGTCCGGGTTATGGCAGTACTGGCAGCGCAGGAGGCACCCCGACAGGAAGAGCGTCATCCTGGTGCCCGGCCCATCTACGGCCGTCACGAGTTCCCAGGAGTGCACCCGGCCAACATCCCCGCTGCGCATTGCAGCGAGGCGCTCGCCGTGTGCCTCGCGGGTCTCGATCAGTTTGGTCTCCACCGCTAGATCGAGCCGTGGAAGGTGCGGCCGATCACGTCTAGCTGCTGTTCGCGGGTGAGGCGAACGAAGTTCACGGCGTAGCCGGAGACGCGGATCGTCAATTGAGGATAATTTTCGGGATGCTCCATCGCGTCGACGAGCGTATCGCGATTTAACACGTTCACGTTGAGGTGATATCCGTCTGCCTTATTGATGGCATCGAGCATCGATACCAGGTTGCCAATCTGTTCTTCGCGATCACGCCCGAGCCCTGTCGGAATGGTGGTGTTGGTGAGCGAAATGCCATCCTGTGACTCGCTGTAGGGGAGTTTCGCCACGGAGAGAGCGGAAGCCATCATACCGTGAGTATCGCGCCCATTCATCGGGTTCGCACCGGGGGCGAAGGGTTCGCCAGCGCGGCGGCCATCCGGGGTGTTGCCGGTCGCCTTGCCATAGACAACGTTGGAGGTGATCGTCAACACCGATTGCGTATGCGTTGCATTGCGGTAGGTCGGGTGCCTCTTGATTTTCTCCATGAAGGAACGCACGAGCTCTGTTGCAATCGAGTCGACGCGGTCGTCGTCGTTTCCGAAGCAGGGGTACTCGCCCGCAATCTGGTAGTCGACTGCCAGTCCGGTTTCATCGAGTACCGGCGTTACTCGCGCATACTTGATGGCAGAGAGCGAGTCGGCGGCGACCGAGAGCCCGGCGACCCCGCAGGCCATCGTGCGGAATACCTCGCCGTCGTGAAGGGCCATCTCGATCCGCTCATATGCGTATTTATCGTGCATGTAGTGAATGCAATTGAGCGCGTTGACATAGGTTTCGGCGAGCCAGTCCATCGTCTTATCGAACGCGGCATAGACCTCGTCGTAGTCGAGAGGGGCGCCTTCGTGCGCGAGGGAAACCGTCTCGGGGGATACCTGTTTGCCACTTACTTCGTCGCGGCCGCCGTTGATTGCGTAGAGCAGAGTTTTCGCCAGGTTGACCCGTGCGCCGAAGAATTGCATCTGTTTGCCGACTCGCATCGGCGAGACGCAACAGGCGATTGCGGCATCGTCGCCCCAGTACGGGCGGATGATCTCGTCCGATTCGTATTGGATGGCTGAGGTGTCGATCGAGACGGCCGCGCAGAATTCCTTGAAGCCTTCCGGGAGTCGGTCGCTCCAGAACACCGTGAGGTTTGGCTCGGGGGCTGGGCCGAGGTTGTACAGGGTCTGAAGCATCCGGAACGAGTTCTTAGTGACGAGGGGCCTGCCGTCCTCGCCGACCCCGCCGATTGTCTCGGTAACCCAGGTGGGATCGCCGGAAAACAGCTGGTCGTATTCCGGGGTGCGCAGGAAACGCACGATTCGGAGTTTGATGACGAAGTCATCGATGATCTCTTGCGCCTGTTTCTCCGTGATCGCGCCAGAGGCGAGGTCGCGCTCGAAATAGATATCGAGAAAGGTGGATGTTCGGCCCAACGACATCGCGGCCCCATTTTGTTCCTTGACCGCGGCGAGGTACCCGAAGTAGAGCCATTGAACGGCCTCTTTCGCGGTTTCCGCCGGGCCGGAGATGTCGTAGCCGTAGCTTTCCGCCATCTGCTTGAGCTCGCGGAGGGCCCGTACCTGCTCCGCGTTTTCCTCGCGCGCCCGGATGACCTCCTCAACCGACGCCTGCATGGCGAGTCCGGCGCGTTCGTGCTGTTTTTCGGCGATGAGGGCATCGACTCCATAGAGCGCGACGCGTCGGTAATCGCCGATGATCCGGCCTCGTCCGTATGCGTCAGGCAGCCCCGTGATGATGTGGCTCGAACGGGCGGCAAGAACCGACGGAGGGTATGCGTCGAAGACGCCGTCGTTGTGAGTTTTGCGGTAGGTGGTGAAGATCTTTTTGACGTCCTGGGGCACCTCGTAGCCGTAGGTGTTGA
The DNA here is from genome assembly GCA_040400085.1 of Lysinibacter sp. GTDB lineage: Bacteria > Actinomycetota > Actinomycetes > Actinomycetales > Microbacteriaceae > HNR. The sequence goes on along the minus strand of JBBAQX010000054.1, from coordinate 2,134 downwards.
GTGCGCCTTCGACCATGCGCCACCCGCCGTTCGGCATCATGGCGCGCTTGAGCGGAGCGTCGGTCTGTAGGCCGACGATGATTTCTTCGTCCCGCGAAATATAGCCGGGATCGTGAGAGGTGATGCTGCTGGGGGTGACATTGTCTATGTCATACACACCGTTTTCGCGTTCCTGCGGGAACATCTGTGAAAGCCGGTCCCAGAGCGAAGTGGTTCGGGAGGTCGGTCCTGCGAGGAACGAACGGTCGCCCTCGTATGGGGTGTAGTTTCGCTGAATGAAGTCGCGAACATCGATGCTGTCACACCAGGGTCCTGAAACGAAACCTCGGTACGTGGTGGTGGCATTTTCGGTGGTTGACAAGACTGCCTTCTTTCCATAGTGGATGGTATGGCGCCACCGAAGGGAAATATTTCAGACTGTGTTAACCCGGATTTTCCCTGGTTCCAGTTGGGGAACCGAGCTCGAAAAATGATGGATTCGATGCTTCGGTGACCTAGTTTTAGCCTACTCCTAATGGCTTTCTGATGCCATTCGACGCGGCGTCGTTTCGCTTGATATAAGTGAATTTTCTCCTCGTGTTCCCGTCGTGAGCGCCAGCCACAGATTCGCACAGAAGGACATACGCCAGCGGCGGGGAAGCTAATAGGTCACATTGGCGCGTGCGCTCTCAATAAACTCGCGCATGTTGTCTCCTTGCGTAGCAAATTCACCATCAGCACACACCGCCGTCGCAATCACCGCATAGTCCCCGCTGCGGAGCGCGTAGGTTGTGCCGACAAGATCTGGTATCGCTTGGGCGGTAAAGCTGACACGGGCGAAGCTAAGTTTCGCGTTCATCGCTCCGTCGTTGATGGTCGCATTAAGCATGACAGGGTCTTCAGCGGTCACAGTAAGCTCCGCATCAAACGCCTCTTTTCCGAGCTCTGTCGAAAAATCAAGTGCCACCTGAGCCGAGTCCGGGTCATCAGTGTCACCCATACCGGCAGGCTGATGGAACTGAATGCGGCAACGTGGTGACACCGTGATCAGTATCACCCCTTCCTCGTCGATCGTTTCGCTCGTCCAGCCCTCCGGGAGGCTCGTTGGCGGGTCCCACAGCAGATCTTTGGGCGGAGCATTTGCCGTAACGCTCCCAAGCAAGTCGAGCTCTGTGTCGCTCATCGCCTCGTCTGTTTGCTCAGGCTGTGGACCTGCTTCGACCTTCGAGATGGTGCACCCGGTAAGCATCGCTCCCGCTAACACTATTGAAATGATTAGCCCAAGGCGAGTAGATAGAGTGCTCTCTGTATTCATCGCTCCATCATAGTTGCGTTATTAGATGAGTAGTCTCGAAATGTTAGGACGCTGCAAGAACGAAGAGCCCTACTTTACCCAATTCTGGCGCCTCTACCTCCGCATCTCACGCCTCAGTAACATGCGGGCGTGTATTACCTGACCCCTCAAGCTCTTGATGCAGATCGCACTTGACCTGGGATACGACGCCTTTACCCCATGGATTGCCGGTCATAGTCTCTGTCGCCAGTGCTGTCATTGTTTCAAATCCTCAGAGTGCACCACGATGCTCTTACACAAACCATAGGCGTAAGAAAGAGCATCGGGTGAATGTGAAACTTCAGCAAAGACCCTGTCAGCAACGGTGGGGTCTTTGCGTTGGAGCGCGAACTCGGCTGCGGCCAGGCGTATCTCGCGCTCGCCGAGGAACGCGAAGCTCTCAGTGAATACGGCCTCGGCCTCGTGGTCGAAACTCGTTGGCATCGAAGTGAACGTCGATGCGTTCGAAGATGACCTGGTTGAACGTGCGCCTAATGTGCGACAGTGCTGCCTCGTAACTTGCGGCAAGGTTCTCGCATAGATCGAGCGCCAGCGTGACGAGGCGATCGGTGTCATAGCTCGTTTGGCTTTGCGCGCTCAGGCTGCGGTTGACTGTGGTCAGTTCTCTCTCGAGCCACTTCTGTTCCTTGCGCAGCAGTTCAGCCGGAATGAAGTCATCGTAGTGCGCTTCGAGCAGCTTCTGTTGCGTGCGCTCGATTCTGAGGCGATCACCTTCGAGGCGTTTACGTTTCGCTTCATTGTCGACGTTCATGGTCTTGAGGGCTTCGCGAATTGTGGCTGTGTGGGGGGGGGGGGGGGGCT
>JBBAQX010000053.1:0-32903 GCA_040400085.1 Lysinibacter sp. | reverse complement strand
GCGTCGAAGTAAGCGGGCAGCGCGGCGGTCACGTCGTCGTCGGTGAAACTCATGATGCGATCTCCTCGTCTTGAGCAGGGCACGGGAGGTGTTCCTCGTAGCGAACCACTCCTCGTGGTGAGGTATCGAACTCCAGTCCGCATTCACATGTGAATGTCATTGCTCAGCCGCTCCAGTGCATGTACGCGACACCGTCAGCCCGCACGAGACCGATGAGTTCGTCAATGAACTCCACGAGCACGTGGGCGGACTCCAGGTAAGACTCCGGGAACTCAGTCTGGTAGATCAGGTGCAGCGCGGGCTGCCCGAGAACATCCTTGCCGTTGATCGCAGCAACGATCTTGAGCGGCTCGGCATCCGGCCAGAACGCACCAGCGCCGTTGGAGTAGCCACCTCCCCACGGAGACTCCTCGTTGCGTTCCGTCACGCCGTCAAACAGCGCGAGTGCACCTTCAGCATCGATAGCCACTGCTGTTCCGAGTGGGGTGGGTGACTCAGTCACCACGTTGTATGTCGGCTTGTCTCGGACTGCCTCAAGCGCTGTAACAACCTCTACTGCACGCTTGCGGCATTCGAGGAGCGCATCCACATCCGTGCACTCGTTCAAGTACTCAGCGCCTGCCAGGGCGGGAGCGAATACCCAGTAGTAGTGGTAGTCACCGTTCCGGGTGACGCGTGGCACGTACGTGTTGAAGCCCCCGTCGTTATACGAAGAGCGAAGGTAGCGCCGGGTGTTGAGGTTGTCCGGGTACCGGCCGGACTTCACATCCGTTGAATACGACGCAGCTTCCCAGTCTTTCTTCCACTCGTCGTGTTCTGGGGTTCCCCGCTCTGGATAGCTATCTCCCCACTTAGCCTCAAATGCGTTTTGCATGTCCTGCTGTTCTTTGGTGTACGTCGAGATGTCGAGTCCCATGTCTCTCTCCTGTCAGCGTAGGTAGTCCACACACTATCAATGGTTGTCTTGAGCGTCAAAGTTGTGGAGGGTTCTTCGACCCTCGGCCTCGATCACTGCGAGGATGTCTTGCACCTTCCGAACTGTTGCTTCGTTCTCGCCCTTCAGCCGAATGTTCATTTGCCTGCACTTCTCTAGCTGCTTCAGCAACTCGCGGTTCTGCGCGACCGAGTCCTTCAGTGCTCCTCGAACAACGGTGGTGTTGAAGTGCGCAAACAGCAGTGTAAGAACCAGCCACCCAGTGAACCATTCACCCGTGGACAGCATCCATGTCGCGATGAACAAGAGCATGAGATCTGCTGTCTTGGACATCTTCGATGCGTATTCGCTGTACATCCGGTACACGGTCTTGATCAACTGAAGTCCACTCCCATCTGCTGTAGTGCGTAGTACCAGGTGAGCGCGGTTACGAGAAACTCGATGCTGGTCATTCGGAGATCAGCGCTTCGTTCACCCACACCCGAAGAGGCGGGATGTCGTTCTCGTCGCGACTTGTGTCGATCTCCACCACGTACTTGTTGTCTTCAGGAGATCGGTAGACAGTCACCTCAACACCGTCGTGCCGGATGATGCTCCACTTGTCACTCATCTGCGATCTCCCGACATGCGTCCGTGTTGACTCGGTATGACTTAACTGCTGGGGCCAGTTCTGTCCTGCGCAGGATCGCCAACTTTGCCGACTGCGCGCTCACACCAACTGCGTTCAGGTTGGCGGCAGCTCCCAGCATCTTCGAGGTGATTCCAAATGCTTTTCCGGTGACGATAGCGAAGTCGTCTGCTGCGTCGAGCGCATCCAAGCACTCCTGCGGAACAACTGGGTCTGCTTCAGCAGTGACAGTGACGGCCGGTGCAGCTGCTGGAGCTTCTTCGCCTGAACACGCAGTAAGCACTCCAAATGCAAGTACCAGTCCGCCAGCTGTCTTCAGCATCAACTTGTTGTTTTTCATTCTCCTGTACCCCACTCCTCTTCGATGTCAGACCACAGTTCTCTGAAGTCCGGGTTGTCGACGTGCATTTCGGCGTCAAGAACGCCTGCTTCAATCAGGTACCCCAGTGCTGGATCTGGATCTCCTGTTGTTGCAGCCATCGCCACAGCAATCAGGATCGCTTTTGTGTACGGGTCCATCAGTTCGCCTCCTCGTTGTGTTCTACTGGTGTACCGCTGCCTGGGCAGGGCCAGCTGTTCTTCATTTTTGACCCGGCTCGATGTCCCCGGATGACTGTTCCGTGCTGTTTGGTCGAAACGGTTGTTCCGCAGACGGGACAGTCAATGAGACAGTCACCCGGCCGGGCTGTGTGAGATGCGAGTTTCCCTGAGCGAGCTGGAACCTTTCCCGTGAACGCGCGTCCTGAGTACTTCCGCAACTTGGTCATGGTGCTGACACACGGTCGCCAACACTTATCATCGGGCTTCCCTCCACTTCAGAAAGTCGGTGTACGTCATGTTCACTATCGTGCGTTTCTGGCAGGCTGTTGCAGCCGCCAAACACGCATTTTCGAAGGAGTCATAGCGACACCAACGCATCTGGGTCATCTTCAGCGGCGAGTACAGCCATTTCCCTGCGCGGGAGTACTGCTCGTGGCCTTCTCGCTGTCCGACAACCGCCCATTTCCCGTTACCGCGATACTGAACAATCGCTTGGAAGGAGTGTCGGTTCTGGTCATCCCAGTCCATCCCATCTGGGAGGTAGGTGCGCTCTTCGATGTAGTTCACGACTCGCTCGGCCAGACAAGTTCAGCGTGCTCGCTGGACACGACGTTGTTTTTGACAACGATTCGCCACATGTCTTGGCGATCCTCGCCGTAGGCTTCGATCACGCCGTTCACTGTGTGGTTGCAGGTGAAGTGCTCCAGCCGCTTGTCCTCGTCGCTGTGCGTTGTGATGTACTCCAGCGCTGCCGGACCCAGCAGGTTGTGGACGATGTACATCATCCACTCTTCGGCATGGTAGAACTTCTCGCCGCCGTCCCACGACAACTCGGTTCCCTCATCGTTCGGCTCCCACTGCAACCAGAGTCCTGGTTGGTCTTTGGGAGGAGAGTTGTAGTCGATGACGTCATCAGCGCGCGTCTGGCCGAACGGCTCGCCTGAGTCGTCAATGTACAGAGGACCCTTGGATCGATCCATCCGCCGCGTGCGAGCAAGGTCTTTAAGAAATGCGATCTCGTGCTCGTTGAGCGCAGGCTCGATCACTACTGATCCGTAGAAGTCTGTGGTGTATCCCATGAGTGTTGCCCTCTCTTTGAGCGTCTGTGTGTTAGTACCTTATCATGTTTGTGTCTGGTGTCAAGCCTCGTCTTCACCGTACATCTCTTCAAGTTCTTCGTTCATCTTTGATGGGCCTTCTTTGAGATCGACAAGTCTGCCGCCGCGAAGTGTGGCTTTGCCCCAGAAGTCCGCTCCGAACTCATCGAACTCCAGCATGATGCTCACGCCCCGGTTGATGGAACTCACCGTCTCAAAGAACGGCACTGGCGGGCTCCAGGCTGTGTCGAAACTTGCAGTTGCTGTCGCGAGATCCGAAACCTTGTCGTAGGCGACGTCAATGAACCCTTCGGTATCACTGAGGTCCCATTTGGTTCCCCAAGCGGCGATACGCCAGGACTGCCACTCCTCGTACTTTGTCTCTGGAGTTGGGAGCAGTGCCTCGAAGGAGAGTCGACGCGGAGCCTCCTCGTCTTCACCAGCAACTGAGATCGAGTGAACGACTTTGACCACCTCTTCGAGTGATCCGACAATCTCTACGGAGTTTGAGCACCAGTTCGGCATCAGGCCACGTCCTTCAGGTCTTTGAGGTACTTAGACACATCAGCGTCGACACCGAAGATCGGCACGAGGTATGGAGCCTGCCGGACGATCCAAAGAAAGACGCATAGGTCAGTCCAGCCGTCATAGGGATCGTCTCCCCACGAGCCTCCACCAGCCCAGCTGATGTAGAACTCTGATGTCTCAGCAACAACGGTATGGAACCTGTGCCCGCTGAGAATCGCGTCGGCTACGTCCTGCCAACCGGATAAAGCCTGGTCGAGAAGTGCGTCGCTGATGCCGCCAGACTCGTCATCGACATCATCGAAGTTCCAGTAGTTGGCAGCCTCGATTAGTGTCTCTTCTGGGAGACTGAAGACTGTTCTTCGCAGCGCACTCACAGCCTCAGCGTCACTCGGCATTGGACTGCCGCTGACGATCGTCACATACGAGGTCCCGATCAGGTCCATGCCCATCAGAAGTCCTCAAGGACGTTCTTGGGGAAGTCCGGGGACAGATCGACCCAGTTTCCCTCTTCGGAGAAGATCGAGGAGTAGAGCGACCCATACGCCAGAATCTCCGGGTTGTCCTCATCCTCGGCGTAGTTGCCCACCATGACGATGCTGTCGCCGGACCAGCGCCCGTTGACCGATGAGCCGTCAGGGAGCGTGCCCTCACGGAAGTCGCCACCACCACGCCCCATGCCGGTGCCCAGCAGAACGAGCAGAGCCTTGCTTGGGTAGTTCATAGCCTGCTCCCAAGCCTTGGAACCGGAGTTCATGTTCCAAGGGTTCAGGTACTCGCGCTTCTCAAGATTCGCGATAACGAAATACTGTCCCATGATGATGTGTCCTCTCTGGGTGTGAAGCTCTTGTGTAAGTGCACCTTAGCACATCAGCAACACTTGTCAAGTTTGCGCTATGTCCAATTGACTGCACAGCACCCCAGGACCTCCTGAGCTCAGGAGTCTGCATTTCGCCAAATGAGAGAAGCCCCGTGCAGCTGGGGTGAGCCAACTGCACGGGGCTGAGAGACCCGGCTGGTGCGGGAGAGAGGATCAGAGAGACCACACCAGCCGGGGGCTTTCGGGGGATTACGTCACAAGGTCAGGCACTTGCATGATCAGGTGGTCGGTGTGTAGGCGTACTGCCTGGACGACGTATCTCCCATCCGTGTCCATCACACGCGCCATTACGGTACCGAAGTAGTCCGTTCCCACGAGCACACGCACCGTACGCACCTCACCATCGATCTTTGCGACCCAGGTCTGTCCTGCCTGCGCCCCGGTCACGACGCCTGCCTCCGTAGGTTGGCCTTACGGATTGCCTCGACAACTACCTTGCCGATGCTCAGCGCCGCGTCTAGCGGGGTGACACCGAACGAGTCGATGACCTCACCGAAACCGTGATTGTGCTTAAACGAGTAGGGGCCGTTGGGGTCGATCCAGACCACGGCGACACCGCGCTGCTTGCACCACTCCATCGCCTTGTAGGCGTACTGCTCGTGAATGTCCTTGACCAAGTGAGCATCCGAGAAGATCACCAGCACCCGAGCGCCGGGAGCGTTGAGCAAATCAAGTTCGCCGTCCAGCGCCTCAAATGCAGGCTTAAACGCTTCGTGGCCGTCAGACGCAGAGTAGACGTTCACCCGATCCTGCCGAGCGCCAGCACGCACTACGCCATGAATCGCAGTCCCGAAGAGGACCGTAGCCACCTTGCCGTGGACGCGCCGCGTAGCCTCAGCCATGATCCATGAGAGCGACGCGCTCGGCTCTGACGCCATTCCCATCGAGCCGGAAATGTCGGTCAGGATGCCAACCGTAACGGGAGGCTCGTCGGTGTGCGCCTTGCGCGTGCCCTCCCAGACTTTCGCCGTCAAGATCGCACCGCGAGACTCTTCCGCCGCACGCTGGACAGCGCCGCGACTACGGAGCCTGCCAGGAGGCAACACCGCCGAGACTTTGGTACTGGCACGGTCGGCGTACTGCGCCCTCTCAAGTTCCCGAGCGAGCCGTACCGCCGCCGAGCGCTCTGCGGGAGTCGGCAGCCGTGACTCAATCATGCGAGAGTGTGAGCCGCCACCGAGACCGTGACCGGGGATACCGGGTTCGCCGCTGAAAGCGGTCTCAGCCGCTGATTTTGCGGCCTTACGCCGAGCCGCTTCGTCACGAATTGCCTCGCGCAACTCTTTGGACGCGAGCGCCCTCTTCTCTTTCATGTTCTCGCGGTCGGCGTCCATCGAGTGCTCCCGAGCAGCGTCAGCGAGCGCCTTTCCGAGACCGCCTTCACCCTCGCCCTCGCTGCCCGACTCTCCCTCGCCCTCGCCCTCGCCCTCAGAACCGGGCATGGAGAGAACGACGGAGAAGTTAGGCGCCGAGTCCTCTTCGGGAATGTCCAGCGCCGCGAGCCACTCACGCGCGATAGCGAGTCCACGCTCTGTACCAGTGTCGCCAACGTGCGGAGCGAACGAGAGAGTCTGAAACTCTGTCCAGAGCGATTCCAGCGTAGCCAGCGTGTCCTCGCTGAGAATACCTGTAATCAGGTCGCGGAATCCCTCAACCTCAGCAGCAGTGAACACGCCAGCAGAGACACGAGCGAGCAGCAGCGCCGCTCCGACGCTAGCGCCGTAGACGTCATCAGCGATCCTAAAGTCCCGCGCGACAATCTCACCAGCGCAAGCGTTGAGGAACTTCTTGTGTGAGGGATCGTAGAGAACGATCTGTGCTTCGATGCGAGACTCTTCCAGCACCACGAACACGTCGAGAACGCGCTGAGTGGCGTCTGGGTATGCCTTGTGCAGCGAGGCAGGCACCCAGGTCGAGTATTTCGCGTGAGCCGCTTCGTGGGTGATCGCGCCGATGAAAGGCGAGCGAGCGAGTTGGAACTTGGGATCGGCAATCGCAACCTCAGAAGGATCGACACCCGCGAGGCAGACCGTAGCGTCAACCTCGATTTCAGCGATAGTCGGAATGTAGCAAGCGGGAGCGCCGTGTCCGAGACCCGCGCCGACCTTTGCAATCAGGTCCGAACGTCGAGCGACCCGGTTGACGAACTCGCCAACCTGAGCGCCAGCATTGAGCCAACGTGCCTTGTCCTTTGGCGAGAGTTTCGCCCGTTCGTCTGCCTTTGTGTCGAAGTGTCCCATTGTGGTCTCTCTCTCTCTGTGTGTCGTTCGCGGTCTCTCTTCCGCGTAAGATCAATCTATCAGTCGAGCTACTCTGTGTCAAGTCCTTTCACTTACTGAGTCGAGCTGGAGTGTGACCTAGCGGGGTGCGGAAAGGACAGTAAACGCACCCCGCTAGGAGTCTCACTCGGCGCAGAGCGCCTCAACCGGGGTCCCGTATGCAGCCGACAGAACAGCCGCGACGGACTCCCGATCAATCTCTGGTGCGACCGCCACAAGGTTGCGGAGTGCCAAGGTCTCACCGAACACCTTGTGAACCTTTGCGAACGCTAGGCACTCGCGCATCTGCGGAGCCCACGAAACTTCGTCGTTCAGCCGCTTCGTCTCCAAGTTCTTTGCAGCGGTGACGAACTTGCTCGGCGTGCCGAGTTGCTTGGCTAGCGCGTAGTCGGTGCCGTACTGTGCCTGAACCGTAAACCGGCTCACCAGCGCCTCAGACATACGAGCGCCTGGCACGTTCGGGTTGCACGCGCCGACGACATAGAAGCCCTCAGCAGCGTGGACAATGCCACGCTCAGGATTCTCTGTCACGGTGACTGCTCCGCGTCCATCCATGACGGCATAGACAACGCTCAGCACCTTTGGATCGACTAGCGCAATCTCGTCAATGAACAGCACACCGCCAGACTCCATAGCCTGCAATAGCGGCCCATCGACCCACACGAACTTGCCATCGGGAGCCTGGACATACGCGCCCACGAAGTCTGCTCGTTCAGTGTCTGACGAACCGTTGACGGTGAAGAGTCCTCCGACCTCGGAGTGAAACGCTGCCTCCAAGAGCGCCGTCTTGCCGGTCCCTGGTGCGCCGTAAAGCAGTACCGGGAGATTCTCGGCACGAGACTGTCGGCAGACAGTTACGTCCAGCAGTCCACCGAGTGGACGTGCAACGTAGTCCTCGCCGTTGGGACGTGAGAACTTCACTATGGTCTCGGGGAGACCAGCGGGAGCCTCAGCAGCCGCCGTAGCATCCTTGCGGCGCTTGCGAGCGCGTGCCCTGCCGCCCTCGGGAGTGTTTGCGTCCAACCAGTCGGTGTCGCTGCCAAGTTCAGCAGCGGCCCAAGCGTCGAACGCCTCTAGTACGGTACTCATTTCAGGGTGTCCTTTCGTCGTTTCCGTCAGACCCGCTCTAGCGGATCAGGTCGTCCAGCGTCCTTACGAACGCGCTCCACACGGAGCAGTACGTTTCTCGGAGTCTCACCAGCGAGAATCTGAGAATTGTATTCGTCCTGAGTCGCTTCGACCAGGAATGGGGCTGTCGTCATTTCGTACTTTGCAGCCGTGAATTGCCTGTCCACGTCAGCGAGCCAGGTCCGAAGGATCGGGAACCGCTCGCCAATCGGGGTCTCGCTTGGCTTGGAAATCTCAAAGGCTTTCCAGTGACGTCGCGGGTTCTCCGTATTGATCGACCTGCTGTAGACGCAGGAGTCAAACACGATGATTTGCCGGACGCGCACGGTGGCCTCTTCCTGAGAACGATACTCAACAAAGAGCCCTCGCACGTTTGTCATGATGTGTCCTTTCGTCGTTTGTGCTTACGGGATGAACCTTACCATGCCAGCGCCTAGTGTCAAGTCTTGTGCCGAACTTTCTTTGCGGGATCTTACGCTGTGCGGCTGGAACTTGGTAGGTCAGAGATTAGACTAAAGCAGCGAAATGTCAAGTCGTTGGGCTTAGGTCCGAGCTGTGCAGTCAATCGGACATTCACCCGCCCCTTTCAGGGTCTGAGGAAGATGTAGACGACTTTAGTCATGAACTCGACGCCAGGACCGGGAGGACCGGGGTCGATTTGCTGGGAGTCTTTCACTCGTTGCTTCCAGGTTCCGTACGCGTCTCCGTGGTGGCGGAACGATGCGTTGGCAGCCGTCACGATGGAGCGGCGTGTCGAATTGTAGTCGTGTGTGACGTACACCTCGATGCGTTTCTCATCGAGCTTTCTCAGTGTGGCCTCGGTGGGAACTTTCACCGCCATCAGATCAGTCCTGCCGATCTGAGCGGCGACACGCAGCCGTTAGGGCAGCGCCCGTCCTGCTCGATGGTGTATCCACACGGGCACTCCAGAAGGCTGTCGGCGCCCATACCGTCGCTCGACCAGTCGCTTGCGCCTAGTGAAGCGAGAATCTCGTCCATGTCGATGTCCATGATGGTGTCCTCTCTGTTAGGTGAACCGTAGCGGGCCGGTCTGACAACCGACCCGCTACGCACTCACTTCCGGTGCTTTGGCTTGCGATCCAACTTGCGGTACCGCGTTGCGCCGATCACTGCCTCGGCAGCGACCGGGAACATCGCGCGGAGTTTCTTGACGTCAGTCACCGCGCGGTTCTGCCAGCGGTTCGTGACAACCTCAACGCCGTCCACGGTACCGACCGTGGCCTCGCCCAGCAGCGTGCGGATTTCGTCAGCCACCGCATCGTAGGCTTTCTCGGCGGTCTGCTTCGCGGTGTAGAGGACATCAGCCTGAGCAAGCAACAGCCGGATGTCGGTGTCGCTTAGATCGATGACCGTGTCGTCATTGTGCGCCATGATGGTTCCTCTCGTCGTTGTGTCTCTTAGGTAAGAGACTACACTCTATCGCTGTGCTGTCAAGTCTCAGAGTTCTGGAGACTCGACAATCCTTGCGCCGAACAGTCCGGACGCGTAGCGGTCGATCTGCACCTGCGGTTCCACGCCGTCCAGGCGAACGATCACGGTGACCCTGCGGGCCTCCGGCTCTTCCTCACTTGCCACGACGACTGACGCGCCGTAGAGGTAGCGTTCAACCTCTGTAACGGTGCCGCGCCCGGTCACTCTCAGAAAGACTGACATTGTGTGTCCTCTCTTGTCACTGTGTCTCTTAGGTGAGAGACTACACCCTTCCACTTAGATGTCAAGTCCTCGACTGACCGAACATTCACAGCGCACGAGAAGCTGTGCAGTCAATCGAACATTCGCGGAGCTGCAGCTCAGCCGGCCAGCTGGCCGAACACGCATTTGGGAACAGCTCATCAGCAGCTGAACAGCTGTGCTGTGGGGTTGACACATCGCAATTAGATGCTAATGTAAAGGGAGAGACGAACAGAGATGAGGAGAGAGACATGCTGATTACCGAGAAGCAGATCAACTTCATTCTCAGCCTGCGCGCCGAGCGTGCGCTGCCGGTGCTGGAGGTTGAGGAGATGCGGAGCATGGCCCGCGACGAAGCCAGCAAAGAAATCAGCAGGCTGCTGAAACTGCCGAAGGTCGGCGTTGCTGCCAAGGCTGAGGTAGTCGCGGTCCCTCAGGGCTACTTCGCTGTCGAGGTTGAGGGCGTGCTTCGCTTCTACCGTGTGAAAGAGGGCAAGGGCCGCTGGGAAGGGCGCGTGTTCGTGAATCGGTACTCAAGCGACTACTTCGCCCGTATCGGGCGTTCGGAAGAGGCTGCGGCGCGGGTTGCTATTGCTGCTGATCTGAAAAGTGCTGCGGAGCGCTTCGCACGCGAAATCGGCACCTGCTACGCCTGCAATCGGCAACTGACAGATGCGGTGTCTCGCGCACGCGGAATCGGGCCGGACTGCTACAAGCGGGGGCGTGGTTTCTGATGGAGACACTCGACCCACTCGCACTTCGTGAGCATGACTGGGTGTGCTTCCTGCCGTACAAGGCGTGCCGGGTGATGGGGATTGCTGAGATTATCCTGGTGTCGGAGTACACCGGGCTCTCAACAGAGCCAGGTGTGGTTGCGGCGAACACTTGGTATGGCGCGGTATGGGTGGGAGATTCGGGGACAATTACGCTACTTCCTGAGATGATTCTTGCAAAAGTTCCACCTCCGATCCCTGAGGACTGAATGTTCGATTGACTGTGCAACTGGGCCGCTAACTTCCTTGACAGCATGTGGGTAGACTGCTTTACTGCAATTACCAACAGAGAGGACAGGAACATGAACCCCGCACAACTTGTGGATGAGCACCTGGACCGCACCGAGTCGATCCGGCCAGAGGAACTTGCGCCGCTCACCAGAGCCGACCGCTGCGACAACGGAGGCTGTGCAGCCGCTGCGGTAGTTCGAGCGCTGATCCCGTATGAGAGGGGCGGCTCTGGACAACTGGACTTCTGCGACCACCACTACCGGCTGAACCAGGGGCACCTGCTGGAAATCGCTGGTGCGGTTCGAGACGAACGCGCTGAGTTGGCTGAGCGGTGAGACGCTTTAAGCTTGACCTGGAGAACGTGGTGTGGCTCACCGACGACAACGACGAGTTCACAGTTGGATGCAGTTGGTGTTCGTGGGAAGCGCCGTCGCCAAACATGGACGAAGCGAACACTGCGAAGATCGAGCATGAGAACGAGCATGGAATCTTCTCAGATCCAATGACCGGAGCGCTCTGGCATGACCCAGAAGAGGACATGCATAGGAGCAAATGATGCGCGAGCTCTAATGTTCGATTGACTGTAGGCTGGTAGCATCAACGCATGGCGAGATCCGTCTTTCGAGTCGAACAGGGCATCCAGCTCAAACACGCACGAAAGTTTCGCGCTGTGTTGTTGCCGGAGGGGCTAAACGAGACCCCGGTGGCCATTGATGATTGGTGGTACCCGCTTCGAGTGAGTGCGGTGCTTGGGGGAGGCCCAATCACACGCCACTGGTCCCGGTACTGGCCGCTGACGACTGGGTACGTCCTCCAAGAGGGTCCAGAGGACGGAAAGGCTTACAACCCTCTGGCAACGATGTTCATTGGCCTACCAGAAGGTGTGGAGGCCGTGTACGGCCCTTCCCTGCTCATTGGGTTCGACCCAACACGCAGGGAGTATTGCTCAGTGGCTGACATTGTGCTTCCGACGATAGTTGCGGCACGCGACGAACTGCTGCAAACTGTGCCAAGCAACACTTGACACGCTGTCGCTATCTGGTATGGTGTGGAACTAATCAACGACGAAAGGACATCATCATGGGCCTCGACCAGACACTGAGCGCTAACTACTTCATCAGCAACGACGACACGATCGCCGGGGTGATGTCTGCAATCGAGCTTCCTTCGCGCGGAGGGTTCATCGACCCTGCTAACGCGCCTCCCAACTACCTCGCAGTCACGGCACCGCTGCTGCATTGGCGGAAGTCGAACCAGATTCATGCCTGGTTCGTAGACAACTGTCAGGACGGAGAGGATGACTGCCGCACCGCGCAGGTGAGCCGCGAGAAACTCCAAGAACTGAGCGACCTCATCAATGAGGTGCTGGACAGCCCGGACAAGGCCGAAGAGTTGATGCCTGTGCGCTCGGGGTTCTTCTTCGGGAGCACGGACTACGCCGAGGACTACTACGCCAACCTCAAGGACACGTTTGTCCAACTCAACTTGATCCTCAACGAGCCGAAGTACCATGAGGTGTCGTTCGAGTACTCATCTTCCTGGTGACTTGACATAATAGCGATCCATGCTATTGTAGGGGTATCAGAGCAAGACAAACCCTAGGAAGGGAGGCGATCATGCCAGTACGAATCAGCGGGATCGGCGTACTCTCAGACGAAGAGTATTTCGCGATTTCACCCAAGAACGACTATGACCTCATGCTGGACCTGCCGAACGGTGGGCGCCTCTACATGGGAGAGACTCCCGACAATGAGGACGTCTATCTGAGCAAGGGTCAGTCGCACGTCAGCCGGAGCGACCTCCCGTATTCTCGACTGGTCACCCCTGAGCGTTTCGACGTTCGCGTCGATCTGTACGGGCGGAATCACCAGGCTGCTGAGGGTGTAATCGAGTACGTCATCTGCATGGGAGACTCGGACATAGCACGCTGGCGCGAGGACGAGTTTCTGGACCTGGGTGACGCGGTCTACTTCGCCTTCCAAGCGCTGGCAGACGGTCAGCGAGTCCTGGTGAACTGTCAGGCAGGACTGAACCGCTCTGGCCTGGTCACTGGCCTGGTGCTGCTGGCCTACGGGTACACCGCCGAGCAGGCAATCAACACCATCCGAACCAACCGTGCGTCGCTCTGCCTCGCTAACGGGTCCTTCGAGACCTTCCTGCGGGAGAAGGGCAGTGAGTTTGCACGAGCCGCAGTGGAGATGGAGCAGGCATGATCCACATGACCGAGTCGTCATTCACCCTCGACGGTAAGCGGTATGCGCGCTGCCGTTGCGGGTGGATGTCGGAACCGCAGGATGGGCTTACGCTGAACCAAGTCCGCAAGGTAGGCGACGCGCACTTGGCTGATGCGAACGCGAAGCGCAGCTGAGGAAGTTGCAGTCAATCGAACATTGGTGAGCCGGTGAACATCGAACCTGGAATGGCTGTTGTTGTGCTAATTCCGTCGTCCAAGAACTGCCACGCGGTGTCCGTGCTCAAGGTGGTCGACAATCGAATGACGGTGCGGCTTCGGGGACGCAGGTTCACCTCCACGATGGATGCTGACATCGACTGGGTCGTTCTTGAGATTCCCAGGGTTGACAATGACTGAGCATAGTGCTTTAATGTCCCTACATCGAGTCGAGGCAGAGAGGACAGCCATGAACCCGAAAGTCCAGCAAGTTCAGGAGCTCCGCAGGTCAGGAGCAGCCGGAAAGCACGGCGACCGCAGGCTGAAGCGTCTGCGCGCACGCGGCGCACAGAAGCGCGCCGCTCTCAGAGAGCAGGTGGCCTGATGACCCCGCTAACCACGCGCCAGAAGATCGAAGCCATCGAGGAGTCCAACTACTCGCTGGCGTGGGACGGCTGCCACAAGATCTATTTGCTCGGGGACGCAGAGCGTCAGCATGACGCTATCGCCACCGGCTACGACATCTACCCAGCGTCCGAGATCCGCGAGATCATCCTGAGTTCGTGCGGGCTGCTGTTTATCAGCGACTGGGGACTCGCTGATGGCGTCTGGGAACACGAGTGGAACATCGATCAATTCACTGAGGACGTCTACGACGCGGCTGAGGCGGTGGTGTTGTGATCTGGAACTGGCTGCTCCGGCACACAGCGCCACTGTGGATTCAGCACATCGAGCACCGGAAGCGCGCGCTGGACACGCTGGGTCGAATGTACGATGAGAGAACCCAGTAAGACACCACAGACCGCGAGCCCCTCACTTCATCCCCCAAAAGTGAGGGGCTAGCTTCTTGCAGTTGGTGTGCAGTCAATGGGACTTTCGCGCGGAGCTCGCCTCGTGCTTGACAACGTGTGCGCTGCCTGCTTTAATGCGAACCACCCGACGAAAGGACACCCCATGAGTGTGATCTTCGACCAGACCTTCCTTCGCAAGACGGACAACTACGACATCGATAACCCGCAGGTGCGCTGCCGCGTGGAAGCCTCTCGCAAGCCGTATCGAGGGTACGCAGACTGCGAGCACTACACCGTGAAGGTCACTGACGAGAGTGGCCGGTCGCTGATCCGTGCTAAGACGTTCCGTGGCGAGTCTGCCTGGTCGGAGTCCAAGCGCTACGCCTCAGACGCTGTCGGAAAACACACGTACGGCATGGAGTTTATGGCCGTGGAGTGGTGAGGTGAGCGCCAACGACATCTGGGCACTGGGGACGCTGGTCATCTGGATGAGTGTCCTTAGCCAGCTCGGGATTATCAAGTAGGGCTTGACACTTCGATCAATGGCTGAGATTGTTCAGTCGACTGGACACCCACACAACGCAGGGAGATGTAATGGTTAGCGGAGTAGCAGCACGGGCTTCCCAGGCCGCACGCATTCTGAACGTTCTATCAATGGTCGTCCTCGTCCTCGGCGGGCTGAGTGCTCTCGCGACTTTCCTGGTGTTCTGGATCGGGGCAGCGAATGAGGGCAACGGCTTCACTGGGTTTCTCGGTGGGGCATTCTTCGCGGTGGCTACCTTGGTCATCACGGCGGTGTACTGGGCGTTCATCCAGGTAGCGTCCGTTGTCGCCTCGTACGTGGCAGTGAAGATCGATCGCGTCTGACTTGGCTGCGAAGCGAGCCCCGTCTTCTGAGGACTATCCGAGGGAGGCGGGGTTTCTTCTGTTTGGTGGCAGCTCGGTGCTTCAGTCAATTGGACATTCGCTGGTAGAGTCCGGCCATGCCCAACCAGTCGCTGGCCGAGACCATTGCGCTGCTGCCGGAGAAAGAACGAGACCGTGTCCTGGCGGGTGTTGACGCAGACAAGTTGAAGTACGACTGGAAGTTCTGGGGACGTCCATCACAACTCCAGTTGATCGAAGAAGAGTTTGATCTTGGTGTGCTACTCGGAGGGCGCGGGAGTGGCAAAGAACTCGCACTCGATACTCCAGTTCCCACTCCTTCGGGCTGGACGACGATGGGGGAGTTGAGTGTTGGGGATCAGGTATTTGACGAGTTAGGAGTTCCTTGCCGGGTTCTTGAGATTTTTGATGATCCAGCTCCTAAAACATGCTACGAGATCACTTTCAGCGATGGAACAGCAATACGCGCGGGGGCAGACCATCAGTGGGTGACGTGGACTCACCGGGATCGAAAGCAGTTTCTGCGGCATAATGAGAGCCCCGTGGACTTCCCAACAGACTGGGTGAACTTCGTCCAGCCTGCGGGACTCAATCGATGGGGCACAGAGATTGCTGCAGCTTCGCCGTCTGGTCCTCAGATCCGTACTACGCAGGAAGTTGTGGATACGTTCTACCAGCCCACAGCTCGGGGCGACCTAAATCACTGCATTCCGCTAGCTCGCTCTCTTCAGCTGCAGGAGGCTGTACTACCTATTGACCCCTGGCTGTTCGGATACTGGCTTGGTGATGGGGCTTCTGCTGGGGCGTGTCTTCACGTTGGCAGTGAAGATCTTGCCTGGGTAAACGAGCGCGTTAGGGCACTAGGAGAACCGGGATGGACACATGAGGACAAGACTGCATGGCGAATCTATTTGACCGATCGCATCCTGCGTGAGCCATACGACCTTTCGCGAGCAGGCACATTTGCTGCCCGTTTGAGGAACTTAGGGGTCATCAAGAACAAGCACGTTCCCATGCTGTACTTGCGTGCATCTGCGAGTCAGCGCGCACAACTACTGAGTGGTCTTCTAGACTCCGATGGGTATGCAGGCAAAGGAGGTCAGGTCGAGTTCACGAGCACACGTGAGCAACTTGCACTGGACGTATTAGAGCTTGCCCGCAGCTTGTCTTACATGCCAACGCTCAGCAAAGGTGTTGCGACTCTTTACGGAGTCGAAATTGGTCCAAAGTATCGAGTGACATGGCGGGCTCATACAAACCCCTTCTCGATGCCGAGAAAGCGCGAGCGTTGGCACCCTCCGGCTGCTCAAGGACTGCGTACCCGTCATCGCATGCTCCGTGACTTTGTGCAGATCAGCTCGGAACCGATGCGTTGCATTACGGTGGATTCGCCTAACTCGATGTATCTGGTGAGTGAGGCGATGATCCCCACACACAACACCCGAGCCGGGTGCGAGTTCGCACGCGACAAGGCTAAGAAAGAACCAGGTTCCCGTGGCGCGTTGGTCGCTCGAACCGCAGCTGACGTACGCGACGTCATCGTGAAGGGTGATAGCGGTCTTCTCGCTATCAGTCCCCCGTCCGAAATGCCGATTTACGAGCCCTCGAAGAGGTTGTTGACGTGGCCAAATGGTAGTTCAGCTCTGTGCTTCAGCTCGGAGGAGCCCGACCAGCTTCGTGGTCCAAACTTTCATTGGGCGCTCGCAGACGAGACAGCTAGCTGGAAGTATCAGCCTGATGATTCAGGGTTGACGGCCTGGGACAACTTGCGCATCGCCACTCGCCTTGGTGTTCGTCCGCAGGTAGTAGCAATGACCACCCCCAAGCGCACGGAGTTCATGCGTAAGCTCACTGAGGAAGAAGGCAAACCCGGCGTCATCTTAATCCGGGGATCGACCCGCGACAACGCAGCTAACCTCTCAAAGACGTATTTGGATGTGATTTACGGCCTGTACGCAGGCACCCGGCTAGCTCAACAAGAGCTGGAGGGGCTTCTTCTCGATGATGTCGAAGGAGCTCTGCTGTCCATCGACCAAATTCGAGCTGCTCGGGTGGGAGCTCTGCCCCCGAATGCTCGTTTGACTGTCATTGGTGTCGACCCCTCGGTCGCTGACCGGCCGAAGGACGAGTGCGGAATCATTGTTGCGACGTCCACGATGGAGTCCGAGCTCTACAAACGCCATGCGTATGTCCTCGAAGACGCAACTGTGCATGGGTCGCCGGAGGTGTGGGCGCGAAGAGTCACCGAAGTCGCACGCAGATGGGGAGCTCCGGTTATCGCTGAGGTGAACCAAGGAGCTGCGTTGGTCCGAATGACGCTTCAGACTGTCGATCCCACAGTTCGCGTCATCGAAGTGCGAGCTCGCTACGGCAAAGCTGTGCGAGCTGAGCCGGTTGTGAGTGCGTATTCGCAGGGTCGAGTTCATCACGTCGGTGAGTTTCCTGAGTATGAGGATCAATTTACAAGTTGGGTACCCGGAGAGACCTCGAAGTCCCCGGACCGTGTTGACGCCGCCGTTTGGGCGCTCACTGCGTTGTTGGTGAAGCAGCCCAAAGACCTCTATGTCGCACCCATCCGAGCCCGGTCGTCCGCTCGAAAGCGCGTGGACGTGTCCAGGTCAGGGAACTTCTGGAACCGCTCGGGACGGTCGCGAGTAGGGTATTGACAAATCCTTGCTAGTTTGGTTTACTGCGGTGAGTGGTACACGAGGCTGTTGTGGCGAAGGCCGGAAACGCTCGTGTACCCTACCAACCTGACGAAAGGACACGAACATGGCGAAGTTGGACTCAACCCCGTACCCGTTGCCTGCTGCAACTACATACCGCGACGGAGACCCGCAGATCGCGGAGTATGACCGACTGGACGCTGTTGCGCGTACGCTGGACGACTCGGAGTACGTCGGGGCTATCGTTCGCTGGCAGGTCGCTGATGGGTACGCTGAGTACCTTGTGACCTCGATGGCTGGCTCAGGCACCTTGCAGCACATCCCATTCATGGATGCGTACACGGTGGACCCGGCACTGATTCGTGGTCTGCGTAAGACCGACATCAAAGAGCGTGTCGACGCATCCCGCCGCCTCGACAAAGTATTCGGGGGGCGGTGATGATGCTCCGGCTCAAAGCGTGGTGGTGGCGCCAGACCCGCGACTACTGCAAGTCGTGTGGGCGCGACTACCGAGTCACTCGGATGACGAGTTACGGGTACCTACGTCACTGCTCGCGGGAGTGTTCGAACCAGGGACTGCTCCGTTACGTGTTTGACGTGACAGGCGTCCCTATCGAAGAGTTGCGTGAGGAACTGTGACGCCGCACACAGAAGTTCGCCCAGGAGACCGAGTACGGCTCTTGCTGCCGATGGACAATGATTACCTTGGGGAGTACGAGTCGCTGTCTGCTGGAACGGAGGGGACGGTGGCTGGCGTAGACGACGCAGGCACTGTCCACGTCCACTGGGACGACGATCATGAACTTGGCTTGCTGCCTGGTGTAGATTTTTGGGTGAAGTTGTGAGCCCGCGCAGCCGCGCCGCGCTCGCACACCTGCGCAGGCACGGAGCGATCTATTGTGTTCGCTGCGACAAGGCTCGACTGATCAAGAGGCGTTTGGGGATCTGACGTGGAGAAGAATGTTCGATTGACTGCGGGCACGTTCGTGGTTGGAGTGTTGACACTGACAATTGCTGTGCTCTTCGGGATTGTCGTCGGAGTTCGAGCCGTTCCTGAACCTCCTGTTCGTACAGTCACTGAGAAGGTGGAAGTCCCGACGATCCCGGTGAGTTGCGTTGCTGCCCTGGATGCCTCGGAGGACGTCATACGCATTTCAGAACGCGCATTGGGGCTCTCCGCCGAGCTTGTTCGTGACACTTCTGAGCTGCAGGTGCAGAAGATGCTCGCGATTAGCGCGAAACTGTCCGATCTGGCTCCGAAGCTCCGAGTACCAGCAGAGACCTATGACCGAACTAACGAGTTTTGCCGGAAGGAAGCGAGAAGCTGATGGGCCTGTTCAGCGCCTACTACATCCGACGTGCAGTGGATCGCGCCACCCTCCGGCAGACGCAGGAGTTGGTCGAGCACGCTGATGGTCCACGCAAGCGGACGGAGCCCGAGGCTGTGGGGCTCGCGGTCGTGCTGACCTTTGTAGCTGTTCTCTTCGGGACGCTGCTGCTGCTTTCGCTGTTCTTTGGCGTTGAGGAGCTCTCGTCGTTGGGGATTCTCAGCGTGCTAGCTGGTGCGTTCTTGTGCTCGGCAGCTGTGGCTGCGATGCTTACAGGCAAATGAACATTTCGAGGAGTTGAGCTGGATGAAGCTGGGAAACATCGAGTGGTTCGCGGTTGTTGCTTGGGTGGTTGCTGTGCTTTCGGTCGTGGGGTTCTTCATGGACTGGATCAACTACGAAGAAGCGATCGTTCTGTTGCTCGGAGCAGTGGTTACCGCAGTCATCTCTCTCCGCAGTAGGTAGGCTTGACATTTGTCGTCTGTAATGGTGTAATGCTCCCACTGGACGACGAAGGGACACCCCATGTTTCATCATTTGCTGCGACGAGTTCTCGGAGTTCCGACACCGACACCTCGCTCGCCTGAGCAGGTGGCTCGGCTCAACGCCCTGGTAGCGGAGACAAACCGCCGTGCTGAGTTGGCGAACGAGTTGTACGAGAAGTGCAGCGCTAGCATCAAAGAGCACGACAAGTGCGTGATGACTGCGATGGCGCTAGAGGCTGTCGGCAACACCGAAGCCGCACAGCAGGCGTACGAGCAGGCGATGCACATGGCTGCCAAGGCGACCGTCTACATGCGTCACGCTGATTCGCACGAGTCAGAGTTGATCTGGCTGCTCCCAGCCGCTGAGCGAGGCGAGTCATGAGTTGGGTTCGTGTGCCTGGGCCGGGGTTCATCGGGCCGTTCCCATCTAAGACGCACGCGCAGGAGTTCATCGAGCGGCGAGGACTGAGGGTGGCTGCCCCCGTGGAGACCCCTGAAGCTGGAACTGTTGATCGGTACTCGCTCAAAGAGGCAGAGGCGATTCTGAAAACTGCTCCTGGCTGGTTCGAGTAGAGCTGCGGAATGTCCGATTGACTGCGTAGGTGGTCTGCTCCAGTTCATACATGACTTGACGTATACGCCTGAGGTGATAGGTTGGTCTTACAACAGCAGGTCACCCCCCGACCGAGAGGACAGGCTGATGTTCACTACTGCAAACCGTCCCCCGCTTCACTTCTCTGGCGTAACGTGTGAGTGCGGGGCTGTCGTCGCTTACCCGAACGCCACTTGTGACGATTGCGTCGAGTGGGTTGCTCTCGACGTTGAGGGGGTGTGACCATGAGCGGCGTAGCCAACGATTGGGAGACCGTAGCCCGGTACAAGAAGGCACGGAGACTCGCCAACGTGCTGAGCGCGCTTGGCATCACGAACGAAGCCACCATCGATGACCCCACCGTCCGAGCCAACCTTGTGGCGCTGACCGGCGTGAAAGAGCCGAGCGACGTCACCTGGGCGCTCGTCAAGTACCTAGTGGAAGAGGCAGCATGACTGACACCGAGACCGAAGAGAGCCGGGTCATCCGAGTCGTCCATAACGGCTACCCCAGGACGTTCGACTCTCCGGCAGAGGACGCTGAACTGGTGATCTGGTGCGCGGAGGCACAGACTGAGTGCGACGCGATGGCTGATCCCAACCCTGTCTACAGCTCGGGTGAGACTCAGGTGTACGTCACCTGTCGCGGAGACGCCAGCCACGCGTCGCACGAATTCTACGCAGCGCTAGGCGAGGGGGAGTGAGCAGAGCTCTACAGTCAATCGAACATTGCCGAGAGGAACACATGCGCGCGAAGAAGTTGGGCGTCATCGCAACAACCTTGCTGGTCGGAACTGGTGTCTTTGCAGTCCCCGCTGCAGCAGGGTCGGACACCGTTCTCAGGTTCACCGGAAAGGTCAGTAAGACCACGGCCATCGACGTGTCAGGGAAGGGGAACGACGGAGCGTTGCACAACGTCACTGTCACCAAGGGCGGGTTCTACTCGTTCGATGCTCCCGCGCGAGTCATCGTGCCCGCGTCCAATAGCATCAACGCTGGGACGGCTGATTACTCGTACGGGGTTCAGATGCGACTCCCGAAGGACTACACGTTTGAGAAGGACTTGTCGCTAGTCCGGCGCGGAGCGTCGAAGTTGAGTGGCGCGTTCTACAAGATGGAGCTGATCTACCACAGGGACAGCGGCAGCACCGTGCTGGTGTGTGCGATGCGCGATAAGGACGGGAACACCGGGTACGTCCAGACAGCGGCTACGGGGCTGACAGACGGGGCCTGGCACACGCTGACTTGCACCAAAGACGCCACGTCCGTCTCGCTGATCAAGGACGGGACCGTCTACTCCCAGACCGACGCGGTCGGCAACCTCTCCAGCAGCCGGGTGTTGAGCTTCGGCGCTGAGAAGGTGGATTCGGACACCTACTGGGAACATTTCCCCGGTGACATGGACAACATCACCATCACTAAGGGCTGAGGTTAGGCGTATTTAGGCGTACAACTTCCGTGTTTAGGCGTACAGCTCCCCTTCAGAGCTCGAAATGCGTGTTTGGAGCTCCAGCTCCCAGCTCAGTTGGGAACCTGGATGTCCGATTGACTGCATCCGGGTAATCTGGAGCTATGACTGACACCCCGATCAATGAGGTCCCAGATCCTGAGGACCCAGCCACGGTGGACATTGACGCCACGATCTTGGCGAGCGCTGAGGAAGAGACGCTGGAAGTCGTGTCGCCGGAGGGGGTCACGGACGACCTTCGTGGGCTGATGACCAAGATTCTGGACCCGGAAGTCCCGCAGTACGAGCTCAGCTTTCGGGAGCGGAAGCTTGGGATTTCTTTGAACTGGCTCCAGTAGACTCCTGGGATAGCGTCCCGCTAGACCAGGAGGACCGCCAAAGCTCTGATGTGTGTTCGAAATGCGTGATTGCGGATTCATCCCTCAAGTCGGCCTTTAGGTCTGTGGGAGGTGGTCACCGTGACCAGCAGCAGGATGAGTTTCCGAGACTGGGCGAACATCAACGCAGCGCTCGCGCTCTACGAGTGCGAGCTTGAGGGTGAGGTTGCGAACCAGTGGCTCCCTAAACCGGAGCGTACGCGGCTGCAACGGACCCTGACGCGGGTTCGTGTGACCCGCGAGAAGGTCGCTCGCAGGATTAGGTCCGACAATGGAAGCGCCCCCGACCCTCTCGGCTAAGCCTTGAGTGATCGGGGGCTCTCACGGTATGTCGGTACCGCTTACTCTTTGTCAGATCGTCACCTC
This sequence comes from Lysinibacter sp., assembly GCA_040400085.1. Lineage (GTDB taxonomy): Bacteria > Actinomycetota > Actinomycetes > Actinomycetales > Microbacteriaceae > HNR. The sequence goes on along the minus strand of JBBAQX010000053.1, from coordinate 10,850 downwards.
CTTTCCATTCCTCTGGTGGATGATTTGTCCTACCTTGCGATCCAGGTCCCGAGCCAGCCACGCGCCGCAGTTGTCGAGCGCCTGAGAGTCCTTGGAGACCCAGCCAGCCACCGGAGTGGTGGACGAGCCCATCTCCGTGACCGTGACGATCAGGGGAACCAGCGGGTTCTCTGTCCGGTTGATGGTGACTGTGAGGTTCATGGTCTCTGTCCCTTCGGGTGATGTAAGAGAACCATACCATGATGGCCCTGACTGTCAACCCTGCGCGCGCTTCGAGGAGCTCGTGCAGTCAATCGAACATTTGGTCCCAGCTGGCGTCGTACGTGAACCAGAAAGCTAGAGCTCGCCGGGTGCCAGTTTGGATTGGAGGAACCTCGTGAGTGTGGATCTGGTCGCAGCGGAAGCCGACCAGCTGACCAGCTCGCGGAATGACAGTTTGGGGAAGAAGCGGGAAGTGCAGCTCGCCGCCCGTGAAGTCGGAGCCGCAGTCGTTCAGGTACAGCATCGCGGTTACCAGTCGCCACGATGTGTGGTTGGGCTCGCCGTCGAGCGTCACAGCGTCTGCGTGGCGCTGATGGCTCATGCCTGGCGTGGATTGGGACGCAGCCGCGTAGTCGCAGTAGATGGGCTTAGTGAGGCCGAAGTGCTCGGAGAGCGCGTCCCGAACGCTCAGGACGATGGGAGCGATGACGTCGCGTCCGTACACCAGGGTGGACTCGCAGTCGTGGCGTCCGTGCAGCGGAGTCATTGGAACTTGAGCCAATTCGAGCGCTTGCTCACGTGGGATGAACTCATCCACGAGCAGCAGGTCTTCGCGGAGTGCAGTCATTTGGACATCCGGGGGAGATGGAGCTCGACGTGCATCGACGCAATGTATCAGGGCCGGAGGATGATTTCCGACTCTCCGCGTCCGCCGAGGTAGGCAAACACCTCAGATTTCTGGATGGTTCGCATCCGGACGGTGGGGGTTCCCTTGTGGTCGGCAAAGCGATTGGCGAACCATTTCGCGGTCTCGGCGTCGGTGGTCCATGACAGGCCGTGCTCGTTGAGGCCGACGATGCAGCCACGCGCGACGGTCAGGGTCTCGGGGAGAGCGTCGAACGCCTCTCGGTCCTCAGGGTCCATGAACGCCTCGTGAGAGGGCCGGGGCTGCCGGAAGATGGCGCGCCACAGCCTGTCGTGCTGCCAGATGTTCTCGGAGTCGATCCAGACCGATGCAGCCAGCGACCAGAACTCGGAGTCTGGAAGTTCGTCGGCGTTCTGCCAAAGCGCGTCCAGGCGGTAGGGCCGCTCGTGGAGAAAGACCACGGCGTGCCAGTCGCCCGAAGCGATGGCGGCGTCGAGCGCCTTGCGCTTGCCCAGGTACAGCCGGTTGGCGAGGCTTGTGTGGGTGAAGATGGGCTCGTGGACCAGCGGGTGATAAAGCGCGCGCCCTAGCGGGCCATTTTCAGTGACGTAGGGCTCCAGGTCAGGGTGCAGGGGCTCGTCGTTGTTGAACATTTCGTGGAGACTCTTGAGACTCTCGTCGCTGACGTTCACTGCTGACTCCATCCCTGCGGGGTGTCGTTGAGGCGGTCAGACTTCCACTGCTGGCCGACCATGAAAGACCCGATGATCCAGGCCCACAAGGCCAGGACTGCAAGGGTTGCCAGGACTGCCCTGCCGCGCCGGGTAAGCCTCACCGTGCCACCGCCAGGAGGTTGACCTCGTCTTCGATGGCAAAGCCACTGTCGAGATTGTGAACCTCACACACGATTTCTCGGGTGTCGGGCGTGACGTAGGCCGTGCCACGGACTCGCACCCAACCGCTGCCAAGGTCGTCGGCCACGATAGTGGTGCATCCGTAGTGGGTGCAGGTCAGTGTGTCGATTGCGGGGGTCTGGGAGGTTGTCATTGGGTGTCCTTCCGTCGTTTCCTTGTGACACCAGTAAAGCATACTGGCAGGTACGTGTCAAGGCATGGAGCGAAGTTTCGCATCCGTCCAGAAGTCGAGGAACTCGGTGCCTAGTTCGGTGGGATTCACTCCGATGATGCGCTGACCGTAGGAGACAAGTTCCATCATCAGCACGGTTCCGATCTCCACCGGGTCGAGTGAGCGTGCAACGGCACCCTCGAACGTGCTGACCGTGGACATGAACTCGTCAAAGAACTCGGGGTCAGTGGTGAAGTCGAGCGCCTTGCGTGTGGCCGGGTGCATTGGGTGTCCCTTCGTCGTTTGGTAGTGCCACCTTAGCAAAGATGTAATTAGTGTCAATCCCTCGGGGCGAAGCTCGGTGTGGTTGGGCGGCGGCGTGCAGTCAATCGGACATTCGCTAACTCACATCGCGAGCCGGACCAAGCAGTCGGGGCAAGTGGTCTCAGCTTCGATGCTGCTTGACAGCATGACGGGGTTGCCGGATGCAGTTTCTGCTCCGCAGGCGACAGCCGGAGTGTCCTCGCTCGGGTCGAGCGTCAGCAGGAAGTGTGTGAGCACTCAGTCCTCCTCTTCGAACTCGTTTGTGAAGTGCTGAGCGACACGGTCCCAGAACTCGCGTCCCTGACTGCCGAACACCTGCCGGACGATGGGGCTGAGGTCTGGGTTGTCGACGCCTGCCGATGCCAGCACCAGTTCTTCGAAGGCGTCGCCGCGCCCCTCAGCAGGGACGTACCTCACGAGGTACTCGGCCATCCGGTAGAGCGGTTCGTCGTTGGCGATTGCCACGGTGATGTCATCGAGCATTTGAGTCTCGTAGGTCGCGGCTGTCATCGGACTACCGTGATCGTGTTGTCACGGATGGCGTTGATGCGCTGCACGATGCTCACGCGCTCGCCGGGAGTTGCAACACCACACACCGCAATAGCGTGGCGGAGAGCGTCGCCGTATGCGGTGTAGGTGGCGACGTATGTCGAGCCGTGGCCTTGGGCTGTCTTGACGGTGAAACTCATCGGGCTGTCCTCTCAGAGAGCGGTAGACGTGGGAGTTGACGACACGGTGCGTCCAGGTCCGACGTAATCACCGGGATGCGGGTGAGGTCCACCTCAGGGTGAAGCGCAAGCCAGGTACCGGCTTCGCAGTCCTCTTCGAGGTACGCGATGCCAGCAGCGGCGTCCAGGTAGCCGTAGCCAGTCGACGCGGCTTGCGCGGTGGTGTCATACGGTACGGCCAGCCACGCGTGGCCGGGGTCGCTGATCCATGTGGGCGTGGTCATCGCGCGTGCCATTCGATAACGTCCTGAGCGGTGAGGAACTCTGGGGCATGGTCGCCGTGGCAGGGACACGCGCAGTCTCCGTCACAGTTGAGACCATCACCGCGTAGGCATGTGTCTGAGTAGAGGCTGAAGGTCCAGTGTCCGAGTGGTTGGATGCTCATGGTCTCTCTCCCTTGAGTGGCTTGTGGCGTAAGTAAAGCACACTATCAGCAGGCTGTCAATCAATGCGGATGCGGATGCGGATGCGGACATGGTTCGTGTGCGCGTTGAGCGTGTGTTCATGCTCGTTCATGTGCCTAGCAGCAGCAGCAGCAGCAGCAGCAGCAGCAGCAGCAGCAGCGCACACAGCAAAAGCCCCCCGACTCGCGGGGGGCTCTGCCGTGATGCGGTGATGCGGTCAGGGCTTGACGCAACGGTAGGTCACGGTGCCCTTGCTCGGCTCGTAGCCGTCCCGCACGACCTTGAGAGTGCCAGCCGCATCCTCGGCGTCAAGGCAGGACACGTCACGCACCTTGATCGTCAGGATCTTGGTGTCGGGGTCATTGGCAGCGACGTAGCGCCCGTGGGTGTCGGGGGTGGAGGCGCCAGCCCTGGGCATGCCCATAAGCATCGAGCCAACGACGATCAGACCAGCGATGGTGGCGACGAGCGCGACGAGCAGCAGTCCCTCGGTGGCGGTGATCTTGTTCTTGAGCATTGTCTTTGTGTCCTATCGTTGGGCGCGTCTTTCGCGTTAGGACCAATAAACCTCACTAGCAGAGCAGTGTCAAGTGTTTGGGCAAGGGATCTTGGGAGAGGTGAGCAGAGCAGTCGAGGGGGGTGCGCGCTCGCGCGCAGGGGCGAGAGAGGCGAGAGACAGAGCAGGCGAGAGGGCGAAGGCGAGCAGCGCGCAGGGGCAAAGCTGCGTGTGAGCAGGGCGACAGTCAATCAGTCATTGGCGCAGCGCGAGGGGGAGGCAGTAGGTCGAGGTTGAGTGCGCGCAGCGGAGCCGCAGCGGAGGTCGGCATTTCGAGAACGGCATTTCAAAAGCCGCAGCGGGGAGCACGCAGGGGGGAGCGCATCGAATCCAAAGGGGTCAGCGTGGAAATGCCCGGCACCCTCCCCGCCACACGAGCGCCTCTCCCCTATCCTCCTATTTGCTATTTCATCCCCCCCCCCCTCTTTTTCAAACGACCCCTACACCCCCCGCCCCACCAAAAAGAAAAATCAGCTCAGCCCTCAGCCAGCAGGTCCGGCACCTCAACGAGAAGAGCCTCACGCTCCACTACGAATCGGTACATCTCACCTCCCACGACACGATCTTCCCGGCTACCACCATGTCCAGGGTCGTCTCACAACCCGGCAGGCTCCACCGCGACATCTCCACCCACGAGCCCCCGCCCTCGAACGCAGCAGCGGCAAAGGCAGCGTCATACACGCCGTACCGCAGCACAACAGGACTGCAGTCACGGACGCGGAACAGGTACGTCCCGTAGAGAGACACTTCGCTATCCAGCAAGTCGTCGCTCCTCGTAGCACGCATCGCAGCGCCACGTCCCCGGACGCACGACCGAACCGCTCTTCTCGGAGCCGCAGTTGTAGCACATCAACTCAAGAGTCATTCTTCGATCCACCTTCCATGCTCGTCTCGCGGCCGAGACGGCAGTGTAAACGTGTCTTTGATAGCTAACTCAGACTCAACAGCCAACACGCCCTCCGGACGCCAGCGCTGCTCCCAACCACCAACCAGTTCCGACTCCGGACGCCGATGCGCGTCACAGAAGTAGTGGTACGTCATCAACGTCCAGAGCTCCCAGCGCGCTATGTCCGCGCAGCCCATCCGCTGACACTGTTGCATCCTGATTTCCCATTCATGCATCCGCCCAGTCTAGTTGCTATTGTGTGCCAATGTCCGAGTATGCAAATTTCCTCGAAGAAGAGTCAGCCCGTCTCCGGCATCTCCGCAGAACGGATCTCCAAGCCCTCAAACTGCGCTACTGCCAACTGCACCAGGCAGGTTACTCAATGACAGACATTTGGAACATCCATTGCCTCCGATACCGCGACCTCTCCTACACCGCCGTCCGGATGTGGGTCACCGAGGGCTACGAGATAGACCCAACCACGGTTCCTGCTGCTGAGACGTTCCCCATCCCCACCCCGCCGCTCTACCCGAGTGCGACACCGCCACCCAAGGCACAGCGCATCTGGCCCAAGATCCCCGAGGAAGAGCGTGAGGCGTTCTACACCCTCGCCAGACGCGTCTCCCGGATACGCGGCACCACAGCCCCCGACGATCCCCGCCTCAAAGCTCGCGAGTTCTACGAAAACGCCGTTATGCGCTACTACAAGCGCGGCGTACGCATCGCAGACATCGCCAAAGCCGCTGGTGTGACGCATCGCGCCATCACCCTCCGGATGGAGCGCGCCGAAAAAGCGCTGGAGCAGCCTGAGCAGCCCACCGAGCTACAGGAAACGAGCATTTAGCGAGACTGCTACTTATCCGAATGCGTGTTTCCTCCACAGACTGACACAACTGGAGTTTTACCACCCAGGCTCTTGTGTTTCATCCGAACACACTGCTACTCTCGCACCATGTCAAGTTTCAACGTCGAAGAGACAAAGCAACTTCTCGAAACCTCAACCGACGTCCCCGACAGCATCTACGCCCAGCTACTCACCTCCGCAGTTGCAGAGATCGAGTACCTGCGGAACCAAGAGCGCTACCGGCTCACCTGCGCGTACCGCGACCAAGCGCACGACATCTTCTGGTGGACCGATCCCAACGCCAACGCAGACAGCGTTCGGGTGATGGGCCATGACCGCGTTCACATGTTCCTCAAGAGCATTGAAAACCACACCAGTGCAGTTCTCGTAGGAAACCTGGTAGACCCACCAACCGAGCGGTGCTATGAGTGGTCGAACCTCCCCGTACACGACAACGCCGCCGCAACCCGCAAACTGCAGGAACTGCGAGAGCTAGCCGTAGAGATGGCATCCAAAGCACCAGCCAACGACTGGGGAGACGGAGACCTGATCGACCATATCGCCTCCGACGTCGGACGCCACCTCCTCGCCATCATCGACGCAGACACCGGACAACCACCGCCCCTAGCACGTACGCTTGACACGTCCCCCGCCCCCCACCCCCCACGAGGAGTGAGACACAGATGAGATACACATCCGACGCTTACCTGTACTCCCGCGCTAATCAGTTCACCGTGAACCCGACACGGACGGCTGAGTTCCACACGTTCATGGCGAATCACCCAGACCAGCGGAGCATCACGTACCCGAAGATCAACGGGATCGTTCCCGAGAACATGTGGGGGACCACCTACCACCGTGCCGGGAAGCGCTCATCCGCTCCGATCTGGCGCGCCACAGGGGCTGCTGTCCGCGACAAAACCGCGATCCTCGGAACCCAGGGCATTCACGTCCTCGACGCCGTGTTCACTCGCGTTCCGACTGGCACTCAAGACCGCCCCATGCTCGTGATCGATGACGCGTTCGGGTACACCGCGTTCATGGCCGATGTGGTGCCGGACTTCGCCACCCGAACTTTCCAAGTATCTTCCTGCGGGATCACTTGGCACGGCTCCAACGGTCTCGACTACCGAAATCCCCTCTCCGACGATCCACGCAACTTCGCGTCGCGCGGTCGCCTCCACGATGCCCTTGTCATCTCCCCCGCAGCAATCAAGCGCGTCGCTAAGAACGGCACCGGCCTCGGCCAGGTGTTGCAGTTGTTCTTCGTAGAGACCAATGAAGACGACGGGTGCGTTCACCCGATGGTCGGTTACGAGACTGGTCCTGAAAAGCAGGGCTGGGGCGCAGAGGGAGAGCGACTTGCAATCCGCGCGGACGTTGACCTGATCGCGAGAGGTCTGACCGGCGAAGCGTGGGCGCTGGCTCGCACCCTGCAGACACACGGCTGCTATATCGGGGACAACTCCGGGTCGTCCAGCCAACTCAAAGGTGAGCAAGCCAGCAAGACGTACCTCCCGTACGCAGGCACGAACATCACACCGGACTGCCTCAAGCCACTCAACTGGACCGACTGGGAGGTTCTCTTCTGATGACAGAGCCCGAGATCGAGATCATTGACCCGGCGACTACTGCACCCAGCGGCGATCTCCAGGCACAGCGCGACTTGCTGCAGGCTCGCCTTAACTCAGCCAAGTTGATCTGCAACCGGGCGCTCGCCAAGCAACAGATGGTCGACCCCCGAGACCTCCTCAAAGCGCTCGGCCAAGTGGACTAACAAAAACGCATACACAGCACGACACAGCGACACACGACACAACGACACTGAGAGGTACCGAACGAGATGAGCGCTATCGACGCCGCTGCTCAGCGCATCTACAGGTACTGGGGACACATCGACTATCTGAAGTGCCGCCATCAGTGCAAGTGCGGGCGAGTCTCCGTCTTCTTCCACCCGCTCTCCGACAAGACGAGACAGCGCCTCGCACACGACATGGCCGAGGCCGCACTGGACGCAGAGGAGGGACAAGAGCAGTGAACCCCGTAGAGCAGGTGTTTCCACCGCCAGAGAACCTGTCCGGCCACACGGACTCGCCTCCTCCCGAGCGCGAGCAACTGGCAGCGCTTCTGCGCGAGAACGCAGACCTCCGCAGAACGAACAAGCGCATCGCCGTGCAGACGCTTCTCGACGCTCGCGACTGGTGCAGACACCAGGCAGAAACAATCCACGCACCGATCGCCTACCGCCTCGTTGCGATTGAGCTCGACCGCCGCGCAAGAGAGTTGGAGAACAAAAAATGACACACAGACTGCAGCCAGGGGATCGCGTTACGTCCAGCATGCTCGTTGGTGCGTGGGAGGTAATAGAGATCCTGAGCGGTATGGGCGAAGCCCACGTGAAGGTCCAGCGCTCCGGAGAAAACGAGACGTCCTTCGCTACCGCACACATCCCCTACTCGCAGGTGGTGGGGCCGGTGTTGCCCCCCGAGCCTACCGAGGGTGAGGTGGTGTGGACCGGGGCTCGTTACTGGCAGCGCGGCGTTGGCGACTGGTGGTACTCATCAGGTGTTGATGCGCGCCAACGCTGGATAGACATTGCCGCTGACGCTGAACCTGTCGTCCCACTCTCAAAGGTTGCCGACTTCGCTGACAACAATGGCGTTGTCTACGGAGACCAGATCCGCGCCGAGTTCGGGTGGTCAAAGTGACCGACATCTCGCTGCTGATCAAAGCTGCCGCGATCTTCACCGCAACCGTCTTCCTTCTTGGCATCGTGTTCTGGTTCGCCGGAATCTGGACATCAGGAAACGACCCACTCTCAACGCGGTTTCTCACAAGCACGTTTGTGCTGATGGTCCTCACGATCCTCGGCGTTGGTGCAACAGTATTTCTGGTGGCGCGCAAGTCGCGCTAACGCTGAGGAACAAGAGGCAGTTGAGGTGTTTGAGACGAACTACTCGCCCGCGTTCACCGAAGACGACGTGTCCCCGGCTGCACATGCATACGCTCAAGGGCTAATGCGTGGAAAGTTTGCTGCTTCTGGCGCCGAGTGGGACGAGTCCGTTGCCCGAATCATCCTTGAGGCCGTAGCCCCGCAGATCGCCGCACGTGCGTATGACGCGGGGTATGCCAAAGGCCACCACGACGCAGGCCATGACGATGATGACCTGCCGTGTGACTGTGCGAAGAACGAGCAGGTTACGCCATGACAGCACCTGACGATGACGTCACCACAGCGACAGCAATAGCAATAGCCATCAACAGTCGCATGTGTAAAGGGAGATGTCGCGCCTGTACACAGTGCGCTGCCGTTGCGGTCGATACTGCCACACCCTTAGTCGCGGCAAGTGCACTGATTGCAGAGGCTGACTGGTGGCGAACTGTTCCGCAGAAAAACCTAACCGGGCAGCTTGTTGCCGACATTCTTGTTCTTCATGCACGCGCTAGGGAGGAGGCCCGCGATGCTCACGCATAGCGACCTGGTGGACGCCATCCAGAGAATCAAGCCAGTCGGTCCGTACCTAAAGATCAGCCCCGGTGACTACGTCACCTGGAAACACGTCGATGATCTGTTGGCGATCCTGCGGATACACCAGGCCGCGTCTGTCGGCAAACTCATGCCCGTCATTCAGTGCCAACACTGCCGCGAATACTGGCCGTGCGAAACGGTGCAGATCGTGGCCGACCGCCTCACCAGCTGGGGTGTCTTCGGTGACTGACAACCCAACCACGTACACACGGCGTCGGTTCTTGACCATCTCGCTCTACGCAGACGCAATGGAGCGCGGCGTGTCCATAAGCCCCTTTCTCGTGTCTGAAGCAGTTGCGTCTACTGCACTGGAACACCCCGAGTGGGACATGGACGAGCGCAAGACCTGGGCAGAGTGGAAGAAAACCACATGAGTTCAGCAGTTGACACGGTGATGTCATGGTTACATAATGAAGCCACTAGACGATCCTCAATGACACAGCGACTGGAGACCGAAGTGACTTACTACCCAAAGGCCGGTGACCGAGTGACCAGCCCGCAACTCGTAGGGGAGTGGGTAGTCCAGAACAACCCCTACGACGGGACGCATGCCAAGGTCATGCAGGACAGCACAACGACATTCATCGACCCGAAAAAGTTGACCCTCGTGTCTCCACCGAAGCCCCCCGAGCCAGCTCCTGGTGAAGTCGTCTTTGCGCACGGCAATTACTGGCAGCACGGCGAGGGACGCTGGGGAACCGTCAAAGCCAACGGAGACTGGGCGGTACCCGGTGTGTTGTGGGAAGCCATTGTGGACGATGCTGAACCCGTTGTCCCGGTGACGCGGGTGGTCAACTGGATGGAGGACAACTACGCAGCTGAGTGGACGCAAAAAGCACTCATCAGCGCGTTTTTGGACGAGTTCAGTTGGCCACGCCGAACAATCTCAGATGCGGAGGACCAATGACCGCGTTCAATGCAGACGACGTTCAGCGCGGGAAAGTCGCGTACCGGATGGGGGAGTTTCACCGCGATGACGATGTGGTGCGCGTGATCCTCTCCGCTACGGCGTCCGAAATTGCAGCACGAGCACTCCGCGAACATACCCAGTGGGCACTGACTCAGGGACTCATCGTCGGGATACTGTTGATACTCGCTGGGTGCAGCAGCAACGCAGGCGGGGATGCGTACAACGACTGCTTCGACGCCGCGAAGGACGAAGCCAAGGCCATCATGCAGGAGAACGTGGACAACGGCGGCTCCAATGGCAGCGTCATGGACATCATCGAAGACAGCGACGCCTACGCGGCGAACAAGTGCCAAAGCCTGTATGAGGAGTGAAGTGAACGAGGAAGAGTATCGCCGCAGGATGCAGAAAGCAGATAACATTCAGAAAGCCGGAACAGAGTTGATGAAGATGGGCTGCGCGATCACCGTGCTGGCCTTCTTCGCAATCATGTTCATCCTGATAGTGATTGGAGCGTTGGCATAATGGACAAAGTTCATCTGTACCGTGACGAGCAAAACGAGTGGCGCTGGCGCAGGGTGCACGAGAACGGAAACGTCCTGTCCGACTCCGCTGAGGGGTACAAGAACTTCAGCGACATCGAAAAGATCGCCAAGGACGTAAACTCCGAAGCCGAGTTCGTCGTTGACGAGTGAACGACACGACCCACAACTACCCGACAGAGACGACGCAGACAAATGACAAAGCGAGTGCTCAAGTG
>JBBAQX010000052.1:0-33644 GCA_040400085.1 Lysinibacter sp. | reverse complement strand
GACACCGGCCGGATCCTGCAACTCGGGTCTCCCGAGCGGTGTTTCACCCCGTCTCAACGCAAAGCGATCAGCCTCCGCGACGGCGGCTGTGTCATCCCCGGCTGTATGATCCCCGCGGGCTGGTGCGAAGTGCACCACGTTACCCCGCACTTACACGGAGGACCCACCCACACCGACAACGGCGTGCCGATGTGGGCAAAAGTACCTACCTAGAAAGTGAGATGAAAGGTAGGTATAGCTGTGGCGAAAATAGCTGTAGAAGCTCGGTTAAGAGCAGTGATTTATGTTCGGATTAGTAGCGATCCCAGTGGGGCGGAGAAAGGTGTTGATCGGCAAGAAGCTGATTGTCGAGCTTTAGCGGCTAGTTTGGGTTGGGACGTGGTGCGAGTGTATCGCGAGAACGATACTTCTGCGTATAAGCAAACAACAATCGATCTGCCCAATGGGGATCGAGTACGTCGAGTGGTACGGCCTATGTTTCGGGAGATGCTTGATCTGCTCGGACGTCGAGAAGTGGATGCACTCATTGCATATGATTTAGACCGTGCGGTGCGTGATCCGAGAGATTTAGAAGACCTCATTGATGCCAAAGTGTTGGCAGGGTTTCAGGTAAAGTCGGCAACTGCTAGTCTGCGGCTGGATAATGATGCTGATATTGCAATGGCGCGTATTATGGTTGCGTTTGCTAATAAGTCTTCTGCTGACACTGCCAGGCGGGTGGCCCGGGCATCGAAACAACGAGCTGCTGAGGGGCAGTGGCATGGAGGTCGGGCACCTTTTGGGTATCGGATGATGAGTTCCACGCTTGTGCAGGTCCCGGAACAGGTCGCGATGCTTCGGGAAGCGACTGATCGAGTATTAGCAGGCGATAGCTTGTATCGGGTGGTGCGGGACTGGAATGAGGCCGGGCTCTCGTCTGTACGAGGGACAAAGTGGTCGTCAACTGCGATTCGGCAGATGTTGAAGAATCCCGCTATCACTGGAATTCGAACGTATCGTCCAGTACAGGCAGACGGTTCACTCTCGAAAGAGGTTGTTCTTGAAGCTGAGGGAAACTGGGAGGCAATTATGGACCGTGAGACTTTTGACAGAGTCGGACAAGTTCTGAATGATCGCGGTTCTGTCAATCCGATGATGGGTAAAAATGTGCCGCGAGTGAGGATCTATCCCTTTAGCGGGATGATTCGGTGTGGAACTTGTGGGTATACGATGCGGAAGCGAATGGCGAATTATTCCTGTTCAATGCCTGAGCGTGGTACGTGTCATCGCCAAATAAATTTTGAACAAACGAACGAGATAATTCTGGCGGCACTGACAGATGCGTTTTCTTCCGCCACGATTCGGGAGCGAATGGCGTTGACCCCGAATATGGGCGAGCAGGCCAAACATGCGCACCGGGAGCTGAGTCAAGATGCCCGTCGCCTGACGCAGCTCGATGACGATCATCACGACGGTACTTTGGACCGCGCGACCTGGTTGAGGCAACGCTCGCGGATTCAGGAACGTATCGCAGCAAATCAGCAACTTGTTGAACAGGTTGCGCCGAATCTGTCAGGGATTGACGTTGAACCGGAAAATGTCATCAGCCAGTGGGATAGGCGTCCGCCACGTTGGCAAAATCAAGTCGCGCGGTTGCTCATTGATCATGTTGTCATTCATGCTCATCCAGAAGGGGTTGGTTCGACAACAAAAAAGCGTAAAGGCGAGACTGTGGAGGAGCACGCTCTTCGTCACGCCCAGTGGAGAGCGGAGATCATGGCGCGTCGTGTGGAGATTGTGTGGGCGAGGTGATTGCAGCGACGGTGGGTGCCGAGCCGGTATTCCCGTGCGGTCGTTGGCATAGCTCTACGAATTGGGCGATGACTGTTTCGTCTTTTACCTGGAGCGGGAGGTTCTGCTGGGTACGGCTGGATCTCCCGATCTGTCGTCCCATGCGGTTAAGCTCGATCCGTAAATATCGACTTCGTAATTCGGACACGGTCTCAGAAGATGGCTGGTGAGCCGCTGAGGAACGTAAATCAAGTGCATTCATAGTGATCAGGTGCTCTTGGAATCCCCTGAAGCGACACCGTACCGGTCTCACAGTGCGAGAAATCTCTGCCCTATCTGAGGATCGCCCAAATAGAAATCGATACTGCAAATAGTGGGAGTGCGTACTTTGCGAACACGTCCAAACGAGTGCTGCGGGCAAGGGGGTGAAGATATTGTTCGAGTTCGTCAGTCATCTCGGGAGCAGGAAAATTATACTCATCGGCGAGTTTTTCGATGAGATGAATCCGTTGAATTACGAGCAAGTCGACGACTTCCTGTAAGAATTTTCCATAGGCAATCGCTGGCGCTGGGTTCTTGCAGAGTTCGTCCGGACCTCCGAGAGGCGTCGGTAGCATCGTGCGCGCAGAGATCTGCAGAACATACTCCTTCAAATCAGGGCGTACCGACATATTGAAGCGACGCCCTGTAACGGAACGGAAAAATGATCGGGCGAAAGCACCTGATCGGTTGAGGATAAAAACCGCTCCCATTCTATTCATTCCTTTTTCAGCTGCAGTGCTGGCTTTTTTCAGCTCCTTGGCGTAAATCGCAGCGCTAACGGGTTGATCTAGAAATTTAGACGCACCCCATATTGCTACCCAAAACACAAGACAGAGACCGAACATTGAAAAGCAAGAATCAGCGAACTCAGCCAGCCAAGAATCCTTCTCTAATGAAGCTGAAATTTTTCCGGTAAAGAGATACGTAAGAAAAAAGAGAAGCCAAAAATATCCGAAGATGCTGCCGATTAGCCGGATGCCTAATCTCCAGGGGAACCCTCTAAATCGTTGTCTTTCCTCTTCAGTAAGAGGTAACTCCTTCCACGATTCAAGGCGGCTTTCCAAAGTTAGTGTCATGGTTTCGGGTTTTTCTTCGTCGCAACGAAACTCTTCTACTGCCTCAAGTTTTTGTTCACTAATCGGTGACATAGTATTGCCTTTCAAAGAATGCATGAGGGTAACTCTTTCCTGTCAAAGAATAGTAGGTGAGTGTTCAAGGTACGGGCTGTTCCTTGAACTAGAGACTCGCCATTCGGATTGAATCGGCTCAGAAAGGAGAAGCTAGAAATACCCTGAATTTCGGCATGAATCGGTACTGCTCAATCCGAGTGAAATCGAGAAAGTTTCAAACTTCTTGCCGTCCTAAAAATCCCTCCTATCGTCAGCTGACTTGTTGGCATCGGACGAAGTGAATCTTCCGTGTACAGCTGATCCGCATGACTATTTTCTGTCGGCTGTCGGCTGTCGGCCTAGCTACTGTCATGAACGGGCGGTTATGTCGTCATTGACAAAATCGACGAAGTCTTGATCACGGTGACTGATCGCGATGTCCTTTATTGGCACGGCAGTGTCGGGAGGCCACACAGCGTCTGGGGTCGGCCGATCACGGGTCAACTTTGTTCCCGATGCGGCTACCCAGTGCTGGAGGCGCAGGCGAGCCTGGACAAAGTCTTCGTGCCAGCGCAGCGGTGCCGTCGCGTCCTGGTGGGGATGGAATGCGGCTTGCCAATAGGTATGTAGTGCGGAAAATTCCCAGACCAGTTCGGGGTGCCGATGCCACGCCGGTGGCACAATCGCTGCCGATAAACCATACGTTGTTCGCAACCAAGTGACCCAGGCATTCAGCTCTAACCAAGCGTGCTCGGCGTCTTCCGCATTGAGAGTAATCCAGTTGAGCGGCATCAACGGTGCAGGATCGTTCATGAGATTCTCCATATTTATGAGAGGTTGTGCTGTTACCGATGGAAGGCATTCGACGTTCCCCGCAGGTCTTCGGGTTCCGCCGCTAAGTGTGTCGTGTTGGGCGTTAGCTGACGTTCGTTCGGGGATAATTCGTGTGAGGAGAGTGGCAGCGCCGTGTCTGCTATCGTGAGCCGTTGCGGGTCTGGTTGGTACCGTCTCAATGCCTCTACTGTCAGCGCGGGCCGTACCGATAACGCGGGAGATGTGAGCTGGTCAGCTTGTGTTTGGAGGTCTGGTGTGGATTGTTCTAGCTGTGCAAGTTCCGTCTCGACGCGGGCAAAATCTTCTTCGGCTTGGCGCAGTGCGTCAGCGTATTTGAACGGCGCACCAATACGGCGCTGAGCGTCTTCGACGGTGCGCAGCGCTGTATCTTTGCTTGCCCGTGCTGCTTCCAGATAGGAGGGAATTCCTGAGATGCGGTTTTCGATGCGTTGGATGATGCCCACATCGGCGGCGAAGAAAGCTTCCCGACTCATCACCGTAGTACTCCCCGGAACGCCCCGAACACTTACTTCAATATCCGTTTTGCCCAGAGAATGACGCGACGCTATCTCAATCGTGAACTCGCCAATTGACCCGAGAGCTCCGAAGTGTCGGCTTCCGTATCGCACATGATGCATCCCCGACTCTACAATCCATCGTTTCAACCCTTGCGAGGCTTCTGCCCGAGTATCGTACAGCTGGTGTGCAATGGTCATCTGAAAGTTGTTCCCGTGTGTGTCAGGAACACGATCACACACTTTCTCTAAGATGTAGATATTTTCTTCGGCGACGCGGTGAGCATGTTGGGCCTCATCGCGGGTGTATAGCAGCAGGCGCTCGTTATTGGCGTGTGCGTTCTCTAATCGCCTCAGCCGGGTCAGTTCCGTATGAACAGTGGAATGTTCCAACAACAACGGGTTGCCCGTACTAATTGCTTTGGCTTCTGCGGCTGACAGGCTCGCTGCATCAATCTCTTCAATTTCCCGCAGGTCTAAACTGCCGCGCATGATTTGAGCGATAAACCGTGCCTTTCGCTCGATGAGTTGCCACATGTAGGCGTCGAAACTTTTCTCCGTCACGAGGCGGACGAGGGCCACTTGTTCGTTCTGGTTCCCTTGCCGCAGGATACGCCCTTCCCGCTGTGCAATATCACTCGGCCGCCACGGTGCATCCATGTGCCAGAGGGCGACAGCCCGATTCTGAACGTTGGTGCCAACACCCATCTTGGACGTTGACCCAATCAGTACCGAGATGTGTCCGGCACGGGCGGCAGCAAAGAGAGCTTCTTTCTGCGTATCGTTTTTGGCCTCGTGAATGAACCGAATATCCTCGGCTGGCATCCCCGAAGACACCAGCTGAAATTTGAGTTGGTCATACACATTCCACCGTTCTGCATGGGGAGTGCTCAAATCACAAAACACCAGTTGAAGAGCCCCTGGAACGGGCGAAAGCTCTCCGGTCAGCGGATCCAAATACGTGTTGTCTCGTGTTGACTGCCAGACCTGAAAAATAGAGTCCGCTGCGATATCCACTTTCGTGGGCCCCGTTGGTTCATCGGTAAGCACCAGGCGAATATCAAGGGCCGCTTTTCGCCCGTCGCCTGTGATCAGCAACATATTATCTTCGTTCGGTCGGACCTTTTTGCTCGCGACCTGATCCGCCCGGATACCAAGCCCCTGCACAAATATTTCCAACTCCGCAGTGGGCGGCACTGCGAGGGTCTCAGGCGCACGGTTTCCATCTGGGCGTTGCAGAATATCCGGGATGGGAAGGCGCAAATCTTCCGCTGTCTTTACATCGGCAAAGGTCGACCACATACGAAGCATTTCAGGAACATTCTGAAATTGACGAAACCGGGTTTTGGCCCGAAAGCTATTACCTGTGGGAGCCATTTCCATCTCGGTGGTTGTCTTCCCAAACGTCGCCGCCCACGCATCAAAATTCAGCACACCGGCTTCTTCCAACAGGTCTGGGCGTAAGAAACGCTGCATGACATGAGCTTCAGTAATCGAGTTGGACAGTGGTGTGGCCGTTGCTCCTGTGACAATACGTTTGCGCCCGGTAGACCTCAGATGTTCCAGCTTCATATGAAGGTCCGATGCCCGATCTGATCCCTGAATGGCGGCATCGGCAATATTTGATTCCGTCGCAAGATTCTTATACATGTGCATCTCATCGACGATGAGATAGTCAATGCCGGTTTCTTCAAACGAAATCCCTGTATCACGGGGTTTATCGAGGCGTTTTTTGAGTTTGTTTTCCGCCCGCAGCAAGCTGCGTTGGATACGTTTCACGCTGAAGCGGTCTTCGCCCTCGGCCCGCTCTAAGACTTCTTGGAGTTCACGAATATGCCGCTGTAGATAGGCGTCTTCGGTGTGGCGTTGTACCGGAATTTTTGCAAACGCCCCCTGCGTCAGAATAATTCCGTCCCAGTCGTTTGCGGCGGCCCGGGCGATAAACACTCGTCGTTTATCGCCGGTGAGATCCGTGCTGGATGCTGCGAGGATATGTGCGTGTGGATAGATTTGTAGCCATTCGCGGGTGAACTGGTTCAGCATATGATTGGGCACCACGATCACCGGTTTGTGAATGAGACCCATCCGTTTCATCTCCATAGCGCCCATGACCATTTCGGCTGTTTTTCCGGCCCCTACCTCATGGAACAGACCGGCGGCAGGTTCCGCAACCATGCGAGCGACGGCGGCTCGTTGGTGTGGGCGGGGAATGAAATTTTTGGCCATGCCCGGAAGCGTCAGATAGTCGCCCGCCTGGGTGTAATCCCGCAGCACAATATTGTTGAAACGGTCGTTATATTCCCGAACAAGCCCGGCTGCACGGGCGGGTTCTTCCCACACCCATTCGGCAAAGCGTTCTTGTAAAGCCTCTGCCTTTTCTTGAGCGGCTGTGCTGTGCACCGCATTCAACGTTTTACGAGAGACCCCGTCCGAGTCCGTCGTCTCGTCATACACCAATAATGATCGCTGCTCCATCACGGCCGCAGCAATATCGGGGGCCGGGCGACGTTCGGTACCCCATTCGCTGGTCGAGAGGAGACCGTGCCTGCCACCGCGAATCTCCCACACCCCGGGAAGCGGACTTTCCACCTTCAGGGTCGGGGCGTGGAGAAGTTCGCGCAGAAACTGCTGATGAATTTTCTCACTTATCCACACTGCCCCCAACCGGGGAACAATATCCTCTACTCCCACATCTGTCGGAATAATCGGGCGTAACGCCTCAACGTGTTCCTGAAAGGTGGGGTCGTCCTGTGCCCGGGCGAGGGCAGCCGCATACTTCGCTCGCACATTACCGGATAAATATTCAGCCGCATGAACGTATTCACTGGTTTCCGGATCCAGAAACGCCAATCCTGTCAGCGCCGAGGGAACGTCGCTTTCTTCGAGCTGTAAGAGGCTGGCGATCAGGCCCAGATCGATGCGCCCGGTACGGTCCAAGCTAATCGCAAGAGCATCGGAAGGGGTATCAACTGAGTGAATTTCTGGGTGCGGGGCAACGACCCGGGTGCGGAGAATTTCTGCGGGAATGGCCGTTTGTGAGTGGTCGTCGAAGACTTCTAAGGCCAAGACGAGTGGCCCAAACGGGTCTGCCCGCAGCAGCCGAATGGGGGTCGGAATCATCCGGGCAACGCTCTCGTCACCGTTGTCCTGAACACGACCAGTTTTCCGGGACGTGAAACGATTGATAGGACCATATCGTGCACGGTAGGAGTCATAGCGTTGGGTGAGAAGGGCCCGGGTTTCGGAGATCTCCGCCGTATCATCAAGCGTGATGGATTCGAGTTTCAGCAACGCCGTCGCGGTGTCTCGCAGCTCCAACAACAGTCGCATTTCGGCGTGAGCCGTTTTTGGTACAGCCAAAGGTTCAAGACCACCCGCAACAACGGTATGAAACCCCGCCGCAGTAAAAACAATGCTTCCTTCCCACCGGTCCGCAGGTGCTTCCACAAATGCTGCACGGGAGGCCTGTTGCTCAGTGGTACGCTCGCTCATGAGCAGTCCCTGATGGGTAGCGGACTCCACAATGGATGCCAGCGCGTGCTCGAGGGTGTGATCAAGGGCGGTGAGGTCTGCGGTGACGTGCAGCATGGGCGACGCATACATTCCAGGCTCCACGCTAACTGTTCCCAAAATATGTTCGGGTTGATGCTGAAAATAGGTGTTGATGGTCACCAATTCGCCATCCACCAGGCTCCGCGTGGCTTGCTCCCACACGGTAGAAGCTGGCGGGGTGCCCGGCTCACGCTTCCGAAACACCAGAATGTCGGTGACGACATCTGTTCCTGCCGCCCGGCGGTGGGCACCGGTCGGGAGCCGTACCGCTCCGATCAAGTCCGCCATGGCGTTCATGTCTTGCCGGGCCGCAGGGTTCTGGGCATCCATCGTATAGGCCGACGAGATCACGGCGACAAGACCGCCGGGCCGGGTCAGGGCGAGAGCTTTCACGATGAAGTGGTTGTGTAATGAGTGCTGTGACGCATTATGCCGAGGATCATGCAGGGCAACATCGGAGAACGGCACGTTGCCGATACTTGCGTCAAAGTGGTTATCAGGCAGTCGTGTATCCGCGAAAGACTCGGTACGAATTTGCACCTCGGGATACAGCGCTTGACTGATTCGTGCGGTTACCGGGTCCAGTTCAACGCCCACCATATTCGCAGTGTCGGGTGCCAAACCGATAAATGTGCCGGCACCGCTTCCCGGCTCCAGCACTGTACCACTCGAAAACCCGAGCTGTTCCAGGAGCGACCACATGCGCCGCACAATGAGCGGGTCTGTGTAGTGGGCATTGATCGTGGTGCGCTCTGCCGCACGCCACTCCTCAGCCGTCAACAGACCACGAAGCTGTGTTCGTTCGTTCGCCCAGTTCTCTTTACGTTCGTCAAACACGTCCGAGACGGCACCCCAGCTCGACCACTGAGCAAGGACGCGTTGTTCGTCAGGGGTGGCGACCCGGCCTTGCATTGTGAGTGTCGTGGCTAGTTTGAGGGCGGCGATATTCGCGTGGTAGCGGGCCTTCGCTCCTGACGGTGCTAAATCGTCCTGTGTGCCCGGCACAAACCGGGGTGGTGCGGGTGGGGCTAGTGAACTTCCCTCATGAAGCGCACGTTCGCGGCTTCCGCCAGCGTCCCGGCGTGGTCCACGAGGAAGCTCTCCGGGAACTCCGAATTGATCAGTTCCCGCAGAAACGGCACCGTCAACGCCCAGGTCTGAGCGAACTCCTCCAGTTCTTCCGTGCCGGGGATCTGATCGGGATAGTCCTGCATCTTCTCCGCCCATCGCGCCAAGGAGGAATCCATCGGACGCGTCTGATCCCACTCGTCCCGTGCGTCGCTCAGGGGCAACGCTGGGTCGCTGACCCACACTAATTGATTCAACACGATCTCTTCCGCTATCCGGTGAGCGGTCTGAAAATGGCCCACCTGTAACAGATAATTCTCCTGTGTCTGCTCTTGTTTGGCTAGTCTCTCTGCCAGGGTAGTGATCTGTGCTTCTACCTCCATCCCGAGATTCGTGAAAAACAGGGTCGGATCCGGGAGCGCTGCGACTCGGATCGGGGCGAACTGCGTCCAGTGCTTCTGTGCCAGATGTCCGTACTGGTTCATGATCGAGGTGGGTCCTGTCGGTGGTGAGGGAATCATCCCAGAGCGTGAAAGATGACGGTGCTGGTGCTGGTGCTGGTGCTGGTGCGGGTGCTGGTGCGGGTGGTATTGATGGTGGTGTTGCTGCTTCGGGAACGGTAGAGGAAGACACCGGTGACGTGCGAGTGAGGGGTGTTCGGGTACGATTTTCTTCCACTACGGCATCTGCCGTGACGGGGTCAAGCCCCCACAAATCAAATGACAGCTGCCCTGGATCGGATCGTTGTGTTCGTGCCACGAGTTATCCCTGTATCTGTTGTCGGCCAAGTAGGTGGGGTGGTCTCATCGGGTGCCCGCTGAGGGAAACCCGGGTTGCCCGGTACGCTCGTGAATGAACAGCGCAAAATCATCGGCCCGATCAAAAATGGGTTTTTCGATGACCGGACCCTGATCGACTTCGCCGGGCCAGGCGGTGATGCGGGTAGCGCGGTCACGAAACAGACTCGTCCCCGACGTGGTCACCCAGTCTTGGAGTCGCACGCGGGCAGCGGCGAATTCTCGATGAAAAGCAATTGGCCCGGTCGCTTCTTGCTGGGGGTCGTAGGAATGGACCCAGAACAGATGAAGCGCCGACAGCTCCCAGATGAGTTCAGGGTGTCTGTGCCAGAGCGGGGGAATGATGGCAGCGGAGAGTCCGTATTCAGTTTTAAGCCAGGACACCCAGGCGTCTAACGCCCGAAGCTCTACGACCCACTGCTCATCATCTAACACCGCCCAATTGATGGGGACCGGGGTATCACCCATCAGCTGCCGGACGGCTTCTTCAAACGGGTCACTCTCAGGGGGTGCGGTGGTGGTCATACTGTTTCCTTGGGATGGTCGGGATGGTCGGGATGGTTATGGTGAGGGTCGAACAGGTCCAGCAGGGGTGGCCGGCTGAGATCGTCATCGGCGGATAGGGGCGGTGATGCCGAATCGGTCGGTCCTTCCCGCACGAGAACAAGCCCGGGTGTGTGCGGGTCGGGAGCGAGGACGCTGGCCGTGAACTGGCTTACGGATATGATGTGGTTGTTGAACTCTCGGTCCACCCGTCCCAGATTGCCGACCGCGATGACACGATCACCTGGCTGGTAAAAGCCCCGGCAATACAGTGCATAGGCCTGTTGTGCTGGGCGGCCCCACAGCACCAGATCTCCGTAGGCGGGATCCTTCCGCTGATATCCGCTGAGGGTGTGGGCGTAGCGGTGGTGGGCTACCCGCCACGATATGTGGGCACGAGTCACCTCTGTGCCGGGAGTAAACGACGGGGCCGAAACAATATATCCGTGCATACCCCGCCGTGTTCGTAGTGTCGTCATGAGAGTCCTTCTGTCACACAATGCATAGGAAACAGGTACGCAAAGGCACCCCACCGCGGTGGCGTGCCTGTGGATCAGGTCGAGGCCTGTTGAATCGTTGCTTCCAGCGCTTTCCGGTCTGCGGTCAGGACGGGTGCGTCGGGTCGTTTCGTCCAGGGATGCAGGGAGGTCATAATGGGTCGCGCGCTTCGCAGCATGATGATGCCGGTCCCAAACGGTAGCGTTCGTAGGGCATCTGGCGGTAAAATTGGTACACGGCGGAGGGAACGTTGCGAGGAATGTGCACCTGTCGCGTCCACTGTGACTGAGTCGGTGCGTTCATCGTGCTCGCCTATGAGAGTGGACAGGTCTTGGAGTTCGCGGGTGTTGGATGCTCCGCCGAGGATGATCTTCACAATGGCGGCATCCCAAATCGCGCTCGCTTCGTCGTCACCCCATTTTTCGCGGGCCCGCGACAGCGATTGGAAGACGGGCATTGCCGTGATTCCGGTACCGCCGCCTTCCGCCATGAGGGTTGGGAGACTCGGCAACGGGGCGAGGTTCGCAATTTCATCCAACGCCAAGTGCAGCGGTGGGTCGAGTCTGGCCCCGGGGGAGCGAGCGGCCATTCGCCGTGCGGTTTCGACGAGGTCTTCGATGAATGCGGCGACCAATCCGGCGCTGGCTCCGGCACCTGCTCCGGTGGCGAGCATATAGATCGTGCCCCGCTGGGTAAGAAAGTTTTCCGGGTCAAAATGTTCGTCCGGGCCGGGGCTGACAGCTTCTAAGACGCGCGGATCCGCCAGTGCTGCAAAGGCCAGGCTCACTCCTTGCCAGATGCTATCTCGGGTACGTGGGTCTGATTGCAGCATGCCGTCTAAGGCCTCAGCCCAGCCCTCGGCTGCGCGGGGGTCTGCTTGGAGTATTCGTACCGCGTCAAAAGCCGATGCGGGGGTCAGGGCCCACGCATACACGGTTTTCGTTTCGCGATTGTCTAGTGCGGCCGCATGCAGCAGGCATTGGATTGCGATGCGGGTTTTTCCTTCCCAAAAATCTCCGGATTGCACCCCACCAAACCCTGTACTAGCAGCCAGCCCGGTGGCCCGAATCATTGCTGTCAAAGGATCTGCACAGCCCCGGATCGGTGACCACCGCAACCCTGCCGACAATCCTGGCGCGATCTGTTGCGGATCAAAAACCATCACTGGTCCCACCCGTTTGCGTTGGGTGAGTGTCGCTGTCACGTTGTCGGGACGGGTTGAGGTTGTAATCACCGCGCCGGGGGCATCCAGAATTGAATTGATGACAAGGAACAATCCTTTTCCGGATCGAGGTGGGCCGGTGATCAGGATGGAGTCTTCTACCGTGGCCCAGACGCCAATGCCTTTACTCGTGCCCAGCTTCATGCCCACCTCGCGCGGTGTGGGGGCTGTGAGGGATGGGCGTAGCGTGGCAGCTTTTTTCAAGAGCGCCTTCTCGGATGCAACCTCTCTGATCTCTGCCGGAGTAGCGATTCCCGTCAACGTGTGAGGTGACGGGCGGGTATCTCGCTCACGCAGCGCACGCGTCACTACCCAGGTGACCCACCCCAGTAGGGTGAGGCAGATGATGACGAGAAACCAATACAGGACGGGGTTCAGCCCGGGGGAGCCGAGGGCATCGCCTGGGCTGCCCGGCTGGGCTAAGACTCCGATTCCTCGGGTGAGGGGGCCTGTCGGCGGAGCCTGGTTTGTCAGCCATGCCGTGAGATTCCCACAGGCACTCAACATCGCAGCGAGCAGTAGTCCTGTTCCGAGCAGGATAAGACCGATGTTGATGAGGGGGTCGTTCATTCGGCGAACATCACTCATCGGTTGTCTGCCTCATGGTGGTGCCGGTTCAGCGTCTTCGAGGTGCTGCCGAAGAGGGTGATCGTCCCGGGACCTCCGGGAGCAATCTGATACGGCACACGCACCGTCACCGCACCGCCAGCACTGGCTGTTGTTGAGGCAGTAAAGAGAAAAACTTCAACAGTTTCGCCCGGGGCAAAGCCGTGCCCGACAATCTCAAAAACAGGAGGACAGTTCGTCACGGATCCGGGAGCTACCGGTGCCGGAACGTCGCGGGGGAGAGGCTCGTATCGTGGTGCTGGGGCCGGGAGAAGATCGGCGAAAATTGTACCGTCGGCTTCATGAATGGTGACGGTACAGGGCTCCTGAAACTGCTCAGATAGCTCAGTGACCGTGGCGAGGGCGGCTGCGCGCGTGACGGGAGAGATCGTGTGAGGTTCACCGTCGACGGTGATCGTCACCAAGGCAGTGTCCGCGATGACGCGCAGCGTAATGCTGTGCATCACCACCGGCACCGATCTGGTGGAACCTGTCGTGATCCGCTTCTTACCAGTGAGAACTGTGGCGAGTTTCGTGGCGGGTTTTTTCGTTGCCGAAGGTCGGCGCAGCGGCGTCAGGGCAGATTTATCGGTATCAAGTGTCATATCCGACAGGTAGGGCACTATCACCCGACCGGTGCATCGTCAGTTGCCGTTCCTACTGGCGAGTAGCTCTTGGTTGTAGCGCATGTCCGCGTAGTTGGTAGCAAGATTCCGGGAACACGGTAGCGCCTTGGGATTGAGTCTGCTCTGATGTGAGGTGGCGTCACGCCCCCTCCGCGTCGCAACGTAGAATAGGTATATGTCCGTCTTCACTGAGAGTACCGCTCTAGGCGGCCCGCTTCTGAGGGGAATGCCGACGCGCAAGACAGATCTGATGGAGCAGTTCCAAGAATCGATAGTCAGAGCGATTGCAGCCACGGCTGGCTGCAATGTCTCATCAACCAGCATTGATAATGGAACCGATCTGCAGCTTGAGCACGAGCTCCAGGGTGAAGAGGACGCGATGCTGAAGCTTCAGTTGAAGGCGGTAACTAGCGGGTGGAATATGGGTCGCACGAGAATCAGCGCAAAGATGCCGCGGGAACGCTTCGAGCGTATGAGCCGCCCAAGCCCTCTGTTTAATTCGATCGTTGTAATCATGGACCTACCCTCCAACCCAGAGGAATGGTTGGAAGTCAGCCACCCATATACTTACGCCAAGCACTGCTGTTACTGGGTCAATCTGGCTGGAGCCCCCACGCCCCAGGGCGTGGGGAACAAGGTCACAGTGTCGGCCCCTGCCAGTAATGTCTTTGACGATCAGTCTCTGTGCGTAATGATGGATAAGATCAGAGCGGGAGGTGCTCCGTGAACGATACACAACTCGAGGGCAACATCCTGCGACGCGCGCTGCGACGACTTGGTTGGACGGAAGCCGGTTCGTTCCGCGATGTACTCCAGTATTGGGAGCCTATTGCGCTACAGGCTGACAAGCACGAGAGCAGCCGAACATCTGAACGGCTTGTCTTGCCTCTCAGGGAGGATGCTTCTGACTCTCAAGACCTACTCCTCGATGCAAGTGGTTACTTGCTTCAGACCTACGGTGAAGAATTTATACAGATCATTCAGACTGTGAAAATGATGCTTACACGCCACCTCGATGAGATTGAAGTTCGTAGAGAGACAAATAATTCGGCTGGTTTCATCCAGTGGCAGCTTGGTAATGAGGCCATATTGAGCACGCGCGAGATCCTCTCTGCGTCGGCGAAGGCTGCGGCGTCGAGAAAGAAGCGCTTTTTCAATGCCGGATCGGTGATCTCTGAAGAATTTCTTGCTCAGTGCTTCATGGGGCAAACGAAGGTAGGCAGCTATGTGGTTACTGCGCTCACTCCGGCCGAGGCGTCACTGGCGACATCTCGTAGCAAAGACAACGCAAAGGCCTATCCCCGCATCGAAGGGCGTGCTGTCATCGAAACTCTAGCTGAGTCGCTTGGCGCAGTGCGCGATGCTATAGATGAAGTCAAGAATTCTGGCGGCCAGATTGAGGCGTTTGAGCTCGCAGTAGCATCGGGAGTATCGCACGAGCTGCTCGCCGCCCTCGAGCCGCTGACGCGCGGAAGTGAAGCTGGAATCGAAATCGCCTACTTCAGGGCGGAGGATGAGGGCAACGCGGTTGAGACACGGCCCGACAGGGCAGCTTTCGTGTTTACGCCTGAAGACAGCGTGGTCATCACTAAAGCACGCGACTACTTCGAGGCCACGCCCGATCCAAAAGAGGCTCGTCTCACAGGCGAGGTCACCTATCTGAAGAACTCCTCATCTGCGGCAGAGCATCAGATTAAGTTGGCGACGCGCGTCAATGGAAGACCAAAGATGGTCACCGTGGAGCTGACTCCAGAGCAGTATGATCAGGCAGTTGAGGCTCATAGTCGGAAACGACTTTTCACCGTGGTTGGGGCGCTCGAGATGAAGCAACGTGGCTCCTATGTTACAACGCCTGAACAGGTGCGTGTTGAAGAGACCAACATCAGTGAAGTAAGCGAGACACACAAAGAGACGCATTCCGTAAACACGCCGTTATCACTTTTCGAGAAGTAGAGCCCGCGTGGGCAGACCGCGGCGTGACCGAAGACTGGCTACTCAGAAGGTTTATCTCTAGCGTTGGGCAGGCTCTGTTTCTCTTCGGCCACTATGTGGGAATGCGGGTCAAGGTTGGTTATTTAAAAGACCGGGTCTGTCGCACTTTTAAGGGACACCCGACATGCTGCTGGGAAAGACTGGCGAGTAGCCCTTGGTGGTACGGTAGTCCACATACCCGGTACTGAGTTGTGTAGAGTTTTATAGACATTCAAACGCGATATTTTGATGTTCGTTCAGGGTGGCGAGTAGCTCTTGGTGGTAGTGCGAGTCAGTGGAGTTGGTAGCAAGATTCCGGGAACACGTTAGCGCCTGGGGAGTGAGTCTGCGTGGCCCCGCGCAATGGGTCGCCGAACTGCCCGAACGTGTTGCCGCAGACTCGATCGTGAATCGTCTCGCGAACAATGCCAGAGTCATCAACCTGGGCCAGATCGATATGCGTCAGCATTGCAACGACCAAGCCCGAGCAGACAAGGACTGCTGGGAATAACGCCAGGTTAGTCCGGGCAGCCGGGCCGGACCGCTACCGGGTCGTCGGAACTTTGCTACCGCCTACGCGGACTCGCGCTACCGTCAGACCCTACTCGCCATTCCTACTGCCTTCTACCCTTCGAAGACTTGTGACGACACCACGAACGTATTGGAGAAGAGCGTGTTAACTTGTCGTTTAACCTGTTGTATGGTTTTTCCTGCCGAGTGGTGGCTGTTTTGTGTCAGCAACCAGTGGGCGGGTGGGACGTAGTTGGGTGTGAACTGTGAGGATCAGCCAGGTCCATCAAGTTGATGAACTGCCTTGACGCTGCTGTTCTGCTGCGTCGGTCGAAGCATCCGTAACTTCTATTTCGTCTTCTCTAACCACGATCAGGAAGGCGACATGGAAAGGTGATGGCTCACCTATGCCACCGGTAAGCGTTCTGGTAACCCGCTTTCCGAAGACGAAAAGACCTTGTGTGTGCAATTCAGCTAGTAGTTCGCTGAGGGATCGTTGAGCGTTACTGACAGAGGTTAATCCCTGATCCTCTACAACGTCAGCGATTTCGCCCCACTCTTTAGCCGCCGTAAGAAACGCATCGGCTGCATCACTCTCATCGGGCTTATCATCGTCAGGTAGCGACCTGATATTGAATAGGTGAGCATTCGCTACAAGTTTCCATACTGTTTCTCCGTTTGGAACGAGCTGCATAGGAATCTCGTCTTCCTCCGGGGGTTTCAGCACATGCAAGGGCTGCGGAGCAGCCAATTTGTTTGCAGCCCATTTCTCGTGATCTGCCTTGGCGCTCAGGAGGTACTCGACCGTGTAGAAGTCAGGCTGCTCATCTACCTTCTTGTGGTCAGGAAGGCACAGAAGGATCAGGTTTTGGTAACTGTCGATGTTCTCCCGAGGGCCGGAAAGTCCACGAGGTCCGTTCTTTCGCTTGGCAACAATGTGGGCTTCTTCTCCGAGTATGATTCCGGCTCGGCTAGAAGAGTCTGCCTCTTGAATGAGCGGGCTCCGACACAGAGCGCAGAGACCATAGGAACGTGCCCAAAGCATCTTTCGGTCGCGTTGCGATATGGGCATAGACGATATCACCTCAATCGTTCTTATAGATTCTTTCTATCCTGCAGTATGTCGCACTCGAGCCGCGAATCGACACCAGCATATCTGACGGGTAGAGTTCGGCTATGACACAGCGGAGACGCACAGCTCTATCTCAAGAGACAGAAGAAAGCGAATGGTCACGCCGCCTCGGTAGGATGTCACTCGCAGTCAAAGCCTGGCGTGAGCGCGCAGAGAATCCAGTAACGATTGAGCCTGGTAGTTCGCTCTCTGCGGATGCTTTGGAAGGCCTCAACGTTGAAATCCCGGTCTGGTATTCGATGTGTATTTCGTCAGAGCATTTGGACTTTGCGCTTGATGCGATGCGGGCAACGAACACAATGTATCCGACCGCCTATATGACGGTAGCTCACACGGCTTTTATCGCAGCGACAAACGCGGTATGGGTGCTCACTCCCCGGAAGAGGCAGGAGTGTCGAATGCGTGCGCTTCGATTCTACGCGGACGACCTTCGAGTGTAGATCACATATTTCGCCATATAAGAATCCTTAATGAAAAACCCGATGATGGGCGCGTCGTGCTTCAAAAAGAGTTGCGGGATAAGCAGGCCGCGCTACAGGGCGTGGCAGGGAAGCTCGGAGCTGCAGAAGACGTCGCCTGGATGCGTTTCAACCAGACTGAAGAGATGGCTGTGTAGCAACGTATATGCACGGAGTAGATGATGCTCTTCTGGTCGGGGCGACACAAGCAACCTGGCGGTCAGATTCTGCGTCTTCGAGGAAGTCTCGAAGCCAATATCGGTCCGGCGCTGGCGGGCACTGCAATAACGATTAACGAAGCGTTTCGGCTGAATAACCTTCGGCGAGTGAAGCTGTCTTAGAAGGTTACCTGCCCTGTAACAAAAAGCAAACAAGCTAGCGTCTCCTGGGGATGCATTCGACCGTCAGTAAATACATCTCCGCAAATCGTGCGGCAGACCATAGTTTCTGCAATAATTAGGATTAATATTAGGTCTGCCGTGTCAGTTTCCCAATGGATAGGTCGAGGCCGATAATTAAGGAGATACGCTATGACAGGCAACGATCTAATAAATATTGAATACGACGTTTCACGAGAAGTTTCGCGTATTGACGGACAGCTACAAGAATTTGAAGCTGCATTGCTCGATACTTTTGTAAGAACAGGGCTGCCGTCCGAGAACGTGCTTGTTCCCGTTACACACCGTGGACGAATATTCAAGAACCTAGACGATGCCCTTGACCCGTTGAGCGATGAACGGCGAGCAGCATCACTGTACATCTCCAAGTTTCTAGCTGCTGTAGCCGCAGGTCTCTTCGATGCTGCGCTCAACTATTTGTGGGATGAAACAATTGGAGAGCTTCGAGAGCGGGTAGCAGGGTACGAGCTTTCATACTTTTTCGATATGGCTGTTGGCTCGGCTTCGGAACAACGGAAACAACTGAACTCGGTCGAAGACCTAACTAAGATTACGGACCAGAGTCTTCTGGAGGGTGCTCGCAAACTCGGGCTCCTCTCGGAGGTTGGCTACAAGCAGCTCGACCTTGTCCGCTACATGCGTAACCATGCGAGTGCAGCACATCCGAACCAGCATGATTTGCGTGCAACTCAGCTTCTTGAGTATCTTGATGTCTGCATCACTGAAGTTATCTGTTTGCCGCAGGATGCAGTCGTCGTTGAGATTGGTCGACTCCTTAGTAACATCAAAACGCATAAGCTCTCAGAACACGATTTATATACAACAGGTTCTACCCTTGGAAAACTGACGGAGGAACAGGCAACTAGTCTAGGCGACGGACTCGCCGGTATTTACACGAGGCTAGATAGCGATGTGCAAACACGGGATAATATCCGCCTTCTGCTTCCAAAGCTCTGGTTGCATCTGCCGGAGAGCTCTCGCAAACAGTTTGGTGTTCGTGCGCTACGCTTCCGCGTAAACCAAGACACGGAACAGGCCGAACTAGCGCTTGAGCTTCTGAGATCCGTAGACGGAGATGCCTACCTCCCAGATGACCTCCGCATTCCTCAAATTCAACAGGCACTAGAGGATCTGCGTAGCACCCATAACCAACACAACAACTTTTCGAATGAAGGCCCGCCCGCAAGGGAACTTGCCCGAGCGGTCGGAGACACACCGAATGTTCCTTCCTGGCTAGAAATTGAATATGTGGAGACACTTGTTACCGTATACCTCACGAACGGGCACGGTGTATCCTGGGCCGCGACATCTGTCTATGAAAGACTTATCGAACTGTTCACTCCGAGACAGGCAGCGATTGCACTGCTCCTGGTAATGATAGAGACGGTGTCGTCGCGACTCCGGCGGTCACTATCGGTAAGACAATGGGAAGAGCTGCTTGATATCCTTGAGCCCAAGCTTGTAAGCCGCCCTGCCAAAGAGTTCTTCTCTGCTCTCAAAAGCTACGAGCCTCCTATCGACACAGCCCGGAAAGATGGGAACATGCTCCGCTTAGCTGAAGATCTGAAAAGCAGTCTCTGATTTAAAGATCTCGCCACTAGGTAAGCGGTTACGGTGTGTTAATAAGGTAGCAGGCACGAAATCTCTTCACTATTTTTAGTGAAGGATCAGTCGGTTTTTAGGATACTTCGTGCTAGCTATTTCCTACTTCATTATTTAACTTGCTTCGCGAGTGACAGCAGACATCGTCTGAGGTTCACCGGCGACAGTGATAGTCACCAACTCAGTGTCCTGAGTAACGCGGCGTATTACTGTGCATTACCACAGGCGTTAATATGCTTGAACCTGTTGTGACCCGCTTCTTACTCGTGAGCTTCGTGGCGGTTTTCTGAGGGGATTTTTTCGTTGCCGAATGTCGGCGCAGGGGAGTACGGACAGGATTGTTGGCAGTGAGTGTCATCCCCGACCGGCGGGTGCGATGGCGCTGACGGTGCACCGTCCGGTGCTGTTTTTTTGGTGTTTTACCGTTTGTGGATGGGTGGCGGCACCACGAGCGTATCTGATGAGAAGGGCGTCAGTGTTGCGGGAGTAATGGATTGGGCACGGACCGCGAGGTACTGAACGGCTCGTGCCCAGGTGTGAGTACGGGTGATGAGCTGAGCGACATCCTGGGACGCAACATTACCGGTGCTGCGAGTCTGCCAGTGCCGTGTGAGGCGTGAGCCTGGTGTCTGTCGCTCAGTGCGCCAGGTCCAGGATGTGGGGACGCGCTCAACGTCAGACCAGTCAGACCCGTTGTATTGCTCTTCAATGACAAACCGGGTAGTGCTTGATGAGTGGGAGTAGAGCACGTAGTGTCCGGCGCCGAAGGCTTCAGGGTCTTCGTATTCGAGTGAGACCTGAGCGCTGTAAGTGCGTGCGATCTGCTGAAGAGCATCATCTAGGAGCATCATGTTTCGGCTGAGTTCGTCTCGGGTGAGGGCTAACGGGGTGTCGTCGTTCATCAAGTTCCTGAGTGAGGTGGTAGAGTTCTGGCGTGCGGCCTGCCACAATCCAGGGGGGTGTGTGGCAGGCCCCTAACTCATACGTCCCGTGGTATCGAACGCGGCAAATTCGCGTGGGTGCATCTGATGCTGAACCACAAAAGACCGCTCTCGAATACGCCAGAGCCCTTGGCCTGTGCTGAGGCCTTGCAAGAGCTGTTGTTCGGTGTGAGTTAGCCCCAACATTTTTCCGGTGGTCTCTAACTGATCGGATTCTTGTCGGTACACAATCCGTGTTTCCGCATTGGACAGAAGACTGGAAGCGATAGCCCGCTCTGCACTCCCCGCAGCGCCTACCGTTTCTAAGTCGTTGAAGGCGTGAACGATGAGCATGTTGGCGATACCAAAATGTCGGGCGAGTCTCCATTGAGCATCCATCCGGCGAAGAAGCGCCGGGAACGCAAAGAGTCTCCATGCTTCGTCGTAGATCATCCATCGTTGTCCGGCGGCGGGGTCTACGAGGGCGGCTTCCATCCATGCGCTGCTACAGGTCATCAGCACACTCAGCAACGCACTGCTTTCAGCGACCCGTGACAAATCCAAACTAATCATCGGTAACGTCGGGTCAAACCTGACGGTGCTGGGGCCGTCAAAGAGCCCCGCTAAGTCTCCTGCTACCAGCCGGCGTAACGCGTGACCTGCGTATCGTCCGTCCTCCGTGAGTCGGGGATCTTCACCCGGGGCTGGGGCTAATATACGATCCACGACCAGCGGTAAAATAGGCACATTTGTTTCTGCTGTTGTTGCGCGCAGCGCCACATCAATTGCGGTGTGTTCCACGGGGGACAGTTCTCTGCCGAGGACTGTTTCGGTGAGAGCTCCGAGTAAATCGCGACGGCGGGAGGCGACGTGTGCTTGCCATTCCATGTTGGAGAGCCCGCTGGGGCGGTAGCCTTCATCGAGGGGGTTTAAGCGGTTTCCGAGTCCGTGGCCTAAGACGATGGCTTTGCCGCCGACGAGCTCAGCAATGTGGGAATGTTCGCCTTTAGGGTCGGAGGGGACGTAGACTTTTTTGCCGAACGGGATAGAGCGGGTGTAGAGGCTTTTGCCGAGGGCAGATTTGCCGCTGCCGACAATCCCTGCGAGCACAACGTTGGGGGCGGTGATGAGTTTCTTTTGGTAGAGCACCCAGGGGTCGTAGGCGAAGGATCCGCCTGCGTGGACATCGTGTCCGACAAAGGTTCCGTCTGACCCGAGGCCTCCTTCTGCCAGAAAGGGGATCAAGCCGCGTAGCGCCGCGCTCGTGTCCCGGTGTTTCGGGACACGAAAACGGCGATACGTGCGCAGCATATGTTTCCCGGCTTCTCCGCCGGGAGGCAAAAAATGTGTGTTGCGAGCCTCCTCCCGTTCACTCTGTGCCAGGCGTTGCCGGGTGGCGCGAGTGCGGGCAGCGTCCTGAGCGCGAATCATGGATACGGCGTGCCGTCTCGCGGCACGTTCTGCGCGGGTCGAACGCTCTGGCTCTACTAAAACGGAGGTGTGGAGAGTTTTACGTGACATTAGGGGGTGCTCCTGACGGATACGAACGTGTTCATGCCCGTCAGGTACACATTCGCACCCACCAACGGGGAGACCTTTAGATTGCTCGGGCAAGTGGCAGTGCCGTGACCATGAACGCTTGGCCTTGCTGGCCGACCAGTCGTCGTGTTTCACAATTCGCCTGGATAGCAGCCTGTTCAACAGATGCGCATACTGATTCGAGTTCTGCCTGAGACGATGCGGATACCGACAAAAAGCCACTGTATGTGAGGACGCCGTGTCCGACGATGAGTTCGGCTTCTTGTTGCAGTACGTCCTGAAACTCTGCCGACACCGTGGCATCCTCAATTTGCCCCATTTTTGTGCGTTGAGCACGATCCGACAGATGCTCCACTTTTGCTTTTCGGATGTGCCTGGCTGCCACGTCGGACCGGACAGGGTCCATCAAGAGCGTAAATGTTCGCCGCGCTTTTCCGGTGAGGAGAAGGGGTGACAGAAAGCCGGGGTAGACATGTGCGCGGGGCCATTCGCTGATCCAAAAAACAGCATGAAACGCAGAATCCGTTTGTAACTGTGCCCACGATTCTTCTACGGCGACGGGTCCGGCGATGGCGAGGTCATGCCCCAACTTTCCGGAGCGCTCGAGGGTCATGGCAATGGCAGGGTCAAACGCGCCGCGTAAGAATACCGCTAATTCCCCGGGGGTGTACCAGGCCTGGGGACGAAGGTCTGCGGTGCGAAGCGCGGTGACCAGGGTGCTCATTTCTTGTCGTAACACTGAGGCCGCTCCAATCATGCCTCTCCCCGAAGATCGGATTGCGCGCCGTGCCGCGGTCATATCCAGTGACAGTGCCAGCGTAGACACATGTTGCTCTCCTGTTGGGCCTGCTCGTTCAACGAGTTCTTCATAGTTGCGGCTAGCCCATGACTCATTAGATGTCCCGTGTTTCTGCCACCATTGCGACAGCCCGGCACCCGAGTCTGGCATGGTGCGTTCCATGACTTGGAGACGAGCAATATGCGGTGAGCGACACAGCGTCGAGAGGACACGGCCCCACCCATGCACTCGTCTCTCTTGGTCTGCTGGGTCTAAGAGGGCAAAGGAGGAATGGGAGATGTTCATCATGACGGTCAATGTGTTTCGATACGGATCATGAACCATCACTGCGCCGGTTTCGGGGTCTCGGTATTGCCGCAGTGATGATGCGTCTCCTGGGAGTGCGAGGGTTCCGGCGGGGCGTGGTTTGACGGTGATGCGCCGCCGGTAGGAGGTTTGTCTGGTGACGTGTCGCAGCCACCACTGGGTGACGATGGGAATCCAGTCCACGGTTTTTCGTCCCGCAACTGGTACCCAGGCTACGAGGACCAGTGTGATCCAGACTGGTGCGCTTAGCAGAGGTGCGTTGCCGCCGAGGTAGAGCCCGGCAACGAAGGTGATGCCTGCCCCTCCCAGGACGACCACCTGGGAGAGGGAGAGTCCTAGGAGAATTCCGCGGGTGGTGAGTCGGGAAAATTTGACGGGGGTGAGCTGAAAGTCACTCATAAGTGGTGTCCTTAAACGTGTAGGGGAGAGTGAGCGTGTTATGAGTTGGCGTTATCTGTAGTTGTCCGGTGGCGGGTCATACAGCACCGGACCGGCGGGAGGCGGGCCTGGGTCTGACGCAGGCGCACCCCCGGTGCTGCCGTTCTCGGCAGCACCGGCCTGAGCATGGGCGGCTGAACCCACATTATTTCCAAGTTCCGGGCCTGCTTCTGCGGTGCCTTTCACGACTTCGGCAGCGATCACCGCGGCCGCGGCAGGGCCGGCCGCCGCTGCTCCCGAACCTCCTGCTGCTCCGGCTTCACTTCCAGCGGCAGCACCGTCACTAGCGATTTCCGGGGTACCTCCGCCGGATGCCGCCTCAGCATCTGGCGAGGCATTATCTGGACGGGGTGGGGAATTTTCGGAGGCAGAATCGTTACCCAGAATTTTCTGGATGTTGTCGCCGCTGGGGAGATGCGGAAGGGGCAGCGGCCGGTCCAGTGCCGACTTTGCTTCTTGCTCTGTGGACATCATCTGATGCATATCAAACCCGACAAAGGAAATGAATTTATAGGCTAGGTAGGGGGCGAAGGCGGCGAGAAAGAGAATCACAATCCCCGCTAAGGGATCGGCTAGGTCCGGTAGGTCGAGCTCTAGCGGAGCGTCCACTTGGGTGACTCCGACAAGAAAGATCAGCACCATCACTACTTTGGACGTGATGAGGGCCACCATGAAGACAATCCATTTGCGTGCCCACCCTTTCGTAACCTCCCAGGATTCACCGGATAGTGCGAGCGGTGCTAACACAATGGCAATCAGGATGAGACTTTTGCGGATGAGAAGTGAGAACCAGGTGATGGCGATAGCGGCGATCATCAGGCAGCCCAGGAAGATGACGACCAGTGCACCGACGGCGGGAGATGCGACATTGACGGTGACCAGAGCGCTCAGGAGGACACTTATTTTTGTGCCCATGCCCTCAACGGTGTTCCCTGTCGCCAGGATGATACCGGCGGAGAGCTGATCTGCTATTTCGAGCAGAATCGCTGTCACTGAGACTGCGAGGAAACTTCCGTAAATACTTCGGGCCAGTCCGAGGCTGGCGCGGCTGAGGGTGGTGGGGTCGCGGTGAATCATGCCGGTAATGAGCTGCAACAGGAAAAAGCCGAGCATCAAGACTACGGCGATGCCGAACACGACGTTGTAGACCGAGATCATGTCTGTCACGTCGACACGGGTCGTGATCGTCATGAGTGTCCACATGCCGTCAAACAAGAATTCTGCTGCGTGACCGATACCATCGGCGAGCCAAATAAACGGTGCAGAGACAGTATTTTGGGCGGAGTCGTTGACAAAACTACACACGCTGGAAACGACGGGAACGTCACAAAAAGACATCAGATTTACTTCTTCTCTTTACGTGTCGCCGGTTAGGCGACGCTTTGTCCGACATTCCAGAAAAAATTGATGAGTGTCACTGATGCTCCGCACACGACGGCAGCGCCACAGGCGATGAGGAGACCAATTTTTCCGCGTCCGGCGAGTTGCGGATTACTGGAGTTCGCGCCGATTGCCCAGACAATAGCGCTGATGATGATCGCCAACACGGAGAGCACCAGACCAATCGTCATCACAGCTCCGACAATGTCTTTGAGCTGTGCAATCCCCGGAAGTCCGGTGTCGTTGGGTTCGATACTGATGTCTGTGCGGTGCCGTGTGATCAGGGCGGTGTGTCGGGGCGTGATGATTTCTTTCACGGATAAAACTCCTCCAAAAGCTGCTGAACCGCCAAGGTGAGGGTTCTACCTACAAGGTGCGCAACAGGTCCCAACGGTTATGCCGATGAGTGCACACGAGACACCGAAAACCGCACCGCCGGGGAACAAAGAGGCGATAGTTAGAGGTGTTGGCCTGTATCAATCAGAAAATTCGCCCAGGCGACGCCCGCTCCGGCCAGGGCGGCAGCGCCAAGGGAAATCCCTATCGCCGTTTTGGCTTTGGTCACGGTGGAATAGTTTCCCGCGTTGTGGGAGAGTGCCCAGGTGATGGCTCCGATAATGATCACAGCAACCGCGACGACCAGTACGATCGTCATGAGGGCCCCGACAACGTCGATCATGGTGCCGTTGTTGACCGCACCAAAGTCAGGAAATACTTCTGCCATTCGTCGGGTCCCGCCCGCCGTGGCAAACCCATCAGACGGTGTGACAGCGGCTCTCATTGGCGGGCCTGATCTGTTAGGTGGCGCATGTCGTCGCCCCTTTTAGCGGGTCACCGTCCAGATGTATCGCGCTGTGTGTGTTCAGCCAGACTTCTGCGTCGACGGCGGGGGTCTCCCACCCTCCGGGATGAATTTCAAAATGCAGGTGTGGACCTGTCGAAAAACCTTCACTGCCGACATCTGCGATGTGTTGTCCGGCGCGGACGGTGTCGCCTGTGGCGACGGCGAAACCGTGATCCCACATATGAACGTAGACCGTGGTGATGCGTTCTCCATTAATGTTGTGTTCGATGGCGAGGACGTTGTTCCAGCCTTGTTTATGTCCTGCCCACAACACTTTTCCGTCAGCCATCGCCAGAATCGGTGTGCCGTCAGGGGCGGCAAAATCTGTTCCCCAGTGCATTTCCTGCGTTCCCGGGCGAAGCGGGTTATTTCGCATTCCATAGGGGGATGAGATGTTGTAGGCCCCTTTTTCTATCGGCACATAGACCGTTGACGATGACGCCATGCGCGCCGGTGTCGCATCACCCGGCGTCGTATCACCCGGCGAGGTGAGTGCATCGAAGATGCTGTGTGCGACGGGTTCGTAGTTGTTGTAGCGGTCGGGGAAAGCTGATACTTCTACTTTTTGGGCGGCCTGCCCCGGAGTGAGTGCGCTCCAGCCGGGAATGTCCAACAGACCTCGGGGGGATCCGTGATTGGGACCAGTGGGTCCTCCAAAAAAGGCCTGGGCTTGATACTCCGGATCCATCAGTTGCGCGACCGTGCCCCATCCCGACTGGGGTCGCATCTGGAATAGCCCGAGGCTGTCGTGATCTTCACCATTTCCGTCGTGGGGAAATGTGGCTGATGACGGGTGTGCACTGGTGTTGCTGAGCATTCGGAGTGTCGATTCGGTGAGCGCCGCCATGAGCGCGATGATGATGCCATTCTTTTCAACCTGAGGGATGGCAGCGCCCGTCATGATGATGGTGCGGGCATGAGTGAGCTGGGATCGATTGAGTACCAGTGATGTTCCTGATTGTGTCTCGGCGGTGAGTGTGTCGGGAACATCGGCTACGACGGTGATGTTCCCGCTGACACAGGCGGACGCCTGCGACGCGGGGGTAATCAGGAGCAGACTCAGCGCAACCAGTGAGAGGATCGGCCCCGTCAGTAGTAACACGCCCAGGATGATAAGTGCTTTTTTCATCTCCTACGTTCTCCGCTCAGGTGTTATCGCAACGGCTTATTGACGGCAGACAGGCGCAAGATCTGACACGGATCTGCAGTGGGGGCACATACAACAAAAACGGTGAAGGACACGGGGCTGGCGGTAGAGGCGTCCTCCCCGAGCCAGGTTCCTTCGCGATGTCGAATACCGTCAATGGTGACTGCTACAGTTCCGGGTGCGATCTGATCTTTTCCTTGCTCGAGCGCTTCTGCCCATTGGTCCGGGATAACCGCGTCGGTGATCTCAAGATGTTGCCGGGTGCCCATTTCGCGTAGTCGCTGCCACTGCTCGAGAGTGGGCAAGTACTGTTCGACATCGGTGAGGAGTCCGTTGATTTCATCGCTGTTGTGATTGGCAGAGTCCGTGATGCGGGATTGGTAGTCCTGCCAGGTCAGTGACTGTGTAGTGTCCCAGCGAAACAGCGTCTGCGCGGTACTCCGGGCGAACTGTATCGGATCAGTCGTCGGGTCGGCAGCAGGCGTTTCTGCTGTGATGAGTGGATGCGGGGGAGTATGAATGTCGCTGGTTGAGGTGTGCGGGGTGCTGTCGTTTACAAGAGCGACGAAAGCGAGGGCCGCTCCGAAGAGTAGTACGAGAATTGCGCTTCCGTAGAGAATGCGTCGGGGCCGAGTGAGGGCAGATAATTTCATGAGCGTCCTTGTGATGTGCGTGTCGTCTCTTCAGAACGAGAGAGCTCATGAAAGAAGTACGCACCACAACCCCAGCGGGTTGTGGTGCGTCGAGTCACACGAATGAGGGGATGTTAGTTTCGTGCGTGTCGAATCCGCGGGGTATGCGTCTGTTTCTGGCCGGTCATGCGGGTCGTGAAGTCGCTCACATAATGAGAAAATTCCTCGAAGCGGTGCCAGTCATTTTCCGTGAAAGCGTCTGCCACCTCCGGGGGTGCATACTCCGCCCACACGGCCGCCATCGTCTCGCAGGAGGCTAAGAAACTCTGCGCGGCATGTTTCGTGCGAATCGGGGCGGGAATATCATCCCATCCAGACGATTCGGGCAGGCGAGAGGTGCGTTCAGGCAACGCGGCGCTGGGCGGGGTGTCGGTGCTGAGGGTCTTTTTCGCCCGGCTGAGGGCATCTCGCGCAAAACGGTGGGCGTCTTGGGGATGGTCAATCTGTTCGAGCTTTTCTAAGTCACGTCTTGCTTGGTTCCGGGTTTTTTCTGGATGCGTCGGGTTCTGGGATATCGTGGTCAGGTCCGTTTTCATTTCGAGTGTTTTGATGTGCAGAAACGACGGGTTGACTTTACCCGTGGCATCAATTTGTACGAGTGCCGCACTGGCTTGTCTGGCTAACCATTCGTTTCCGGTGTCGGCGAGGCGTTGAACGTCCAAGATTTTTTCTAATCGGTCATACCCGGCGGTTCCGGTCACGGCGTGAGCGGCTTGCCGCCGAGAGGTGCCATGTTCCACCGGTGCGGCCGAATCGGCACGGCCTATCTTTCCCCGCGAATCGGCAGCGCCAAAACGGCTCGCTTCCTGACGACGTCTCGCAGCAGCACGGCTGAGTTCGCGTAACTCTTCATACAGGTGGGCCTGTTCTGTGGGTTTCAATGCCAGATGAAGTTCTACATCGTCTTTCATGGCGAGGAGAATCCCGAGCTGGTCGGAGATTCCGTCGACGACCCAGGCGTTGATTGTGGTGTGACCTAGTTTCTGCGTGGCGGCCAACCGCCGCGCACCAAACACTAAGACGCCTGCGGTGGTGACGGTAATGGGGACGAGGAGGCCACGTTCTTGGATAGACGCGCACAGCGCGTCAAGGTCACCCAGTTCATGTCTGTACCGGGTACCAATCGTGATTTTGGTGAGGGGAAAATCGGCCCGGAATTGTGCACGCATCACACGCTCCGTAATCTGTGAGTGGGGGCGCTGTTGATCAGTCGCTCACACAGTTCGGCGTCGGAGAGAAGATCGTCCAGGGTATCGCCGGTGAGTACGCGAATGATCGCACCAAAGAGGACATCTTCTGGGTTGCGGCGGTTCCCGACCAAAAATCCGATGAGGTGTCCCCATTGTTTCGTGGTGAGGTCGCAGCGTACCCGCATGGAGTGGTCCCGGCGGAGTGTATCTATCGCGGACGCGTGAGATCCGAGATCAGCGATTCGGTGGCAGACGTACTCGACGACGGATAGTGCTTCAGGGACGGACCAGCCGACAGCGATGAGCATTGACGCGGGGATCTGTACGACAAGATCCGGTACGGCCTCTGTTGTGCCGTCGAGGGCTGGGGCGAGGACGTCGAAAATGAACTCTTCGTATTCCCCGGCCCGGATGGGTTTAGCGTCGGGGCGTTTTTCGGGGCGGCGTGCTTTATCGGTGGAGAGCAGACTGCGTTCTCCTTCTGCTTCCGCAATCATCGCTCGTTGCACTGCGCGGGTGATTGCGGCCCAGGGGTCTTCCGCACTGCGGACGGAGTTTTCTCGCATTGCGAGAAAGGCGGCGGAGGCTGCTTCCCACTGGTCTCGTCCCCAGCTCAGTGCTACGGGACGAAATCGGTGGGCGGTGAAAATCATGAGGTCTCGTGCAATGGGTAGAACCCGCCAACTGTCGGGTCCGATGGTGTGCAAGAGGTTGAGTACGGTACGTAAACCTTCGCTGTTGGAGAACAAGTTGAGATGTTCGGGGTGAATGCTGTGAACTTTTGTGTGAACCATGATGGGTTGTCCTTTTCTGTCTACCTGATAGGTGTGTCAGGCATCCCCACACGGCGGTGGGGTCATCTCTGGGCGCTGTCGCGCGTCACGAGGAGATCATCAAAGTGGCGGGTATCCGGGGTTCCCAGGCTTGCTTTGCGTGCGGCCCAGGCTTGAGCGAGTTTCTCGTTTAGATTGACGGTGTGTGTCTGTTCGCGGATCTGCGTGACAAAACGGTGGTCTATCGCGGAGGCGAGAACACGGCTTGTCGCGCGCTGCGCCAAGGCGCTGGCACGAACCCATTCAATGCGGACTGTGTCCCGTTCTGGATCATCCGTTCTGTGCGGATCGGGGCCTTGTGGATCTGGGGTGAGCGACGGGGTCTGGAATGAGGGATCATCGTAGATCAGCGCGGAGGGCATCTCTGTCATCTCCGGCGCAGGTGTGGTGGGTGTGGATGCAACTGGGTCGTTGAGGAGTTCATTCATGAGAGCTGTCCTTGTTCTGTGTGCTGTGGTATCTCGGGCGAAGCCTCGGTGTGGTCGGGCGTGTGTGGAGGAGGCGCGGGTGTGGGATGGTCAGCGAGCCAGCGACCGATGGTCGATTTGTGAACGTTGAGTTTCTCAGCAATTTGGGTGTTACTGATGCCGGTGCCTGCGAGACGCAGGGCCTCATCACGTCGTACCTGAGCGGTTCGCGGTGTGCTGGGAATCTTTCTGGGTGGCGCGGTTGTT
Source organism: Lysinibacter sp. (assembly GCA_040400085.1). Taxonomy (GTDB): domain Bacteria; phylum Actinomycetota; class Actinomycetes; order Actinomycetales; family Microbacteriaceae; genus HNR. The sequence continues at coordinate 3,629 of JBBAQX010000052.1, read as the reverse complement.
TCGGCAGATGCGGATGCGGATGCGGGTGCAGTCGCTGGTGTCGTCGGGGTTCGGGTGGTGATGTGTACCGGGATTAGTTCCGCAGATACGGTGTGGGGTGACGAGATCGTTTCGCGGATGAGTGGTGGTTCAACTCGCGTAGGCGACAGTGCTGCTGGTGAACGGTGAGGGTGCTCAGTCGTCCCGGATTGCACCGTCTTATCTGTCGGGGGCGAGGCGGCAGGAGACGAGGCAGCATGAGACGAGACTGTGTGGTGGGAGGCTGTGGGGTGCGGTGTTCGGCGGGTGAGTTGTACAGTGAGATGCGTTGTCGCGAGGAGCGCCAACGGCGGCACCGCGCCGATAAGAGCTGCTGAGATGCTTGGTAAAGACGGAGTAGGTATCAGAAAGGAGTGAGTCGCATTCGCGACCACGCTCACCGTTGTGCCTCCGATGAGGAGACTCCACGCGTAGGTGGTCGCTCCAGGGCCGTGGGCGGAGAGCGCGACGACAGAAACCGTGGCGACCAGGATCATTCCATCGACAATGACAGGCCACATCCAGGCGAAAGATTCCGGGATTCCCGCCATCGTAGCGAGCATGGTGAGACTCAGCGCGGACAGCCAAAACGCTCCCGCCCCAATGACGCAGTTGCCCAGCACCGCACTACCCATCGCCCACCGAGAAACCGGAGGAGGAACAGGATCATGTGTTCGTATCGCGTTCATCAGCGCACCGCGCCCTCGAGAGTGAGTGCCTCCGGCAGAGACGTCAGCGTGGGGGAGAGAGCTGACCGAGACGAGGAGAGTGCGGGCCTGGGGTGGGCGTGCCGAAAAGCTGAAGTAATCGTTGCGTGAATTTCGGTCTCTGATAATCCGAGGTGAAGTGCAATCGGCGCAAGTGCCTGATGTGTATGGGCGTAGGGGAGACCATGTTCCGCGAGCCGACAGGAAGCCCAAAATAATGACTGGTTACGACTTCCTTCATGCCGGGTAGACAGCCACTGTGAAATGCGTGTCACGGAGCGGGGCACATCCATCACCATCTCAGTGGCAGATGGTGTGGGGGAAGGATGTGCATCCGGTTGGAGAAAGGACCGAATCGCACGAGCATCCACTCGTGTGGGTGGGGTGACTCCGGTGTTGTTGATGACGTCGTATCCGGCGATACGTCCCGAGCGCCCGCTGACCTGTGAGGGAGAAGCGAGGACGTACCCGCCGGTTCCACGAAAGTCGATTCCTGCGGTCGGGATGCTCCACGACCGTTGCGGTTCTCCGGCAACGTAGTAGAGGTGGGCACCGCCAGAGGGGGTGCGTATCAGGCGGCTCCACCCGTCGAGTAACCCGTTCGTGTGCAGCGCCGTGAGGTGTTCGAATCCGTTGCTGTGCGGTTTGTAATCGATATCGAGCACGTCAAACACTGTGCCGGTGGGCGTGCCAATGTTTGCCGTAGGCCACATCGTCCACCACGACATAATCTGATCACGATCAGTCGTCGCGTCATGAAATCCGTTGTCGGTGAGAGGGCGTTTGTGGAGGGGGACACAGGGGAACACACTGCGACCGGTCTCGGCCAAGCCGAGGGCAGCGTGGCCCATCAACGAAAGCGCTGGGTGAGTAGACATGGTGACTCCTAGCTGAGGTGATACCTATAGGTACGCACCGCAACCCCGGATAGCCGGTCAGCGGGTGAGGAGATAAATATCACCTACTCATAATTTTTGTTACCGCCGACGGTGTCCGCCAGTACACACCTCATTTCTGACTCACGACTACCGAAAAGAGCGCCAGAATCACCGGGGAAAATACATACATTCAGGCGAAGTCTGATATGGCTCGACGTGATTGTTCGGCCATCTGGCGGCAGGCTAGCGCTTCTTCGACATGTACGTGTCGATACGCTAAAGGACTCATACCGGTATGTGCACGAACGACCTTCGCGGCGTAACTGGAATCGTTCAGCCCTACTCGATGACTCAGTTCCGCCACGCTCAGGTCTGTTTCTCTCAACATTTCTAACAGCTGATGCGCGCGAACTCCTGACACATACCGTGCGGGGGTCATCTGGAGATAGTGCTGGAAGAGACGAGTCACCGTCGATTTTGACATATGAGCGTACTCCGCGAGCCGTTCAACTGTCCACGCTTGAGACGGGGCCTGCCAGATCACCTCTTTGAGGTCCTTCAAAATGGGCGGAGCTGAGTCTGGAACGTAAAACGGCGCAGGTTTCTCACTGATCGAAAAATGGAGATCAGTGCACTGACAGACGGAGTTATCTGGCGTAAAGACGATTCCTAAAATATCGTAGAGCCGCGCAAGTTTTGCCCAGCGCGACAGTTCAGGGGACACCAATAGGCGAAGGTGGGGCATGATTCTCTGCATCACATCCACCCCCAAGTCTTTGACGATCAGGACTTCACCGGGACCCTCGAACCCAGCGTCCGGTTTGTCGATTACGCGGGGGTCGTTGATCCAGTCGAGGTGACGGGCGAAGATGCTTCGTTCGATCAGCAGATTCATTACGCAGGCGTAGGGGAGCGGAGTGTATCGGGCGGGGACCGCCGCGTCGGAAATCATCATGTGGCCGGCCCGGAGATCGACGGAGTGTGTGTCCATCGTTTTTCGATATGCCCCACGTGTTACAAAGGTGAGAGTCACGCATTCGTAGCACTGATGCTGGGTGGACGGAGTTACGCATTGCCCCTGGACGGTCACGGGGAAAGAGGCGTCATAAAGTATTCCGTCTGCGTGACTCTGCATAACACCTCACTGTGTGACTGACGATCAACAAGGTTCGCCCACCGCCAAGAAATCCAGTGAACCTGTACGCAACAATTTACGAAACTGTATCATTTTTGCGCACATATCATCAGTGCCACGCAACACGGGTCGCCACTGGCGTGGGAAGCGGAGCCGCTGCGCGGCGCTGTTTCTGACACCCATTCGGGATGTCATTTTTCTTTTTGCACAGAGATTTTGCAGGACATTCACCCCTGCCGCAACCTGTCTCCCCAAGAATTTTTTGACGGCGCTTCGCTTGTTTCCGTCAAAAATTTACTTGCCCGACAGGACACCCGCACACCACGCCTGTTATCGCACGTTCACAGTGATGTGCGGGTTTTGCGGCTTCCTCTCTGTCCTGTTAAATCTTTCGTGCCAAAAAGAAAATTGAGGCTTTTGAAGGAGAACTCTCGTGACTCGCATCGTAACTGTTTACACCACCCCCGGCAGCACCCCCGGTGCCGCCACCTGCCAAGCCCTTACGGACGCACGTCTGCCCTTCATTCTGCTCCACACAGACGACCCACCCGGCTTCCTACACTCCCACACAGACAGACCCACACCCCTCGTGACTATCACCGAAAAAACGTCCGAACACGGATGGACCGGAGTGCACCTCCTCGATTACTGGACAGGGTTCCAGCCCAACAAAATCCGTGCACTTCACCCCTAACCCAACTGTACGTATATCGCACCACTACCCGAAGGACACCCCCATGTTTGACCTCACCACCGTTACCGGAATCGTCGGCTCAGAGCCCCAGATCAGAACCACCGCTCACGGACAGACCATGCTCACCTTTCGATTCGCCTCCCCACAACGCCGATACGATCGGCAGCACAATAAATGGGTGGACGATACCAGCAATT
>JBBAQX010000051.1:0-34773 GCA_040400085.1 Lysinibacter sp. | reverse complement strand
TATCGCTATCCTGCGCGCCGACTGCCGTGCGGCCGAGATACCAAAGCATCCAGTCACCACGTTCGCACGCGTCCCATGCTGTTTGCGGGTCGGTGTAATTCGACGCCCACAATCGCGCTTCGTTGCAAGCATTGAGTTTTTCAAGCATCTCTTTAATCGTCTCAGTTACCGTAATCACGTTTGGAACCTCCAAGCAATGGTTTCAGTCAGTCGTCCAGTTCATCCACTTCAACCGGGTCGATCAGTTCGATAACGCAAAGGTAAGCGAAGACCAGACTCAGCGTTATCAGAACGCCAGCCATCGCCTCTAACAAATTGCTCATCGCTGTTCGCTCCATATCACTGTGAGAAATGGGTCCGTGCGGATTACCCTGCCACGAGCTTGGTCATTTTGCTTGCGTCGTTCGTGATCGTTAATCACCGACACCGCAAGCCGCGTGTGGAAACTACTATCGCCGTTCATCGCTGCCACTGTGCTGTCGCCCATGATGGCAACTTCAGTCTCGTATCGGTCGTCGAACAGACCAACAAATCGAACCATGTACACCGCCTCGCCATCACACCGCAGGTGCCAACGGACGCGGTACTCGTCGTCAAAGTGCTGCGAGGTGGTGTCAATCACACCCGACCACACTTGACCGTCCTTCGTCGCAGCGAACCTGACCCACTTGAACGGAATCTCTTGTTCCGGCGCGATTGTTGCAAGGCTCATGGTCGCGTCTCGTGTTGCTTCAATCTGATGATGAGAGTATATTAAACGCAGACGTTTTTTGTCAATAGACGAAATCGTTTTTTTCTTGAATGAGGCAAAATACCGATGACGATGACAGTTCTGAACACTCAAGAGCTTGTCATGGATCGACGCACAATCGGTTTGCGAATTCGTGAACTGAGAGAGGCCCAGGGTCTTAGCCAAATCCAGTTGGCTAACCTTGCCGGCACAACGCAAGGCACGATTACCCGATGGGAGTCTGGTTTGGCCGAGCCTTTGGTTACCAGCTTGCTTGCCGTTGCTGTCGCTCTCGGCGTTGACATCAATGAGTTCTTCACCGAGCCGACTACCGAGTATCAACCTCGTGGTCGCGGTCGTCCTCCTGCGCCGAAGCCACCGGAGCAACCGCCGCCAACTGCGCCCCGTCGTCCGAAGAAGTAAATCGAACATCACTTTCCCCTCAGTTGGCGAAACTCCGCGATCGCGTCAGCCGCACGACGTGATGTCGCTCGGGGAGTCGGTTTAATCCCGTCAGATTCGACGGGATTGGCGAGCGTCAGCCGAGCCAAGAACCTCCGCACCGATTCGGTCGTCGTCCACCAGCTTCCCGACGTGTCGCGTCCCCCTTCGAGCCGCACACCCCGGCAACCGACCGCAATGTACCTCGCAATGGTTGCTGATCGACGCAGCTTGCCGTGCCGGCCCGGCGGGAACAGCCCCGCCGCTTGGCTTGCTCGGATGCGTCGTTCGTGTTCCGGTGGTAGCGTGACTGCGTCCATGCAGACCATTAACGGGTGAGACAAGTCTCACTGCAACGGTGAGACAAACGTGTTCTTGTCTCACCCCACGTTTGCTAAGACTTTGCTAAGACTTTGCTAAGTCTTTACTGGTGACGTGTGTAACCATCGGCGCATTTCTTGAGGACGGATCGTTCAACGAGATTGGCAAGAATTGTGCGGAATTTAGGCGAATAACCGAGTCCTGTGACACGGCCGAGTGCCTTCGCTGACAGCGGCCCGTCACGCAATGCCATCCAAATTGCACTCTCAGCCGGGCTGAAAAACTCCCCCTTCGGCCGTGTCTCACCGGTGAGACACGCTTGTCTCACCCCCCGGACAACCAGCACAACTTCAGTCGTGGCCGAGCGAACACGCACGCCACCGCGTTGGCCTTCGAGTGATTCCGATAGTGTCTGATACGCAATCGACTTGAGCCGTGCGTTCAGGCGATTGGGGTCGTGGGCTGTCATGACGTGATCGTACCAAGTGAGTTGACCATGCAAGTACCCATTCATTATACAAGTAGTGTTCTCGTGTTCACTACGTCAGCTTGAGTTTCGCTTTTCAGTTTGGCAAACCAGTTCTCAGGAAACCCGACTTGGCGTTCGTATCGGCACAGTGGTATAACATCGTTATACGAGGAATAACGCTATGCAGTGGTCGATTAACGGCATACCTGAAGACGCATTGTCCGAGTTGGATCGCCAGCAGTTGGCCGAGCGTAACGCCCGGAACCTCGAAGAGATGTTCCGGACGGGTCGAGCGCCGCGAGTGTCATCTGACACGACGTTCCGTGCCGGGCGATACGACGATTCGCAGGTGGTCAATCCCGACTTGTACGAGTTTCGCCGCAAAGTGGCTGAGTCGCAGGGGCACTCGATCACGGGCAAGTTCTACATGGCGAGTCTAGCCCGTTATCCCGGTGACCCGGAAGCGTGGATTGACAGCAAGTCGGATGTGCAGCGTGTCTGCCGCAAGCGACGGCAGACGTGCGAAGGCGAAGTTACAGTCAAGGAAAGCGAGTTCTCAAACGATCCCGAGGAACCGACCGAATGCTGACCGCATGGGACATGGTCGAACGCTTGGCTGACTACCAAGGGATCGCCCAAGGCGACGAAGTGGACCTTCGTCGTGCCCGTCGGTCGATTGTTGATGCGATTGCGGAATGGCCGCGAATGCACAACTGGACCTACTATTCGAGCGTCTGCCGAATCGTTCTCGTCGCACCTTACGCGACTGGCACCGTCGCCTACAACGCATCAACGCGGGAACTGACGCTGACGGGTGGAACTTGGCCGACGTGGGCAGCCGAGGGGGAAGTGCGGATCGGCGAGGTTCGTTCGCGGGTGGCAAGCCGATCCAGCGGCACCGTTTTGGTGATGGCATCGGCAGCAACATTCGTCGCCGACATCTCGTCCGGGACTTCCTACGAACTCTATCCGGATGGATACCAGCTCCCAGCGGGGTTTCGTTCGGCTGGATCGTTGACGCGAGAAAGCCCGTGGGAAGCGTTGACCTATCTGACACCCGATGCGTTCCAGGTCTGCAAGCGCCGCGATTGGGGCACTGACGACTCAATGGTCTATACGGTCATGGCAGGACGAACGCCATCGACTTATCGCATCTACGTTCATCCGCCGGCATCCCAAGCCGAAACGCTCGACTTCTCGTATCTGCGTGTGCCGGTTGCCCCTTCGGTATGGGAATCGTCAGTCGGTCGCGTCAGCATGACCAACGGTTCACCGACGGTGATCGGCACGGGCACGGCATTTCACTCGGGCATGGTCGGTGCCCGGTTCCGCGTCTCGGCGACAGCTTCGATCCCAACGGGTTACGATGGCACGTTCCCCCCGCTGTCGGAACATGAAGTTGCATCGGTGTCATCGGCAACGTCGCTCACGCTGGCAACGAACGCCACCGAATCGTCGAACTCGGTCGGTTACCGAATAAGCTCGCCGATTGACATTGACGAAGGTACGATGCTTTCCGCGTTTACCGCATGGGCACGGATGTTACTCGCCCGCGACATGAAGAACAAAGACACGCAGGCGACTGAATCCCAAGCCGTTGCGGCGCTCAATCTCGCTCGTGCTGCCGACAGTCGGTCGATGGCACCCAAGGCGAGTTTGCGGTACATCGAGCCGGCATACGACCGGTCCTCCAGATTCGGGCCTGACATCCCATGAACACCAAACGGCCAGCGACACGCATTGAGATTCGAGACTTCCCCGGCTTGATGCTCAACGCCGACCCGCTGGAAACACCGCCCGGTGCGGGCCGCGAACAGGTCAACGCAATTGGGTCGAAGCCTGCTGAGTTGACCGTTCGACCGGGGTTTCGGCCGGTTCAATTTGAGGATGAGTCGTGACTTCCTACGTCGGCATGGTTCCGCTCGGCGAAACACTGCGGGTCTACGTTCTGACGGCTGATGGCAGTCATCAGCCCGTTGCACCCGATGCCGCACCGACGTGGAAGGTGTACGGCCCTTCGGGGTTTATGGCCGGGATGACCGGCACATGCGTCCAGGCGTCTGACGGGTCGCCGGTTGTGGGGTTCTACTACGCTTCGATTCCGGCAACGGGACCGAACGGGTTTGAAGCCGGCGAACAATACACCGTCCTTTTCTCGTGGGCAGTCAGCACCGCCTCGCGTGCTTCGGCCGCCAGTTTTGGAGTGATCTGATGAACGAGAGTTTCGCGTCGATCCTGATGGGAAGCGAACGACTTGAGGCAATCAACTCCGATGAGCCTCGCTACGGCAACCTCGACACTGCGAACGCTCGGTTCCTGACCGAGATTCGGGCGCTGTTCCGCAAAGTCAACGAAGACTTGAACGAAGTCATCTCGAAACTGGACGAACTCTACGACAACGTGACTGAGGCTTGAGATGTATCTGGGTGCGGCCCAACTCGGCGAGCGGTTCCCGATCGGCGCGTTCTGCGATTCCGCGTTCGCCGGCGGTGCGGCTGTCTCGCCTGCGTCTGCACCCACGATAACCGTTTGGAACGATGCGGGCAGCGTGGTTTACCAAGGGGCTATCCCCCCGGTAGACCTGACTGCCGGGCAAGGGTTGTTTTCTCGAACCTTGCATCTCGGCCCGGCCTTCTCAGTGGGGCGACATGCGGTCAAGGTGGACTACGGCACTCGTTCGGCTATCGCCCATTTCGAGATTCTGCCGGGTGGATCGACTGACGGTGCCGTGATTGCAATTGCGTATGTAGACCGGCCGCACGCCCGGTTTGTCGTGCAACAACTTGATTCCGGCCGCATTGTTCGCGGCCGGGAACCGCGCGTCTGACCAGGAGAATACGGTGTACGAACCCGATCTCAATACGATTGTTCCTGAATCATCCGTTCGCCCATCTGGATTGGTCCTTGTGGGCCGTTTTGATTGCGTGCCAATGCCAATCGGTTGGCGATCTGACAACTTCAAGATTCCCGAAGACTGGTGGATTCCGGGTCCAAATGTCGTTGTCGATGCCGCGTGCAACGACATGCTGTCGGTCTATTTCAAGTCAGGCACGCAGAAACCGAATTGGTTTATCGGCCTGATCGACAACGCAGGGTTTTCGGCGATCTCTGCATCGGACACGGCCAGTTCGCATTCCGGCTGGGCTGAAGTTGCCAACGGTGCGTACTCCGAATCAACGCGACCGGCATGGAACAGCGGCTCGCCGTCGGGCCGAGTGCTGACATCATCATCGGCGACAAACTTCACGATGGCAGCAACGACTGTCGTGAAGGGCGGGTTCCTCATCAGCGATTCAACCAAGGGCGGAACGTCGGGTACGCTCTGGAGCGCCGGGGCTTACGGTGCGAATCAGTCGCTCGTGTCCGGTCAGATTTTCGCCACCCGTTACACGCTCACCCTGACGCCTTCGTAAAGGAAACGACGTGGCAACATTCGTCAAAACTCTTCAGACGCCCCCTCTGTCGCTTCAGTCGCTCGCAACCGATACGTCTGTCCGTTCGTCAGTGTTGACCATCAACACCGGTTTGGCGGCGACGTACTTCATGCGGGTCGGTCGTAACGATACGACGACGTTCACGCCTCGGGGGGTGCGATTTTTCGTTCAAGCCGCCGGGTCGGATTCGACGACGACGAATTGGTTCACGGTTGCCGAGTACGAGACGGAGCTGGGATCATCGGTTGCCAGCACCACGGTATCGACGGGTGCAGGCGGCAGTTCGACGATTGACGTGCCGTCGGCATCCAACATCGCGGCTGGTGATTCTCTGTTCGTCCGCAACAGTACGCTGGCCAGTAGCGAATTCGTCAGGGTCACGAAGGTGAACTCGACCACGCTGACGCTTGCGGATGTTCTCGACGGCGGTCAAGGATCGTCCACGGTCACCGGTAAAGCCGAATCGTTTGTTTGCACCATCGACACGGCAGCGATCCGGCGGTTGTCGGTTCTCGTGATGAACAACACCGGGCGAACCGTCTATCCGGAAGTTCGACTCATCACCGCGGATTCGATTGGGTAACCCGTGCCAACGCGACCGAGCGGACAACCGGACTGGTCGAACCCGATTGCCCGTGGGTTGACGCGGCTGTACGGATTCACCGAAGGCAGCGGGCGAACCACACGAGACAGCGTTGCCGGCACTCTCGGAACGCTCGCCGATGGGTCTTCGTGGCGTAGCAGTCCGTTTGGCGGTGGGGTCTTATGCGACGACAACTCCGGAGGCGGCCCCGCTGGTTACATATCACTTCCGCCAATCGACACGATTCGTTCGGATGGGTTGTCGTTTTTCTTGGCGTTCTATCCGAAATCGTGGCTGGGTTATACTGGCCGACGTGGATTCCTGACAATTGGTTCTGGCGGCAATATCGTCCAGATCGTTCGTTGGGAAGACGGCAACTTTTACGTCGGCGACCCGTACATCACCGTTAGCTCGTATCCACTGATCCGCGAGCAAGCGATTAACACTATCGTCTTGTCGATGGCATCGCCGCAAGACCGCAAAGTCTTCTACATCAATGGCATCAAAGCCGCCAACACAACAAACTCGACGCCGGGTTATTCAGCGTCACCGCTTCAGATCGGCATTTATGGCGGCGCTTCGATGGGTGGCGTGATGCTGGCGTCCGCGTTCTGGAATCGCGGACTCAGCGATGGTGAAGCCGTTTCACTCCACGCCGACCCGTTTCAGCTATTCCGCCGAACAACGGATCGTTCGGTTCGATTAAGTTCGTCGATTCCGCTGGCCATCGTTCAAGCCGATTGGTCGGATACGCTCGGGGCCGGTAGCGGCGATCTTCCGAGTCCCTACGTTCTCGATGTCGTCACGGTGGGCGATGCCTATTTCCCGGTGACGCAGTTTGCTTCGCTGAATGAATCACTGGGCCTAGTCGATGCGTTCTTCGACGGTACGCCGGTGGTGTGGTCGGACGTGTTGGGAATGACGGACTCGTTCGGCTTGTACATCGAACAGACCGACGGCATTGGCTTGTCGGAGTCGTGGACATTTTCACCGACAATTGCTGAATGGTCGGACATCATCAGTTTCGGTGAAACGTACCGCTCGGATTCCGGCTCGCTGGCTTCGGGTCGATACCGCCGATAGGAGGCCCAACGTGCCGAGTGAATTTGCGGAATCCCCCGATGGCGAACTGTTCGTAACCGACGGATACGGCCCCGTTCTCGCATGGGATGGGTTCGATCCTCAGATGCGTCTGGCCGGTGTTCCTGCGCCGACAACCAAACCCACACTGAGCAACGTCGGACGCGGCAGCATCGTCGGCAGTCGCCGTGTCTTTGTTCGCTTCCTCGACAATCAAGGTCATGCAGGCAATCCATCGCCTTTGAGTGATGCGATTGATGCTCTATCGTCGGGTGGCACCGTAACGGGTGCGAGTGACGCGGTCCCGTGCGTCATCACAACATCGGCCCCGCACGGAATGACTTCGGGTGCGACGGTCAAGATCGAAGGCGTTCGCGGCAATACGGGCGTCAACGGATCGTGGATCGCTGTAGTCCTGTCGCCAACGATGTTCTCACTGACCGGCTCGGCTGGCAGCGGCACTTACACGGGTGGCGGTGAATGGTCGAGCGGGGTTGCGTCCCTGACAGTAACGAACGTGGCGACCAGCTCGGACACCCGAGCGGTACGCAGGCAGATTCTCCGCAACACGGATGGGCAGTTCCGAACGTACTACGTCGAAGTCGATACCATCGACAAATCGACGACCACGTTTGCTTTGTCCATGACTGACGACCAACTCGCTGCACAAGAATCGGTCGCGTTAATCGGCGCAGATGCAGAAGACTTGGCTTCGATTCGTGGGGAACCACCACAAGACAAACCGTTCATGACGTACCATCAGGGACGCATGTTCGCGGCCGGGTCCATCGAGTACGCCGAGGGTGCCGTGTCGGTGACGACTGGCAGCGTCAGCGTGACAGGCATCGGTACGGAATGGCTGTCGGCATCGGTCGGTCGGTTCCTGTACATTCGTGGGGCGGATCGGGCTTACGAGATCGCCACCGTCAATCCGGTGAATCAGACGCTGACACTGACGCAACCCTACACCGGTCCTTCGGCAGCGTATGCGACTTACGGCATGGTTTCAGCACCTGCCGAACGGCAACTCGTGTGGTTCTCCGAGCCGGGCGAGCCGCACGCATGGTCGCCTCTCAACGCCATCGCATTGCCCGAAGATGGCGACGAAGTCACAGGCTTGATGAGCAAGGGCAGTTTCCTGTACATCCTCAAGCGCCGGCATATTTACCGGCTGACCTTCCTCGACGATCCTCAGCAGACAACGGGTGGTGCGATCTTCTTGGCCGCCCAACGGGGATGCGTCAACAGCCGATCGTTTGCCATCGCAGGCGAGACGGCGTACCTGCTCGACGAACAAGGGTTCTGGCGATTCGACGGACCCGGCGAAGACGGTTCGATTTCGACGCCGATTCAACCGTTGCTCCGAACGGGCGAACTCGAACGGATCAACTTTGCTGCGGCTCGATACTTCCACTGCGAAGTCGATTTCTCAACGGAAACGATCCGCTGGTACGTTGCCATGTCGGGAACTTACATGCCCCGCCATGCCGTGTGCTACTCGTACATTCTCGACCGATGGTGGGCTGAGGAATACTACCTGCCCATCGCATCGTCGTGCCGGGGGAAACTCGCTCGAAGTCCATCGCTCGGGACGTGGGGGCCGGGTGGCGAGCAACTGTTCCTCGGATCGCACCATCGCCGCGTTCTGGCGTGGGGGGCATCAACGCTCGACGGCGTCAATCCAGACTCGGGAACGCTTTTGGGTGCCGTCACGTCAGCCGGACCTCGGTCGCTGACACTCGCGTTCACGCCACCGCCGGGACTGGCAAACGTCGCGGTAGTCGTTACCGAAGGGCGCGGTGTCGGCCAGTGGCGGCGAATCGTGTCGCAGTCGGGCAGCGTTCTCAAACTCGACCGTGCTTGGTCGGTTCAGCCTGACGCATTGAGCCGCGTTCAAATCGGTGGTGTCTTCTGGAAGTGGAAGTCAGGTTGGTTCCGCTGGGCCGACGAAGAGTCTCACAATCCCCGGCGCATCGAGATGCAGTTCGAGCCGAACGCCGATCAGTTATTCTACCTCGAACGGTTCCGCGACCGACGGGATACGCCGGTTCTGGCTGGAGCATCAGCGAGCGACGACGGTGTGACGACAATCGCTCAGTCAGGACGAACGCGGGTTGACTGCGGTAAACCGTCGGGGTTCGCTCAGTCTCGGCTCGAAGGAATGCGTGATACAACAGCAGGCGGGCCGCGACTTGTGGCAGTGCGGCTAAGTGGTACGACCGGAGCAGTACCGCTGCGAATCTATCAGGTGACAATCGACGGCGCTTCAGGGGGGCAACCCGATGGCTAAGGAACGATTTCTGGGCGACGAAGCCGTGCGATTGCTGCGGACCAACTGGCGCAGCAAGGCTGACTTGTTGGCCAAGGAACTGTATGCGATCTTCGCCAATATGTTCCCCCGCGACGGCATCACGCAACCGATCACGATTAACCGCAACTCCGAAGAACCGGCCATCACGATCCGGCAGAACGGCGACTTCACATCGCCTGCAATTAGCGTCGTGAACGGCGGGACAGGAGAGATTCGCACGGGCGACAGCGTTATCAATTTGGGTGACTTGACCACAAACCCTCGCACACCCCCACAACAGCAACAGGTCCAAACGTCGGGCGTGTTTCCCGGAACGATTGAAAGTTACCTGGGCGACCGCATTTACAAGATGAACCTGTTCACAAACGGAATCGACTCAGCCTCAACCGTTACCGTGAATGTGCGACAGATGCAAATTGAAGGCGAACCGATGCCGGTCGGTGCGGCTGTTCCCGTGTTTTATAACGTCTTGACTGATGGCAGCGGCAATGAGATTTCCCGTTTCTATTGGATGCAAGCGCCGATATGGATGAGTCCGCCACCACCAGCGCAAACGTGAGTTGACCATGCCGCCGCCGACCGACAATTATCTGCACATCAAACCGACGGGTACTTACGTCGCCGAGATTCTTCCAGTCGATGGTGAAGACAAACCCAAGGATGGCGTGACGCTTCAAGAATGGCCGCAGGTCGGCAAGTACCTGTGGTACATCCGCGACCGCGAGCGTACATGCACTTCAGGCTATTACCTGACAGGGTTGACCAACAACGGCAACCCTGTCCCCGGATACATTTTTCAGCAAATCGGTGCCAACTACGAATCACCCGAAGCGACCGAAGCAATGGGTGTGATCTACAGCACATTTTCTGCCTATGGCGGGCAGGGCGTTGTAGACCTCGGCGGCGGCGGAAGCGTTGAAGTGCAAGAAAGGCTCATCGGTCCAGGCATCACCGACGGCGAACAAGCGTTGGCATTGTTCATCACGATCTGCCAATACACCGGCGACCCGCCTCCGAGTCTGGCAGCATCTCTCAAGCCGGAAGCCAAGTACACTCCATGACAGCTCGGATTCCTCGGTAGAATGTTGCGTCAGTCATCGGTAATATGAAGCTAACTATTGAGGAGCATTCGACATGCCGTTCAACGTCAACCCGTTCCCGAGTTACGGACCCGGCGGCAACAACCCGGAGTCTCCCGGCCAACGCACGGTCATGTACAACACGTCGCCGTGGGAAACCGACCTCGCCACTCGGCGAAAACTCGAAGGCGACTTGGCTACGACAAAACTGAGCGTCAACGCCAAGAAGTACGGCGATGACCTGGCGTTCAAGCAAGCGGAGAATCAACGGATCGACAAGAACAATCGATTCACGTCGGTGATGCAGTCGCTCCAAGGTTTGCTCGGCAACTTCAACGCAGGTTCGACTTCGGTTGGCGGATCATCGGGTACCGGTCCGGAGATCACTGTTGGGCCTGTCTACTCCGAACAGGACATCCAGCGACAGATTAACCAGTCGCGGGCATTCAACGATGCCAAGGCACAGACGGGATTTCGCACGGCCCAGTCACAGGCCACCGGGCGTGGTTTCTCGTCGCGGTCACCGATGCTTGCGGCGCTCGAGGGGCAATACCGCAACCAAGCGTTGGCATCGAGTGCCGAACAGGAAACGGCATTCCGCACGCAGGCCGCTTCCGAGAACGCAGGTCAGATTCTCAAAGGCCAGCAGTTGCGGGAAAACCAATATGCCTCGCGGATGAATGAAGACATCGAACGCCGCAAACCGATCTTCAACACCTACAACGCCATGCTGTCGGCACTCGCCGGCCTCGCCTAATCGGAGACTCCCATGCCGTTCGTTGCCAATCGCAATCCGTATCAGCCGTACGCGCCCGATGACGAGATCAACGTCAACCCGAAACGCATGAAGGGTATCGAAGGCGGATTTCTCGGTGGTTCGCCGCAAGGTGCTGCACCGTTCCAACCGTCACGTCCACCGTATGCTGGGATGCCACCCGCAGAATCGATTCGTGCAAGCGCCATGTCGCGGGCGATCATGCCGCAAAATGTTGGCGGTAATTTCGGCGGGCCGGAGCAATCACCACCGATTGAGGCAAAACCGGCTGACTTTGCGCCGAAACCAAACGCAATGCTGGACGCTTTGCAGAGTGGCGGCAAACCGCACGTCATGCGAATTCAAAATGGCCGACAACCGGAGATTGAAGCAACATTCGGTGGACCCGGCAAAGGTGACAAGATACTGATGCCGTCAACAGGAGCGTCGTTTGACGTACCAGCGGGTGCCGA
Source organism: Lysinibacter sp. (assembly GCA_040400085.1). Lineage (GTDB taxonomy): Bacteria > Actinomycetota > Actinomycetes > Actinomycetales > Microbacteriaceae > HNR. Next base: position 23,098 of record JBBAQX010000051.1, on the reverse strand, counting down.
TGCAAACGAAGTGGACCGTGGATTCCGGGGATTGCTGCGCGATTCGCAGCGACGGCAGATGGGGCCGAACTCCGATGGACCCACCGAACAGGACATCCTCGACCGCATTCGCATGTTGGACATGGGTGGCGGAGCAACGGCGCAGAATCGGATGGGCGTGTTCAATGACATGATGAAGGAGCGAACCGAAGGAATGGGCCGCAGCATCGAGCAACAAAAAGTTGACGCATTGATGATGCAGGCTAAGGCCGACATGGAAAAGAACAAGGCAATTACGGATCGAGCAAAACTCGAAAACGATCCGACCTACAGACTCCGAGAACAATACGCCAAAGCACTTGCAACAACCTACCCTGATGGCAAGTACACGCCAGATCAAGCGAATGCGGTTCTCAACCGTGTTCGTGATATGGAAAAGATGATTACGCAAACTCGAACTGATGGTGGCAACAACACTCAAAAACAGCCATCCAGCACGAATCAGCAAACTTCATCTTCAATAAGTGGGGCCGATATTCAGGATTATCGTCGGCAAATGTTGGGCGACACGATCAACAACCTTTTGATTGATTCTGCCGCTGCCCAGAATCAAGGTAAGCCTAAACTGGACAAACTCAACGATATTGCCAGTGAGATTTACCGGCAGTATTCGGCTGAAAAAAATCGAGGCGAAAGCAGTTGGTTCAACGATCCCAACAACACGAGTTACTTGGTGCAAGAACTGAACAAGACCTTCGGCGAAAAACCTCTCGATCTTGAATTGAACCCTTACTTGCGGAGTTGGCAGGGAGATTGGGGATCATGGGGGATGGATAATGCAGAATTGGGTAAAGGGATTCTCCGCCATATACTCACGGGATCACCGAATCGAAGAATGACACCGTTGTCTCTTGGTGACATAACAACCTACTTAGGAAGAAGTCCAAGCGAGCCTCTTGATCCTAAGTACAAGAAAAACAAAACAAACACTCCACTAAAACCTTGATTAAACCTTACTGGACTGGCCAGCCATCAAGTAAGCAGAAACCGACAGCAGGCATATGATTGCCGCATGAACAGCAAAGGCTTGCCAGATGATGCGTCTGACATCGCACTGATAAATGATTTCCGGGAAACCTTCTGGCTGGCTTGTGGGTGGGAAGATCAACCGCAGGGCGAGAACACAGCAGGTGATGGCGACGATGATGCGTTGGCGATGATTCATGGCGATGCTCAGTTGGTGATGCTCAGTTGGTGATTGGGGCGAAGTCAGGTTACGGGGTCAGTGAACGGTTTCAAGCCACAGACCGCGAGGTAAACGATGAGTGCATTGGATACGATCCTGCGACGGGCTGAACCGCTGGGTACGCTCGGCGGTGCGGCGGCCGGTGTCGGGCTGTCGCAACTATTCGATGCGCCATCGAAGCTCGTCTACGAGACGCTGCCGCAGGCGATGGGCTACGAAGGATTCAAAGGACGCGGCGCGGAACTCATCAACTACATGACGGGGATGGGAACGTACCTGAACCGCATGGGCGATGCGTGGAAGCATGGTTCGTTGGGTGAGTTCCTGCCGCCCAAGTCGCTGTACGAACGCTTGGCACCCGATGACGAACCGAACGCAGAACTCGGCGGCCCGGTGGCGAACGCAATCGGTTTGAGACGCGAAGACGGGATGCCGAGTCTCAACGAATACGAACGCGGCAATCAAAACCCGATCATCCAAGCGATGGGTATGTTCATCGACGATCCGCTTTCGATGGGGGTTGGGGCACTGGCCGGCCGAACAGCGGGACGCTCACTGACCAACACGGCGGCCAAAGTCGAAGCGATGAAGGCGGCCGAATTGGCAGCACTTCAGAAACCGGCCCGCAAGTTCGCCGCACTCCAAAGCGCCAGTGAAATGGCACGCCCGTATGCGGAGAACGCGGCCGAGATAGCGGGGCGGATGCGACAGGGATTGCTCGAAGCCGATTCACCGATGGGGTTCTCGCCGAACAACCCGATGAATCCGTTCGTGCAATACTCGCCGTTCGTGCAGGAGAACACGCCGGACATCCTGAGATCGCGGCCGATTCCCCGTGCCGAACTCGACATGACCGTCCCCCGCAGCGAACGGCCGATGCGGCGATTGGAGATTACGCCCAAGGCTCAGACGATGATGGAGACGGGTTCTCCGCGTCAGCCGTACATGCGGGCGACTGACGAACTGCTGGGCAAACTCGATGAAGCGGGATTGGGTTCGATGGGTACTTCGCCCGCCGGCAGCGGTTTGCACATGCTGACGGAAAATAATCCGCTCGGCATGAAGATCAGCGGCGGCCGGGCTGGGGTCAATCCGCTCTATCCCGATTCGTTTCCATCTGCACTGAGCATCGACGAGAACGCAGTCAGGCGATTCGCTGACGCGCCGATCCCGTCCGACACGTTCGACGGCCGATTGCAGATGCTGCTTGCCAAGATGGACCCATCGCTTTCGGACGTGTCGCGGGTGCCATCGCAGACGGCGTACAGCAACTTGACGCAGGCAGCCGAAGCGGCACGCGATGCGGCCGAACGGATGGCGAAGTACCAAGTCGAAGGCTCACGCGGTCAACTCGGGCCGATCGAGCGATTGCTGTACGACTACAGCGGATCGACGCCCGGAAGGGTTCCCGACTTGCGAAATGCCATCGACGCTCGACGCTGGAACGAATGGGGCGGTGACAACTTCCCCGGTGTCGAAGAGGCGTGGCGACTGGCACAAGCGGGTCGCGTTCCCGTTCGGCAACCGCGAATCGACCCAACGCAGGCGGCTCGCACGCTAGCCGATTGGGTGCCCGGTGTGGCGACCGATCCGAACATCGACGCCGAACTGGCAAATTACATGGAGATGCTGAACCGATCCGGCATCCGGCAGAATTCACGACCGCGTCAGTTGCCGCCGGGTACAACCGGCTGGGGAGGTTGATCGATGAACGATTCGATGTGGGATATTCTGGCTGGGGGGATGGTCGGTGGCGGCATCGGTGGCACTTTGGGTGCCATCTCGCAAGCCCCGCGTAATGTCGCATTTCAAGCGATGGGCTACACGCCCGAACAAGCCCAAGGAAACAAATTGCTCGCCGCGTTGTTCGGGAACTCTCCCGATGACCCGATCAACAAGAGTCTCGGATTTCTCGCCGAGATGGCAACCGACCCGCTCACTTATGCAGGCATGGGTCTCGGCGCTGCAACAAACAACGCTCGCGGGCAGATGTATCGGCGAGCAGCACAAGAGGCTGAGAACTACGAACTCGGCAACGTGTCGCGTGCCGTTGCGGCTAACACAGCGGCTGATGCGTCGAACGCGGCCCGAGGGGTCAACCTGTTGCCCGAGGAATTCGCCTACGCCAAGACCAAAGCTCAGATTCAACCGACGCGACCGCGATTCTATTCGAGCAACAACCCGCAAACGATCCCCGTGGCAGGCTACGGATCGTCTCGGGTGGACAGCAACCGTATTGCTCAACAAGCCAAGGATGTGTACGAAGAGAACATGCAGAACGTGCCGGCGGCCGAGCGGGCAGCGTTCGACGCCAAGTCGGCTATCGGCCGAGCATCGAGCGGCCGCGACGTGACGCGAGAACTTCAAGACCGTCTCAAGATGATGGCTGACCTGAACCGCAATCGGCAAGCAGCAAACGCGGGCGTCGAGACTCAGTTCGGGCCTTATACGTCGCCGCTCGGCAACACGGCGAATATCGACATACCGATCAACGCGCCGCGAGATGACGTGGCACTCGGGTTCGGCAATATCCTGCCGTCGTCCAATCCGCTCAAACAGATTCCGGCCGCGAGCATGTTCCCGGTCGAAGCGTCTCCGATCTTGGCACAGATGCCGCAAGAAATCCGCGACCGATTCCTTGCTGATGCCATCGAGTCTCGACGTCTTTCTCCTGAAGTCGTCGCCACGATCCTCGGCGCTGCGGGCTTAGGTTCTGCTGCCGGGGCTGGATACTCGCTTTACAATGCCAACCAACAGCGATAACGCATTCCGAGGCGAATCATGTTCGACGATTTCTACGCCAGTGCCTTGGGCGATCTCGACCCTGTGATTCGCCGCAAGAACGAGTTGGAACAAGAACAACTCAGAGCCAAGGAACGCCTACGCAAACCGCTTTCTCCGCAAGAGGAACAGAGCGGTTTGAAGTGGCTGGCCAATCAGTCGATGAACGCTTTGGAATACGCCGGCAAATCTCTCGATAAAGCCTTCGGCGGCCGTGCAGTTCGCGGCGTTCTCGGCGGCAACCCCCGCGAAGCGTTGAGCATCATTCCGTTCTCGGACACCAAGATTCCGTTTACCAACCTCAGCTTGACCGACGAGAAAGATCGCGTCTCGGGCCGTGACTTGTTGGAAAACGCCGGCATCCTCGAACGCAAAGCGCCGGATGCCGGGTTCCAGTGGGACGATCTCGCTGGCATTGCTGCGGAAATAGCCCTCGACCCCGGAACCTACTTGTCGTTCGGTGCTGGTGCCGGGACCAAGGCTTTCAAAGCGGCCGAAGCGTTGAATATCCTGCCGAAAGGTCGCGGCGCGTTGATGCGTGGGTTCACAAACCTCGACGATGCGGCTCGTGCTGGAGGCATGACGGCAGCACAGTTGACCGATGCAATGGCCAAGACGGGCTATCAGGCGACTGACATCTTGAACAAGCCTCTCGGGTCGCTGGCATCGGTTGGATTGCCATTCGGACTGAGCAAACGCATTCCGCTGGGAACCGGGCCGCAGGCACTCAAAGTGGCTGACAGGATCGACAATGCGTTCAAGTGGCTGGGCAGCACGCAACTCGGCCAGCGTGCCAAGCAGATGTTCAACAAGCCGTCCATGAACTTGATGGGCAAGGAGATCCAAGAAACCGCCGAGGCTCAGTTCCCGTTCGGTCAAGTCGCCGAAGTTGGAATTCGCAAGAAGGTTCTTGACGCATTTGACAAAGGTCGGGCCAATCTTCCCGCAAACGCAATCGACGCACTCGGACCTCAAGTCCGGTATGCGGCCGAACTCGGTGCGCAGTACAAGCCGCCGTTGGTTTTGGCACCCGACGCGATCACGGCGATTCTCGATGAAGCGTCTCGCTATCGACCGGCTATCGACGCGGCCTTCGATCCAGCCAAAGCCGCAGGGGTCGGCGTCACCAAGCATGTGTCGAGATACGGTTCTGAATACGCACCACGCAATCTGCTCGACGAAATCGTTGAAGCTGCGAGGGGGTTCTTCGGGGGTGGTTCTCGAAGGGCCGTCTCAACGCCGACCGTTTCGCAGATGGCTCGCCAACCGGCGTTCGATGTGCCGGGTGCTGCGCAAACGCTCGATGCAATGGCTTCCAATCCAAAGATCGCCGGCATTAGCCGTCAATTGGAAGACGCTGCCGGCAACCCGATCGTGCGGCTCAATGCCGCTCAAGCGGCGAGTGTGTCGCAGCAACTGAGTCGGAACTTCTCTGCGTTCCCCGAAGCCGACCAAGTTTTGCTCGAAAGCCTTTCGGCCGCCATGCCCAACGCTCGCAAGTACATGGAAATTGGCGGCAAGGTCGGCCGAGGAATGGCCAACCGAGTCGAGCAAGCGGCTTACGCGGCACTGACCGGAACCGAGAAGCAGCTGGCGGACCTCGCCGGCCGAAGGGCGTCCGCCCTCGCTGACGCACAGGCGACCGTGCTTCAGTCGATGTACGGCATCAATCCGGGCGACATCCTGCGTCAGCCTTCGACGACGGGTCGCACGTTTGCCAAGTCCAGACTCGAACGGCTCAACGCCAAAGCCAACAACTACGCACGAAGGACGGCGCAAGGCAAGGCCGCGACTCCGTTGACGCAGGCGGAAGCCGACGAGCTTCTGAAATTGCAGCGAGCCTACGACGAGACGCGGCATATCGTCAGCCGCGTCCGCGATGCCGTGCGAACGCGACCGATGGCATCCGGCGCAGCCGATGACCTCATCCGCGAACTGCAAGCCGCCCGCGAAGGTGTGGCCGTCGAACGCACGATCCGTCAAGCCAATCCGCAATTTGGGTTGCCTGTCGAACTCAAAGACCTGAACAAGCAAAAGAACGCAGCCAAGCAAACCTTGGCCCAGGCATTCGGGGTTTCGCCCAACGATCCGGCAGCGATGCGGAAGTTGGTCCGAACGACGATGCCGTCTCCCGTGATGTCACCGGAAGTCATCGACGCACTTCAGACGCTCGACCTATCGGGCAAGACGAAGTATCTCGGTCGCTTCATGGGTCAGTTGCCCGATTCTGTCGTCGCGTCGGGCAAGGGGATTTACAACGACATCCTGAGCGACGTGATGAAGTACGGGACCGATCTCAACCGAGCCACGGATATGGCCAAGGTTGCGACGGGCACGATTGCCAAGGCCGCCCGATTCACCCGCGATCCGCAACCGGGCGAAGTCGCGGTCAAGAGTCTGTTGCAATCCGTCGCTGGCCGACGCACGGGCAACTTGAAGAACGCGGTTCTCGATGAAGTCAGTGCCGCTCTCGGTACGCTACTCAAGCCCAACGACATCAAGAATCTGTACGTCCCCGAGAAGATCGCCAAGCAAATCACGCAGGCTCGCTCGACGGTGATTCCCGAAGACGTTCCGGCCGGATGGCTCGGCGGGATGCTCGATACGTTCAACAACTCGATGCGAGTGTTGACGACGAACCCGTTTCCGGCGAATGCCGTTCGCAACCTGACTTCGTCAACATTTCAGAATCTGTCGCACACCGGGAGGCTCGGACAGTCGGCCGCAGGATACGAAATCTTTCGCGGCGGCCAGCGGGCAGCGAAGGAACTCGAAGCCCAAGCGGCCAAAAGCCCGTACTACAAGTCGATGATCGACTCGGGTCAGATGACGGTCCAGCAAGCCGGACGCGACTTGGCTCTCGACATCGCCGCCAACCGAGGGTTCGCCCAAGGGGTCAATCCGTCCCGCGACATGGGGTTCCTGCGAGTCGCCAATCAGTTGCCGGGTTCACCGACAACCGAGCAAGGAACAATCCGGTCGCTTCTCGGCGAACAACTGATGGGGTTCCTGCCGCGTTCGGGCCAAGAAGCACTCGATATGGTCAACCCCTATGCACTCCTGACCAAGACGATCCCGAACGCGATCCGCAATCCCGAGACTGTCCGAGGCGTGAAAGCCGGTGCGGCGCTCGGTGATGCGGCCGATACAGTCAGTCGCGGCGGCATGTGGCTCGATCTCATCAACCAAGGTTTCACGCCTGCTGCGGCGACAGCGAAAACCAACGCGGCGCATTACACCTACTCGCTTGGCCTGACACAGTTCGAGCGCGATTACATGCGCCGACTCATCCCGTTCTACGGGTTCACCAGGCCCAACATTGCTGAAACCGTGCGGACGCTCGCTGACAACCCAGGGGGGCTGGTCGGTCAGTCGATCCGAACATCGAACGCCCTTCGCGGCACGGGGTTCATGCCCGAATATCTCGGCGGCGGATTGGCTATTCCATTGGGCGGCGAATCGGAAGACGGCACGCAGCGATACTTGACCAAACTCGACCTGCCCTACGAGAACGCCTTGTCGATGTTCGATCTCGGCACGGGTGGACTCGAACGCACGGCGATGAAACTGCTCGGCCAGACGACGCCCGTCATCAAGGGACCGCTGGAGTTCGCATCGAACCGGCAGTTCTACTCGGGGCGGGAACTCGATGATCTCTATTCACGCACGGGGATGCCATACGTCGATCAGATCGCGTACAACTTGCCGACGACTCGATACGCTTCGACGCTCGGCACGTTGACCGACGGCCGCAAGGGTCCGCTCGGATTGTTGATTAACTTGGGAACTGGCGCTCGAGTTTCCGACATCGACATGAACCGCGAACGCACGAAAGCGATCAGCAATCGAATCGAACGGATGCTCGGCGGCGATGCCAACTTCGACACGTTCGAGCGTCTGTACGTCAGGCCCGATCACCTGCCGAACATGACGCCCGAAGAAGAACTGATTATGCGAATCTACTCGACGATGGAACGCCGTCAGCAGTTGGCCAACAAGCAACGATTCGGCAACCCGCGTTAATCCCAGAGAATGCCGGCCTTGACCACGAGCGCCAATGTCGTGGCATAGGTCGGCGTTGCAGCCGAAGCAATGGCGACGTACAAGTCGCCACCGTTGCTGCCCGTTTCAGAGCTGACAACTGCCCCAATTCCTTTGATGCTGGCAGTTGACTTGCCGTTCACGGTGACATAATTAGCCGCCGTGATTTGTACGACATCAACTACCTTGGCATGATCGACAGCCGACAGCGCGGGGAACGCGGCGTTGTCGGTGAATGTTGCCGTTGGTAATGACCCGAAAAAATACACGTTCAAAGCTGCCGCTTGGCCGCTTTGATCGCAAATCAACAGGGATTGCAGGACGCCCGTTCGCGGATAACCTACCGCTTGCGTCAACGTGATAAGGCCGCCAATGTTGTCGCCAATCGCGTAAGCCGGTGACGTTGAGACTGTCGGCGTTGCCGAAGTCAGTTTACTTTGAGACATCGTGACTGCTCCTGATTATGCTCCGTTGACCGGTCCAATCGTCTTCCGCGAACCGCGAGCTGTTCGGTAGTAATCGTACTCGACACTACCATCGCCAGCGCCAGCATTGTACAGTGGCGATCCCGATGACGGCACGGCCAGAAGTGCCGGCGCTGATGTGTACGCGATATTGACTTTGCCGACATCGACGAACGCACCGCACCCTGCCCCGTTCGCAAGCCGGCCCGCAAAGAATCCTGAACCGGCCGCTGGTTGAGGATCAAGACAACCGATGAATGCCGTGCCACTACGGCTCGCTGCACCGGTCGCGTTGTTCGCCACGTTGACCAGGTATTGGTCCGGCTCGGTCGGAGCGAGCGGCACAAGACGGGTGATGATACAATCCCGCATCTCCAAGTCATCCCAGCCAGCCGCATCCTGCACGATCCCGAACGTCACCCCGAACGCGCTGTATCGTAACTCACAATTGAGCCACGTTCCGTCGCCATCGACGGGGTCGAGCAGCGAACCGTACCCGCCCGACTGTGCCCCGACGCAGACACAATTGATTGCCCAGCCGGCCCCCGCAGCACCCAGCGAGTTCGACCCGCCGACGACTGCCAGGCCACGCCAGAACGAGTTGATAATCGCCATATTCGTCGGCGGCAACCATGCACTGAGAACGTAATCTTCGCCGTAGTCCTGCACGTCTTCGACAATAAAGCCTCGCACATCAGATAGCGTTGCGGCCGTTGGCAGGTTGACGAAACTCGATGTGGCCGTGCAAGACTGAACCCCCGTGAGCGTCGTGCAGCCGCGAGCAATTATCAAACTCGCCCGTCCGTTTCCGTCGCCGGTTGTGTGAGCGTAGATCGGCGTTGATGAACGCAGCACGCCACCATCACGCATCACGCCCGAGGTCGATTCACAGTTATCGAAAATCGTCTCCTGCCCACCCGTTGCAGCGTAACTGACATAGTTGGTCGCACCGCCTGTGAGTGCCACGAGACAACCAGACTTGCAGTCCTTGAATGTGCAGATACCCGCGTCCAACTGGCTGAATGCGTGGTAGCCGGTGAAGTACACATCGCATCCAACAACGACCAGTTCGGCCGTCGCACTGCTCGGCAGCAATCGCATCCCGAGTAGCGGCGTGGAGCTACTTGCAGGACGAATGCTGACCCCCTCAAAGCGGATATTCTCGACGCGAATGTTGTCGCCGCTCAGATCGACGTGCGTATCATTGCCCGTCACAAATTGAAGAGGAACAGGCGGCGAACCATCAGTCCACGTTTCACCCAGATTCACATAAACCGTGCCGCTGCCGTAATAGAACGAATCTGTTGTCGATTGACACGTTGCCGATGAAGCGACACGATGCAAGGGACGATCTTCTCCACCGCCAGCAGGACCGGTTTTCACCCAATCAACTTGGCTTGCGGATGAGATGGAGTAAGTTGTCCCGGCAACATTCGACCAACCGGAATTCGGCGCGTCTGTGAACCACGTCACGATCGGTTTCTTTGATGACGGCGAACCGTAATCGTCGAGAGTCGTGTTCGATGGCAACGACAAAGAACCCGAGTATTCAAAAATGCCGTCGCGTTTCAATCGAATGCGGACATTCGAGCCAATCAACGCCATGGCTTGTGCGAGTGTGCTAAACGGGGCGGCTTCCGACCCGTCTCCGCCAATCCATTCCGGATCAACGTAGTAAGTCGTGGTTCGAGCATTCGGCACGTTTACGAGCCGTTGAGCCAATAACCCCGAGTACCACGAGAACCACGCCAATGTTCGCGGATCGGGGGGATTGCCGACGAGTGCTGCGTATCCCTTGCCAAGATCGGGGACCAAACCTGATGGGGTTGACCGTTTGAGAAGTGTTCGCTTCGATCCAATGAATGGTCCCGGCATCTTTCACCTGTTCAAAAAAATGGGGCTGCCTTCCGGGGGCAGTCCCATGTGGTTTTACTTATCGGCAGACGCCATTGACGCAGGAACCACCTGCACCGGCTGAAGGATGGCACCAGCCGGCGCAGGTGAGGCTGAGATCGAGTAACGCACGCCCGGCTGAAACGGTAGCCAACCCGAACTCACCGGACCATAGATCACAACTTGACTGCCGAACGGCCCATTCGTCAGCACATGACGACGGGCACCATCGGGCGATTGAACAGTCGTCACCCCTTGGTAGGTGAACGCCGCAGTGACTGGATACGTCGCTGCTGGGGCCGGTGCGGGACTCGCGGCGACGACTTGGGTGGTCGGCAGGAACACGGGGGCCGGCATTTGCACTTGGTGGTACTGGACATACTGGACCTGTTGCGGGTAGTACTGCACAACACCACAACGACCGCCGGGGCATTGAGCCATTGCCGGTGCGGCAAGGAATATCAACCCCATGATTGCAACGGCTGACTTGCCCAACAAGCCCAACGCGGCTTCGATCACGGCCCAGACCTTGTCGTTCTGGATCGCAGTTCGCACGAAGATGATCGCCTGCTTGACTCGCGGCAGACCCGGAATCCATGCCAGCGTGTTGGCGAGGAAATCGAGCGCCTGAATAATCTCGATCCGAAGATCGGTTGCCGACAGTCCCGATAGAGCTGGGACTTGCTTGGCCACTTGCTGAATCATCTGTTCACCTTTTTGCTGAAGTCGGGAAAATGGTCACTTGAGAACAGGGTTGACACCGTTCGGGTCAGTGATTGAAACGCGCACGTTGAAAGCGTCGATGTCCCATGCCTGCTTCGAGAAGTACGATTCTGGCATGTAGCAGATACCGCCAGCGCCCCAACCACGACCCCACGAATTGACGACGATCAGATACGGTTTGTCGTTGATCTTCTTGTACCCCACAGCGTACATGCAGTGCCCACCACCACCGGGCCGATACTCAGGCAGAATACCTTCGCGGTTTGGGCTGAAGTTCTGGCCGATGTCGATCCCGAACACGGGGATAAACCCGTATTGCAAGCCGGAAACCATCTCATCGAAGGTGTTGACGGCGTAGATGCCTTCAGCTTTGAATCGTGCCGCTTCAGCCTTCGCGTGTGGCGGGTGCGGTGGGTAGATTTTGCCAGGCCCAACCGTCGTTTCGAGACACGTCCCAACGTTCTTCAGAACGCCCATCGCGTGCGAGACAATCGCGCCATTGTCTTGGCCGCCGTTAATCAGCGAATAGACGAACGTCGCACTCAGTCGTTCGTTGCCATAGCCACCGAGCTTGCGAGCCGTGGCGTAGCCGGCGGCCGCGCCGTGACCGACGCAGCTACCTTGATTGCCTTGATTGTAGATCGAGGGCACGGCCCACGAGTAATCGACCTCACGCCACTTATCACGCGGTACGTTCGCATACGTCGCTGAGAAAGACTTGAACCCAGCCCGGTCGGATTGCTTGGCTTGCAACGCACCGAGAACGCGAAATTCACCGTTGGCAAACGCCGTCGCAAGCCCTGATGCGGCACGAGCGAGCATCGGATTCGCAACTCGGCCTTGGAGAGCAAACGCCCGCACGTCGGCGACGTTGAGCGACAGTTTTGCCGAACGAGCAATCGAACCATCAGCATGAACGACAGCCATCGCCGGCAAGCCGACTTTGTTGACCGCTTCGAGCAACTTCGTGCCGACGATGTCCGGCGATGATGCTTCTTCAACCCGGACTCGAAGCTCCGACGCGCCGATTTCTTCCCGCAACTTTTGGTCGAAGATGACCGCTGCTTCTTCAGCAGTCGGAGCAGCCGGCGACCGCACGAACACTAACCAATCACCCTTCTGAACGGGAGCCGGTGGCGGGGTCGGTGGTGGTGGCGGGACAGGAGTCGGCGTACAGCCGCTCTGCATCGCCAAATAGCCAGCCAAGAAACCTGCCGGGAATGCTCCGATGATCGCCGCGATCAGGCCCGAAAAATACGACTTCTTCTCACTCATGATTCACCTTGATTGGAATGATCCAAACTCCTCGAAGCCCGGACTACGTCTCGATGCAGGTCGTTGATTGCTGACGCCAAGTCTTTCTGGGTGTCAGCAAGCCGATCAATTGCTTTTGAATGCCGCTGAGAATCGCGGCGTGAACTTTTCAACCAAAGCATAATTCGCTTGTCAGACGCCTCGCGTTCAGCTTTGATCTCAGCCGAAAACGACTCACAGATTTGCGTATTGCGGACCTCATCGGCCTCCCGAATCAGTCGCAATTCAGACGTAAAACTTGCCAACGTCTCTCGATAGAGCATCAGCAGAATGACGGCAAAGATGCCGCCAGCACCAAGATTCAACAGTGCCGGCAACAACATCCCGCCAAACCCAGACACCGATGGGAGAGCCGCAATTAGCGACATGCCAGCAGCAACTGTACTGCCAGCAATTGTGCGAGCGCTTGTCACCTGCTACCCTCCCGTTTTTTGTTCTGCCCATGCGTCGAGTAACGACGACACAGACAGCATGGCCGTGCCAGTAGCAGACAGAATTCCGATTAACAGCCAGACCGGCAGGTACAGCAATCGCATGACCCACTGGCCGGCTGGATGAACCGGTTTCACGTCCTCTCCTTACACACGAGGGCTAAGAACCGCACCAAACGTGGTTGTGGCCGCACCAACCGCCTCGGTTGCGTAACCGATGATGCCGCGAGCCGTGGTGAGAGCAACTGTCGAAGTTGTCGGCCCGAGATCGGCCGCGACCACAAGACCAGAACCCGAACAGATAACCGCCCCGTTGACAGCAACCGTGTTGCTACCGCTGGCAGCAGTCTTCATGCGAGTCGGGCCTTGGACAACCCCGTAGAAGATCGAGCCGTTTGCGGCCCCGGTTGCTGGCAGATATTCGTCGGCAACCACGACGAGAGGCGCGTTTGCCGCAGCGGCAGACGCAACCTCCGAAAGATTCTGAGCAATCGTGCCGTCGGTTTTCGTGGTGTACAGGACACCCGGCAAACACGCCCCGCTCGAAAGCGAGTTCTTCATGACGCGCAGCCGGACGGGTAAGCCGCTGATCTTGGCACCCGTGACCGGGTCGGCGTGTTCGACAACGTACTCGCGGCCGAGGTAATCCGAGCCGACAGTGCCGGCCGTTGTCGGCCGGCCGTCGCCTTCGCCCAACCCTTCGGTTGCAGTCGTGCCGCGTTTGAAAGGCAACACATCTTGAAACATGACAATGGACTCCAGTGGCTTAGGTGCAGTCGCACGATTTCAGGTGCGACTCCCGTGACTCAGGTGTAGTTGGCGATCTTGACGAAATGCTTCGGAGACTCGAACTTCAGTTGGCTCAACGTGTACGCATCCCAGCGCCACGACAGATTCGACGGCTCCCAGAACGGCGGGTCGATCTCGATGATGTTGGGATTGAGCGAATGAATCTCGACGTTCTTCGCGTTGAGCATGTAGCAGATCGTGGAACTCGGCATCCCGAATTCCGGCGTGAACTCGACACCTTCGTAATAGAACGTGTCGCCGTAACCGAGCGAAGTCACCGAGTTTTTAACCCCGGCGCTTTGCTGAATGACGATCCGTTCCTTGGTGCGGACGAGCGCCAAGAGCGTGCGGTATCGGTCTGCCGGGAGTAAACCCAAATCGAGCCGACCCATGATCGGGCCGTTCTTGACCGATGCCGTGGTTGCAAACTCGATGCACTCAAGCGCCGTGTTTTCCCACGTCTTGGTCGTCGCAGCCCAGCCGGTGTTTGTGGCATCGACCAGAAGAGGCGACCAGAAATCGTACAACGAATCGCCGTATCCATTCGGCCACGTCCCGGTCCACGTCCCACCGTAGAACCCAAGACCAGTGTTGATTTCCGCGTAAGTGTCCGACGGAGTAGCAATGCGGTTGCCAGCGCTTGCGCCGGACGTACCGAACATCGTTTCAAGACCGTTCCATCCACCAGCATTCTCGTCACTGTAGATGTACTCGGCCAAGGCTTCGGTGAAGTCCGCCACCATGTCCGAAGTCTTATCGTTCCAGAGATCAGCCAGACGAGTCTGGTCGTTCTGGAGCATCTTTTCGTCAGCTTTCGACAGCGCCTCCGACATGCGATAACCGCGCCACGGGAGCTTACCCCGCTGGCCGCGATTCTTGCGTTGCGCCGACAAGGAAGCCATATCCTCGAAAATTTGAGGTTTATGGCGGCGATTTTTGACGAACCATTCCAAGTGAGAGCCACCCTCACCGGTAATGATGTTGCCTTCTGCCTGAACCTTGGCGTAAAGCACACGCTTACGCATCGTTTCATCGCAGATTTTCTTGATGTAGTTCGGCAGAGCCGCTTGAACGGCACCAGCCCACGACGGAATCGACATCGCTTTCTCCTGGGGCTAGTGAGACCCCGAATCCAAGGTTAAGAAACCCCGAGTTTCTGTAATTCCTGTTCGATCAGCCGGCGCCCGACCGACCGAACACTTCCGTCCAAGTTTGGTTCATCGTTGGTAACTGACGGAATGTGCCGCGACCCGCCCGGTTGGTTGGATCGGCCCCGTGCCACTGCTGCTCGCTTAGACTGCTCGTTTGCGCCAGCCGGGTTCAGCACCGGTGCGGCATTCGTCTGGGGATTGCCTGCCGCTGCAACGCGGTACAAGTCGGCTTGAGTGAGTTTCCACGCCAAGTCACCTTGCACCGTTGCATTGGTGACGCCACTCTGCTCCAGATTGCGAACGTGGCTCTGGAAAACCTGACCGATCGGCGAGAGAACCCGCCGTCCTGCACCGTCGATCATCAACTGACCATCGGGAGTTTTCTGGTAGATCAGGTCGGCGCGTTCGTTGACAAATTGCTGGGCAAACTGCGTCTCGGCGTACTGGTTGAAGTGATTCGAGATCGCTTCTTGAATCATCGGGCGGACAGTTTCCTCGATCCCCGGTTTGATCGTGCCAACGGGGTCGTGCAGAATCTTCTTCAGGCTGTCGGCCTGCCATCGACGATAGGCTTCGTACTTCTGAACGATTGCCGGGTCTTGACCGGGCCGAACGCGAGGACGTCCATTATCATCCAACTCGATAGCATCCTGCCACGAGTCGTTCCAATCCGGAACCTTCCACCACGGCTCGCTGGCTTGCGGCTGTTGCTGTTGAACGGGGGGATGCGGTTGCTGGAACTTGTCGCGGTTGGCCAAGAAGTATTGGCCGGCTCGAACGTAATCCTGCTCTTGCTCCTGTCTCTGACGCAGCGCAGAAAGCCGACCGAGCAAGTCATTGAACGCAGACTTATCGTCTTGGTAAACGGTCGGGTCTGCGCCCATCTGCTGGGCATACGCCTCTCGGAACGACCACGATGGCTGTCCGCCACCCGTGTTGCCCGAATCAATCGACGGCTCAGTTTGAACGCCACCACCTACGTCTGACGAATCGTCTTGGACATCGGTTGCAACGCCAGAACTCGGTTCTTCGAGTAACTCAGCCATAAACCCCTCAATCCAGATACGTTACCGTAGTAGGGAAATACACCGTTGAGCTTGCATTATTGCATGGTGTGCTAACAAACGGCAACCCCGTTTTACAAAGTATAACTTCTCGTATGTTGCAGCGGTGACAACTGAGGTAAAATTGGTGGCAAGCGAACGATCCATTCAGGAGAGATTCGATGTCTCGCAAATCAGAATCGCGTCGTTTACGCCGATGCAATCGTCGGCTTGTTGATTCCCTTCGAGAGTGCGAGCAAGAGCGAATCAACGCCGAACGTCAACTCGAACGATGCGTTGAATCGCTCGAAAATGCGAGAGGCGCGATTGGAGAATTGATTCGACGAGCCGCCAAGGCTGAAGTAGAATTGGAAATAATACGAGGTTTCGACGGACCATCAGGCTACAACGCATGACTGTTGAGGTTGTCCGAGCGTCATGGACGACGCGACCTGAAACGACCTGAAACCGGCAATTCGACCTGAAACCACGCGAATTCTCGCACACCTTTGCGCTATCCGCCTTGACGCCATTTCCTCCGTAAGCCGTTGTCACTGAAGGAAATCAGGCGGCCACGGATGGCCGTCCCGACTGGCCTCCGAAGCCGAAGGTTACAGGTTCGACTCCTGTCGCGGATACTGGTTTTCTCGATGTTTTCTGTTATCTCGGCGCACTTTTTCTCAGGGTTTCAGGTCGGCCGACCCGATTGAACTGGCTATGGCACGACCCAAAAAAGCGATCCCCGAACTGTACCAGCTCTCCGGCGACGGGTGCTGGTGCGCGAATTTCAACGGCAAGCGAGTGCGGTTCGGCCGCGACGAACAAGCGGCCCGAGCCGCGTACCAGAAGCGACTCGCTCAGTGGCTGTTGCGTGGCCCAGCGAATGGCATTCCGAACCCCGATCAATGCACTGTCGCCGAGGCGCTGACGGCATACTACAAGCACGTCCGCGAACTCGGGCGGATGGATTGGCGCGTTGTCGCACGGCTCGAAATCGCCATCGAACACACTCTGCAATTCTGCTCCGATATGCCAGCCGCAGACTTCGACGCCGATACACTCGATTCCCTGCGTCAGTCGCTCTGCCGCACGCCGTCGAGCCGCGACGGGCAGACACTGAGTCGAACCTACGTCAACGCGCTGGTACGCTCGATCCGGCAAGCGTGGCGATGGATCGAGCGCAAGAAGTTGGTGCCGCGTGGATCGGCGGCGCATCTCCGCGAACTCGCTGCCATGTCTGCCGGCGACGGCGCTCGAGAGTCGGCACCGCGTCTGCCGGTGTCCGACGACGCAGTCGCACGCACCCTGCCCCACTGCTCGCCAACGCTTACTGCAATGATTCGCGTGCAGCGGTCGAGCGGGTGCAGGCCCGGCGAACTGGTAGCGATGACGCGAGAACGAATCAGTACATCGCCAGCCGAGCGAATCACGCCGATGCCGGGCCTGACGATCACAGGATTCACGGACGCCTCGACGGGCGTTGCCATCTGGGTCTACTGCCCGGTCGCATGGAAACAACAGCACATCGGCAAGCCGCGTCAGATCGTGCTGGGGCCGGCAGCCCAAGCGGCACTGGCCCCGCTTATCGAAGGACGCGATCCGACGGCTCCGATCTTCTCGCCTATCGAATCTGAGGCGTGGCGGGCACAGCAACTCAGTTCGGCGCGGAAGACCAAGGTGCAACCGTCGCAGAAGCAACGCGCGGCCGCTCGTCGGGCACGAGCAAGAAAGAAGCCGCCGGGCATCGCGTACAGCGTCGAGAGCTACGCCCGAGCAGTCAAAGGAGCTATCGAGCGAGCAAACAAGGCCGAGACGCGAGCGGCATCGCTCGAAGGCCGCGAACCAGTGTTGATCCCGCACTGGACGCCTTACCAACTGCGTCACGCGGCAGCGAGTCAAGCGAGTGAGTTGGGCGACGAGCATCTGGCAGCGGCACTGCTCGGCGATCACCCAGATACGGTTCGCGTCTACACCGTGCAGGCGATGCGGAAAGCGGGCGCTCACGCGGCAAAACATGGTTGATGCGGGTTCCGGTTTTGAAAACCTTCAGGTGAGACGTAGGTCTCACCTGAAGGACCGGCGGATAGCTGACGTGCGATTGACGTGGCGGGTTGGACTTGCGGTCAGCCAGCGGTTTGCGGTTCCGCTGGTTGATCGGTTGGGGTGGCGGGCATCGGTGGTGGTGGTGGAGAGATCAGGTACTTGGAAGGATCGAATCCGTTGGCTTTGCCCCAATCGGCAATCAGAGCGTTGACGGGTGCCGGGTTGCCTGCCATTGCCAACTGCATGAGCGGCTGGAACAGCGTCTGCATGGACTGATTCATGTTGGCAACATCCCTGTCGCGGTTGGGTCGCCGAGCCGACCCGCTCTCGACGTTGCATTCGTACTGATGGAACGTGCTGACAACATCCGATGTCAGGACTTCGGCTTGCCAGAGGTACGCCCCCACATCGCCGAGCGCCGGGCGAACGTCGTCGGGTTCGAGCATCCATCGGGCGGCGATCAGTTCGTTGGTGGCGACGACACCGGCTTGTTCCTCAACAGTCTGAGCCATATCGTCGGGCCGCACGGATGCGTTGTTGTTCTTGACGTTGGCTTCCGTCGCACTCCGCAATTGCGTTTGAGTTGCACCGTAGAGCAGTTCAGAAAGCCCCGTGCGTTGCTCGAAGTAAACCATCGTCCGGTCGAGCAGCATTTCGGCATTCTGATTCATGTTCGGGTGCTGAATGAAACTCGCCAAGTCGCTGGCTTTCTGTGTGACGCCGTCGATTTCAACGACGGAATAGTCTGGGCCGTGCAGGATCGCTTGCTTGGATTCCTCGGACAACCCTTTATTCAGCACGAGAATATCACGCGAGTTGACGCGAACTTTGCCTGTCATCAGCGAATACAGCCAGTTGATGAGTCGCAGTTCGCCGAGGGCTGGTTTCAGGTGCGAGATCGGCCAGAGGCGGCCGGGAACGCGATGGAACCACAGCGGGACGAACGGCCATCGCCCGTCGAGCCAGAAGGGAATCGGCCACTCGACCGCTTTGCGAAGCATCTCAATGTCACCCGACGCGAACGTGTCGGGTGTGAGATTGAGCGGGTATCTGAGTCCCGGTGCAACGGCGAGGTAGCAGTAATCGCCCAGCATCGAATCGGCGTCGTTGAGATCGTCGGGAACGGCATTCGATTTGATGCGGGCACCGATGCCCATGCGGGAGTAAATCTTGAAGTAGGTCAGAACGTCGCTGGTTTCGTTTCGGCGCGATTGTGCCCGGTTGCTATTGTCGTTGGGGTCGGGCCAAGCCGATCCCGTTGCCGATTGAGTTCCGTTGGCGGTTTTCAAGGAACCGGGTTTGAGTCCGTAATCGCGTTCGACTTGCCACTTGGGATGCGTGCATTGACGGGCAAACCACATGCAGTCGTCGAACGATGTGGCGTCGGGATCAGCAAACAAGTTATCCACCGAATCACTAAACGATCCGACGACGCGGTGTCCCGACGGCATCGTTACGAATTCCGTCCAGAGAACTCCCATGCCTTTGAGCAAGGCTTCAGTGACCCACATCCGGGAATGCTGACGCAGATCGAGTTCGGCCGGCGTGTAGTTCAGATACTGCTCGAACAACTGCGCGCGGACCAAGTCTTTCGCCCGCCGTTCGTTGGCCATCCGCAGAATCTGCTCGTAGGCCTGAGCATTTGCTGGGTCAACATCAACGCCGTAGTATTCCGGCGGTGGAGCATACGCCCGCCGAGGCGTCACCTTGCGGTCGGGGTTGCGTTGATAAAGCGCCGGGCCGAACAACTGAACGAGTTCGGCGGCTTTGTTGATCGTGACTTTGTAAGCGGGTGGCGGCAGGAGTTTATCTTCATCTCCACCGCCGCTTGTGACGGTGCCGAACTGTTTATCGGAATAAAGCCAGTCGTGATAAGGACCGTCGAAGAACTTCATGCACTCTTCGGCCGTGTTGCCGAACTCTTTGCGCTTGTGTTCGCGCGATTTCGCAATCAAGCGAAGCCACGAACTCGAAATCTTCTGCAACACGGCTTCAGGTGACATGGATTACTTCTTCGTTTGGTTTGCATTGGCGGGCTGGTTTTGATCTTTTGCATTGTGAATGATAGATTCCGCTGCACTGCATCCGAGCGGATGAGTCGTATTCAGTTTGCGATGTCGCCATGCTCCGCAACCGGGGTTGTAAGTCAGGAACCGTTCGAGATCGGGGTCATCGGCGTGACGGGCAGGTTCGGGAATCGGACTCGGCGCACCGTTGACGGGGAACACGGTCATATCGACCGCACGAGGATAGACGCGGGTAACGAAGGCTGGAATACCTTCTCCCTGACTCGTCAGTCCGTCTTTGAAATACTCCACCACGTCGCCGGATCGGACAGCCGGCATCGTCCATTCTGTCTGCACGAAACACCTCAGTTCTGAGACGGCCCGAACGAAATGCTCGGACGCTTTCCATTCAACCCTCGGGCTTTTCGGTACGCCCGAAACGCCCGGTACGCTGCACTGCCCAAATCTTTGATCGGGGCTGGTCGCTTCCACACGGGATCGACGGCCGCCGCGTACCGACAGCAGTCGATCAAGTGATCGTTCTTCTTGATCGGTTTTTCCAACACCATCCCGGTTCGCGGGTTTGTCTGCATTCGATACCGGCGCATCTCAAAATCCAGATGCGGCAGTTTCTCGGCGACGATCCGAACACCGGTATTACCCGTGGCAATGTCGCGGACCAGCCACGTTCGCAGCGATTCCAGACCGCTTGCCAGCGTGTCGGGTGCAGCCCGGAACCCACTACCCGACAACGGCAAACCGTCGTACTTCCTCAAGGCTTCGAGGTAGTGGTATCCCACCGTCTTGCCGCCCCCGGTGTCGTGCTTACGCGATTCGTGCGAATCAACATACCACGCCTGAACTTTCGTGCCATATGTGCGGACCCGTTCCGATGCCAGTCTGCCGAATTTATCCGCATCGCATTGCGGTACATACAACTCGTCGTAGATAACCGGCCTTTGGTCGGGTTCGCTCGGCGGTGGTACAGCCAGAAAGATCGTGGCACAAACCTGCCGACCGGGATCAGTGAACGCATAAAGCGTCCAGCATTTGTTCAGATCGCCCGAAACATGCACGAGCGGGAACCACGGGCACTTATCAACCGTCGTCCACTCCGGGAACACGATGGATCGGCCCAGCGAGAACTGCCCGTCGATCCGGACTCGGCGTTCCTCTTCGGTCATCAAACTGTCGGCGAATTCCTTTTGCGATCGTTCGGAGATGTACGGGTTGTCCTTCATCAGGATCAACCACTCGCGGTGCGTCGGTTCCGGGCCTCCGGCTTGGAACTTATGCAGTTCGAGTTCCGCCCGTTCGCTCAACTCGTACAGTTGATCGGTCCCGCTTTGCGGCGTTGCCGACCAGATCAGCTTCCCGCTCCGCTGCATCAACCGTGCCCGCAACTCAGGCACCCAATCCCGGTTGTCGATTTCTTCGTCCAGCCACGCCAAGTCAATCGACGTACCCCGCTCCGGACGCGCCTTCGATGAGAAGAACCGCAACGTCCAACCCGTCGTCAATTCAATCACCGAAGGAATCGACTCCCCCGCGTTCTCCCATGCGATCTTCTTCACCAACCGCTCGGGCACCAGTGGTTCGGCGTGAGTTACTTCGGATCGCCGGTTGTAATCTCCCGGTTCATCCGGCGTCCAAGGCCGATACAACCCCGTAACCGCGTCCCGAATAACCTCAATCGACCGAGGCCGAAACAGTTTGGCGTACAACACATCCGCCACCTGACGACCGTCAAACGCTACCAAATACGCCGTCCCCGTCTTAGGATACTTCCCGTGCGGGTCCGAATTGGTAATTGCACGGGCAACCTCAACCGCAGCCGCCGTCGTTTTGCCGCTGCGATTCCCGCCTCTGAGTATCCGCGTCCCCGCGTGACTCTCATGAAACGCCTGCGTGTACACCGAAGTCGGCCGATAAACCCGCAACCCCTCCCGCATCCGACGAGCGTATTCCACCACCAACTGAGCATACACGTCCGCCGATACCGTCGCATCCTCAACACCCGGCAACTCAACCGATCCCGGAACTTTCGGCGCAGGTGGAATGACGAAAAGCGGCGGGGTATAACCCAGCTCACCCACCCCCGCAAACCCCACCAAGTCGTCAGTCGTCACCGGCTTCGGAGGCTTGCTCGAAAACCCCGCTATCGACGGTTTCAACTCCGCCAACACCGGTTCCGCTGCCCTCGCCTTCGGCCTTCGACCTCTCGGCATGGCTCGTCATCTCCACAAACGCCTGAAACAAATCCCCATCCGACAAACTCGACGTATCCAACGGCTTACCCCGACGAATCGACACCGATTGAATCAACCGCAACAAGTTGTCCATCGTCCGAGATTTCGCCACCCCCGTCGATAAGCGAACCGTGTCCGCCACCATCTTCGCAAACTCTTGAACCCCACCAAGGTTCTCCACAATCGCAATCAACAAATCATCCGGCTCAATGTACTTCTTCGCGTGCGGATCACGAATCCGCCTCACAACATCCGAAAACACCAACGACGCCTCAGCATCCTTCACAACCCACCCCCTCACACCACCCATCTTTCAGGTGCGGACCCGTCCGCACCTGAAACCACCACACACAAACACCATCATCATACCAAGCTAACTTGCAAACCACCAACACGAAACCCATTACACCCAACAACTTCAGGTGAGACCTACGTCCCACCTGATCGGGAGGGGCGGTTTTTACACCCCGTTTGAAAATCAGTGTAAATTCCACGAGAGGAATAGAATCAATTGGGGTCCGCGTTTTGGGGCCGCCCCCCCCTGGTGCCGTCTCGTGCAACCACAACGATGACCGCATCAAATTACGCTGCAACAGTTTATACCAATCCACATGCAAGCATGTGGATTGGTTAGCTACTTTATGAATAAAAATTAATGCACGCTTCAGGTGCGACCGTGCCGTCATTGTTTCGCATGCGTGGTGTGTGTGTGTGTGTGAGCGTGAGTGTGTGTGCTGGTTACTCTCCCTGACAGATTGCAATTTCCTTGTGCGATTCTGATTATTTTTTTTTGGCGATTCTAAAATTCCCTCTTGACTAAATTGTGTCGGGACACTAGATTGATTGAGACGCCCGCTCCCTCACCGGGGCGGGATTAGTGTCGAGGGCACCTGAGACCCGAGACGCGAGACGCGAACGACAAAGGGATGATACGGATGACCGCAA
>JBBAQX010000050.1:0-35013 GCA_040400085.1 Lysinibacter sp. | reverse complement strand
GGGCGATTGGCGCAGTTGGTAGCGCGCTTCCTTCACACGGAAGAGGTCATCGGTTCGAGTCCGGTATCGCCCACTAGGAAAAACACTCCGGAATACCATTACTGGCTCTACTCCCAGCTGGTAGATGGAAAGATTTGATGCACTTTACCAACTTGGGTCAGCAACCGGTGTGCACCTTGGTGCCCATTAGTTTGTACTAAACTATTCTCAGGACCGCATACACACGGCCCCCGGACGACGGATCAGTACCCGGAACGCGACAAGACTGGCCAGGAGAACTCTCATGTCGTGGATTATTCTGATCGTATCTGGTCTTTTCGAGGCCGTATGGGCGACAGCTCTTGGTAAGTCCGAGGGCTTCACCAAACTCTGGCCCAGCATCATTTTCGTCGTCGCCGCTGCGATAAGCATGATTGGCCTTGCATGGGCCATGCGCGATCTTGAGACCGGTACCGCCTACGCCATCTGGGTGGGGATAGGCGCCAGTCTCACCGTTATCTACTCGATGATTACCGGCACAGCTGATGTGTCGCTCATCAAGGTTCTCCTCATAATGGGCTTGGTCGGCTGTATCGTCGGACTCAAATTGGTGTCGGAGTAATAAAACAACGGTCGAACGCGCACCCTGGTGTGCCTGATGCTTGTAGAGTTGTTTCAGTTACAGCATCTAGTCAGGGAGCACACACGTGGCCGACGGTTTTTCACTTTTCACTGATCGTTCTGTTGTCGCTATGCGCGTCAACGGAGAACTTCGCGACCTCGCAGCCGGGGTGATGGAGACCGATACGGTAGAACCCGTCACTATTGATTCGCCCGATGGCCTAAGCATCCTGCGTCACTCCGCTGCTCACGTGCTCGCTCAGGCGGTGCAGCAGGTCAACCCCGACGCCAAGCTGGGCATTGGCCCGCCCGTCACCGACGGTTTTTATTACGACTTCGGGGTCGAGGAAAACTTTACGCCGGAGGATCTCAAAGCGCTGCAGAAAGCGATGGATCGCATCATTCGGCAGGGCCAGCGTTTCGTGCGCCGGGTCGTAACAGACGACGAGGCCCGTGCGGAGCTGGCCAACGAACCTTACAAGCTTGAACTCATCGGGCTGAAAGGTGGCGCCGATACCAGCGAGGCAAACGAAAGTGTCGAAGTCGGTGGTGCTGAGCTCACGATCTACGACAACGTCGACCCCAAGACCGGCGAAACCATCTGGAAGGACCTCTGCCGAGGACCGCATCTACCCAACACGCGGATGATCGGCAACGGCTACGCGCTGACCCGTGTCGCGGCCGCATACTGGCGCGGCTCCGAGAAGAACCCTCAGCTGCAGCGCATCTACGGCACGGCGTGGCCGACCAAGGACGAACTGCGTGCCTACCAGGAACGCCTCGCAGAGGCGGCGAAGCGTGATCATCGCCGCCTGGGAACGGAGCTAGACCTCTTTAGTTTTCCCGATGAGCTCGGCAGCGGTCTGCCTGTTTTCCACCCTCGCGGCGGAATCATTCGTAACGAGTTAGAGAGCTACTCGCGTAAGCGCCACATCGAAGAGGGATATTCGTTCGTCAATACCCCGCACATCACGAAGGGTCACCTCTACGAGATTTCGGGTCACCTGGACTGGTATCGCGATGGGATGTTCCCCCCGATGCATATCGACGCAGAATACAACGAGGATGGTAGCGTCCGCAAAGCCGGCACCGACTATTACCTCAAGCCCATGAATTGCCCGATGCACAACCTGATCTTCGATGCGACGGCGCATTCCTATCGCGACCTGCCAATCCGGATGTTTGAGTTCGGAACGGTCTACCGTTATGAGAAATCCGGGGTGATGCACGGCCTCACCCGTGTGCGCGGTTTGACGCAAGACGATGCGCACATCTATTGCACCCGCGATCAGATGAAGGCAGAGCTCACCCGCACCCTGGAGTTCGTGCTCGGGCTGCTCAAGGACTATGGGCTGGACGATTTTTACCTGGAACTTTCCACCAAGGATCCCGAGAAGTTCGTCGGAAGCGACAGAGACTGGGACGAGGCGACCAATACCCTCGCCGAGGTGGCAGCGGCATCCGGTCTCGAGCTTGTCCCGGACCCGGGCGGGGCAGCGTTTTACGGCCCGAAGATCTCTGTTCAGGCCCGCGACGCAATCGGACGCACCTGGCAGATGTCGACGATCCAGCTCGACTTCAACCTGCCAGAACGCTTTGAACTCGAATACGCCGCCGCCGACGGAACCCGTCAGCGTCCCGTAATGATCCACCGCGCCCTGTTCGGCTCGATCGAGCGCTTTTTCGGGGTCCTCACCGAGCACTACGCTGGTGCATTCCCCGTCTGGCTTTCGCCGGTTCAGGTTGTCGGTATCCCCGTGGCTGAGGAGTACGCTGACTACGTTCAGGACATCGTGACGGAGCTTCGCTCCTACGGTGTGCGCGCCGAGGTCGACCGTTCTGACGAGCGGATGCAGAAGAAGATCCGCAATCACACCAAGGCGAAGGTTCCGTTCCAGCTGATTGCTGGTGAGGAAGACCGTGCGAAAGGTGCCGTGAGCTTCCGTTTCCGTGACGGAACCCAGTTGAACGGTGTGTCGATTGCGGATGCCGTGGCACGCATCCGTCACTCGATAGATTCCCGCGAGCAGGTGTTGACGGCATGGCCCGCCTCAGCCTAGACGACTACGCGGAACATCACAACGACCACGCGGGTGGTGACCCTTCGCTGGGGGATGCCTCGCATCTGGTCGGAGTGCCTGACGAGTTCCAGCGGCTCTGGACCCCGCATCGCATGGTGTACATAAGGGACGGTCAGCAGCCGAGCGGCGAGGACTGCCCGTTCTGCTACGCGCCACAAGGCTCCGACGAAGACGGGCTGATTGTTGCGCGAGGAAAGACTGCCTTTGTGCTGCTCAACCTGTTTCCGTACAACAGCGGTCACCTGCTCGTCTGCCCATACCGGCATATCGCGACGTACGACCTGGCAACCCCAGAGGAGGTCGCAGAGATCGGCGATCTCACGCAGACTGCTATGCGTGTCATCTCGCAGGTCTCTCGGAATGACGGCTTCAACATTGGTATGAACCAGGGGATTGTTGCCGGGGCCGGGATCGCTGCGCATCTGCACCAACACATCGTGCCGAGATGGGCGCAGGATGCGAATTTCTTGCCTATTATTGCGAAGACAAAGGCTCTGCCGCAATTGCTCGGCGACGTACGAATCGCTATTGCGAAGGCCTGGCCGCAGCCAGACTAGTCTTGGCCCGGCCAGCCGACCCGCTAGACTATTACCATTATTTTGTGAAAGAACCTGAGGAGAGACGTGTCCGGACACTCCAAGTGGGCAACGACGAAGCACAAGAAAGCGATTATTGATTCGCGGCGTGCGAAGGCGTTTGCCAAGCTGATTAAAAACATCGAGGTTGCTGCCAAGATTGGCGGTGCCGATATGGCTGGCAACCCCACCCTTGTCGACGCAGTGCAGAAGGCCAAAAAGACATCTGTTCCCAATGACAACATTGACCGCGCGATCAAGCGTGGTGCCGGTCTCCTGGGTGAACAGATTGAATACCTCAACATCATGTATGAGGGATACGGTCAGGGAGGTGTTGCCCTCATGATCGAGTGCCTCACCGATAACAAGAACCGTGCAGCGGCAGAGGTCCGCACCGCGATGAGTCGCGGCGGCGGAAATATGGCTGACCCTGGCAGCGTTGCCTACAACTTCAACCGCAAGGGCGTCGTTGTTGTGAGCAAGGTTGACAAGCTCACCGAGGATGACGTTCTCATGGCTGTGCTGGAGGCCGGAGCCGAAGAGGTTACCGACCGCGGCGACGACTTTGAGATCATCAGCGAGCCGCAGGATCTCGTGGCAGTTCGCACGGCTCTGCAGGACGCAGGAATCGACTACGAATCAGCAGACGCCGAGTTTGTGCCCAACCTTACGGTTGACGTGGATGCCGAGACCGCTCGTAAAATTTTCAAGCTCATCGATTCTCTCGAGGATTGCGATGATGTGCAGAACATCTACAGCAATTTCAACCTCACCCCTGAGGTCGAGGCCGAGCTTGAGAACGACGAGTAAGTAACCAGAGTATGCGTGTTCTCGGGATAGACCCGGGACTCACCAGGTGCGGTGTGGGAATAGTCGATGTCTCGACAACCCGCACCGCGCGTTTTGTTGATGTCGATGTCGTACGTACACCCTCGACAATGGAGCTGTCGCAACGCCTGCTCGTGATCGGCGAGGGGATCGAAGCGCTCATCGATAAATACAAACCGGACGCCATCGCGATCGAGCGAGTCTTTGCGCAGCAGAACGTCCGGACGGTGATGGGCATTGCCCAGATCAGCGGTGTCGCCTTCTTCCTGGCAGCCCAACGAGGTATTCCCGTTGGGCTCCATACCCCCACCGAGGTGAAGGCCGCGGTGACGGGATACGGTGCAGCCGATAAGAGCCAGGTTGGGCTGATGGTGGCGAAGATCCTCAAACTTGCCGAAATTCCGAAACCGGCGGATGCGGCAGACGCCCTCGCTCTCGCAATCTGTCACGCCTGGCGTAGGGCTAGCCCCATCTCTGCCACTCGACCAAATATGGCAGCGGCAAAACAACCCGCCGCTACGGGCTCTGGGACTCTCACTCCTGCCCAACAGGCGTGGCTCGCCGCAGAGCAGCATTCGCGCGGGAAGAAAACAACGTAGTCTTAACCGGTGATTTCTTCTTTGCGGGGCCCTGTTCTAGACGTGCGTGGCGGCACGGTTGTCATCGATGTCGGGGGAGTGGGTTTCGCTGTCGAGGTAACGGGCAATCAGGCGGCAAGCTCGCACAGGGGGACAGAGCTTTTTCTCCACACAAACCTGGTGGTGCGCGAGGACGCGCTCACCCTATTTGGCTTCGCCACGCGTGACGAGCTCGAGGTATTTATTATTCTGCTGGGGGTCTCCGGGGTCGGTCCGCGAAGCGCCCTCGGCGTGCTCAACGTTCTTACTCCCCAGCAAATCGTTGCGGCGGTTGCCGCTGAGGACGATAAACCCTTCCGTCAGGTAAGTGGCATCGGGCCAAAAACCGCGAAACTCCTGACCGTTTCTCTCGGAGGCAAGCTCACCGCGCTAGGGCTCACGATGAAAGAAACGGATGCCGTACCCGTGTCAGCCGCGCCGGTATCTGCCAAGGTCGAAGCGGCCCTGATGAGCCTCGGCTGGGCCGAAAGCGATGCGGCGGTTGCCGTGGCGGACGTGAGTCGGGCATCCGAAAGCGAACTTACCGAGCCTCAGCTGCTGCGCGCGGCCCTTGCTGCGCTCAGTAGTAACAAGCTCAGCGGTAACAGGAACCTCTAACCATGTCGACGGAGAATTCAGAACATATGACAAACGAAGAACTTCCGGGAGTGGCGGAGCCTTTCGAGGGTGAAGACCTCACAAACCCCGAGATTGTGACCGAGAGCGAGGTCGCATTCGAGGGGGCCCTCCGGCCGCAAAACATGTCTGAGTTCGTCGGGCAGACCAAGGTCAGGGGACAACTCGAGCTTCTGCTGACAGCGGCGACAATGCAGGGTCGTACGCCAGATCATATCTTGCTTGCAGGCCCTCCCGGACTCGGTAAGACGACGCTTTCGATGATTGTTGCGGAGGAGCTGGGTAAGCCTCTTCGGATGACTAGCGGCCCCGCGATCCAGCATGCGGGTGATCTCGCTGCCATGCTGTCCTCGCTTATTCCTGGAGAAGTGCTTTTCATCGATGAAATTCATCGCATGGCGCGCTCTGCAGAAGAAATGCTCTACCTGGCGATGGAAGACTTTCGCATCGATATCATGGTGGGTAAGGGCGCCGGAGCAACCTCGATTCCCCTAGAGCTTGCCCCGTTCACTCTTGTTGGTGCCACGACCCGCGCGGGCCTTCTCCCCAACCCGCTTCGCGATCGTTTCGGGTTTACCGCTCATCTCGAATTTTACGATGACTCGGAACTCGAGCAGGTTCTAGCGCGAGCCGCGCGACTGATGGGGTTCGATATATCAGCGGATGCCGTGGCAATTATCGCGGGCCGGTCACGTGGGACTCCCCGTATCGCTAACAGGCTGCTCAGGCGGGTGCGGGACTATTTCCTGGTTCACGACGCAGCTAATGACAGGGATGCCGTTGACTCAGCGCTTGAACTCTATGATGTCGATACGCTGGGGCTTGACCGTCTGGATCGCGCGGTTCTCCGCGGGCTGATTGAACGGTTTAGAGGAGGGCCGGTGGGGATGAGCACCTTAGCCGTGTCGGTTGGGGAGGACGCGGAGACAATCGAGGCGGTCGTCGAACCCTTTCTCGTCAGGGCAGGTCTCGTCTCTCGTACTCCACGCGGTAGGGTAGCTACGGATGCTGCCTGGAAGCATTTCGATCTCTCCCAGCCAAATGTTCTATAGTTGATTGTTGTTTAACAACTAAGCTTTATCAATTTATGCGTACCACATCGGTGCGCGACGAAAGGTGTTCCCCTTGGATCCATCACTGCTCTTATTGGGTGGCGCGGCAATTCTTATGATCTTCGTGATGTTCCGAGGTAACAAGAAGCGTCAATCCGCGGCTCAGGCTCTTCAGAAAAACCTCGTTCCCGGTGCAGAGGTCATGCTCCAATCCGGTATTTATGGGACCGTTGTGTCTCTCAATGAGGAGGAAAATCGGGCGCTTATTGAGACGAGCCCTGGTACCGTGCTCACGGTCCACCGCAACGCAATCGCGAATGTTGTGACCCCCGTTGAATCGGATGAAAGTGCCACCGAGGAGATCGCTGCAGACGACGATCCAGAATTTGGTGAACGCGCTAATCACGACGACACGGATAAAGAAAACGGCAAATAGCCTCGATTCACACTATCGTTTATAGTGCCCATCGTTATCACCCAACCCCACCCTGCGCGCGAGCCGCGCAGCCCCAGAAAGCAGTAGCACGTGGCGAAATCCGCTCCGGTAAAGAAAGCATGGCGTTATTTAGCCTGGCTTTTGGTAGTAATTGTTGCCCTTGTCGGTCTGAACGCTTTAGGCGTTTTGCGAGGAGAAG
This sequence comes from Lysinibacter sp., assembly GCA_040400085.1. Taxonomy (GTDB): domain Bacteria; phylum Actinomycetota; class Actinomycetes; order Actinomycetales; family Microbacteriaceae; genus HNR. Next base: position 27,989 of record JBBAQX010000050.1, on the reverse strand, counting down.
GGTCGTGGACCCCTAAGCTGGCCCTAGATCTTGAGGGTGGTACCCAGATTGTTCTGGCACCAGTCCTTCAAGACGGAGAGCAGGTCACGAGCGAACAGCTGGCTCAGGCGGTGTCAATTATTCGTCAGCGCGTTGATGCCAGTGGTGTTTCGGAGTCAGAGATCACGACTCAGGGAAACCAGAACATCGTGGTTTCCATCCCAGGTACACCGGACAAAGCAACTCTGCAGCGTATACAGGCATCTTCCCAGATGCAGGCACGTCCGGTTCTGCTCGCATCAGCTGCCGCGACCGCTGGCACCTCAGCGACCGATGCTTCTGGTAACCCCATAAGCACGGAGACCCCTGCTCCCGGTGATTCACCAGATGCTCCTGCACTATCGGATACGCCGACTACTGCTCCTACCGGTCCCGGAGATGTGGCCTGGATTACTCCGGCCCTCCAAGACGAGTTCGATAAGTACACGTGTAGCGCTGGGGCAACCGGCGAGCCCGACCCGAAGAAACCTCTCGTGGTCTGCGACACTTCGCAAACTGAGAAGTACATCCTCGGGCCGCAGGAGATCGCGGGAAGCTCGATAACGGATGCCGTGGCTCAGCAAGAGACCACGCAGACGGGTGCTACCACCGGCAGCTGGGCCGTGCAGATTACTCTTGATGGCGAGGGCACTAAGAAGTTCACTGACTTGAGCAAGCGTCTTTTCGGTTCCCAGCCTCCGCTGAACCGTTTCGCTTTTGTTCTCGACGGTGCGGTTATCACCGCACCTTCTATGAACGGTCTCATCACGGACGGTCGCCCCTCTATCACCGGAGGATTCACGCAGGAAAGCGCGAAGGCCCTTGCCGATCAGCTCAAGTTTGGTGCCCTCCCGATCGGATTTGAGGTTCAGAGTAACGAAACCGTTTCGGCTACGCTCGGAACGAGCCAGCTGCAGAGCGGTTTGCTTGCCGGCCTGATCGGTCTCATCCTCGTGGTGCTGTACTCCCTAGTGCAGTACAGGCTGCTTGGTCTTGTTACCGTCGCTTCGCTTGTTATCGCTGCAATCGTTACCTATCTGCTGATTACCTTGATGTCGTGGCAGCAGGGCTATCGTCTGTCGCTTGCCGGTGTAGCTGGTTTGATCGTTGCGATTGGTATCACCGCCGACTCGTTTATCGTCTACTTCGAGAGAATTAGGGATGAGCTGCGTGACGGCCGCGGAATTGAGTCGGCCGTTCAGCATGGCTGGAAACGCGCGCTGCGAACCATCCTCGCATCGGATGGTATCAACTTCCTTGCCGCCGCTATCCTTTTCGTTCTCGCAGTTGGAAACGTGCGTGGCTTCGCCTTTACGCTAGGCCTCACCACCCTGGTCGACGTTCTCGTCGTCGTGCTATTCACTCACCCGATTCTGACCCTGCTGGCCTCAACAAAGTTCTACGGGGAGGGACACCGGTTCAGCGGACTCGATCCGCGCCAGCTCGGCGCTGTTTACCGCGGGCGGGCTCAATTCAAAGCACCGGCGCAAGACGCGAAGGGTAAGCAGGCAAAAAGCAGCCGCGAGGCAGCCCGCAGACAGACAATTGCAGAACGAAAAGCCGCAGCTCAAGCTGAGGCCGGGAATACCGCCGACAATGTTTCGGCCAAATCGCGAAAGGAGTCCTAACCATGGGTACTTTTGCTCAGCTTGGAAACGATCTCTACACGGGTAAGCGTTCGATAGATATTATCGGACGACGAAAAACCTGGTACCTCATCGCTGTCATCTTGATCGCGATCTCGATTATCGGTCCATTCCTTCGCGGAGGATTCGTCTTTGGTATTGAGTTCACCGGCGGAAGTCAATTCCAGGTCTCAAAGGTAGAGAACAGAGACGAGAGCATCGCCACGAACGCGGTTGCGTCGGTAGTTCCCGGCCAGACCCCCCGTGTTCTTCTTGTCGGCACCGATTCGTTGTGGGTGCAAACAGAACAGCTCACAGATGAAGAGACTGCCCAGGTGAAGACGGCCCTCGCCAAGGGATTTGATGTACCCGAAGAAGCGATAACATCATCCTTCATTGGAGCTTCGTGGGGTCAGGACATCACGAGACAGGCAATCATTGCCTTGATCGTGTTTATCCTGTTTGCCGCCGTCGTGATGACGCTGTACTTCAGAACGTGGAAGATGTCGGTTGCGGCTATCATCTCACTCTTCCACGACCTCATAATTACCGCTGGTATTTATGGAATTACTGGGTTTGAGATTACTCCGGCCGCTATGATCGGCTTCCTGACGATCCTTGGCTACTCTCTGTATGACACCGTTGTGGTCTTCGACAAGATTCGAGAGAATACGGTCAAGGGAGAGCTCAACGAAGTACGCACCTTCGCTGAAAGTGTTAACCTTGCCGTGAACCAGACGCTTGTGCGATCTGTCAACACGTCTATAGTTGCATTGCTGCCCATCGGATCGATTTTGTTCATTGGGGCATTCGTGTTGGGAGCAGGAACCCTGCGAGATATTTCGCTTGCGCTGTTTATCGGTGTTCTCCTCGGGGCATACTCCACAATATTTGTGGCTGCTCCGGTGTATGCGCACATCCGATCGGGTGAACCGCAGATCATCAAACACGATGAGAAGGTACGGGCTCGGCGTGAGGCGCAGAAGGCTTTGGAGACTGAAGAAGACTCCGAGACCTCTTCCGGGGCGATAAAAGCCTAGCTAAGAAACATAGATCTCTTGCGGCGTGGCCAGCTCGTTTGTGAGCTGTGTTGCGCCGCAAGTGAATCCGGCAGGCTACACCTAGAGACACTTTCTCGAAAGCGAGTGGTCAACGGACCTCTCTCGAAAGTGGTAACTTCGACACAGGAGGTGCACTTATGACAGATCCATCGTCACACTCGACTAGCACGAGTCTGCGCCGTCTTGTGCCGCGAATCTTTTCTAAGGGAAGCCCTCCAGGTGCGGTAGACGCGCTTATCAAGACCGTGAGAGCCGCGCATCCGAAAGCGGATCTGAGCGTCATAGAACGTGCCTACACGGTGGCCGAGCGTGCCCATAGCGGCCAGATGCGGCGATCAGGTGAACCGTATATCACTCACCCCGTTGCCGTGGCTCAGATATTAGCCGACCTCGGTGTCGGCCCGATGACCGTAGCGGCTGCACTCCTTCACGATACCGTTGAAGACACCGACTATTCGCTCGATCAGCTCAGGGCAGACTTCGGCGACGAGGTCACCATGTTGGTCGACGGCGTGACAAAACTTGACAAGGTAAAGTACGGCGATAGCGCCCAGGCAGAGACCGTTCGTAAGATGATCGTGGCTATGTCCAAGGACATCCGCGTCTTGATCATTAAGCTCGCGGACCGGCTACACAACGCACGCACCTGGGGATTCGTTCCTGCAGAATCCGCCGGCCGCAAAGCAACAGAGACTCTCGAGATTTACGCTCCCCTTGCGCATCGTCTGGGAATCCAGTCGATCAAGAACGAACTCGAGGATCTTTCTTTTGCCGTATTGAAGCCAAAAATCTACGCCGAAATTGAAAGCCTCGTTCAGCAGCGAAACCCTCAGCGCGATGAGATGGTCAAGACCGTGGTTGACTCAATAGACGAGGACCTACGCGTTTCGAAGATTCGAGGCGACGTTGCCGGAAGACCCAAACAGTATTATTCGATCTATCAGAAGATGATCGTTCGTGGTCGCGATTTTGACGATATTTACGACCTTGTTGGCATCAGGGTGATCGTTACTACTATCCGCGATTGCTACGCGGTGCTCGGAGCGGTGCATGCCAGGTGGACCCCGATCCCTGGCAGGTTTAAGGACTATATCGCTACCCCGAAGTTCAATCTTTATCAATCGCTGCACACTACGGTGATTGGTCCTGACGGTCGGGCCGTCGAGATACAGATCCGCACAACAGAGATGCACCGACGGGCGGAACTCGGTGTTGCCGCTCACTGGAAATATAAGGAGTCGGCCGGATCTGCAAAGCCTGGTGAGGCGGGAACCGAGCGCGCCGACATGGCCTGGCTTGCCCACATTTCTGATTGGCAAGCGGAGACCGAGGATCCGGGCGAGTTCCTCGACGCGCTTCGTTTCGAGATCGGCGCAAAAGAGGTTTATGTTTTCACTCCGAAGGGCCGCGTTATCGGGCTGCCCTCCGGTGCGACCCCTGTCGACTTTGCGTACGCTGTTCACACCGAAATTGGCCACCGGACCATGGGGTCCCGTGTAAACGGACGCCTGGTTCCGCTTGAGACAAGCCTCAAGAACGGGGATGTCGTCGAGGTCTTTACCTCAAAAAACCCTGATGCCGGTCCTAGCAAAGACTGGCTCAACTTTGTGACAAGCACGCGCGCACGGAATAAAATCCGCCAGTGGTATACAAAGGAACGCAGAGACGAAGCGATCGAGCAGGGTAAAGACGCGATCTCGCGAGCCATGCGCAAGCAGAACCTTCCCCTGCAAAAGTTGATGAGCCAGGAGTCGTTTCAGCAGGTCGCGCTGCAGCTACGCTATGCGGATGTTACCGCGCTCTACGCGGCCGTTGGTGAGGGTCACGTCTCCACCCAATCCGTACTCGAAAAGGTCGTTGCGAAACTCTCAGAGGTCGAAGGCGAAGTCGAGGAGCACATCCCGGCACCGAACCTGGAGCATCAACGCAGGGTTCGGCAGACAAGCAATAGCGGGGTCCTTGTGAAAGGCGCTCCCGATATTCTGGTCAAGCTTGCGAGATGCTGTACCCCCGTACCTGGCGACGACGTGATTGGATTTATCACAAAGGGTCAGGGGGTGTCGATCCATCAGATCTCCTGTAAGAATGTGGAGAGTCTCCGCAAAGAACCGGAACGCCTCGTCGAGGTCGAGTGGGCCCCTACCGCTAAAAGCGTCTTTCTCGTGCATATTCAGGTTGAGGCTTTGGATAGGGCTGGGCTGCTCTCTGACGTCACGAGGGTGCTCTCTGAGCATCACGTTAACATTCTCTCGGCATCCGTGAATACATCGAGCTCCAGGCTGGCCATCAGCCGTTTTGTTTTTGAGATGGGCGATACAACCCATTTGGACCGAGTTCTCAACGCTGTGAGGCGAATAGATACCGTTTACGACGTCTATAGGGTCAACGGGGGATAACTCGTTACCCATATTTTTCGGTGAGTAGACGCAACGCGTGTCTTCGGTACGGGTGTTTGCTTGCTGCTAGGGCATCTGCGATGTTTTCTTGCGTGAGGTCGTATCCGAGGCAGAGCATCCGAAATTCGACTCGAGAGCGACGACAATCCTCTCGGTATGCTTTGTCGTCTCCGGCCTGGTTACCTCCCGCTTCTTGCAATAAGAGGTCCCGGGCTAAACGAACCGGGGTGAGGATAGACAGTCCCCAGAAGGAGCAAACCTCGTCGGGTGAAATCCTGATCTCCCTGATGCGATAAGAAAAGTTCAGGCGGGGACGTCTGCGCTGGGTCAGAGGAACGCAGAGCGTGAGGACATGGGGAAGTGTTCTGATGCAGCCGTATACCCATAATGCTGTTTGCGCATCCACGATCAGTCCATCGGGAAGATGCGGCACAAGTGAGAGCGCTCGAGAGCGAGGTGAATCGTCATAGCCCCAGGCTGCATAACTTAGTCCAAGTTGGAAGAGATCCCCGTCGAGCTTAGCCGCGGAAAGTTCGGCTAGGGAGAGCAGGCTTGCGGTTTGCTGCGTGCTGGTTTCTTCGGAGGGGGATGCAACAGCTGCCAGCATTGAATCGAATTTTATGCCCATGGACTAATTGTGACGGATTTTCGATTCACGCGTCCAAAGTTATCCACAGGTGCGCCCGAGCGTAACGAAAAGCGGTCACCGTCAGTGCGAGGGTGACCGCTTATCGTGATTGTGCTATTCGGTAATTGTGGTAACCGGCAATTGTGTAACCGGCTTAGCCGGGTTATTCCCCGATAGCTGAGAGCCAGGAGCGCTGGGTCTCCAGAGCCTTCGTTGTCTCTTCGATCTTGCGCTTGTCGCTCGCGGCGTTTGCCTCGGCAAGTTGCGCCTCAAGCTGCTCGATTGATTCCTCTAGCTGACCACGCAGACCGGCAGTGCGGGCCTTAGTCTCCGGGTTGTTGTTTTGCCAGTGAGTCTCTTCAAGCTGCTTGACGTGCTCTTCAATTGTGCGGATGCGCGCATCAATTGTCCGGACAGCATCGCGCGGGACCCTGCCGATCTCGTCCCACTTGCGCTGAATGTTCGCTAGCGCGCTGCGTGCGGCGGCATGGTCCTTTTCCTCGAGGATGGGTGCTGCCTGGGTAAGCAGCTCTTCCTTGAGAATGAGGTTAGCGCCGAACTCTTCGTCAAGCTGGGCGTCGATATCTGCCTTTGCCCCGTAGAGGATATCTCCTGCGGCTTTAAAACGTGCCCAGAGCTGATCGTCTAGCTTGCGTCCGGCTCGGCCGCTAGCCTTCCATGCCTCCAAAAGGTCGCGGTACGACTGAATTCCGTCGGCTCCGCGAGAGGCGAGTGCCTCAGCCTGTTCGATGAGTTTTTCCTTGCGCTGCCGTACCTCGCGGTTCGTGGCGTCCAGCTCGGCAAAGAAAGCTCTGCGGGCTGCTTCAATCTGGGAACGAGCGCCACGGAATCGCTTCCAGAGGGCATCGGCCTCGGCCTTAGGTAGGCGGGGACCTGTTTTTTGCTGCGACTGCCACTCGGAGAAGAGCGCGTCCAGATCGGCACTTGTCTGTTTCCACTGAACCTTGGAAAGATCCTGTGCTGCTAGCTTTTCAGCACGAACTACGATCGATTCACGCAGTTCGCGTGCCTCTTCTCGTGCTTTCTCCTGCTCCAGGCGCTGCTGCTCTGTAAGTTCTTCCACGGTACCGGTGAGTACGTCGAGACGAGATACGAGGGAGGCAAGATCTCCAACGGCGTTTGCCCCGGTGATCTGATCGCGTAAACGGGTCACCGTCGACGCGACATCATTCACCGAGGTGCCTCGTTTGATTCGCTGTTCAAGCAGAGTTACCTGACCGGCTAGGTCGGTATATTTGCGTTCGAAATAGGCGAGAGCCTCTTCTGGGGTACCGTCCGGATACTGGCCAACTGCGCGTTCGCCATCACCCTCTCGAACGAAGACGGTGTTTGTGTCGTCTACACGACCCCACGACTTGTTTGCACTTGTGTCGGACACTGAGCTCATCACCTACTGTTTCACGTTTGTATGGGTGCCGATGATCGGCGCTCTACAAGACTACTGGTTTGCGGACTGTGACTGTTATTTGACTTCAAAAGACTTTATGACTGCTGGCACTTTTGGCTTGCCATCCGAGGAGCCATCGGCGGTTCCTTGGGAGGTTACCGTCTTGTTCAACTCGTCGAGGCCGCTCGTGATTTTGCCGATGATGGTGTATCCGCCGTTGGCAGCGCTCCCGATCTGTGAGTCTTCGTAGACGATAAAGAATTGGCTACCTTGGCTGTCGGGGGTATTCCCTCGCGCCATTGCAATCGTTCCGGCAGGGTATTTATAGTCGGCAGGAACGTTTTCAAGCGGGCCGTATGAATAGCCGGGGCCGTCTGCGCCGGTTCCATCTGGTGATCCGCACTGCAAGACGAAGATTCCATCAGTTGTCAATCGATGGCAGGATGTGTCGTTATAGAAATTCTTTTGCGTAAGTGAGATCGTGCTCGCGACAGCCTGTGGGGCGGCGGCACCGTCCAGCTCAACTCCGAGCTTTACGTCGTTTATGACGAGGTCTCCAGTCCATGTGCGGTTCTCTGCAATCGCTGGGTCTGGCACGCCATCTGCTGAGGGCGTCGCACTTGCGGAAGCTTCTGGCGCTGGGGCGTTTGCATTGAGATAGGCGATTTGGCCGAATGTTGCGAGCGCAACGACCAAAACGCCGACGACGGCCCAGGTGACGTTATCGCGTTTGCGGCGAACGACGCTTTCTGCGTGAACCGTTTTGCGTGCTTCGTAGCCGCGCAGCCGCTCGCGCTGTAGGCGTTCTTCGCGTTTACTCTTGTTGTTTGCCACGTTGTTGACTCCGAGGGATAGTTAAAAGGTCATTCACGACAATACGCATACTAACGGTTTCTCGCGAATTTTGTCGGAGGTAGCTCGTAGACTGAGGGTATGACTAGTTCAGGTATGGCTCTCGGTGGTGCGCACACACCCCTAGCGGTGCGTATGCGCCCTCGGTCCCTCGACGAGGTCGTGGGGCAGAAACACCTGCTTGGCCCGGGCTCTCCTCTTGTTACTTTAGCGCAGGAGAACGCCGGAACCGAGCAGGCGAGCGGAGCCGTTTCGATTATTCTGTGGGGTCCCCCCGGAACGGGGAAGACAACCCTTGCCCAGGCAATAGCACACAGCAGCGGGCGCAGGTTTGTTGAGTTATCTGCCGTCACTGCAGGCGTGAAAGACGTGCGTGTCGTGATGGAGCGGGCACTGAACGATCGGGATTTATTCAGCGTGTCGACCATCCTTTTTCTTGATGAGATTCATCGGTTCACGAAGGCCCAACAGGATGCGCTCCTTCCCGGGGTTGAGAACGGTTGGGTAACCCTGGTCGCTGCGACAACCGAGAATCCTTCGTTCTCGGTTATCTCGCCGCTTCTATCGCGCTCGCTTTTGCTTACCCTTGAACAGCTCGAGGACTCCGATATAGAGCAGGTCGTGCGTCGCGCGGTTTCTGACCCGCGGGGTCTTGCCGATCAGATCACTATTACCGACGACGCTGTTGCGGCCATAGCCCAGCTTTCTTCTGGTGATGCCAGGCGTGCGCTCACCGCCCTCGAAGCCGCGGCATCGAGTGCACTAGCTGAGGCCGATGCCGGCTTAGGGAACGATCCTGATGATCCTCTAGTTCCTGTCGTAACCGACGAGGTTGTCGCTAAATCGGTCAATCGGGCTCTCCTCCGATACGACAAGAACGGCGACGAACACTACGATGTGATCAGCGCATTCATCAAGTCGATTAGGGGTTCAGACCCAGACGCGGCCATCCACTATCTTGCGCGCATGATCGAGGCCGGTGAAGACCCAAGGTTTATCGCTAGGCGAATTATCGTGTCTGCGGCAGAAGATATCGGAATGGCCGATCCCCAAGGTCTGACACTTGCGATTGCCGCGGCCGAGGCTACCCAACTCATCGGGCTCCCCGAGGCTCGCATCCCTCTAGCGGAGGCGGTAATTTATTTGGCGACTGCGCCGAAGTCGAACGCGGCTTACCTGGCCATTGACGCGGCAATTTCGGATGTCCGCAGCGGCAATTTCGGGCGGGTTCCCAAACACCTGAGAGACGGGCACTATGCTGGTGCCAAAAAATTGGGGCACGGCGTCGGCTATAAGTATCCGCATGATGCGCCCATGGGTGTCTTGCGGCAAGACTATCTTCCCGAAGAAATCAAGGGACGCACGTACTACAATCCCACCGATCACGGTCACGAACGTACCGTCGCCGAACGCTTAGAAAAGATACGTAGGATAACTCGCGGAGAACAATAGCGCGGACCTCCTGATAGCGGCCCCCTGCTAGCTTCCGCCTCTGCTAGCGGCCGAAGAGCCGGCCAAAGAACCCCTTATGGACTGGCTTCTCGACATTTTCTGGCTCTGTTGATTGCTCAGGGGAAGTCAGGTGCTGTGGCGCTGTGGCAGCTTGTGGTCTAGTGGTGTTCTCTGAGCGTGACTTGCGTGCCTGCGGGATCACCTCAGCGATTCGTCCGTGCGTGTCCAGGCGAACCTGTACGACGCCGTCGGCGACAGTGAGGTTTGCCGTATTGAGCGCCGTCCACTCAATCGAAATTCCCCTCTGAGCGGCGTAAGCTGACAGGGCCCTGCGTGCATCGGTAACACTCGTTGAACCAATTCCATCGATAATGGTTTGTGCGATGACGGCGACGGTCGGTTGGGGGAGGGTGAGTTCGGGTCCTTCGAGGAGCATCCATACCCGAGTTCCGTTGCCCGCATCAACGTCTACGTGGGCTATTTGACCCGTAAGTGATTTTGAGGCTATTGCGAGCCGTAACGGAAGATCATGACCCCCTGAGAGGCCAAGAGCGACGTTTGAGAGTTCCGTGATGCCGAATTCTACCCCGCGGGTGCGAATGTGATCGGCAACAGCAACGGTGGCTGCCGGGAAGCCTCCCTGTTCGCTCCACCCCCAGGTCCAGCTGCGAGGATCTGATGCAGTTGTTCCCAGGAGGTGCGGACGAAAAACGCTCGGGGGAGTGCTGCGAAAGCTAAACGACGGACGTTCCATGTCGACGCTCCAACTGAGCCCACCCCATCGTTTGTGAACCATTGATTGTGCCTCCGTCGAGAGAAAGATTGCGTCATCAACGAGCTGGTTCAGCGATGTGGGTGAGTTGGTCATAAAGGCCGCCTTAGGAAAATGGCGCGTCATGCGCGTCCGAATGTGTCACGAGGTTCGAATACTCTAAAAAGTTATCAGTGACCAGATTAGCAGCGGTTTCAGCTATTCAGTGGCCTGAAGGTTTATGGCAAGAAAAATATCGGTATTCGTTCCCTCCGAATCGACGGGAACGAATACCGATGAGAGATTATTCGCCGCTTGTGCTTGCCGGTGTGGAGGGCGCTGCCTCTGCGCTGCTGTGGTTACGGCGGCGCCTGCGCCGCGTGCGATTTGGAGCGGCTTCGACAGAGCTCGACTGAGTTGCATCGCCTGATATCGATGATTCGGATGCTGCGCGCGCGGACGCGCTAGAACCCGAACCCTCTCCCTGGTGCCGGTGAGACTCGGAGCGGCCAGAGTCACCGCGTCGGGTTCCCTCTCTGCGGCCCGACTCGCGCCCGGAACCGGATGATCCGCTGCGACGCGCTCCCTCTCGTCCGCCGCTGCGAGATCCCTCGCGGGGAGCATGCTCCTTAATCGGAGTGGGCTTCAGACGGCCCTTAGCGCCCTCAGGAATGTTCAGGTCGCTGTACAGGTGGGGAGAGGAAGAGTACGTTTCTGTCGGTTCCGGTTGGCCGAACTCAAGCGCCTTGTTGATCAGGGCCCACTTGTGTAGGTCATCCCAGTCCACGAAGGTCACGGCTATTCCGGTGCGCCCGGCGCGCCCGGTGCGCCCTACGCGGTGGAGATACGTTTTCTCGTCCTCAGGAATGGTGTGGTTGATGACGTGGGTCACATCATCGACATCGATGCCTCGTGCGGCAACGTCCGTTGCGATCAGAACATCTTTCTTGCCTGACTTGAACGAGGCCATTGCGCGCTCGCGCTGGTCTTGATTGAGGTCGCCGTGTACCGCAGCGGCGTTGAATCCGCGGTCGTTGAGCTCTTCAACGAGTTTGGCCGCTGCCCGTTTGGTCCGGGTGAACACAACCGTTTTGCCGCGTCCCTCTGCCATCAGGATTCGCGCGATAACCTCATCCTTGTCCAATTGGTGAGCGCGATAGATGAGGTGTTCGATGTTGGCCTGGGTGAGGCCCTCATCCGGGTCTGTCGCGCGGATGTGGATCGGTTTCGACATGAATCTGCGGGCTAGCGCGATGATTGGGCCCGGCATGGTCGCTGAAAACAGCATGGTGTGTCGGCGGTCGGCCGGTGTCTGAGCGAAAAGCTTCTCGATGTCGGCGAGGAACCCGAGGTCGAGCATCTTGTCGGCTTCGTCGAGCACCATCTCGCGGACATTGCCAAGGTTCAGTAGACGCTGCCCGGCGAGGTCGAGAAGGCGGCCGGGCGTGCCGACCACGATCTGGGCACCGGCCTTGATCTGTTCGATCTGGCCCTCGTAGGCTTTTCCGCCATAGATTGACACAACCGATACTCCGCGGTTGGATGACGCTAGAACGATGTCTTCTGTCACCTGTACGGCGAGTTCACGGGTTGGTACGACGATGAGCGCCTGGACGCCTGGCTCCGGGTTAGCACCAATGCGCTGCAAGAGGGGAAGACCGAAGCCGAGGGTTTTACCCGTTCCCGTCTTTGCCTGGCCGATAATGTCCTGCCCGGTGAGGGCTAGAGGAATGGTTTGTTCCTGAATGGGGAACGCGTCAACTATTCCCTGTGTTGCTATGGCATCGATCATGTCTTGTTCGATGCCCAGCTCTGAAAATGTAGTCACAAATTGCCTGTTCGATTGTGTTTCTGGCTACGCCATATTTTTCATCTCAGGCGTAGGGTGGTCGCTCCTGTGGCGTCCACATCTTTTCCAGTGTAGTTCTCTCTCCTGGTAGACGGCTAAACTGGTGAGGTGTTTTCTTGGTTCCGTAAAAGACGAACGACGCCCACCGCATCCCATCGCTTGCGGTCTCGCGACGAGCACAGCTCTGCGTCGAAGGTAGATCTCGCTGAGCTCGCCCCGGGAATAATTCCCTACCTCGGGCTCGTGTCGTATCTTCAATTAGAGGTTTACGAAGCTACTTCGCGCGCTGTAGCGCAGGCACCTGACCTCGTGGCCAAAGAAATCTTGAGCAATGCTGCTGGGCTTGCGCTGGACAAATATAAGGAATTTGCGGCCGAGATCCGTCGCCGCCACCGTGAGCCGGCGGATGTCATGGAGCCATATTCGTCTGCCATCGATCGTTATGTCGGCAGGATCGACACGACGAATTGGAACGAGCTCGTGCTCATGGTGTATCTCGTGGGTGGCCTCTTTGACGACTTCTTCTCCCAGCTGGCGCGCGGGCTTGACGATAAGTATGGGCCAAAGGCGGCTGGGTTGCTACAGGGTGAATCCGGCCGGTCTGCGATTGCCGCGCTTTTGGAGCGCTCGATCCGTGATCACCCGAATACCGGAGACCGTCTCGCGCTGTGGGGGCGTCGTCTCGTGGGTGACTCGCTGCTGGTCGCTCGTTCGTCACTGGTGCTGAGCGATGATTCGGCCACAGATGAGGAGAAGATTGAGCCGGTCTTTACCGAGCTGATTTCTACACACATCAAGCGAATGGATGCGCTGGGCCTGACCGCGTAGGCCTCACGGTCCGCCTGAGCGTGCCTTAACGGCGTTCGGCCCACGTTGCACGATGTGGGCCCAAGGCAGAGCTTGAGCCGGGCCGTGTAACGTGGGCCGAGCGATGAAATGTGGGCAGATGCCGCACGAAGATCAGGCGCTTAGGCGCGCGATAGCTCGTGGTAGCGCTGTTCTTCTCTGAGCAGGCGAGCGCGGGGAACGGCTACTCCGAATGCCACACACGCGATGATTGTTGCAGCGAGCGTCAGCGCCCAGATCCAGAAACCATCCCACGCCATACCGGCAACAGTGAGCCCCACCCAGATGGCGGAGGACACGGCGGCGCTGAGTCCGAGCTGGGCACCGACGCCATAGGTTTGACGACCGGGAACTATGTAGCGAATAGCGAGGCCGATCACCAGGCCGATCACAACGATAAAGATAAGTTCCATGGTTAGCCTACAAATCCAACGCGGCGAGCAGCATCGCTGCCGATTTCTACGTAGGCGATCGAGCCGGTGTTTACGAGGTAGACGCGACCCTTAGCATCCGTCAATCGAACAACGGGCTTGCCTGATTCGAGGGCAGTGTTCACCGCGTTCTCAAAGTCGCTGGCCGATTCGTTGGTCTCAAAAGAGATTTCGCGAGGAGTGTTGATGATGCCAATACGGATTTCCACGGGGATACCTTTCGTAACGGTGTACGACGCGAATTGTGTACCTCACTAGGTTACGCGAGAAACCCACCGATTATGAACCGCCTCGCTCACAGGATGTTCGGTAACGTTGATGCATGATGATTCCTTCGCCAGCTCCCGCCGCGTGGGATGCTACCCAGCAGGCCGCTCTTGGCTTAGAAGTCGGTCGGCACGGGGTCATCATCGGCGCGCCGGGATCGGGCAAAACGGAGGTGCTCCTACAGCTTTACGCTGACCGCGTATCGCGCGACGGGTTCTCGTCCGACGAGATCGCGGTGCTCTCGCCGACCCGGCTGAGCGCGGCGCGGCTGCGCGACACTCTCGACCGGCGACTCGACCAGCCGAGCACGGGTGCCCGCGCGCGCACCTCCACCTCGCTCGCGGTGCAGATGGTCACAACGGCGCGGGCGTTGGCAGGCGAAAAACCGCCGCGGTTGCTCACAGGGGCGAGCCAGGATCAGCTGATTGCCCGCTTGATCGCTGGACCGGATGCCTCAGGAATTATCTGGCCAGAAGAGCTCGCCTCGGACGTGCGCTCGCTTCAGGGCTTTCGGAACCAGCTTCGTGAGCTAATTCGGGTGTGTATCGACTATGGCGTCGAACCCGGCGAGCTGGCGGAGCTCGGGAGGGTGCACGGGCATCCGGAGTGGGTGGCGTGCTCTCACTTTCTGCCGGTGTACTGGGACGCGATTGCGCGGGAGCATCCGGGCGAATACGACCTGAGTCAATTTCATCGCTCCGCGGTGCAGATCCTCGATGCGGTCACCGAGGGGCGGGAAAGCTCCAGTATTCTCGGGGATATCGCGCGGCTGCGCACTATTTTTCTTGACGATGCTCACGAGCTTACGCGGTCAACGATCGAGCTGGTGTCTGCGTTCGCGCGCCGCGGGGTGAGCATCGTCGCGGCCGGGGATCCGGATATCACCACGGCTGCGTTCCAGGGGGCCGAACCCGAGTTCTTGGCGCGGATGCAGAATTTTGTTGGAGGGGGCGAGGGGCAGGCGTTGCGCTCTTTCGTGCTCGGCAGCGTGTATCGGCACGGTCCGCGGGTACGGGAACTCGTGCAGCGGGTGAGCGGTGCCATTGGGGCTGCCGGGTGGGGCGTCCACCGCGCGGCTGTCTCGACGCAGGCGGTGTTGGCGCAGGTTGTGTCGACACAGGTTGTGTCAACACAGGTTGTGTCAACACAGGTTGTGTCAACACAGGGCGATGCTGCTGGGCCGACTGATACCGCCGCTCAGCCTGATCCTTCGGACGACGTCATCTTCAGCACGGTCGCCTCAGGTGCAGAGCAGGCGGCCGTGATCGCGCGGTTCCTCCGCGAACGACACCTGGGCGGCGCGCAGCCGCTGAGTTGGTCGCGCATGGCCGTGATTTGCCGCAACCGCGGCCAGGCGGATTCCCTGTCGGAGGCGCTGATCGCCCTCGACGTGCCCACCGAGGTGGCCGCGGGCGGGACCGTGCTGCGCGACCACATCATCGTGAGGGACCTGATCTGGGTGGCCTCCATCGCTCTCGGGATGGCCGAGATCGATGCCGAGTCGCTCAACCGGATGCTCCGCGGACCTCTTGGTGGGCTGGATCACGTCGGGCTGAGGCGCCTGCGCTCGGCGCTGTTGCACGAGGCCAGGCAGGAACGTGACGCAGACCAGGCCCCGAAACCCGATGGCCAGGAGCATAACCCAGAACTCACCCCCGACGAGCCCGCCGCGCGCCCCCCGCTCCGTTCCCCGGATGCCCTCTTACTCGAGGCTTTCAGTGAACCCGCCGGGTTGCTCAGCATCGACACCGAGTCGGCGCGCCGAGCCGAGAAGCTTCAGCGCCTGCTCGCCTCTGCGAGTCGGGTGGCCGAGTCGGGCGGCAGCATAGAGGACATTCTGTGGGCGGCCTGGGACGGCTCGGGGCTCTCGCAGGTCTGGGAACGCCAGGCCCTCTCGTCGAGTGGAGTCGTCGCCGACGAGGCTAATCGTTCGCTCGACGCGGTTGTCGCGCTTTTCTTCTCTGCCCAGCGGTACGAGGAACGTTCACCGGGAAGCGATCCGCGCACCTTTGTCGATCTGCTGCTCTCCAGCGACCTGCCGGAAGATACCCTCGCGCCGCAGGCCCGGGCTGAGACCGTCACCGTGACGACGCCCGGCGGTGTGATCGGTCGCGACTTCGACGTTGTGATCGTGCCGGGGGTGCAGGAGGGCGTCTGGCCCAACCTGCGCCTGCGCGGTTCGCTGCTCGCCTCTACCCTGCTCGCGGAGCTCTGCGAGCGCGGCCGTGCCACGGCCGACTACGACGCGCACCCAGAGGGAGCGCAGTGGGCGCCGAAAGAACCAGTCGCGGGCACCGACAGCTCAGACACGAATAACAGGCGCACGGTTCTTCACGACGAATTGCGGATGTTCGCCCAGGCTATCTCCCGCACGACCTCGGTCGTGATGGTGGTCGCGGTTGCTGACGAGGATTCGATTCCCTCCCGATTTTTCGACCTGGCCCCCGAGGGCAGCACCCGGATCCTGCCCAGCGGCACGCTCAGCCTGCGCGGGCTCGTCGGCGAGCTACGCAGCGACCTGGAGGCGCAGCTGTCGCAGGATAAGCAACAGGCCTCGCAAACACTGCAAACCTCGCAGACAGCTGCGGCGCTCGCGGTGTTAGCCGAGCACCGCGTGGCGGGGGCTGACCCGGCGGAGTGGTACGGCATCCGTCCAGTGAGCACGACAGAGCCCCTGGTAGATTACGAGGAGGACGGCGTGGTGTCGGTGAGTCCCTCACGCATGGAGTCGTTCGAGACCTGCGAGCTTGACTGGGTGATCGGTTTCCTGGGCGGTGGAGACACGAACAATGCCGCCGGGTTGGGAACCCTGGTGCATCGTGCGCTTGAGCATGAGCAAACCCCCAATGTGCCCGCGCTCATGGCGCAGGTTGATGCGGAGTGGAGCACGCTTTCGTTTGACGCCGAGTGGGAGGACCGCCGCATGCACGAGCGGGCCCGGCAGATGGTGATTCGGCTGGTCGAGTATCTGGTGACGTTCGAGAAGGCTCAGGGGCGGCTGCTGACGGCCGAGCAATCGTTCAAGGTGCTGTTCGACCGGGTCAGGCTGAACGGTGCGATCGACAGGGTCGAGCTCTACCCAGGGGAAGCCAGCGAAGACGCCAGCGCCGATCGGGTCGTGATCGTAGACCTCAAGACGGGTAACCCCGACGTCACCGCGAACACGGTCGTGGATAACGCGCAGCTCTCGTCGTATCAGCTCGCGCTGGAGTCCGGCGCACTTGCAGGCATCCCCGAGGGGGCGAAGCCGGGGGGAGCGAAGCTGATCGTCGTGTCGCCGGATGGTCCCAGGTTCAAGAGCATCGCCCAGGAACCGTTCACCGCCGAACAGCTCGACGAGTTTAGGCGGCGGCTGGGCGAGGCGGCGATCGGTATGGCGGGGGCATCCTTCCACGCGAACATTGCGAGTCACTGCAGCAACCCGCACAGCTTCGGGCTCTGCACGATCCATACGAAGAGGCCGGTGAGCTTTAGATGAGCGCAGCTAACAGCACGCAAGATAGCGCGCGTATACCAACACCGATCAGCGCATACGAGATAGCGGATGCCCTGGGCCAGCCGCGCCCGACCGATCAGCAGGTGCGCGTGATCGAGTCCGACCCGCACACCCCAACGCTCGTGATCGCGGGCGCCGGCAGCGGCAAGACCGAGACGATGGCGAATCGCGTGCTCTGGCTCGTGGCGAATAGGTTTGCGCGGCCGTCAGATATCCTCGGCCTGACGTTCACCCGCAAGGCGGCGGGGGAACTCGCCGAGCGCATCACCAAGCGGCTCGATCAGCTCGCCGATCACGGCCTAGCTCCCCGGCGCAGCGACGACCTGCTCGACCAACCCGTCGTCTCCACCTATAATTCGTTCGCGAGCTCCATCGTGAGCGAGCGCAGCCTGCTCGTCGGGCGCGAACCGGATTCCGCGATCATTGATGAGTCAACGGCCTGGCGCTTGGCCCGGCAGATCGTTGTCGCCAGCAACGACGATCGGCTGGTCTCGATCGACAAGGGCATCAATAGGATCACGGATGCCGTTCTCCAGCTGGAACGGGCCATGCGCGAAAACGTGTGTACGGCTGAGCAGGTGGTGCAGGTAGCGACGGACTTTGAGAAAATGCTCGACCTGCCCATCGCGGATAAGGGCTCCAAGAAGACGCCCTACGCCGCGGTGGTTACCGCGGTGGGAGAGGTCTCCGCGCTGCATCCGCTCGTGGCGCTCGCCGAACAATACACGGCCGAGAAACGTCGGCGCGGCTACATGGAGTTCTCGGATCAGGTGGCGCTCGCCCTCGAGGTGTGCAGGCGGTCGACGCAGACGGTGGCGGATTACCGGGCGAGGCACCGGGTGGTGCTGCTCGACGAGTATCAGGACACGTCGGTGGTGCAGACCTGGTTGCTCTCCGAGCTCTTCGCGAATCACGGGGTGATGGCGGTGGGTGACCCGCACCAATCGATTTACGGATGGCGCGGGGCCAGCGCCGATAACCTCACCACGTTCGGCGCACAATTTGCGTCTCGCGGGCAGTCGCAGACCCTGAGCCTCTCGACGAGCTGGCGCAACGCGAGCTCGATCCTCGACGTTGCCAACCGCCTGGTCTCGCCGCTCACCGAAAAGTCGGCCGTTCCCGTCGAGACGCTATCGCCTCGCCCGGGCGCGCCTGCGGGCAGCGTCGACGCGGTGTACCCCGAGACGATCGAGCAGGAGGCCGAGGCGGTTGCCCGGTGGATGGCCGCCCAGCTCGCGCGGGCGACCCCCGAAGCGCCCGTCTCGGGAGCCGTGATCTGCCGCAGCCGCTCCGTCATGTCTCAATTTGCGGATGCTCTCACCCAGGCCGGCGTCCCCAATCGTATCCTGGGCCTCGGCGGGTTGCTCAGCAGCTCCGAGGTGGTCGATATCGTCTCGATGCTGCGCGCCGTGTGGTTCGCGGACGCGGGATCTGCCCTGATTCGTGTGCTCACCAATCCGCGCTGGAGGATCGGGGTGCGCGATCTCGCCGCCCTGCACTCGGCGGCCCGCTGGCTGTCGGCGCACGATTGGCGGCAGCATCCCCTCAGTGATCATCAGAAACAGGCCAAACGCGAGTCGCTGGCGCCCGAGGACACGGCATCCCTCATTGATGCCCTCGACGCGGTGATCGCCACGCCGGACGATACGCACGAGATGCTGCGCGAGTTCAGCCCGGAGGGGCTTCGTCGATTGCGGGATGCCGGGGCCACGATCGCGCTGATCCGCGCGCGGACCGCCCTCAGCATCGCCGACCTGGTGCGCATCATCGAGCTGGAACTGCGGCTCGACACCGAGGTCATGGCGGTGGCCGGATTCAACCGGGAGCCCGGCGCGGCCGTGGCCGAGGCGCGGACGCACGCCCGCCGCAACCTCGACGCCTTCTACGACCTGATCGCCAATTTTGTGTCGATCAACGAGGATTCGAGCCTGCCGAGTTTCCTGGCCTGGCTCGATCACGCGGAGCGGCAGGACAGCGTCGCGGCCCGCCCGGAGGCCCCCGACGAGAACGCCGTGCAACTCATTACGGCGCACGGCTCGAAGGGGCTCGAGTGGGATGTTGTCGCGGTGCCGAGGCTTTCGGAGGGCGACTTTCCGTCGCGGCCGCGCACGGGGGCCGGCTGGCTGAGGCTCGGCCAGCTGCCCGACGAACTCAAGGGCGACGCGTCGTCGCTGCCCACGTTTGAATGGCGCGAGGCCGAGTACCAAAAAGAGGTCAGCGATATGATCGCGGCCTATAAAGACGAGGCCAAGGAGCATCAGGCCGACGAGGAACGCCGCCTGGTGTATGTCGCGACGACGAGGGCGCGCGACGCCCTGCTGCTGTCGGGATCGTTTTGGGCGGGGCAGACGAGGCCGAAGAATCCCAGCGTGTTCCTGGCCGAGTTGGCTGAGGCTACGGAGGGTGTTTCGCCCCTGATCGCGGGAATTCCCGAGGCATCCGAGCATGAGACCAATCCGCTCGACGGGCATCACTCGCCCTTCGAGTGGCCGGGGGACCCGCTCGGCTCGCGCCGCCCGGTGGTGGAAGAGGCCGCGGCGACGGTGGCGTATTTGCGCGAGAACGAATCTCCGGACACCCTGACCGCGGCGCTGTCGCCCGAGTTTAGGGGTGACCTTCAGGTGCTCCTCGCGGAGCGCGACCGCCTCGCCAACCGGGCCAGCGAGCCCGTGCTGCCGACAAAGATCACGGCCTCCGGGTTCAAGGACTTCGTGACCAATCGCGACGAGGTCATGCGCCGCCTGCGCAGGCCCGTTCCCCAGAAACCCTTTACCCAGACCAGGCTCGGTACCCAATTCCACGAGTGGGTCGAACAGCGCTACGCCACGCCGCGGGGGAGCGCCAACGTCCTCATCGACCTCGAGGCAGGGGCAGCCGCGTATTCCGAGGTCGACATCGATTGGGAGGATGCCGCGGCAGATTCGGTCGTGGACGCGGCGGATCTCGGTGCCCCTGCTCTTGGTGCCCTCGATCTGGCGCCCCTCGACAGGCTCAAGGCCACGTTCGAGGCCTCCGAGTGGGGAGACCGGCAACCGATCGACGTGGAACGCGAGATCCACATCCCCTTCGCGGGACGCACCCTGATCTGCAAGATTGACGCGGTGTACGCGGAAGTGGTTGACGGCGTCGAGCGATACGACGTGGTCGACTGGAAGACGGGCCGCGTGCCGCAGACCGACGAAGAGATCGCCGATCGCCAGCTGCAATTGGCGCTCTACCGGATCGCCTACGCCCGATGGAAGGGAGTGGACCTCAAGAGGGTCAGCGTCGCGCTGTACTACGTGGCCGCGGATACGGTGATTCGGCCGACCGTGCTGCCGACCGAGGACGAGCTCGAGGCGATGTGGTTGGGTGTTCTTTAGGCTATTTAACTTTTCCGTTGAAACAGTATGCTGTTTGCTATGGTAGCTACCTTTGAATCGACTTATGAGAGAGCGCTGATTTCTGCGGAAGCCTCAGCTATTACCAAAATCAATGGTGAGTCGGTTGACCCTTTTAATAGGTACTCCTACCGGGTGGCAATCAAAGAAGCGGCAAAGGACACGATAGAAAACTTTAAGCTAATTCCACCCGCGAAGAAGACATACGGGGGAAAACGGATACTAATAATCTTTTTTATTGTGTATTTCCCATTGGCCATTGTTGGGGGCCTTTCCACTCCGAAGTATAGTCAGTATGGCGAGGCTTCTGTTCTTTACGGCTGGACTTTTGTGCTTGGTATATTATGGTGCTTTGGAATAATCTTCTGGGGAATAGCATCAGTCTTTACTCGTCCAAAACGTCAGGCAGCTCTTAACGCCCGCCGGGAACGTGAGGTCCA
Source organism: Lysinibacter sp. (assembly GCA_040400085.1). Classification (GTDB taxonomy): domain Bacteria; phylum Actinomycetota; class Actinomycetes; order Actinomycetales; family Microbacteriaceae; genus HNR. Next base: position 7,089 of record JBBAQX010000050.1, on the reverse strand, counting down.
TCTCCTTGCCGACAAAATGTTGATTGCTCTTGCTCCACGTCTTGAACAAGAGGTAGAAGTCAGAAAAGCTCGTGAGCTTGAAGAGGATCGCTTACGGCAGCTCCGTGCACTTGAAGAGAATCGCTTACGCCAGGCTTGTGAAGCTGAAGAACAACGCTTGCGCCAGGAACGGCTTAAACGAGGTGAGCATCCAGAGGGAAAAATTATGCCTGCGCCGGATCCCCAAATTTATGGGGTGAGTTCGGCTGGATACGAAGAGCTGTGTGCGATGTGGATGAGGCATCTCGGAGAATTTGATGCGTTTGCAACAGCCCCCACCGCGGATGGCGGTATCGACGTTGAATCATCGCGCTGGATTGCCCAGTGCAAGCTTTACACAAATGGAGTGTCGATTGAGAGCGTTAGGGCATTGGCGGGTATTGCACTTCTTGATAATAAGCGGGCTGTGTTCTTCACGAGCGGCACCTACTCGCCCGGAATCGTGTCGTTTGCTGATCGCGCTCGAATCGCACTCTTCGAATATCAGCCGATAACTCCGACTTTATTGCCCAAGAATTTCTTTGCTGAGTATATTTTAGAGAATACTTTCAACCCTGACGTGTGGCCTGAATAACTGCCGTTCAAAGATTTTTGGTCTCCCAGTCATTAGTGCAGATTGACGGGGGACCAGATTCTTAACAACTCTGAAATTTGCTCATCCAAGGTCGCAAATTAGATAAAGACGAAAGGTCGCTGATATGAAGAATGTCGAATGGATATCTGACGGTGTTACTCTTCCGCAGAAGATTGAGGATGCCTTTCGTTCAGACACGCTTGTGTTTTTCTGTGGGGCTGGTGTGTCAATACCGGAGCCATCGAATCTGCCTGGTTTTCGTGGCCTCACAGCAGAAATTGCTAGACAACTTGGTCGCAGCGATTTGGTCCCAGAGGACGTTAAGAGCGATTTGGTCTCAGAGGATATTAAGTTCGACGTCGTCATGGGGCAGCTGAACGAGCTCGGCAAAGACGTACACAGGCGGGTTAGTAGTTTTCTGAGTGAAACCAAAGACCCAAACTCCTATCATCTCAATATCTGGCGAATCGCAACAGCCGGGGGAAAAACACCGAGAATCGTTACAACCAACTTCGATAAATTATTTGAGGCAGCGTTGGGAAAACTCAACGATATTGATCCCGTTCCGCCATTCCATACTGCACCGACGCTGCCTCTTGGGAGCGATTTTTCCGGGTTAGTTCATCTGCATGGAGAGGTGGACCTGCTACCCACGACCCGGATGGTGCTTACTGATCGAGACTTCGGCAAGGCATATATTACTGAAGGCTGGGCAACGCAGTTTTTGACGCGAATGTTTGAGAAGTACACCGTGGTGTTGGTTGGCTACAGCGCGGAAGACACAATCATTCAATATCTGAATCGAGCGCTTCCGAATAAAGGCGAGCGGTTCGCTTTCACGAAAGCTACTGACAATCCAAAACGCTGGAGTCAACTGGGAATCACGCCCATCCTTTATCCGTCACCTCCTGAAGACGAATATGGGTCGTTGGAATCGTTCATGCGTAGCTGGAGTGACAGACTTACCGCCACACCTAGCGAACGGCGCGATCAAATCGTCAGCTTTATTGAAAATGGCCCTGAAGAAGCCGAGAGTAAGCGAGATGAAACTGCCTGGCGCTTGAACGACTCTGAATTAGCAAGACATTTTCGATCGCAGGCAGAGCCTGCTACGTGGCTCAAAATGTTGGATCAAATAGAGTTCCTTGACTCTCTGTTCGAACCGGACGGTGAAGAAAATCCCGAACTGAAGGAGTGGGCTAAGTGGGCTTGTTCCTCGATGGATCAGGATGGTGGAGAGGGTCTTCTCTCCGTTTTTGCGAGACATAGTGGTCATCTCCACCATTCGTTGTGGCTCAGCCTCTGGAGCAAAATCATGTCTGGATCCAACAAATTTAGGCACCTTAGACAGCTTGTTTTTGTGTTGGCTAACTCGCATCAGCCGCGAGAGGTAAAAAACCTTTCAAGGTTACTGCCCCGCATCGTGAAGTTCGACTCAGAGCTGGCAGAGTTTCTGCTTCATCATTTGCTGGTTCCTTATCCTCAGATCAGACTGGTTCCTTATCCTCAGATCAGAACTGAAAGCGGCCGGAATTTTTGCCCTGATTCGCTGGAGTTTCAATTGAAATTAAATTGGGAGGTCTCCGCGGTCAGTAGTGCATGGAAAGAGCTGAAACTCCGCCTCATTGATAAACAGCATTTACTATCTTTGGTGCTTAACTTAATTCATAGAGCCGAGAAAACTGTTGCGTATTTCAGTGGCAGATCATACGTAAACTCGATTTCTAGAGGTCGAGATCAGGTTGAAAAGTCTGGTAGGCGCGGCGATTCTGATCAACTCGTTGTGGACATAGCTCGAGATCTACTCAGGGAATCAGTGCGTGACCACGGCATCCGAGAAGCGGTCAGCTATCTTGACGACAGTTCGGAGATGGTCAGGCGACTCTCAATTGATGCTCTTGCTCAAGCTAACCTTACCGAAGCAGACTCCTTGATCACTCTCGCGATTAGTGACTCTCTATCGTTCGATCGCTCAGCACGCCCTGAAGTCTTCAGATTTCTAAAAGCTTTTTATCGGTATTGTTCAGAATCAACAAAGTATTCGTTCCTTGACCACATCAAAAATCACGTATCAGTGGGATCAACAGGGCAAGAGCGTAAAAAATTGGCACTCGACTGCTACAACGTTGTCGAATGGCTCAGCCGTGACCTTAATGAGGACGATCCTATAAAAGCACTTCGGGACGAGTATCAACTGACCTATAATTTCGAACCAGTCGAACGTCCAGATCTCCCATTCACGTTCTCAGGGCAGTCTTCGCCGGGTTCTTCTGCGCAGGTCAAAGGAATTTTCAGAGAATTAAGCGTCGCCGAAGTTGTTGAAAAGATCCATTCCGAAATGGATCTTGAGTATGAGTACCCCGGAGGTAACGCTTTTCGAGAGTTGGGCGATTATCTAAAGTACAACCCCGATATTCATTTTTTGCTACTCGATGAACTCATAGAGAAACAGGTTTGGTTTGTATCAGTCTGGGTAAGGGTTCTTGACGACATTGTCAAAGGACAGACCTGGTTGGCAGACGATGTGCTTCAACGTTTGCAGAGAAATGATAGCAATGGGTTCAAAATAGCAGCTCGACTCGGGTCGACAGTGGCGCGCCCGGAGGAAAGATATATTGATTCACTTAGTAACAGTGAAGAAAGAGCTCGGTTGTTGCTTGGGTTGTGGCATACTGCGACCCAAGAGAAAGGCGGAATTCCTCATGTTTCTGTGTTAGATGCACAGCGGACGGACCGAGGGGAGCTTGCACTTTACTACACGGAGACATTACTGCTTATAGCGGAACAGCAAGGTGAGGGGGTTCTTGTCTCGCCAGAAGGTGCCGCGGGATTGCAGCAACTCTTGGATGCTCAAACCTGCAATCCCACAGACCCTAGTTCGACGGTTCTTGCAAGATATTCCTCTCGTCTTCAGTATCGTTCCCCGGTGTGGTTTGAACAGCAGCTTCTTCCTAAACTCAGAAATTTAGGAGTAGCAGATCTTTCCGCAACGCTTTGGGCTGGGTTGCTTGACGGAGAACCGATTGACTCGCGGTTGCGCGCGGCGCTAAAAGAACAAATTCGCACAGGACTTCTATACGTACCGATTGCATCTATTGATTCTTTCATCACTTTGCATGCAGTCTGTTTCGCGTCCGGTTTATTTTCAACAGAAAATAACTGGGCAGACGCTTTCCTTGTTCAGGCCTCTGAGTTGCAAAAGGAAAAATGGATCCGGTCTGTCGCTGACATTCTTGAGTATGGTGAAGAATCTCAGGACTATGAGACTTTTCTTATAGCTCATTGGGAACATCGTGTTAAGCAATTAAAAAATATCTCCGGGATTGAACAACGTGCGTTTTTGAGGTGGCTAAAACTCCCCGGTCTGGAGCGACAGAAGGCAACGAATCTATATATTTGTGGGCCCGAAGCCACGCTCCTGGAAGAAGATAGTTACGATTGCGATGACCTGAAGAGCCCGCTGTGGGAAGAACACCCCGAATGCTTTCTAAAGGCGACAAAACACCTATTGAAGTCATACACCTCCGAACCACCGTTCTTGGAAGAGGTCAAAGCAGTCATATCAAATATTCAGATGCCTGAAGGCGCCCTTGTGAACGATGTACGTGAAGAATTGGTGAGGCTGGGTTGCTCGCCCCTCCCTGATCTCGAAAACAAGATTGGTTAACTGTCATCATCTGGATAGATGCAGCATGGTGCTCTCCCACGCTGTTGAGGATCAGCTAGAGGGATTTCGGCGCGGTTCGCACCGTGCTACTTATCACCTGCCGAGCTCTCATCCCCAAAGTCCTCATCCGCATCCCCATCAAGCTCAGCGCGAGACTCCAGCTCGCTATCGTCGAGGATCCCATCAGCGTCGGCCTCGACCCTGAGCGACACATCAGCGGGAACGTGCTCTAGCAGGTCCTGTACCTGTGTGATGCTCATGGCGGGAGCAGCATCCTCTCGCGAATCGTCGCCCGAGATCCTGTCCACCAGCGTCGCGAACATGCCGATCGCATCGTCGACGATGCTCTGATCGTGGGTGTCCTTGCCGTGCAGTAGCCACTTGGCCAGCTCGAGTTCGTGATAGAACTCCGCGCGTCGCAGGAGGTTCGCCGGATCGGGCAGATCGCGCAGCCGGGCGTAGTCCGCCACCGTCGTCAGCAGCGTGTCGGCGGGCGCATTCGTGAGCCACGAGAAATCCACCGCTGGGTCGGATACCCGAAGCTCAGACCAATCCAGTACAGCGGCCACCTCGCCGTCCGCATTCAGCAGGAGAGAATCGGCAGAAAGCCCGCCATTGACCACGGTGGTGTTGAACTGCCACAGTTTTGTGTCGTGCATGACCCTGTTCCACCGGGTGAGTACGCTCGACGGCACCAATCGGGTCGACTCGGCACGGGCGAGCAAGCGGGAAGTTTCCTCGCGCACCTCGGCCGCGCTGCGAACGGGGAGACCAGCGTCGACAATGAGACCACTCGGCAGCCGGTGAATCGCCGCCAGCGTGCTCGCGATCGACGGCACCAGGGTCGAATCGGCCGTGATCTGGCTCTCGTCGACCTTGTAACCATCCAGATAGCGGTACACCACGGCCCGCGTATTCTTAGCCCGGGTCTGGCCCAGCGCCTCCGACACGGCGAATGGCAGACGGCTGCGCGCACCCTCCGTGAGCGCGGCCAACCCCAAGAGATCCGCAGATTGCCGGGTCTCCGCGGTCGTAGAATTGGGGATGCGGATGATGAGTTCCTCGCCGTCCGCCACGCGCAGAACGGCGGAGGTGTAATCTCCCTCACCGCCGAAAGTATGCTCACGAACCTGTGTAACCTCGAGGTTTGCGACGGCGGACGTGGCTAGCGCGGCTAGAGTGAGATGTGAGCGAACCATGTATCCCAGACTAGCCCGTGTCACCTATAACTCGGCTGAGCCTCACGGTTTAAACCTCACGATTTAAACCTCGAAAGGAATTTTGTGACAACACGCCGCAACCTGCGTCCTGCCTTCTCCGTTTCGGGGCACGACCGCGATTCCGCCACCCGCGAGAACCCCGAACGGCTTGAGGCAGCCCGGAACGATCCCGACGCTCTCGTAATTGTGCTCTTCCGCGGGAGTGTATTGACCGCAGCCGGCGGATCGGAAGCGGGCGAGCATCCGTCAATCGAATTTCTCCGGCTCGCGCAAGCCCACCACACGGTGCCTGCCACGGTTCCATCCGACGCACAAGACTTCTTCCTCGGCCGCCTGCGCACAAACGGAGTCCCCGTTTTTGCCCGGGTGCTGCATGCGTCACCGCCGGAGCACCTGAGCTTCACCCACAGCCGTGAGCTTGCCCACATCCTCTCCCCGGAACACGCCGGGCTACTTGCCCAGGCGCTTGCTGTCTCTGAGTGGCATGCACGCTACGCGTTTTCGCCGACAACAGGACGGCCGACCGAGACCCATCAGGGCGGCTGGATGCGCCAGGATCCTGAGTCGGGCGAACAATTCTTTCCGCGCACGGACCCGGCGGTCATCGTGCTCGTGCGAGACCGTGACGATCGCATCCTCTTGGGGTCGAACGTGCTGTGGGAGGTCGGCAGGTACTCCCTCCTGGCCGGGTTTGTCGAGGCGGGAGAATCGCTAGAGGATGCCGTGATCCGCGAGGTCTTCGAGGAGTCCGGCATCCGTGTGGTCAACCCCGTCTATCGCGCATCCCAGCCCTGGCCTTTTCCCCGTTCCCTCATGCTGGGGTTTGAGGCGACCATAGCCCCGGACCAGGACCCCGCCGCGACCATTCCAGACGGTGAGGAGATCGTGGACCTTCGATGGGTCAGCCGTGAGGACCTTCTTGCCGACCCTCCGCTCCTCATGCTGCCGGGGGAATCATCGATTGCGAGAAGCCTGATAAACGATTGGCTGAACGAGAAGGCATGAGTGACGGTCGATCTTTGCTCAGTGAGCTCGATGAGGAACAACGGCAGGCGGCTCTTGCCCTCCGTGGCCCCGTCGTAATTCTGGCGGGCGCGGGGACGGGTAAGACGCGCACGATCACGCATCGGATCGCGCACGGCGTGACCAGCGGGGTGTATTCGCCCCAGCGGGTCATGGCGCTCACCTTCACGAACCGTGCCGCCAGCGAGCTACGCACCAGGCTGCGCCAGCTGGGCGCCGGGGGAGTAAGCGCCCGGACCTTCCACTCCGCGGCGCTGTCGCAGCTGAGCTTCTTTTGGCCCCAGGTCGTCGGGGGAGCGGCGCCCAGCCTTCTGATGGGTAAGGGGCGGCTGCTCGGGCAGGCTGCTGAACAGCTCAAGGTTAAGGTTGATGCGGAGGCCCTGCGTGACCTGGCGGCGGAGATCGAGTGGCGCAAGGTAAATATGCTCTCCCCAGCAAAGTATGAGGCTCTGTCGGTCACACGGGTCAGGCCGTCGGGGATGAGCCAGCAACAGATGCTTGAGCTCATGGACCGGTACGAGCGGCTCAAGGACGACCGCCGACAGATCGACTTCGAAGACGTACTG
>JBBAQX010000049.1:0-35233 GCA_040400085.1 Lysinibacter sp. | reverse complement strand
TGCGCAGCAGATCATCTGTGCTCAACGCCGAGATGACGGCTTGCAGATCGATCGGATCTGAAGGTGCGTCTAGGCCGGGGGCTGAGGTGTCCGGCAAGTGTGAACCACCGGATACGGATTCAGCGGGCACGGATTCAGTAGACCCGGATTCATTGATTACAGAATCCTCAGACGCAGATTCAGCTTCCGAGAGCCTGGCTTCTGCGGGGTCGGCAAAGATCGATCCGAGGAGCGGCTGAAGTCGCTCCAAAGCTGCAGCTAGCGGCGATGAGAGATCCCGCCGTGTCACGCGAAAATCGTACCCGAACTCATCCCTCGGCGAAGAAGGTTTCGCGCCGGAACTTGCGGGTTCAGAACCCGGCGCCTCAAACCGCGGCGAACTCTGCCCCGGAACAGCCCACCACTCCCTAGCAGCATCAGACTGCGCGCCCGACCCAGACGGCACGGAAGTATCCGCGAGGCCGGTGGTGACTGTGGTGGAGGACATAATCTATTTTATCGAACATAGGTACGAAAGTTAAGGGAAATGCAATACGAGTTTTAAATGGAGCACAATCTGGATTAAGTGCCAATAGCTTGCCCTGAGTCGAGGGAGAGCCCCAAGCTAGCCAGAGCACCAAGTTAGCCAGAACCCCAAGTTAGCCAGAACCCCAAGTTAGCCAGAACCCCAAGTTAGCCAGAACCCCAAGCTAGCCATATCCCCCAGCCGTCCATATCCCCCCCCAGCCCGCATAACCTAAACACCAACCCGCTTCGCAAAAAAGTTTTGTGTAGTCTGGCAGCCAACTGACTGTTTCGTTCCTCCATGCCCAATAATCTCAACGATGCGCAACCATAGGGCATAGTCTTAACGAGTGAACACATTCGATAGTGGGGATGCTTGGGTCACCGCCCCAGACGGCGCACGGTTTTGGGGTCGCTACGGCGCCGCGGGTCTGCTTGTGCATGATCCGGAACGCGGGATTTTGCTCCAACATCGCGCAGAGTGGAGTCATCACGGGGGAACGTGGGGTATCCCGGGCGGCGCGCGGCACGAGGGGGAGTCTGCCACGGATGGGGCTGTGCGCGAGGCGTTTGAGGAGGCGGGCATCCCTTCATCGAAGATTACGGTGTTGTTTGACGAGACGCTTGATCTGGGATTTTGGTCATATGTCACTGTTGTGGCGCGGGTGACGCAGCCTTTTGAGCCGATTCAGGGCGATCCCGAGAGCATTGAGGTTCGTTGGGTATCGATTGATCTTGTCGACGAGCTACCTCTGCATCCCGCGTTCGCAGAGAGTTGGCCGGGACTGCGATCGAGATTGCTGGTGAAATTATGATCGCGCTACCCGGATGGTTGTCGAACGCGCTGCCGGGGACGACCTCGTTTCGTAGTTTTTCGGTGCTGGTCGAGGCTGCAGGTCGTCTTGAGAGCGAAATTAAACAGCTCAGCAACGATGAGATTGTGAGTCGTGCGCGCGGCCTCAGTCTTGAGATCCAGGGCAAGAAGAAAAAACTTTCGCGAACGGATGCCCCGCTCTTTCTCGCCCTCGCCCGCGAGTCCACGGCCCGCACGTTGGGTCTCCGCCCTTTCGATGAGCAGCTTCTTGCTTCGTGCGCGATCCTCACCGGACACGCGATTGAGATGGATACCGGCGAGGGCAAAACCCTTGTCGGGGCGCTGGCGGCTCTCGGTTATGTGCTGCAGGGTAGGCAGGTTCACGTGCTGTCGGTCAACGATCACTTGGCCGAACGGGACGCGACGTGGGCCGCACCGCTCTTCGCGCTATACGGCATCGATTCAGGATGGGTCGGCCAAAAGTCGACACAGGATCAACGGCGTAGCGTGTACGAGCGCGACATCGTGTACGCGCCCGTGAGCGAGATCGGCTTTGACGTTCTTCGGGACAGGTTCGTGGTCAGCGAGGGTGAACGAGTTTCTCCCGCGCGGGATGTAGCGATCATCGATGAAGCGGATGCCGTAATGATCGATGAGGCCATGGTGCCCCTCGTTTTGGCTGGCACAACCGGCCAGGAGGCGGAGAGCTACGAGGTTGCCACGCGTATCGTGGCTGAGTTTGTCGAGGGTGAACACTTTACGGTCGATGCTGAGCGTTCCAACGCCTATCTCACGGATGCGGGTCTTGACCTTGCCGAGAGGGATCGCGGCGGGCTAAACCTTTATGACGAAGAAAATCTCGGGCTGCTGACGAGAATCACGCTTGCCCTGCATGCCCGGGTTCTGATGCGACGTGACGTTGATTATCTGGTTGATGTTGGCGCGGAAGGTTCACCGGAGAGCGGCAAAATTCGGGTTATCAATACGGGCCGGGGTAGGGTGGCGGATCTTCAGCGCTGGCCAGACGGGCTGCACGCAGCAATAGAGGCGAAAGAGGGTTTGCGGCTCAGCGAGGTCGGGATTGTTCTTGATTCGATCCCGGTTCACGACCTGCTGCGCCGGTACGAGACCTTATCGGGGATGAGCGGAACTGCCGGTGCTGTCGCGGCCGATGTGATGGAGTTCTACGAGATCGAAACGGGACGGATAGGGCGGCATAAGCCGAATCGGAGGATTGATCTCGAGGAACGGGTCTTCGTCACAAGGGACGAAAAACGCGCAGCCATCGTTGAGGAGATACGTCTGCGACATGAAACGGGGCAACCGGTTCTCGTTGGAACTCAGAGTGTGTCCGAATCCGAAGACTTGGGCGGAGCGCTTGCCGGGGCGGGCATCCCCTCGAGAATTTTGAACGCCAAGAACGATTCAGAGGAAGCTACGATCATCGCTAGGGCCGGCGAGCTGAACGCGGTGACCATTTCTACCCAGATGTCGGGCCGTGGAACCGATATCGTGCTCGGTACCCCGGAGACGCACGAATCGGTGGTCGCCCTCGGCGGTTTGGCCGTGATCGCGACGGGTAGATATCCGTCTCCACGATTGGATGCCCAGCTTCGAGGTCGGGCTGGTCGCCAGGGTGACCCCGGCGAGAGTATCGTCTTTTCGAGCCTGGACGATGATCTGGTGAAGGCGATGGCGCCGGAGCATATGATTCGCATGGTCGAACACAGCGGCACGTCGATGACGCAGCCGCAACGCATCAAAGTCCTTGACTCGTGCCAGGCGATCTCCGACGGGGTTCGGATGGACCGGCAGCGTTCCACCTGGTCGTATAACCGGGCGATGACGCGGCAGCGTGAAACGGTGCTTCGTCACCGTGAACAGGCCATGACCTCGGACGTTGCGATCGAGGAGCTTCGGGAGGTGTTGCCTGAGCAGGTCGAACTGTTGGAGAGTGCTACTGTACCTGCGAGGGTGGCCGAGGTCGCGCGTAGTTTGATGCTTTTTTATCTCGACGACCAGTGGGAGCGGCACCTTGCAACCCTGAACGAGATTCGGGATGGCATTCACCTGCGCGCCCTCGCCGCACTTAACCCGTCCGACGAGTTTCACAGGGTTGCTCTGATGGAATTCGACGGGTTCTTCGACGGGGTTCACAGTTTGCTGGCTGCACGTTTTGCTCTGCTCACGCCGGGGGATTTCGAGAGAGAGGATGCTGTGCCCGATGTGAAGCGCCCCTCATCCACCTGGACCTACATGGTTACCGACGATCCCTTCGGTAGCCCGGGGGATAGGAGCGCGCGGAATCTTTCGCGGGTCTGGAGCAAGCGGATCCAGAGCGAGGAATAGCGTTTTTGAGCGAACGCAGCGGTATCGAGGCCGCCCAATTGGTCGAGCTATTCCCCGGTGACCCCGTCGATAAGCTCGCGCAGGAAATCAGCATGTCCCACGTGCCGGGCATACTCCTCGACCAGGTGCACGAGGATCCACCTCACGGATACTGTCTCCTCGCCACTTCTGCGCTGGCGCACGCGTAGCTCGTCAAGCGAGGCTATGTCGCCCAGGATCCTATCCGACTCTTTCTGCTGTCGTTTCCAGGCGGCAAACACCTCCGCCGTCGGAGTGCTGGACAGGTCCTCGAAGTCTCCGTCGGGATGGGCACCCGTAAAATAGAGCGGCACGAGGTCTTGACCCGCAATGACGTTATTGGCCCATTGTCGTTCGACCTCAGTAAGGTGTCTCAATAATCCCAGCAACGACATCGTAGAACCGGTTATCGGCATCGCCTGCAGCTGAGCGTCGTCAAGGCCAGAACACTTCCACTCGAGAGTGTCCCGAAAGAACTGTATAAACCCCGCTAGCGTTTCGCGTTCAGTTCCCGAGAGGGGAGATTCGCCTCGGGTTTGTTCGTGAGCTGCTATGACCATATTGGCCAGTCTAGCTGCGAGATCCGTACCGCTGGGAGTATCTGGGATAAACTGGCGCGGTGAAGGATTCACAGGCGGTTAGCTCATTCGTCAGAGCGAACGGTGTGGAACTGCACGTTCTCGACACAGGCGAAGACGCCGGCGTACACGCGCCGCCCGTGCTTATTCTGCACGGACTTGCAGGAAGCGCCAATGAATTCTTGCCGACGGCGATGGCGTTGTACCCACAGTTTCGGATGATACTTATGGATCAGCGCGGACACGGGTTGAGCACGAGGCGACCCGTGAATCTGGGGTGCGAGGCATCCGTTCGCGATGTTGTTGCTGTGATCGATGCTACCTGTTCGGGGACCCCCGTGCGGTTGGTGGGACAATCGATGGGAGCGCACACGGCGATGCTGGTGTCGTCCGCGCGGCCAGACCTGGTCGATCGACTCGTGATGCTCGAGGGGCATGTCCACGGCAGCGAGGATCCGGGTGAGGCTCGGCGGCTAGGCGAGTTTTTCGCGTCCTGGCCTGTGCCTTTCGCTCATAAGGATGCTGCTCGTGCGTTTCTCGCAGAAAGATTGGGTGATGGCCAGCTAGCCCGGTCCTTGGCCGCCAACCTTGAAGCGCGGTCTGACGGCTTATGGCCTAGATTCGACGCAGATATCCTGCAGGGAATGATTGAAGCAGCGCACGTACCTCTATGGGCAGAGTGGGAATCGCTGTCGGTTCCGACCCTCGCAATTTTTGCCGAGAAAGGGATGTTCGAATCAGAACACAAGGATGAACTTATCCGTCGTCGGACACAAACTCAGCGCGCAGATCTGCCCGGCGCGAGCCATGACGCTCACCTCGATTCTTTCGACGAGTGGATAGGCGTTTTGCGCGGTAATCTCGAGTAGATAGCCGATCTCAGAACGTCGAAATGATCAGGGAAACGACTCCTTTTTTGGGCACTGCTTAGCCCGTGGAGGAATAGACTAAGAGTATGCAACGGAGGCCCGTTGTCATCCTGAAATGAAGGAGAATTCTGATGAAAGCACTCGTATTCCAAGGACCAGGAGAGAAAACCTGGCAAGAAGTTCCCAATCCTCAAATTTCAAGTCCAACAGATGTTATTGTTCGGGTCGAGACGACAACCATCTGCGGCACCGATCTTCATATTCTCAAGGGAGATGTCCCTGCCGTTACACCGGGTCGCATTCTCGGACACGAAGGTGTCGGAACCATTACCGAGGTAGGGTCCGCCGTCAATAACTTTGCGGTCGGAGATCGCGTTATTATCTCGGCGATTAAGTCTTGCGGACATTGTTCAAATTGCAAAATTAGCCTGTACTCGCATTGCCTCGGTGACGAGGGTGCATCCGGCATTGGTTGGGTTTTTGGGCACTTGATCGATGGAACCCAGGCAGAATTTGTTCGGGTACCCTACGCAGATAATTCATTGCATAAGATTCCAGCCGGAGTTACCGATGAGCAGGCTGTTATGCTTTCTGACATTTTCCCAACCGGATTTGAAATCGGTGTGCAGTATGGACAGGTTAAGCCCGGCGATGTCGTCGCCGTTATCGGCGCTGGGCCGGTAGGTGCCGCGTCTATCGCCACTGCCGGTCTTTACGGTGCTGCGACAATTATCGCCATTGATCTTGATGACAGCAGGCTGGAGCAGGCCAAGACACTTGGCGCGACACACACCGTAAACTCGGGTGCGGCCGATTGGCGCGAGCAGGTTCTTGCGCTCACTGATGGTGCGGGTGTCGACGTTGCCATCGAGGCCGTAGGAATCGGTCCGACCTTCACTATGGCGACCGAGATTGTGCGTCCTGGAGGCCACCTCGCAAACGTGGGAGTTCACGGCGCCCCCGTTGACCTTCATTTGGAAGACCTCTGGATCTCTAACATCACGATCACCATGGGCTTGGTGAACAGTAACACCGCCCCTATGTTGCTTAAGCTGGTAAGCGAAGGAAAGCTTCCCGCAGAGAAGCTCGTCACGCACCGCTTCACGTTTGACCAGATGCTTGATGCATACGATACCTTCGGTCGTGCTGCCGAAACCGGTGCGATGAAGGTTGCGATCACTCGATAACTGAAGAAGGTTGCAAGCCTGCTTCCTGAGATCACGGTCTTTGCATCAAAGAAATCTCTGAAAGGCGATGATTTGATGCAAAGGCCGTTTTGATATAGACGCCTAGGCTGATCCGATTGGCCATCCCGTGACTTTTTTGGGTCTTGGTGACGCATAGGTTCGCACCTTAGACGTGCTGAGGCCAAGCCTGACCAGGGATTCGGCTATTGTCACGGCGGCTGCTACCCCATCGACAATGGGTACACCCGTTCGTTCGGCCACCCTGTCATTGAGTCCGGCCATCCCGCCACATCCAAGAATGATTACCTCGGCCTTATCAATTCGAACTGCCTCTTCCGCTTGCTGGGCTATTGCCTCAACAGCGCGTTCGGGATCTTCCTCTAGCTCGAGAACGCCCAACCCGCTCGCGCGGACCGAAGCGCAACGCGCGCTGAGACCTGCAAGGAGCAGCCTGTCCTCAATCAGGGGAACAGTCCGATCGAGGGTTGTTACGACGGAGTATTTATGGCCGAGGAACATGGCTGTGCTCGCAGCGGCCTCCGTAATATCAACTACAGGAACGTCGAGGATCTCCTGGAGGCCTTCTCTGCCGTGCTCACCGTATCCGGCTTGGATAACGGCATCGAACGGTTGATCGTATGCCTGGACCGCATCCATGACGGCTATTGCAGCGAGATAACTTTCAAAGTTTCCTTCGCAGGAATCAGCTCCAAATCTCGGGGTGAGGCCAACGATCTCTGTTCCCGGGTTCGCTATGGCCGAGGCCTGCTTGGCGATGGAATTCGTCATACTAATGGTGGTATTGACGTTGACAACAAGGATGCGCATCTGTCTCTTTCATTCGGGTGGATTATAGCTATTCGGATTTAGTGAGTGCTCATGACAGAGATGGATTCCCCGTCAATATCCTGATAAGAGCGGTTCTTGTCGGCTATGAGATAGAAGACGACCGCCCCGATCGCGGCTCCAAAAAACCACGTGAAGTTCGAAATGATATGTAAAGCTGGTACAAACGCAATCAGCAGGGCCACCGCGGATGCGGGGATGAGGGCGTAAATTGCCTTGGGATTGAATCCACCTTTGTAGAAGTAAGTCCCGCTCTTTTCTTCAGTATAGAGGTCAGGCACGTTCACCCGGGCCTTACGGATAAGCCAGTAGTCGGCCATGATTACGCCGAAGAGCGGTCCGAGAAGTGCCCCGAGACCCCCGAGAAAATAGACGATGACAACGGGGGAGTTGTAGAGGTTCCAGGGGAGGATCACAAAGCCGATAACCGCGCTCAGGATGGCGGCTTTGCGGAAGTTGAGTGTTCTGGGGAAAAGATTGGTGAGAGCATAGACGGGTGCCACGAAGTTTGCCATCAGATTGACCGCGATTGTCAGGATAAGTAAGGCCAGACAGGCCAATACGAGCAAGGCCGTATTGGGAATGGTTTGCACGATATCAGAAGGACTTCCGATGACCGTGCCGTTCACCTTGAACTGGCCTCCTGCCAACGCAACCACGATTGCGCCGAAAACGAGCATATTTATCGGAATGCCCCAGAAGTTTCCTTTGACCATGGATCTCTTACTGGTGGAGGATCTCGTGAAATCGCAGAAATTGAGCACAAAGGTGCCGTATATTGCGACCCAGAGAGCGCCGCCGCCGAAGATGGCAACCCACATATCGATTCCGGTGAGTGGGCTATCGGTCGACCATGCGATACTTCCTTTCGCCTCGAAGATCATCCAGGCGGCGAGGGAGATCATTGTAACCAGAATTATGGGTCCGGCAAAGGCCTCGTACTTACGAATCATCTCCATGCCGTAGCTTACGATGATGACTTGAACTATCCACAGCGCAGCGAAAGCGAACCAGCCTAGGCTTGAGAGACCTAGAATATTGTTCGTGTCGAGTTCTGCGAGCCCGGGGATCATCGCAACCAGCATCACTCGGAGCACGACCGAGGCCAGGAAGGTTTGTATGCCGAACCAGACAATTGCAACGCCGCCACGCAGGATGGATGCGATCTGAGCGCCGTGAATGCCGAAGGCAATCCTGCTCATAACCGGAAAAGGAACTCCAGTCTTTTCGCCCATAAAACCGGAGAGATTTAGTAGGAGGAAAAGGAGTACCGCACCAACTCCGAGGGCGAGCAATATCTGCCACGCGCCAAGCCCAAGGGCAAATAGTCCGATCGCAAAGCCATAGTTCCCGAGGCTGTGGACATCGTTGGCCCAGAGAGTGAAGATGCTATAAGCGTTCCATTTTCGCCCCTGGCGGGATGTCGGGGCGAGATCGTCGTTATAGAGCTTTGTGCTCAGCGGGTGAACCCGGGGCAGAGGTGCCGATGGGTGTGGACGTAGCTCGCTTTCCTCTGTTGTTAGGAGGTTGTTTATATCACTTGTCGAATTCTGCATGTCACTCCGCCTCGTTGCGGTTCCACATTGTGGAAAATTAGTATCGGATATTGAAATGATCCTAAATGCGAATTTTGCCAAGGTCAAGCGATTTGTTGATAAAACCTTTCAGAGAAGCAGGATTTGCTTGTGGGCGGTGCCTTTTGCTAGATGCTAGGTGAGCTTAATTCGCCTTGAGGTCAGCGCCGATGGCCTCGCTCGCGGAACGAAGCAAAGGTATTGCCCTCTTTGCGAAAGCATCATCAACGCGCGTAACGGGTCCGGAAACCGAGATGGCAGTTGGCGTCGGGGCGTTCGGAATCGCAATAGCGAAGCAGCGCACGCCAAGCTCCTGCTCCTCGTCATCGATGGAGTAGCCGCGCTCACGGATTTTATTTAAATCACCGATAAGTTCTTCGGGGGTGCCTAAGCCCCGTTCGGTGAGCTTTTCCATGCCGGTCCTGCTGACGATGCCTCTGACTTTTTCGTCGTCAAGTTTTGCGAGGAGAGCCTTGCCTACCCCCGTGTTGTGGAGGCTTGCCCGACGCCCCACCTCGGTGAACATGCGCATCGAGTGTTGTGAGGGGGCCTGGGCGATGTAGACCACCCGATCCCCATCCAGGATTGCCATATTGGCTGTTTCGCCCAGAAGGGTGACCAAGTTTTTCAGCTGCGGCTGCGCCGCGGTGCCAAGTTGCTTGTTTGCGCCATCGCCGATACGGATGAGTTTAGGCCCGAGGGAGTACATGCGGTTTGGTAGTTGTCTGGCGTAACCAAGAGATACCAGTGTGCGAAGTAGGCGGTGAATCGTTGGCAGAGGGAGGCTTGTCGACTGTGATAGCTCGCTCAGTGTGATTGATCCCCCCGCGTCTGTGATGAGTTCGAGTAGTTCGAAGACGCGTTCAACGGATTGAACGGTTCCTGACGTTGCGGATTTGGGGTTCATGAGTGTGGTCTCTTTCGCTGCCTGAATTTTTCCATAATGCGAGAATATACAGGAATTGTGGCACAATTCGAGGATCTGGCGCGGTTTAGCCGCGCCACGGGTTCTAAATCATCACTTGTTTTTCCGTTTTGTAGATATTATTATCCATAATACGAAAACATTGCGTCTTTGTCTCAAAGAAGAGATGCCCTCAGGAGGAATCATGGCAAGTCCAAGTCCAGGAAACTCGATCACACTACGTATTCAGGCTCGTTCTAGTTTTAGTGCGACAAGCGAGCTCACCGCTGCCGTTGCAGATGCAGGCGCTCAGGTAACCGCGCTCGATGTCGTAGAGTCTCGGCACGATACGATTGTTGTCGATCTAACCTGTAATACTGCAGACACGGCGCACGCAGAACGCGTCGAGTCGACCGTTAATGCAATTGGCGGAGTGGATGTGAAGGCCGTGAGCGATCGCACCTTCCTGATGCACCTCGGTGGCAAACTCGAAGTTATGCCGAAGGTTCCGCTTCGAAACCGTGACGATCTTTCCCGTGCGTATACTCCCGGCGTAGCACGTGTGTGCATGGCGATTGCCGAAGACCCTAGCAAAGCTCGGAGCCTGACGATAAAACGAAACACTATCGCTGTAGTCACGGACGGTTCTGCGGTGCTCGGGTTGGGTAATATCGGGCCGGAGGCGGCGTTGCCTGTGATGGAGGGGAAAGCTGCCCTGTTTAAGCAATTCGCCAATGTCGATGCCTGGCCAGTATGCCTCGACACTCAGGACACTGAGGAGATTATTTCGATTGTGAAGGCGATTGCTCCGGTCTACGGCGGCGTAAACCTCGAGGATATTTCAGCACCACGATGCTTCGAAATCGAAAAGCGACTTCGTGAGGAACTTGATATCCCTGTCTTCCATGATGACCAACACGGAACGGCTATTGTGACCCTTGCAGCGCTCACTAATGCGCTGCGTGTTGTTGGCAAACGTCTATCTGACGTTCGTATCGTGGTTTCCGGTGTTGGTGCTGCTGGGAATGCGATCATCCAGCTTCTGGTTGCTCGAGGCGCAAAAAATATCATCGCGTGTGGACGCAATGGTGCACTGAGCTCACGGATCAGCTACGAGGACGATCATCGTACAGAGATCGCTGCGGTCACAAACCCCGAAGGGTTCACTGGAAGCTTGCACGAGGCTATCGTCGGAGCCGATGTCTTTATCGGTGTTAGCGCACCAGGAATTATTGGTGAGGAACAGGTCGCTGCGATGGCCGATCAGGCGATCGTGTTTGCGATGGCTAACCCCACACCAGAGATCGACCCAATAATTGCTTCACGACATGCGGCAATCGTGGCGACAGGTCGCAGCGATTATCCCAATCAGATCAACAACGTGCTCGCATTCCCCGGGTTTTTCAGGGGGCTCCTTGATGCCAACGTTTCGGATATTACGCCTGCCATGCTGGTAGCCGCAGCAACCGCTATTGCCGAACGGGTCTCAGACGAAGAGCTGAACGCAAGTTTTATTATCCCCAGCGTCTTCGATCCCTACGTCGCCTCTGAGGTGGCCGCGGCGATCGTGCGCTCAGCCAATGAAGCTACAGAGGAGTAATCGATATGGCAATTGAACAGACCGCGCAGATCCCTAGCCCGCGCGCTAATCAAATTCTTACACCGGATGCCCTTGCCTTCGTCGAGTCTTTGCATCGAACGTTTGCGGAACGTCGTAATGAGCTGTTAGGCGCGAGGGTGGTCCGTCGTGATCAGGCTGCTCGTTCGGGCGGAATGAATTTCTTGCCTGAGACGGAGTCAATCCGTAATCGTGAGTGGAAAGTGGCACCTGCGCCCGCAAAACTGCGCAATCGCAGGGTCGAGATTACTGGCCCAGCAACACCGGCAAAAATGGCAATTAACGCGCTCAATTCGGACGCTCTGGTGTGGTTAGCTGACCTGGAAGATGCTTCGGCCCCGACCTGGTTCAACGTGATTGATGCTCAGATAAATCTTTACGATGTTGCGCGAGGTTCCCTGGCTTATACCTCTCCTGAGGGAAAGACCTACTCATTCGTCAGTAGGGATGAGCAGCCAACCGTGGTGGTTCGTCCCAGAGGCTGGCATATGACGGATGATCACCTCGCGATCGACGGAGAGCCGATCGTTGCGGCGTTTGTTGATTTTGGTCTGCACTTTTTTCACAACGCGGCTATCCTCTCTCAAAACGGAGATGGGCCGTTCTACTACCTTCCCAAGATGGAAAGCCACCTCGAGGCCAGGCTATGGAACGACGTTTTTGTCTTCTCGCAGCAGGCTCTCGGCATCCCTCAGGGAACAATACGGGCGACCGTTCTCATTGAGACGATCCCCGCGGCGTTCGAGATGGATGAGATCCTGTTTGAGCTTCGGGATCATGTCTCGGGTTTGAATGCTGGGCGTTGGGACTATCTCTTCAGCATTATCAAGTATTTCCGGGATGCTGGTGAAAAGTTTATTCTGCCGGATCGCGCATCGATCACAATGGAAGCGCCATTTATGCGTGCTTACACCGATCTTCTTGTGCAGACCTGCCATAAGCGTGGTGCAGTTGCCATGGGCGGAATGGCCGCGTTCATTCCCAACAGAAAAGATCCGGAGGTGACCCAGCAAGCCTTCGCGAAGGTGCACGCAGATAAGACGCGCGAGGCAGGTGACGGATTTGACGGATCTTGGGTCGCTCATCCTGATCTGATCCCTATTTGTATGGAGGTCTTCGATGGGGTGTTGGGCGGCAACCCGAACCAAATCGATAAGCAACGTCCTGAGGTTCTGGTCACCGCGGATCAATTGCTCGATATCGAGTCTGCGGGTGGCAGTATCACCGAGGCGGGGTTGAGGGATAATCTCTATGTAGCTGTCGCCTATACCGGCGGATGGATGTCGGGGAACGGGGCCGTAGCCATCAACAATCTGATGGAGGATGCTGCGACAGCTGAGATCTCGCGGTCGCAGGTGTGGCAGCAGGTTCACAACGGGGTCGTTCTCGCGGATACTCAACGTGTTGTTACGCCCGAACTCGTTCGCGAAATCCTTGAGCAAGAAACGGAGCGCCTGCGTTCAGAGGTGAGTGAAGAGCTTTTCGAAAGCGCCTATTCCCCGGCGAGTAAGCTTATCGAGCAATTGTGCCTCGCCGATGGCTATGTCGATTTCCTCACGACTCCCGCATACGCGCTGGTCGACTGATGGGCGCGCTCGTAACGGGTCTTGCACCCGCTGACTTGGCGGCCGTTGAGACGGCGCTGGCTGAGACCGATTTGCTGCTCGCCCGAAATTATCCGGGCGAGCAGCAGGATCGGCAGCCCGTGCATACGCTGTATGTCCCGGCCGATCGCTTTGAGCCGGATCTTGCGGCTCGGCTTGGTGTCGAGGCCCTGGATCTGGTGGAGGCCCAGGGGGGTATGCTGCGGGTATGCGAGATAGTCGGGCTCTCTGCCGAGCTGTCGGCAGCCGTTGCCCCCAGGGTTGAGGCTAAGCTTCGGTCCGAACCTATTGAAGATCTCCGCCTTGATTTTGAGGATGGTTATGGTGTTCGCCCGGAAGGGGAAGAAGACGCGGAGGCGCGGATTCTTGCGAAATCGATTGCGGATGCTGTGGCAAACGGAACCGCGCCCCCCTTTATCGGCATCCGCTTCAAGTGTTTCGAGGCCAATGTTCGTCAGCAGGCGCTGAGGACTCTCGATATTTTCATTGCGAGCCTGATCGAGTTCGGTGGGCTGCCCAAGGGGCTTGTCTTGACGCTACCCAAGGTGACAACGGTTGCGCAGGTTGAGGTTATGGCTGGGGTGTGCCGGGCGTTGGAGGCCGCGCACGGACTTTCGGAGGGTCGACTGCGCTTCGAGGTCCAGGTAGAGACTCCGCAGCTTATCGTGGGGGCGGACGGTACCATGCCTGTGGCGGCGTTATTGCATCGGGCAGAGGGACGTATTTCCGCTCTCCACTATGGAACGTATGATTACAGTGCCTCGCTTCAGATAGCGGCCGCGTATCAGTCGATGGAGCATCCCGCAGCAGACTTTGCTAAGCAGGTCATGCAGGTTGCCGTAGCAGGGACGGGGGTTCGCTTGTCCGACGGTTCGACCAACATCATTCCTCTTGGCGATGACGATTCGATCCGTGAAGCGTGGAGGTTGCATACGCGTCTTGTTCAACGCTCATTACGAAACGGCTATTACCAGGGATGGGATCTGCATGCGGCTCAGCTGCCTACCAGGTATATTGCGACCTATGCTTTCTATCGCGAGGGTTTTGATGCTGCGGCTAAACGATTGCACAATTATCTCCATGGAGGGGTAGGCGGGGTGCTGGACGAGCCAGCGACTGCACGTGCCCTTTCCCGCTTTATTGAGCGTGGAGTAAGCTGCGGTGCGATTGACTCGCACGAAGTTCGTGATCGAATCGGTTTTGATGCTGCCGAGCTGGGGTCGCGTGTTGTCGGTCCTGCTGTCTGTGCTGTTGAAGACGGTGCTGTTGAAGACGGTGCTGCTGAAGACGGTGCTGCTGAAATCGGTGCTGTTGAAATCGGTACTGATGAAGTATGTGCTGCTGAATAGAATAAGGAAAATATATGTCAAAGGCTTTTTATTACACCCCTCAGGGTGGCCTCCCCGCACAAACCGAGCTCCTCACGGACCGCGCCATCGTGAAGGAGGCGTATACGGTTATTCCTCGGGGAGTGCTGAGGGATATTGTGACGAGCAATCTGCCGGGGTGGGATAATACGCGTTCGTGGATTCTTGCTCGGCCGATTGCCGGTTTTGCGACGACATTTGCCCAGTACATCGTAGAGGTTGGACCCGGAGGTGGAAGCGACGCTCCTGAACCCGAATCCACGGTGCAGTCTGTTGTTTTTGTGACGGACGGGTCGCTCGAACTCACTCTCGACGGTCGGAAGTATCTCCTTGAGCCGGGTGGCTATGCGTATCTGGCAGCTGGGGCCGTATGGGCGCTGAGGAACCCAACATCGCGCACGGCTAGCTTTCAATGGGTGCGTAAGGTTTATGAGCGGATCGATGGATATCAGGCTGCCTCTTTTGTAACGAGCGATCAGGAGGTTGAGCCCTCGCCGATGCCCGACACAAATGGAGCATGGTCAACTACCCGTTTTGTCGATCCGAATGATCTGGCGCACGATATGCATGTGAATATCGTGACTTTCGAGCCCGGCGGGTCTATCCCGTTCGCGGAAACCCATGTGATGGAGCACGGATTGTATGTGCTCGAGGGTAAGGCGGTCTATCGGCTGAATGACGATTGGGTTGAGGTGCAGGAGGGCGATTTCATGTGGCTCAGAGCATTTTGCCCTCAGGCTTGCTATGCGGGTGGTCCCGGCCGGTTCCGTTATCTCCTGTATAAAGATGTGAACCGCCAGATTAAGCTTGGCTCCTGAGCTAGGCACGCTTTTGCTTGAGGGAGTCAGCTGAGGGGTTGACTCTCTCAGGGCTTTCTCGTAAGATTTCACAAAGTAGAATAATGTTTCCATTATACGGAATTGCTGGCAATGTGGCTCGCGGTTGAGGCACGGTGCACAGCGATCACCTGAGTCAAATAGAAGGATAAGCCGATGACTTACACCGTCAACTGTTCGATACTACTCACAGAGTTACCTCTTCTTGAGCGGCCGGCAGCTGCCCGAGCTGCAGGATTTGAATCCGTTGAGTTCTGGTGGCCCTTTACCGGTTCCGTCCCATCCGATTCGGAGATAGATGCCTTTGTGTCCGCAATCAGAGATGCTGGCGTGAGCCTCACGGGCCTCAACTTCAACGCGGGTGATATGCCCGCTGGCGAGAGAGGACTGGTCTCATCGCCCCTTCGAACCGGAGAGTTCCGCGACAACATTGATGTCGTCGCTGGCATCGGAAAGCAGCTTGGATGCACGGGGTTTAACGCCCTATATGGACTGCGCGATTCGGCATTCACTCCCGAAGAACAAGACGAGGTCGCGGCACAGAACCTTGCTCTTGCGGCTCAAGCTATCGCTGAAATCAACGGAACCGTGTTGCTGGAACCCGTCAGCGGAGCCGACGCTTATCCTCTCAAAACCGCTAGCGATGTGATGAGCGTCATCGAGCGGGTACGCACTCAGAGTGGAGTCACCAACCTCCTCCTGCTTGCCGACTTCTATCACTTAGCTGTTAACGGTGACGACGTCGATGCCGCCGTTGAAGCGTACGCTGCCGATATCGGCCACATTCAAATTGCGGATGCCCCTGGTCGCGGCGAACCCGGAACCGGTGATCTCCCGCTAGCTCGGTGGATCGAGCGCAGCCGGCAGCTCGGATATGACGGCCCCATCAGCCTCGAATACAAGGCAACCCGGCAAGATCCGTTCGCTTGGCTCCTCGCCGAACGTCGGGCTTGATACACAGACCGGCTCTCTGCTCTCTCATTCGACATACTCAAGGAACAAGACATGACAAACATTGCAGTAATTGGACTCGGCATAATGGGGCTTCCCATGGCCATCAACCTCGTCAAGGCAGGGCACAGCGTCACGGGCTATAACCGTTCGCCGCGGAATCTTGAACGACTCGTAGACGAGGGAGGCGTGGCGGCAGCTAGCGTTGCAGAGGCGGTCACTGGTGCCGACATTATCATCACGATGGTTCCGGATTCCCCCGATGTTGAGGCCGTAGTCCTTGGCTCGGGCGGCGTCTTCGAGAACGCGAAGCCACACGCCGTATGGGTGGATGCCAGCACTATTCGCCCGGACGTGAGCGTTCGTCTCGCCGATGAAGCGCGAGCAAAAGGCATCCGTCCTCTCGATGCCCCGGTTTCGGGCGGGGAGCAGGGCGCAATTGAGGGCACCCTCTCGATCATGATCGGCGGCGATCCTGACGTCGTAGAGGAGGTTCGGCCCGTGCTCGAGGCGATCGGAGGGACCATCGTTCACGTTGGTCCGTCCGGCTCTGGTCAGACGGTAAAGGCAGCGAACCAGCTCATCGTGGCCGGGACGATCCAGCTTGTGGCTGAGGCTCTGATTTTCCTGGAGGCTCACTCGGTGGACACGGAAGCAGCGATACGCGTGCTTGCTGGCGGATTAGCGGGTAACCGCATCCTCGATCGAAAGGCCGAATCGATGGTTAATCGCACATTTGAGCCAGGGTTCAGAGTCGATCTCCACCACAAAGACATGGGGATAGTCACCGCGGCAGCGCGCGAGGCAGGAGTCGCAATACCGTTGGGAGCCATGACGGCACAGCTTATGGGTGCTCTGCGTGCTGAAGGTTACGGATCGCTTGATCACTCGGCGCTGCTTCTCCTCGTAGAAAAAGCATCAGGCCGCTCGGCCACCTAAAATTTTCTGACACACTAAGGAGTTTTCCATGGCTAAAATGCGCACCGTCGACGTTGCGGTAGCAATCCTTGAAATTGAGGGCGCCACCGAGGCATTCGGCTTGCCCGGCGCCGCAATTAACCCGTTCTACTCAGCGATGAGGGCACACGGTGGTATCCGGCATACTCTCGCCCGTCACGTTGAGGGTGCCTCTCATATGGCTGACGGATACAGCCGTTCCGCTCCCGGCAACATCGGAATCTGTATCGGAACGTCCGGACCAGCAGGAACCGACATGATCACTGGTTTATATGCGGCCTGGGCAGATTCAATTCCCATTCTCTGCATTACGGGCCAGGCGCCGGTCGCTAAACTGCACAAGGAAGATTTCCAGGCAGTAGATATTGAGACAATCGCGGCACCGCTCACCAAGATGGCCATGACAGTTTTGGAGCCTGCGCAGGTGCCGGGAGCATTCCAGAAGGCGTTTCAGCTGATGCGCTCAGGTCGCCCAGGACCCGTCCTGCTTGATCTGCCAATCGATGTGCAGATGGCCGAGATCGAGTGGGACCCGTCAACCTATGAACCGCTCGCGCCGCAGCGCCCCTCGGCTTCTCGGCGTCAGGCGGAGAAGGCCCTCGATATGTTGCTGGGCTCCGAACGCCCGCTTATCGTCGCTGGCGGCGGTATCATCAATGCGGATGCATCCGACCGTCTTGTGGAGCTGGCGGAGATTCTCGGGGTTCCGGTCATCCCTACGCTCATGGGTTGGGGGAGTATTCCTGACGATCACGATCTCATGGCGGGAATGGTTGGATTGCAGACGGCTCATCGCTACGGAAACCAGAATCTGCTCGCGTCGGACTTCGTGATGGGCATCGGGAATCGATGGGCCAATCGTCATACCGGCAGCGTTGAGCAATACACGGCAGGGCGCACTTTTGTACACATCGATATCGAACCGACTCAGATAGGGCGCGTATTCTCTCCAGATTTCGGGATTACCTCAGATGCTGGCGCCGCACTCGACCGCTTACTCGAGGTTGCGCGGGAACGACTGGCCTCCGGCGGTCTCGTCGACTACTCTGCTTGGGTTGAGGAATGTAGAGAACGCAAGGCTACTTTGCAGCGGAAGACTAACTTTGACAACATCCCAATCAAGCCCCAGCGTGTTTATCAGGAGATGAATAGGGCCTTTGGACGTGACACCACATACGTGACCACAATCGGTCTGTCCCAGATCGCGGGCGCGCAGATGCTCCACGTCTATGGCCCGCGCAAGTGGATAAACGCCGCTCAGGCAGGCCCGCTGGGCTGGACGGGACCGGCAGCGCTCGGAGTTGTCCGAGGCAAACCGGGGGAGACCGTCGTGGCGTTATCCGGTGACTACGACTTCCAATTTATGATTGAGGAACTCGCGGTGGGTGCCCAGTTTAGGCTGCCCTATATCCACGTCGTAGTGAATAACTCCTACCTCGGATTGATTCGGCAGGCGCAGCGCGGGTTCGAGATGGACTATCACGTCTCCCTGGCCTTCGATAATATTAATTCTCCCGAGACCGACGGATACGGGGTTGACCATATCAAGGTCGCAGAAGGACTCGGCTGTAAGGCGATTAGGGTCAGGGATCCCGAGCAGCTCGGATTCGCCTTTCAG
This sequence comes from Lysinibacter sp., assembly GCA_040400085.1. GTDB lineage: Bacteria > Actinomycetota > Actinomycetes > Actinomycetales > Microbacteriaceae > HNR. The sequence continues at coordinate 16,639 of JBBAQX010000049.1, read as the reverse complement.
GAAGCGAAGGAGTTGATGGAGGAGTTTTCTGTGCCCGTTATTGTTGAGGTGATCCTTGAAAAGATAACGAACATCGCTATGGGGACTGAGCTCAATAATGTCAACGAGTTCGAGGCGCTAGCGGAGGTTGCGGGCGATGCGCCTACCTCAACTATCCCGCTGCAGGTATAACGGAGGCTCTCATGAAAATTGTGATTGCGACCGACAAATTTAGGGGTTCGCTCACGGCGGCCCAGGTGACCGAGCATCTAGCTGTTGGTCTCCTGAAATCTCGAGACGATATCGACGTTGAGCTGATCCCGGTTGCGGATGGGGGTGAGGGCACCCACGAGGCGGCCGTTCGGGTCGGGTTTCGGCATCACTCGGTGCGGGTTGCTGGCCCTCACCGAGAGCCTGTTACCGCGGCGATTGCCGTTCAGAACAGGGTTGCCGTGGTCGAGATGGCGCGCGCGTCGGGGCTTGAACTGGTCGAGGGAGAGCGCCGTGCAACCGAGGCCACAAGCTACGGAACTGGTCAGCTCATTCGAGAAGCCCTCGATCTCGGCTGCAACGTGATTACTCTCGGTATCGGTGGAAGCGCGAGTACAGACGGAGGTGTCGGGCTGCTTACCGCGCTTGGTGCCGAGTTCCACGGTAGCGATCGAAAACCTATTCCCTTCGGCGGAGGCGGGCTTATTGACATAGATAAGGTTAACCTGTCGGGGCTAGACCCTCGGCTGGAGAATACTCGTATCGTGCTTGCCACAGACGTCGATAACCCGATGCTCGGCTCGCGAGGAGCCGCCCCTATCTTTGGTCCGCAGAAGGGTGCAAGTCCAGACGAGATTGAGGAGCTCGAAAAAGGTCTGGAACACCTGGTAAAAATGCTTGACCCTGTCATCGGTCCCGCCGCGAGGCGTTCAGCTGTTATCCCTGGTTCTGGGGCCGCGGGAGGGGTCGGATTTGCGGCCATAGCCGTACTCGGGGCTACCAGAGAACCCGGAATCGAATTGGTGCTTCAGCTGACCGGATTACCAGAGGCAATCGCCGATGCGGACCTGGTCATCACGGGTGAGGGAAGTTTCGACCAGCAAAGCTTGGGAGGCAAGACTCCTATCGGCGTGGCGGATGCAGCTGCGAAGGCAAAGGTTCCCGTGATCGCGGTGTGCGGCATAAGCGACCTAAGTCAGGAGCAATTGGATGCAGCAGGGTTCTTAGCCTGTTACCCGCTTAGCGACATTGCCGAAAATAAACACGACAGCATCACCAATGCTGCACATTTGTTAGAGCGAATCGGCGCCCAGATTGCCGAGGACTTGCCGCGGTTACTCACAAAACCAAGAACAACAGATCTGCGCTGAACCAATAAGCGGTCGCAACAAATAAACAGTAGTGAACTGTGAAATCGAAAACGGGAGAAAAATAATGACTGAAAATGCAGCTGGGGCAACGACGCCCCACGCGGATACCGAATTTGACCTGGTCTTCCGCGGCAAGAACATCCTGACGACTGCAGGGATTGTCGCGCGCGAGGTGGGTATCCGCGACGGGGTCATCGTCGCAATCGAGCCGCTTGGCAATGGGCTCGTTGGAGACCGTATCGTCGAACTTGACGACTCAGAGACGCTCATCCCCGGCCTGGTTGACACTCACGTGCATATCAACGAACCCGGTCGAACGGAGTGGGAGGGTTTTGCTTCTGCCACGCGTGCCGCCGCGGCGGGCGGAGTTACAACGGTCGTAGATATGCCGCTTAATAGTATCCCCCCGACGATTAAGGTCGATGCTCTCGAGACCAAACGCGCCGCCGCCAACGGACAGACCTTTGTCGACGTTGGGTTTTGGGGCGGCGCGGTTCCCGGCAATAAGGATTCGTTACGTGGGCTGCATGATGCCGGGGTATTTGGTTTCAAATGCTTCCTGCTGCACTCGGGGGTAGACGAGTTTCCACATCTTGAGGCAGATGAGATGGAACACGATATGGCGGAGCTGCGGAGCTTCGACTCGATCATGCTGGTGCATGCGGAGGATTCGCGGGCTATTGATCGGGCACCTTCTGCGGAGGGCGATAACTACGGAAAGTTTCTTGCCTCACGTCCGAGGGGGGCAGAAAATGTTGCCGTTGCCGAGGTCATTGAGCGGGCGCGTTGGACGGGTTCTCGGGCACATATTCTGCACCTTTCGTCCTCAGACGCACTGCCGATGATCGCATCCGCCAAACGTGACGGAGTGAATCTCACCGTTGAAACCTGCCCCCACTATCTGACGCTCATCGCCGAGGAGGTCCCTCACGGGGCTACATCATTCAAATGCTGCCCGCCCATTCGAGAGGCTTCGAACCGAGAGCTGCTGTGGGACGGCCTTCAGGATGGCACCATCGATTGCATTGTCTCGGACCACTCACCCAGCACGCTCGACCTCAAAGACCTTGAAAACGGCGATTTCTCCGTTGCTTGGGGCGGGGTGTCTTCTTTGCAACTGGGGCTTTCGCTCATTTGGACGGAGGCTCGTATGAGAGGAATTTCGCTCGAACAGGTTATCGAGTGGATGTCGACCAGGCCTGCGCAATTGGCCCGCCTCACCCGCAAGGGACAGCTTGCTCTCGGTTACGATGCTGATGTTGTTGTTTTCGCCGCCGACGATGCGTTCGTTGTGGATGTGAAAAAGCTTCATCACAAAAACCAGATCACGCCTTATGAGGGTAAGGCGCTCTCGGGGGTTGTGCGCTCAACGTATCTGCGCGGCTCGCTGGTTGATGGCGCGGTACCGACGGGGCAGCTGCTTCGGCGCGGGGAGATTTAGGAGGTAATACCCATCGCCGCGCGGATGATCTCGAAATCTCTATCGCTGAGCGGAACGAGCCCCCTGCGTAATTGATAGCCCCAATTCGGGCCGGATGTGAGATCGAGAGTTGCCTTCAGCGGCTCGACGGGAGCCTGCTCGGCATCGACTCTGTATTGTACGCGGCGCCTGAAAGGCTTGAAGTCGCCCTCGTCTGCCTGCCAAATCTCATTGTCGGGAAGCCTGCCTATTGCGGTGAAGCTACGCAGCGTTTCGTCGCCATCCATCCGGACTTTGGGTGAATAGTAAATTAACCAATCATTCTCCTGCATTCGGGCGAGCGGCGTGCGTTTACCGTGGTTGATCTGGGCGATGCCCAGTGAGACCCCGCGCTGTACGTGGTTTGCCGATACGACTCCTAGCCAGGCGCTCACGAGTAAATTCTTTCAGTCATGAATTCTAGCATGCGCGCATACTAAATATTTGTCAAAGTGCGCTTATTGACTAGGCCTGTTTATACCGTGTGTCGAGGGCCTGAAGGTCAAATACACCGTGTGTTTCCTGTACACTCGTATACACAGACTGCGATCCGACTATCACCGGGGAGTCTTCGGAAGAACAGCATCCATTCGCGAAGAACGCGCCAGAAACACCGGCACCCACTCACGAACGGATGCCCAGTAGAACCGAACGGGGCTGGCCCGTTATCGCCAACGAACAAGAGGCCGAGCGTATGCTCGGCAAGCGGGGTGGTACCGCGGTGGCCGGTAAAACGGTCGGCGTCCTCGTGCGGCACACAGAGCAGAGCGCACGCTCACTACGCAGGCACAAGCAGGAGCACCATGTCATACCCCAAGAAACCAGGCGGAACCCCAGAAGACTCGCAGCAGAACTCGGGCGAGGCTTTCGGCGTTAAACCGTCACCGAGCTTCCCTCTGATCGAGGAGAACATCCTCGCGTTCTGGAATCAGGATGACACGTTCCAGGAGTCGATCCGCCGCCGCGAGGGCGCGCCCGAGTGGGTCTTCTACGACGGCCCTCCGTTCGCGAACGGCCTGCCCCACTACGGCCACCTGCTCACGGGTTATGCCAAGGACCTCTTCCCGCGTTACCAGACCATGCGCGGCAAGCAGGTGCACCGCCGCTTCGGCTGGGACACCCATGGCTTGCCCGCCGAGCTGGAGGCGATGAAACAGCTCGGCATCACCGAGAAGCGCGAGATCGAGGCCATGGGGATCGCGGAGTTCAATGCTGCGGCCCGAGCATCCGTTCTCGAATACACCCAGGAGTGGCAGCAATACGTCACCCGCCAGGCGCGCTGGGTCGACTTTGATAACGACTACAAGACCCTCGATATCACGTTCATGGAGTCCGTGATCTGGGCCTTCAAGCAGCTACACGAGAAGGGTCTCGCATACGAGGGCTACCGCGTGCTGCCGTATTGCTGGCGCGATGAGACCCCGCTGAGCAACCACGAGCTGCGCATGGACGACGACGTCTACAAGATGCGCCAGGACCAGACCGTGACTGTTACGTTCCCGCTCACGGGGGCCAAGGCTGAGCAGCTGGGCCTCGTTGGCGTCAACGCTCTCGCCTGGACCACGACGCCGTGGACGTTGCCAACGAACATGGCGCTGGCTGTTGGCCCGAGCATCCCGTACTCGATTGTTCCGGATGCCGCGGCGGAGTCGAGCTACCTCCTCGCCACCGACCTGGTCGGCAACTACTCGCGCGAACTCGGCTACGAGGACGCGGCGGCGGCAACGGCCGCGATCACACAGACCCTGCAGGGTGCCGAGTTGGAGGGAATAGAGTACGAGCGCCTCTGGGATTTCTACGCCGACACCGAAACATACGGCACCGAGAACGCCTGGCGTTTCCTCGTCGCTGACTACGTCACGGCCTCAGACGGAACCGGCATCGTGCACCAGGCTCCCGCCTACGGTGAGGACGACCAGAAGATCTGTCAGGCCAACGGAATCCCCGTGATCATCTCCGTCGATGACGGCGGCAAATTCCTCAGCGTTGTCGAACCCGTCGCCGGGCTGCAGGTCTTTGAGGCGAACAAGCCGCTGACCCAGGAGCTCAAGGCCATGGGCCGCCTGTTCCGCCAGGCCAGCTTCGAGCACTCGTACCCGCATTGCTGGCGTTGCCGCAACCCCCTGATCTACAAGGCCGTGTCGAGCTGGTTCGTGCGGGTGACCGACTTCCGCGACGACATGGAAGAGCTGAACCAGCAGATCAACTGGGTGCCCGAGAACGTCAAGGACGGCCAATTCGGCAAGTGGCTCGCCGGCGCGCGCGACTGGTCGATCAGTCGCAACCGGTACTGGGGTTCGCCGATTCCGGTCTGGAAGAGCGACAACCCAGATTATCCCCGCGTCGACGTGTACGGTTCGCTTGACGAGCTTGAGCGCGACTTCGGCGTGCGCCCCACTGACCTGCACCGCCCCTACATCGACGAGCTCACCCGGACGAACCCCGACGACCCCACCGGGCAATCGACCATGCGCCGCATCGAGGACGTGCTCGACGTGTGGTTCGATTCGGGCTCGATGCCGTTCGCGCAGAACCACTACCCGTTCGAGAACCAGGAGTGGTTCGACACCCATGCGCCTGCCGACTTCATCGTGGAGTACATCGGCCAGACCCGCGGCTGGTTCTACATGCTGCACATCCTGTCGACCGCGCTCTTCGGCCGCCCCGCGTTCAAGAACGTCATCAGCCACGGCATCGTGCTTGGCTCCGACGGGCAGAAGATGTCGAAGTCGCTGCGCAACTACCCCGACGTGAACGAGGTCTTCGATCGCGATGGATCGGATGCCATGCGATGGTTCCTCATGTCGAGTTCCGTCCTCCGCGGCGGCAACCTGATCGTCACTGAGGAGGCGATCCGCGAGGGCGTGCGCCAGTTCATCCTGCCCTTGTGGAACAGCTGGTACTTCTTCAGCCTCTACGCGAACGCGGATGGCTACGAGGCGAAGTGGAGCGTGGACTCCACCGATGTGCTTGACCGTTACATCCTGGCCAAGCTGCGCCAGCTGATCGTGGACGTCACGACCGACCTCGATGCCCTCGACAGCACCGTGGCGGCCTCGCGCCTGCGCGATTTCGCCGAGGTGCTCACCAATTGGTTCGTGCGCCGGTCGCGCGACCGCTTCTGGGTTGGCGTCAAGGACGAGCCGTCGAACGCCCAGGCCTTCGATACGCTGTACACCGTCCTCGAGACGCTCACCCGTGTGGCCGCCCCGCTGATCCCACTCATCTCCGAGGAGATCTGGCGCGGGCTCACCGGCGGGCGCAGCGTGCACTTGACCGATTGGCCCGAAGCTTCACTCTTCCCCGAGGAGACCGAGCTCGTTCGCACCATGGACCAGGTGCGCGCCGTCACCTCCACCGCACTCTCGCTGCGCAAGGGCAACGGGTTGCGCGTGCGTCTCCCGCTCGCCTCGCTCACGGTGGTGGTCAATGGAGCGGATGCCCTGCAAGACTTCGCCGCCATCATCGCGGAGGAACTCAACGTCAAGAACGTGGTGCTCGTCGAGCGCGAAGAGGGCAGCGCCGAGGCCTATGGCATCCGCCAGCAGCTCACGGTGAACGCGCGCGCCGCCGGGCCTCGCCTGGGCAAGAACGTGCAGCTCGCGATCAAGGGAGCCAAGTCTGGCGATTGGTCGGTCGACGGTGAGGTCGTGACGGCCGGCGGGCTGGCGTTGGAGCCGTCCGAGTACGACCTCACGCTCAGCATCGGCGGCGCGTCCGACAACTCCGGTACCGCCCTCGCGCTACTGCCCGACGACGGTTTCGTGCTGCTCAACACCCAGATGACCCCCGAACTTGAGGCCGAGGGCCTGGCCCGCGACGTGGTTCGGGCCGTTCAGGACGCACGCAAGTCCGCCGGGTTCGAGGTGAGCGACCGGATTCGGTTGGCGCTCACTCTCGACGCGCTCGGGGCATCCTCCGTCGAGGCTCACGCGCAGCTGGTGAGCTCCGAGACGCTTGCCCTAGAGTTCAGCGTTCACACGGGGACGGAGTGGCCCGAGGGGGTCCAGACCGTTGGGAACGGGTCGCCCCTGAGCATCCAGCTATCGAAGGTTGAGGCATAACATGGCTACACAAGATCAACAACCCGGCGACCGCGTCTACGCAGAACTCCTAAGCCGACTGGGGGAGAGCCACCCGCAGCCGAGACTCGGGCCGGTGCGCCGCGTTGCCGAGCTGCTGGGCGACCCGCAGAATAGCTACCCCGTGATCCTGGTCGCCGGAACAAACGGCAAGACCAGCACGAGTCGCATCACCGAGTCGCTGCTGCGCGCGCTCGGACTGCGAACGGGCCTGTTCACAAGCCCTCACCTGGAGCGATTCAACGAGCGCATCGTGATCGATGGAGAACCGATTACGGATGACGCTCTCGCCTTCGTCTGGGATGACGTCACCCCCTATATTGCGATGGTCGACGCCGAGCTTGAGCAATCTGGCGATCTTCCGCTCACCTTTTTTGAGGCCATGACGGTGCTGGCCTACGCCGCGTTTGCGGATGCCCCTGTCGAGGTGGCCGTCATCGAGGTAGGCATGGGTGGCGAGTGGGACTCCACGAACATCGTCAACCCGGCTGTGAGCGTGTTTACGCCCATCGATCTTGATCACGTCGAACGCCTCGGTCGCAGCATCGCCGAGATCGCGACTACCAAGTCGGGCATTATTAAGCCTGGCTGTGATGTCGTCTCGGCTAGGCAGCATCCTGAGGCGGAGGCTATTCTGGAGGCCAAGGCGCACACGCTTCAGGTTCCAATCCTGCGTGAGGGCATTGAGTTTGCCGTGGACCAGAGCGTGATGGCGGTCGGCGGGCAGCTCTTGTCGCTGCGGGGAGCCTCGACCACGATGTACAACGAGGTAATGCTTCCCCTCTACGGCGACCATCAGGCCCAGAACGCCGCGGTCGCTCTTGCGGCGGTCGAGGCTTTCACCGGTCAGCGCGCGCTCGTCGGCGACGTCGTAGAGGAGGGATTCGGGCAGGTCACCGTTCCCGGGCGGCTGCAGCTGCTGGGAGCGACGCCTCCCGTCTACCTGGATGCGGCGCACAATCCGCACGGCGCTCGTGCACTTGCGGCATCCCTTCGCTCGTTTTTCGCGTTTGAGGAGCTCGCTCTTGTCTTCGGCTCCCTGTCTGACAAGGATTCGGCAGGCGTGATCGCAGAGCTCGGCGGATCGGTATCGACCGTGTTCGTCACGGCCTCGAGCTCCGAGCGGTCTCGTAGCGTCGGCGATCTCGGTCAGATCGTGCGCGTGGCGGCACCCTCCGCGGAGGTCTTCGATTGCGATTCGCTTGAGGATGCCGTTGAATCTGCCCGTGAATGGGCCCAGCAGGCTGACTCCCGCGGTGTGATCGTCGCCGGTTCGATCGTGTTGATCGGCGAGGTCATGGCTATCGCCCGCGAGAATGGATGGTCGCTGTCATGAGTTCAGCACCGCCACCGCTAGAGGGTGGGCTCTCCGGGGATCAGCAGGCGCTTAACCCGCCTCGTTCGGTGAAACGTAGTTTAGCGTCGATAGCTCTCGGCTTCGAGCTGCTCATTGTGTTCCTCGGTGGTCTGACGATCTTTGGCCTCTCGGCGGTTGAACCGCGTGAACTTGGGCTGTACGGCGGGGCAGTTCTGTGCATCCTTGCGATTCTCGCGATTGGCCTGCTCAAGTACCCCATCGGATACGGGCTCGGCTGGTTCGTGCAGATAGCATTGCTGGCCTCCGGCTTTTTGGTGTCCGTGATGTTCATCGCCGGCGGTCTGTTTGCCGCCTTGTGGGTGTATTGCATGTATATCGGTAATAAGCTTGATCGGCAGAATCGCGCCGCTTATGACTCCTACTTGGCGTCACTGTAGATCTCTGACTTTTCCCTCACGCAAACATAAAAATCTAAGGAGAAACCCTATGCTTATCGAAGAAACGCTGGTATTGGTCAAGCCCGACGGGGTTGCCCGCAACCTTACCGGGGAGATCCTCAGCAGGATAGAAGCGAAGGGATACTCGCTTGTCGATGTCCGGATGCTCCAGGCCGATCGTGACCTCCTTGCCCAGCATTACGCTGAGCACGAAGGTAAGCCTTTCTACGAGCCGCTCATCGAGTTCATGGAGAGCGGCCCTACGGTTGCTTTGCGAGTGGCGGGGAATCGTGTGATCGAGGGTTTCCGTTCGTTAGCCGGAACAACCGACCCCACCACGGCCGCCCCGGGAACTATTCGCGGGGACCTTGGCCGTGACTGGGGCCTTAAGGTTCAGCAGAACCTTGTGCACGGCTCCGATTCTTCCGAAAGTGCTGCTCGCGAGCTCGCGCTTTGGTTTGGCAACTAGGTAGTTTTTACGAGAACGCCCGTGAGAACTCCGCAATCCAGTTGAGGTGAATCTGTGCGGTGAGGGCCACTGTGAAGTAGGTGAGAACAGTGAAAACCCATGCCCAGGTGTAGATTCCTTCGAATTTCTTGCGGAGTTTCTCCGGTAGCCACAGGTGACCCGCCTTCGCGGTGTAAAGAAGCGTGTACCAGAAGAGCGGAATTGTCATCGACCAGACAACCATGCACCAGGGGCACAGGGTTCCGAGCGCAAAGATGCTCGTGATCATGAGCCAGACGACGAAGGTGATCGCGAAGACTATTCCGAGTAGGTACAGGCGCCAGAACCAGCTGGCGAAGCGTGCGCCTGCGAGGAGACTAACCCCGACTACGATGGGGACAACGAACATCGCCACGCCGAGGATTGTATTAGTAAAACCAAATATGGACCCCTGGTTCGAGACCATATTTGGGCCGCAGGTTACCAAAAGACTTACGTTACAATTGGGGCTATACGCTGGATTGACAAGCGTTTTTATATACTCCGTGAGTAGCTCAAAAGAGGCGAACCAACCGATCACCCCCGCCACGATTGTCAATATTATGAAGCCTAGAGGTGGTCGGTTAGTCGGGGTAGTACTCATGCCCCCGATTCTACACCCCGATTTCTCCGACTCTTTTTGTGTGGCACGGCTGAAGCCGATTCACTAATTTCGTGCCATAATGGAAAATACGCGCCTACAGCAAATTGTGCTGTGAGCGTCGACTGAAAAGCTTTGTGGCAGGACATCTGCCCACCAGACAGACCATGAAGGTTTGCACACGACCTGGCTGTTTCCGGTCGTGACACATAAGAATTAGCGCGCTGCACTCGATGTGGCCGCACGAGAAGAGTGACCGAGTCGCTGGTTTCCGGCAAGCTCGGTGAAGGAGTGCACCTCACATGGTGGATAACAATACACACGATGAAAATTCACGCAGCAACGACAACGAAGAGGTTATTGAGACCCCCGTTTCTTTAGGCAGTGTTTTTGGCGGAACGGGCGATGACCTTTCGCTCAGCCTTCCTGCCCGTGCTGAGGCTGCAGGTTCTCTGACGACTGTTTCTGTTTCGACCTCGGAGCCGGCGCCAGCAGAAGCTGTTGAGTCTAGTCCGGTTGAGGCGAGTGCTGTTGAAGCAAGTGCTGTTGAGCTCAGCCCTGTTGAGCGGTTCCAGGCGACGCGCGCGCTGATGTTTATCGCGCCTGACGTTCCTCCTCTTGAGCCGCGATTCCCCAGACGCCGCGAAGATGATCGACGCCCTGTTTTTGAGGAAGAGTACGAGGAATCCACTGTTCGTCGCCGCACGAGGAGACGCGCGGACGATGACGCCAGACTGTCGGTTGACGATCCGCAGAATACGGTTATCAAGGTTCGCCAGCCTCGCGAAAAGGCTCCGCTCATCACCGAGCCGCAGAAGGTACGGGGGTCGACCCGTCTCGAGGCCAAGAAGCAGCGCCGGCGTGACGGACGCGAGGCGGGCCGTCGTCGCAACGTGATCACCGAGTCCGAGTTTTTGGCTCGCCGTGAATCTGTGGAACGTACGATGGTTGTCCGCTCAAAGAATGAGCGTATCCAGATCGGCGTACTTGAGGATGGTGTGCTTGCGGAACACTACGTTGCCCGATCGCAAGAGGGATCGCTCATCGGTAACGTTTATCTCGGCAGAGTTCAGAACGTTCTGCCCAGCATGGAGGCCGCTTTCGTAGATATCGGACGTGGACGTAACGCTGTTCTCTATTCGGGAGAGGTTGATTGGGACGCCGCAGAGACAGGGAATCAGGCCCGTAAGATCGAAAACGCTCTCAAGGCTGGAGATCAGGTCCTCGTTCAGGTGACGAAGGATCCGGTTGGACACAAGGGTGCTCGTCTGACGAGCCAGATCTCTCTTCCTGGCCGTTACCTGGTTTACGTGCCGAACGGTTCCATGAACGGTATTTCGCGCAAACTGCCCGATACCGAGCGTGCACGTCTGAAAAAGATTCTGAAGGAAGTTCTTCCCGATAGTGCTGGCGTTATCGTACGGACCGCTGCAGAGGGCGCAACCGAGGAGCAACTCACGCTTGATGTAACTCGACTGACAAATCAGTGGGAAGCTATCAGCGGGCAGGTTGCCAAGGGTCAGGCTCCTCAGCTTCTCCATAGCGAGCCGGATATGCTGATCAAGATTGTGCGTGACGTCTTCAACGAGGACTTCGCCAAGATGGCAATCTCCGGTGACGATGCCCAGAGCACCATTGCCGCTTACCTTCAGCAGGTTGCGCCGGATCTCGTCGACCGGATCGAGCGTTACGAAGGAAATCGCGATCTCTTTGATGAGTATCGCATCAGTGAGCAGATATCGAAGGCGCTCGATCGGAAGGTGTGGCTCCCTTCTGGTGGCTCGCTGGTGATTGACCGTACCGAGGCAATGACCGTGATCGACGTAAACACCGGAAAGTTTGTCGGCTCCGGCGGTAACTTGGAGGAGACGGTTACCAAGAATAACCTCGAGGCCGCAGAAGAGATCGTGCGCCAATTACGACTGCGTGACATTGGTGGAATCATTGTTGTTGACTTTATTGACATGGTTCTTGAATCAAATCGTGATCTCGTTCTACGTCGCATGGTGGAATGCCTGAGCCGTGACCGTACCAAGCATCAGGTTGCCGAGGTGACCTCGCTCGGGTTGATTCAGATGACACGTAAAAAGCTTGGTCTTGGGCTTCTCGAATCTTTCAGTGAATCCTGTGATGTATGCGCGGGACGTGGCGTTGTTATTCACCACGATCCCGTTGAAAAGCATCGCTCTAACCAGGGTGAACCCCGCCGCCGCAACGGCGCAAAGGGCGCTACTAATGCGCAGCCAGTGGTACAGGCTCCGCCCGCACAGGCGCATGCGATCACGGACGACGCTAAGAACGCTCTCGCTCAGATAGCGGCAAGCACCATCGTCGGAACAAAAGATGAAGACGGAAACGACATCGAGCTGACAGCCGTTGCTGCGGTCGATGATGCGCCTCAGGCTCGAAGCGAAGAATCATCGCGACGTCCGAGGACCAAGCGTACATCGCGCCGTGCGAGTAGCGCAGCCCCTGCAGCCGATACGAAGCCATCTCAGGATGAGAGTTCTCTTCCGGTGGCCCCCGCTGTCGAGTTGAGCTCGGTTCATGAATCCGCGGCTGAGCCCCTGTTTGGAGAGGTTCCCATCCTGGGTATCCCCGTTGTTGCAAAGACCGAGCGCCCCGCTCGCGTAAGCGCTATGGATGCGGAACAGCTTCTTGGTTCGGTGCTGGATGCTCTTCCCGAGCCTCCCGCGCCGGGACGTAGCCGCTCGCGAAGCCGTCGGGTCACAACCTCTGAGCTGCGGGGCGGAACAGTCCTTCCCGATGGAGATGGTCCTAGCCAGGGAGACGGCGCCTAGGCTGAGCTGAGGCATCCCGAGTCTCGGTTTGACCGAGTTCTCCCCGTGCGGTAGTGTTGAACCTTGGTGTCATGTTATTTTTGCGTGGCAACGCGAGTGATTCCGTCCCGTGGTCATAACCCACCCCGTGTGATGAAGTCTTCTCTTGAAATAAAGTTTGGGTGATTTCCATCCGAATTAGTAGCGGTTTCTCCGGAAACCCTCACAGAAAAAGGTACGTTAAGTGGTTTACGCAGTAGTGCGCGCCGGTGGTCGGCAAGAGCGTGTTGAGGTCGGAACGATCCTCACCGTCGACCGCGTCAAGGGCGATGACAAAGGCAAGGTTCAGCTTCCTGCCGTTCTTCTGGTTGATGGTGACAAACTCACCACTGATGCAGCAGCATTGGCAAAGGTTAAGGTTGTTGCTGAGGTTCTTGAGGACCTTCGCGGCCCCAAGATCGTTATCCAGAAATACAAGAACAAGACGGGCTACAAGAAGCGCCAGGGCCACCGCCAGGAGCTTACCCGTATCAAGGTCACGGGCATCAAGTAGTCGTCAGACTACTTGCCCAATTAGTGGAGGAGAAATAACTCATGGCACATAAAAAGGGTGCGAGTTCCACTCGCAACGGTCGTGACTCGAACGCACAGCGCCTTGGTGTAAAGCGTTTCGGTGGTCAGGTTGTAGGAGCTGGCGAGATCATCGTTCGCCAGCGCGGTACCCACTTCCACCCCGGCGTTAACGTCGGACGTGGCGGCGACGATACCCTGTTTGCTCTCGCAGCAGGCTCGGTTGAGTTTGGTAGAAAGGGTGGCCGTAAGGTCGTCAATATTGTAACTGCTGCCGAATAATCGGTTGTGGTATTAGGGAGGGGCGGGCTTCGGCTCGCCTTTCCCGTTTGTAGAGCTTATTGATTTAATGAAGGGACGGGCCTGTGGCTACGTTTGTCGATCGCGTTGTCTTGCACCTGACCGCGGGAGATGGTGGCAACGGTTGCGTCTCTGTTCGGCGTGAAAAGTTCAAACCATTGGCGGGGCCTGACGGGGGAAACGGCGGTCACGGCGCAAGCATTGTGCTCGTTTCCGACCCTCAGGTAACCACGCTTTTGCAATACCACCGTTACCCGCATCAGCAGGGCGAAAACGGTGGCTTCGGTATGGGAGATAATCGCAGCGGCGCAAACGGCGTAGATACGGAGCTTTTGGTTCCGGTCGGTACCGTTGTAACGGATGATGAGGGCAACGAACTCATCGACTTTGCCGAACCCGGTATGCGCTTTGTCGCGGCAGAGGGCGGCCTTGGTGGCCTCGGGAACGCCGCGCTCGCTACCCAAAAACGTAAGGCTCCTGGCTTCGCTCTCAACGGTACGCACGGTGACGAGCTCGATATTCATCTTGAGCTTAAAACGATGGCTGATATCGCCCTGGTAGGTTTTCCCTCCGCAGGTAAGTCAAGCCTCATCGCTGCGATCTCGGCGGCGCGCCCCAAGATCGCTGATTACCCCTTCACTACTCTTCAGCCCAACCTCGGTGTTGTCCAGGCCGGAGATACCCGCTATACCGTCGCTGATGTTCCAGGCCTTATCGAGGGCGCCAGCGAGGGTAAGGGGCTTGGCCTAGATTTCCTCCGTCACGTTGAGCGTTGCACCGCGCTGCTCCACGTTCTTGACTGCGCTACGCTCGAGCCGGGCCGCGACCCGATTACGGACCTCGACACCATCCTTGCCGAGCTGGAGGCCTATCCGGTGGCGGAGGGCGAGGTTCCCCTGAACAAGCGCCCGCAGATGATCGCCCTTAACAAGGTCGACGTTCCAGAGGCACGTGAACTCGCAGAATTTGTGACGCCCGAGCTCGAAGCTCGCGGGTACACTGTCTTCACGATCTCCGCCGTAGCGCGGGATGGGCTGAAAGCCCTCACCTTTGCCCTGGCAGAGGTCGTCGAGAAGGACCGCGCGGTTAAGGCGGCAGAACCAGTTGCGCCGCGCATCATCATTCGACCCGGTGCGGTCGACAAGACTCCGTTCACCGTTCGCGTTGAAGGTGGTAGCTACGGTAACCTGTATCGCGTCATCGGTAAGAAGGTTGAGCGTTGGGTTGAGCAAACGGACTTCGCTAACGATGAGGCCGTCGGGTACCTCGCAGATCGCCTGAATAAGATCGGTGTTGAAGACGCCCTGTTCAAGGCGGGTGCCGTCGCGGGGTCCACTGTCGTTATCGGTAAGGGTGACGGTGTCATCTTCGACTGGGAGCCGACCCTCACCTCGACCGCAGAGCTGATTACTGCTCCCCGCGGTACAGACGTGCGTCTCGATGATAACCAGCGCCCGACGCATAAGACGCGACGTGAGATTTATCTCGATCGAATGGATGCTAAGGCTGAGGCCCGCGCTGAGCTTGAGCGCGAGCGCGAGGCTGGCTTGTGGAAGGACGACGAAGGTGACGTCACTGGTCAGTAGCGGACCTGACATAGTTGGGGCGCGACGTATCGTCGTTAAGGTGGGTTCGTCATCCATTAGCGGCGAGAACGCAGGGCAGATTTCGTTGCTGGTTGATGCGCTTGCAGCAGCGCACCAGCGCGGAACAGAGGTGATTCTCGTTTCCAGCGGTGCAATCGCGACGGGGATGCCCCTGTTGCGTCTCGCCGAGAGGCCAACCGATCTCGCGACGCAGCAGGCCGCGGCAGCTGTCGGTCAGAACGCTCTCGTGGTGCGATACCAGGAGGCACTGGACAGATACGGGATCACGGCGGGTCAAGTGCTGCTTACCGCTGGGGACCTCGAGAACGAAAAGCCCCGAAGCAATGCTCAGCGCGCCATGGAGCGCCTTGTGGGTCTTCGCATTATCCCTATCGTGAACGAGAACGATACGGTTGCGACCCACGAGATCCGCTTTGGGGATAATGACAGACTGGCATCTCTCGTGGCGGAGCTCGTCGGGGCCGATTATCTTGTGCTGCTTTCGGATGTGGATGCGCTGTATACCCGGCCCCCGTCGGAACCGGGTGCCACCCAGATCTCTGTTATCCCTTATGGGGATGGACTTGAGGGCGTAACCGTCGGTAGCGTTGGTACCGGGTTGGGAACGGGCGGTGCCCTTACCAAGGTCGCTGCCGCGCGCTATGCGACGGATTTCGGCATCGGCGTCATTCTTACGTCTACGGCACAGGTGTCGCAGGCTTTGAATGGGGAAACCGTGGGAACCTGGTTCGAACCTCTGGGATCCTAGTGCATCTGCGCGGAGTAAGTCTGCGTGCGTCCTAAGTCTGCGTGAGCGCTAGCGCTCCGGCTACACTAGAGGGCATGGCTCTCTCAACTGAACGCGAAGCTGACTTCGATCGCACGCTCGCGGCTGTAAAAACCGCAAGTAAAGTCTTGTCTACCGCGCATTCATCGATTAAGGATGCTGCGCTTGCTTCAATCGCTGACGGCGTCCTCGCCCGCGCCGATGATATCGTTGCCGCCAATGCGCTCGACCTTGCGCGGGGGCGTGAGCAGCAGATTTCGAGCGGCTTGCTTGATAGGCTCACTCTCGATGGTCCGCGCATCCAGGCTTTGTCCGAGGCTGTTCGCGAGGTTATCGCGCTGAGCGATCCCGTGGGTAATGTTGTTCGGGGGAGTACGCTCCCCAACGGCGTGCTGCTTTCTCAGACACGGGTGCCGTTTGGCGTGATAGGAGCGATTTACGAGGCTCGGCCCAACGTCACAATCGATATCGCCGCGCTGGCGATCAAGAGCGGGAACAGCGTCGTACTCCGCGGAGGTACCGCTGCTGAAAACTCTAATCGAGTGCTGGTTGAGGTTATCCAGCAGGCGCTTACCTCTGTTGGTCTTCCCGCGGATGCTGTCCACACCATAGACGAGTTCGGCAGGGACGGGGCGGCGCGACTGATGAAAGCGCGCAATACTGTCGACGTTCTGGTGCCACGGGGGAGCGCAGACCTGATTCGTGCGGTCGTCACAGAATCGACCGTTCCGGTGCTTGAGACGGGTGCCGGAGTTGTGCACCTGTTTCTGGACGCCACCGCCGACCCAGAGATGGCCGTGAATATCGCGGTAAACGGTAAGGTTCAGCGTCCGAGCGTGTGCAACGCAATCGAGACCATCCTGGTGCATGCGGATGCCGCGCCCATGGTTCT
>JBBAQX010000048.1:0-35849 GCA_040400085.1 Lysinibacter sp. | reverse complement strand
CACCCGCTCAATCCGGCCCCGGAGAAACCGGAACCCCCATGTATCCCACGTCACCACTAAGCCCCGGCAGTGCGCAGGTGGCGCTAATTGAGGCACCAGACCAAGTAGCAACTCAACCTGCCGAATGAAGCTGCAGTCGTCAACTCTCTGCCTGGCTACAAGAAGCAATGTTGAACTGGCCCCCTCCCCTGGATTCCCAGAGCGCTGGGAAATCGGGATTCCCACGTCCATTGACGGAATAGCACCCACTGATATACGCTGTTCTCGAAAGTCAGTTTGCGTCACCGCTCGGTTTGTAACCGGGTCAGGTCCGGCATTCACAACGCGCCAGAAACAAATGTCCAGTGGTTAAAAGGCGTTCGAATGCGATAATAGGCGTTATTTGAGGAACCTACGTAGATGAAAGTCTGCAGCGGGAACAAATGTCCAAAACGCCTAATTGAGGGATAATTGCGTGAACAAATGTCCAGTCTCAAAGCGGGCCTTCCGACTACTTCCTACCCCAAAAAGGTGGGACGTAGGACGTCGATTTCAACAATTATGGTGGCCTTAATTGTTGCCAATTGCATACTGCAGCAACAGAAGGCTGCCGCTTTACCTAGGCAGAAATGCTTTTCAGCCTTTTTTTGTTCGCCCTGGCCATGCCGGGTTTCTGCTGCTGCCACCCTCTCATTGGACATCTGTAAGCGAAACTCTGGACATCTGTTTCCCTCGCGATCTCTCGCACTGGCCTACACAACGATTGGCGGCAATTTCAGTTTATCCGATCCACCCCAAGCATCAGCGGGATTCTTGAAGGCATTGGTTTCCCGCAGCACCTGGAGTGCCCCGTCATACTCGGAGAAATCAATGAGGCTGGAATACGTTTGAGCAAAGCTGAGAACCCTGATTAATGCGGAAGCCCTTCCGTTTTGAGTGAGAGCTTTCAGAGATTGCAAATATTCCGTCCTGAATACCGTTGGGATAATAATTCGTGTCTGGCCGGCGTGGGAGAGTTCTGCATTCATGGCCACCCGGGCCACGCGTCCATTGCCGTCTGAAAAAGGATGAACTTCCGAGATCAAGAACATTGCGAAGATCGCCCTCCCCATGGGAGATTGAATTGAATCAAGCATCTCGAATCCCCGGATGAGGGTCCCCTCCACCAAATCAACAGAAACAAAGTCGGTCCCCCCCGCACTGTTATCCATCGTCTTAAATTCTCCCGGCCGCATTCCGTGCCGCCCTCCAAGAATGATGGAATGCCGGTATCGGAGGATATTCATGTAGTCCTCGGAATTATGCGCGACTTGGCTCCTCTCACGAGAATCTGAAACAACCCGAAAGGTTCCGAGGATGTCGTGTGCGTCCTCAGGGCGTGCTTTTGGGATAACGCCATCAAAAACGATGGAATAGGCCTCCTTGACTGAAAATTCAGTTCCTTCAATGAAGTTGGAGAAGTATGCCTCAAAGAACGGCTGATACGCTCCATTGCCTTTGTCGGGGATGTCTTCGAAGACTTCGTTAGCCAAAACCGCCCGGAGCTGGTCGAAAAGGACGATCCGTTCAGGATCGAAACCAAAACCCAGCGCCCGTGCTTTCCCAACTTCGCTGACAAGAGAGGCATCGTGTGTGCCCAAAATAGCGCCGATCAACCCGGAAAGCTTTTCTGCTTCCTCAACCAACCCGAGTTCCGGAGCTATCCGGCGCGCTTCGTCTCGAATCCGGTTGATAGCCGCCATGCCACCGCCTTTTCTCAATAACCCTTCTATCCAGCCTTCCAACTCTTTCTGCGAAAGGGTCCGGCTCACCCGCGAACTTTTCCTCGAAGGACGCATATTTTCCAACAGCGCCCGGGCTTGGGATGACATCCATAGCCCTGAGATGAATGGGACGTCTCCCTCAACAGGTGGGGTCCCCACCCGCGGGCGCAGAGTAAATCCAGGCAAGGCCACATCGGCGGCTCTCCCGCCATCTGGGGTCACCAGAAATACAGATCCATCCGTGGCTGGGCGGCTTTCAATGGCGGTGCGATCAGCAATGACGGCTCCCGGGAAATAGAGGGCCGTTATTTGCCAAATGTTCCCCCTCACGATAAGCTCCGGGGCAGTAGTCAGGTCGGGGGTATACAATAGACCGGCCAACTCCCTTAACAGCCCTTTCTTAACCGCCCGGTGAATAGCCACACGATTCTTTGACGTGGAAAGTATCACCTCGCCATGGGGTAACGTTTTTTCGTTTAAGGTGATCTTCATAGCCTAGAATGTAACGCTATTGAAATTAAGAGGCAATATTTGAAACAAAAAACAAATTAAGAATGTATTCCAGATGGGATTTAAGGAGGTGCCAATGGCTTGGCTCGGCATCAATGGCTGGTAATGAACGCCTGCGAAGTTAGAACATCCTTTTAAGACATCATGTAATGACATCCCCTCCCCGGCTAAGTGGTGGTTCCTATGGCTAAGATGGGTAGCTCTGGTCTTCTGTCGGCACGACCAGGCTGCATGGGGCATCCGATTCAGGTTGGCATGAACATGGAAAACACCGACCTTCCACGGAAGTTTCTAACGATCGAGGAGACGGCCTTCGTATTGAATGTTTCGACCAGGAGCGTGAGGCGCTTTATAGCCCGAAAACTACTCAGAAGCAGTAAAGCACTCAGCCGACGGGTGCTTATCCCGTCGGCTGATGTTGATGCCTTTGTTGCCCTCACCTGTTCAGGTGAGAGTTCTAAGCGGCCGCCTTCTGCATTTTCACGGCATCATCCGCAGTCCTAACCAGGGCCGTCTCGGCAGCCAGAGCCCGTCGAGCGCGCCGAATGCGAACAATGGTGGCCTCAGCCTCGGCAACTTCTTCGTGGCACGCCACAATCAGCCGTTTCATTTCTTCCAGGATCTCTTCTTTAACTCCACGATCTCCCTCGGAAGTGGAAACGCCATTCTCTCGGATTACAGCCATCAGGTTCGTAATCTTTGTGCGGCACCGGATCCGGCGCTTGCGGGCTTCCCTCTCCTGAGAATCAAATTCCGCAGCCATAGCGTGGCACTTGGCGAGGTATGTGATCTTTTGGCCCACATAGCTGGCATCCACCAGAGCATCTTTTAAGGCCTGGCATTGGTCACAAAGTTCCTTTGCCGGGTCAAACGGGAGCCCGAGGCGTTTGGCAACCTTTGACCACATAAGACGCACACACTTCCGATTTCTGGCCTCGTAGCGTGCACGGTGATCGTTGATCGCCTCATCCAAGCGATTGGCAAGGGTAACGGAGAAGCGCTTGTATCTTGGCACTCCCGCCTGGCCGTCGGGGCGCATGAGTTCAGGGCGATCTCCGCCGTAGAGATCCGAAACCTTCCCCATCCCGGCTTTGGTTTCATCCACCCAATCTTTGTCACGATCAGTGTCGGAGTCGCACAGCGCATTGTCATAAACCTCATTAATGAGTTTTCCTTTGTCGCGGTGTCCTTGCAGCTTTGCCACTGTTTCCCTGGGAATGCCGCCCCAGCAGCAGCAATAAATGAATACGCGCCTCATGCTTCGCAGATCGTAATGCCGCAATTTCAGGGCCTCGCAGGCCAATGACAGCAGTTTTCTCGGTTCGAGAATTGAGAAGAGCTTTGTGTCGTCGCTCGGCGGTTGTCCACCGTTCTTCTCGATGGCAAGTGCCAGCAACCGATTAAGCAGGGCGTGACACCATTCAAAAAAAGGAACCTTGAATTCATTGCCCGTTTTGATGCGCACAACACGGACGGCCCCCAAATCATAATCGAGCATCCCCCACGTGAGAGACAGAAGCTCGGCAGGACCAAGACCAAGTTGGTAAGTGGCTTCCAGGAAGTTGGCGGCCTCTTCGGCGTGCTTCGCCCAAGGATTGGCACGAACCCATGCCACAAGTGCCTCGGCTTCCTGTTTTGTCGGAGTGAATCTCACAACGGTGTCCCTCGGAAGCGGATCAAGCCTGGCCTGAATCATTGGATTGTCGGAGCGGAATTTGTCTGCGACCCGATCAGCGCACACCTTCTTCATCAGTTTCAGGCAGACGTTGTAATGCTCGGATCCGACGGGCCTATTCGTCATCACCTTCCGGTTTGGGTCGTAACAGAACAACCCCTGTCTTTGAACTCCGTCCGGATCCTTTGCCCGGTTGAAGATAATCGAGGCATGCGCCCCCGTGAAATTGGCAAATAGGATATCGGCGCCCTTCTTCCAACTGCACGCACGGAAAATTGCTTCCGCCTTATCTTCGCGGCCCTGGTGAGTCTCCTCGCTCAAATGCGGTTTTCTTTGCCGTATTTCACTCAGGGTAATCTGGACTGCCTTTCGCAAGGTGATATCACGGTCCTTATTTGCCATGAGCGGGTTGGCGTCGGTTTCAGCAATCCAGATAGCCAACAGCTTGTTCGCCGTTTTCCGCTTCTTGGTTTCCAAAGCCTTCCATTGTGGCTTCCCATCAATCTTCCGAGTGGCGTGATAATAGCCTTTGCCGTCCTTATAAAGGTTTGGTCCGACGTTCTTGAAACGATCAGCATTTGACATGTTAGCAGCCCCCCCGGTTGAATTGAGTTCCCTTTTTGGTTCCCTCTGTACCTTCATCGGATTTCGAGGCAGTGGCGGACGTGCTGAGTCCAAGCGACTTACGATTATTGGATGAACCGCAATGCGGTGAGGGCCACATTGAGGGTGTGAAGACGAACAAACTCCACTCCAGGGTGGCCAGTTCGTGGCAGGACAGGCCCAAGCCTGACAAATACAGGGCCAGCCGGTCGTTATCGCTCAATTCTTGGCCCGTGAAAACCGGGCTAAATTGACTGAGTTTGACCATACCGGACATTTTTTGGGCAAACACGGTTCCCTTTCGGGTTCCCTCTGATTCGCTAAAAATGTGGGGTGAAGACGCGGGGTTTCGGACGATTGGCGGACGTGATGGGTGTACCATCCTTAGTCTAATGGCCAGCAACCCCATTATGGGCAAAAACTATTTTCAACCAATATTAGGGGGGGCTGGAGGGAGGTCTCCCACAGCTTGTCGCGTCGCAATAACTCGCTTGCTTGCGTTGCCTTTCTTTTGCTGACATCCTTTATTTACATCCAATAAGGACACCGTTAAATTATGTCATTGATTATGAATAAAATACAAAGCTTGGAAGAACTCCGGTTCGAGCGGACGGCCTTAGCCTGGCTCCTGGTAGTGATTGAACCGAGCGAAACACTCTCGAAGAGTTCAGCAGCAACATCCCTGGGGATAACCATGAAATGTCTTGAATACTTGGTTTCTGAGGGATTCCTGCCTTGCTCTGCTGACGCGTCGAAGGCCGGAGAAGTTCGAATCCCTCGCAATTTCGTTTCGGCAATGCTCAATCGAATGGCCGGGCTCGGATTGGAGGAGTTCGTTTACAGACTCGAGTACGACCAAATCGGCGTAGAAAATCCGCTGTATATCCAACCGGAGGAGGCCTCAGCAGTCCTTGATGCAATATCATTCCAGACCCCATCCCGCAGTTTCAAGGAGATTTACCCAGAGAGGATGGCATTGGCATACCTGGTGAGCATGCTATACCCGGCCCAGACACTTTCGAAGCGCGTGGTTGCCTCATTATTCGGGCAAACCGAAGAGGCCATTGGTAGGTTGATCGAATCCGGGGAGCTGCCGCACTCCGTTGAGCATTCATCGGGGAATAATTCTCCATTCCGGATTTCCAAGCTGTGGGTGGCGGCCGTGCTCTCTGGAATATCAGGCGCCAGCCAGTGGGATTTCTTTCGCCGATTGGCATTCACCCGATTCGATATACAGAACATCCCACGCCTGGGCCCTGACCTGATCCCAAGTGTCCAGAAGCTGATCTTTCGCCTCGCGAATGAAACAAAGCCGGAACTTGAATAAAGGATAACGGTTCAGCGGCTTATTTCCCGACACATGGAACCCCCCGCCAAATCGGAACGCCACAAGACACGGGACGAGGACGCCCCACTGAGCGGCCCGGAAAAAACCGCAAGGATCGACCTTGGTTTAGGGATTCTCTCCGCATTAGCCATTCTCGGAACTTGCTACACCCAAGAGGAAATAGCGGCATTTGCGGGGTGCACAAAGTGGGCTATTTCCCTTATTGAGCAAAGCGCGCTCAAAAAGCTCCGGTACCGACTGTTCGTCATTAAAGATCCCGTCCTCGAGGAGTTAGTGCAAAGCCTGGTAAGACCACGGATTGGCCCAGGCGAATAAATACGTGGCATCCCCTCCCCTATGCGGGTGCACGCGCCTGCACTAAGCCATCTGGATAGCCGAGGACTTTCCGTGGATCTCTGCAGGCAGACCCCTCCCGGGATCCCCTCCCCCAGGTTGCGCGGAATTCAGCTTTGAGCGTGCATTCGCGTATTAGCTTACGTCCTTTTAGGATTTCATTTAAGGTTATAAGTCAGTGGCGGTGTAAACGCTCAAAGCCTTCACCGACTAACGAAAGCGCCTGGCACATTGGCATTGCAACTCGGTCGATGAATTCCCCTGGTCAACGTGATCGGGCTGAGCGCTCCGCCTGGGTTCGATGTGGTTCAGGTTGATCATTAGCCACAGATCAACCAAATAGCCGGCCTTCATTACGCGTTTCCAAAGATGCCCAATTCGAGTTTTATTCTTTTTCTTCATTCTATTAAGAATGGAAAGTGTCAACTCAGCGGACCAAGAAAGTTCTAAATTCCTGGAAATGAGCACCGAAATGTCCAAGTAACTTGGACAAACTGCGCTTTTTACGGGCATCGGAGAATCCGGATAAGAGAAGGGTGGGATGCCTGTCCCCTACCCTATCATGCCCGTGGTGACACCCTACCTTTAACCCACTGTAAGGGACCTTCCCTTTCGCAACTTGTCGGCTGAGTTGAGGGAATCTCCATTGTCCAACATGGATCTGGGACGCCGGTGGAGTAGGGATAACTAAGAGAGGCGCTCAAAGCATTCTTCAAGACCTCCGCCAGTGCCGCCGAGGGCGGGTGAGCTACAAGGAACGGATGCCGGAGCGATTAAGACCCTGCCTCAGAATATCTACTCAGTCAACCCAAGCTCGGAGAGGATGAAAAAAGAGCGACCCGCCGGTATCTCCAGTGGTTTATCCGCAAGCGGATCGGACCGGTCCGGCCGACGGCGGGTCTGATGAAAGACTAACGCGCCATGATACCTGGTGCAAGTCCAACGAAACCCCGTTGTGCTGTGGAAGAAACGAGAAGGGGGCCACACCCAGAGGAGAAGCAAGGCCAAGTTCCGTGAGCCACCTCCGTCGGCCGCTGCCAATTCCCTGGTAGTCATTGCGCCCAGTCGCACTGGTCCCCTCGTGCTCCCCTTCCCCTCCTTCCAGATGCAGTCGTCTACACCATGGGTGAACCCACAAACCGGCCTCTTTCGATACGTCCTTTCATGATTTCATTTAAGGATTAACATGAAAGCACTCGAAAGCCGGAGTGGGTGCGGGCGTCTGCACAAGAATTACCAACCCCCTCCCTTTTGGGGGCGTCCCAGCTTCGGATTCTATGGAGACTGAGTGCATACGCGTGCACAGGTGCAATATAGCCATCATGAAACGATATCCTTAATTGACATATAAATAATAACATGAAACCATGCGAAGCGTTACGCAACAATCAAAAAGCAGAAGCCGAGGGCTCCCCGCGTTCAACATCTATAATGAAAACAAGAGTAATTACCTTCTTTATTCAGAAAGGCGGCACGGGCAAGACGGCTTGCGTTGCTAACGTCGGGGCGGGGCTCGCTCGCCGCGGACGTCGCGTCCTTCTCATCGATCTGGATCCCCAAGGAAGTCTTGCATTGTCCCTAGGCCTTACTCCTGGCCCGGTGACCAGCTACGACATCCTTACCGGCAACGGATCGGGCTGGATGTCCAGCATCCAGCAAGCAGAAGTCGGGGAGGAAGCAACGAGTGCCGGCGGTTCACTGCATATCCTTCCTGCAGCTCGTGATCTCGCCGCCGTAGATCGGGAGATTGCAGGCCAGGTCGGGCACGAGACCCGGATCCGCGATGCCATTCGGGCAGAGGCCTCTGGAAAGTTTGATTATGTTCTAATCGACAATCCGCCGACAGTGAATGCGGCCGTCATCAATGGATTGTGCGCAGCGCGTGAAGTCTTTGCCGTGGTTAAGGCTGATTTTCTATCCATGGCGGGAACCACGCAACTGAGGGAAACCCTTGAAGCAGTTCGCGCCGGCGGACTGAATCCATCATTGCGGTTGTCCGGGATTATTTTGACCTTCTTCGATGGGAGGAAAAACCTCGCCAGGCTCGCTTCTGAGCAATTAAAGGCGGCATTCCCGGGGGTGGTATTCGAATCAACTATTCGCGAGACGGTGACTGTGGGTGAGGCGCCCGCGAGGGGGAGGGATGTATTTTGTTATGCGCCTGTGAGCGGAGCGGCCGATGATTTCCGGAGACTCTGCGAAGAGATCGATGGCGATCGGGCCCCAGGCAGGAAGTAGAAGTTCCCAATGACAGCAAACGATAACCAAAGGAGAAAGACCATGAACGAGCCAATCGAGGACGATATTACAGAAGAAGACGTAAAAGACGCATTTCGTGAAGTGATTGACTTGGAACGCAAACGCAGGAAAGAGCAGAAGGAGGCAGTTGAACTTGCACGGCCCGCTTTAGATCGTCTTTGCGAGGTCATGATGGGCTGCAGCAGTCAGTGCTACAAGGTTAGGGCCCTACTTTACTCCATTTGGAATGGCCAGCAAACTCATCTGAATGAGCTTTTAGCTGTGGACTGGGAAATTAAAAAGGACCTGTGCGCGGTCTTCCTGGCTTTCGGATTCGATGATACTGAGTTCAACGCGGAAGGGGCTCCAATCCGCAATAAGGATGGCGACTTCTATTATGACACAATGAAGGACGCAATCACGCAGGTTGGCCGATGGGAATGGTTCTGCGAAGCCCACGTTGACCCAGATAAGTCGTAATTTATGAAGAAGTCTGATTCCAAACTAAACAAACTTGCGGGTGGTTTTGCCGCCATGTTCCAACCTACCGCCCCGGCTCCTGTAAGCGCTCCGGAGCCCGCCGTGCGCACTGTCCAGGCGAAGCCAGAAAAGCCCCGGCAGCGGGCGGCAGTTCAAGTGGCGCCAGCAACTCCGGCTGCGATCGTGCCTGCGGCCCCAGATCCTGCAGAGGCCTCCGGAGGGAAACTCGTAGCGTGCTTTAAATGGAAAGACGGAGCCAAGGCCAGTGCAGCTAGGTCGGCGGCTGTTTCTCCGGATGCCTCGGCCTTCATCACCTACAAAGGGGCCACGGGCCGTTTGCCTGGCATGATCCCAGAAGCAACCCGCGCGGAATTTATAGCCCATTGCGAGGCGGCCGCTCGCAAGTCCGAAGCTGCGCTGCACTACATCAATGCAAAAGGAGGGAGGGCGAGGAAGCACGACCGGGAAGGCAAAAGGCCCTCAGAAATAGGCATAATGGACGGGTGGCAGCGGTATTCAGTCACGATCCGCAAGACGCATTACGCGGAGATTGAGCGGATGCGAGAGGCCCATGGGATGTCACACAAGGATATCGTTGATTCGGCTCTTTCCAAAGAACTGGAACGCATGAAAGCAGAGATCGGAACCCGGAAAGGAAACCCAAAATGAAAACATTCGGAACATTGAAGCTTTATGAAATCCCGGACATCGCTGAGGCCCTCGGTATTCACCCCGTGACTGCCAGGAGGTACCTGAAAGAGGGGCGCATTCCCGGCCGTAAGGAAGGCAAGAACTGGCTTGTCACCGAAGAAGCCATGCTGACCTACTTTCAAACAGGATCGGCTGCACCAGGCGCAGGGGATTCAACAGGGTCAAAACAATGAGTGAAGCCAAAACAGCCGATGCAGCTCATCAGAAAAGGGTGGAAAAGTATGCAGAAGAAGGGCGCATTCAGATTTCCAAATGCGTGAGCAGCATCGAGGGAGACCAGTTTACTGTTCGCCACGGGGAGGCGATCGTTTACCAGGAATCAAGGTTTGTTGGGGATTACGATTATGCAGAGAGGGCCTGGCGCATAATGGGAGACGGGCGCGACAGGAGAACCGGACGCCCGGCGAAATGGAAAACGATTGGAGTCTTCCGAATAGTCCGCGGAGCTGTGCGGGAAATGAACGCGCAATGCACCGGTCTCGAAGATCCACCGGCTGGCGCTTCCCGGAAGGAGCTGGATACCTGGCTCGCGATCGCTCGCCATTACGATGCCAAACACCATGGTGAAGCCACCTTCTAAGCGAAATAAAGCGTCCTTTAATGACATCTTAAAAGGATTCTAACAATGAACGAAAATAAATCCAAGGGAAACGGGGGAGGGGAGAGCGTAGGCGGGACCCAGACTGACGGCGTTGAATCCGTTGCTATCACCATTGCGGCAATTGCGGAAACTGCCTCGCATGAAATGGTCGCAGCCATGGTCAATAGCAGTGGAGATGTCGCAAAGATTCGTTCAGCGTGCGAAAATGATCCCTACTGGCCGGCCTTTTGTGACGCGGTGCAAGTCGGCAAAGTCCCCGAGAACTGGCTGCCTGGTGGCATCGGCCGCAGTGTTATTGGATGGGCTAAACAAGGGGTTCAGCAGTGAGCCAACCTGAGGGCAAGGCAACAGGTGCAGGATATGGGCCAACCACGAACCCATGGCTATTTCCCGCCCGGGTGGTCGAATCTGTTGAGGAGCGTGGGCGATCCGCACGGATGAAGGATGAGATCGCACGGTTGGGACAGCGCTACGCCGCCTTCATCAATTGGTATATTGAAGAGAATCCTCAATGGAGGGAGAACGTTTGGAAGGAAACGGTAGCGACAACAATCGAATCGCTTCGAGAGTCCTTATCCAAGGAGCCGGGTCCAATTCCTAAATTGTTCTCTTTGCAGTGTCGGTTTGATGCCCCGGTTGAATTTCCCTCGCTTTCAATAGCGCCAACGCCGCCTCTTCAAGAAGCGGAGGAATCGAAGACTTGTAATTTTTGCTCTGGTTTCTCGGCATGGTTCTCGAATTGGAGATTCGCCATGGCCCTGATGGATAGATGGTCGGATTACAGGGACACAGAGCAGGGAGAGTGCTCGGAAACGCCTGTTTTGTGCCTGTGCGAAGAAACGGTGCAGGAACCCGTTGGGATGAGCGCCTTCCGTCTCGAAACGTTGCAGGCGATTGCTGGGCGAACACAAAAAGGATTTAAGTTCCCAAGCGGCGAAGGGCAGGAAGCAGACGAGGGGAAAGAACTTTTGAAGAGACTTTGCCCAGACGGATCTCTTACACGAAACCCTATAACCCTTGAATTTCGTGAGGAGCTAAGGACCGGGGAAATAGGCGGATCCCTCCACATAGATTTCAAGATCACGGTTGGGATCCACCCTTTGACATTCGATTTTAAGCGCAGGAACAGCAACGGCGGCCCTGAAATCTACTTCCCGTTTGTCATTCAATTAGAGCGTGGCGACGAGGGGGCTACATGGGAGGAACTGCCTGACAATTACAAGGAGGAACTCTTCCGAGTCATTTCTGAGGACATCGATGAGAAGATGGTCCCGGAGAATTTAAGCTTTCCAGCTTGGGAAGAGGAACCGCCTATCACCAAAATTTCCAGTTCGGAGGAAATGGGGAAGGGTGCACAGGACAAGGAAATTTGCATCGTCAACGAGTCTAAGCCTATTCATTCAGAGGCATCGGCTGAAGCCAAAGAGCAGGAAATAGAAATCCAGCAGGCAGTCAGACGAAGCCCAAAGCCGACCAGTGAAAAGGGATCATTTCCAAAGTTACGCAGGGAATCGCACGCAATCATTAGCCATACACTAGGCAAGTTCACTCCCTATTATCAGCCAGACCTCTTCGATAAGGCCCTTTCAAAGGAAACTCCTGATTTCATTGCCAAAGTTGGCGCAACCAACATCAGCTTTATTGGATATGACTTCGATGCCGGCCAACACCATGTGATCGAGGGGGTCAAAAATCTGAACGCCTGGAACAAGTACCCAGAGAAGGGGGTGTTGCACACCAACCGAAATGAGCTTGCGGTGGCAATGGGGCTTGAAAAGATTCCACATTCCAAAACCGGAGTAATGAATTACTCCGGAGGGGAAATTGCGCGTGCAATATTGAATTTACAGGAGGTGGCCTTAACCCCTGGAATGATAAACGTCACCACCCTGACAGGGTATGACCAAGAGGGAAAACCAAGGTATTCAGGAGAACGAACCATTGCCCCGATCTTCACGATCTCAATCACCGGAAACGATCTTACCGAAGAAGAAGAACGGACGTTCAAAACCGGAGCAATGACGGAAAGTATAGCGGCGAAAATCAAGAAGTTTACCATCATACTCAACCCGCTTTGGAACCGTCGCGGGGATTACTTTTATGCCCCGGCGAACTTACATGGGCGAACAGCAATCGCATACGCCAGGGTAAACCAGGGGAGCGGCCGCCGGGCGAGGGTTCAATTAACCGCCCACGTCATTAATTTCCGGAACTGGCTTCTGCAACAAGCGGCCTTGAAGGCACACGAGTTCAGCACAGGGAAGGCTGGTTCTTTTGTGGTCTCGGAAACCTTTCAGAACATTGCCAGGCAATGCAGGATGGAAAACCTTCTGTCACAAATGAAACCAGCCCGGGCGCATAACGCCATTCGGCAGGGGGCCTTGCTGTGTAAGGAAATGGGAGTGCTTATTGATTGGAAGCAGGACCCTGCAGAAGGCCCGGCCCAAACTTATCATTTCACGTTCACTGACGAGAACGGGTTAATTTCCCCGTATTACCAGGAAATTGAGGAAGAAAGACAGGCCATGGCTCGGAAAAATGAGGAGATTGAGGCACGAAGGCGCGAGCGGGCTGAAAAGAGAACCAAAAAGCATCCAGAAAAGTCCATCTCTGAGGCTTCGACTCCGGAAGAGTTTGAGGTGGAGCTTGTAAAATTACAGAAGAGCCTGGCTTCCGAGATCAAGCGCATAAGAAAGTTGAAGTCGCTTGATAGAATCTTTGAGTCTGAAATATCCAAGAAAATCAACCACTGGAAAGAAGCCTGCGAGGAGCAACGAACCAAAACCGGTGTCGACCAGGAGAAACAAAAGGCAGTTTGTGAGGTTTGGAAGAGCGCAATCCGAGAATTAGAAGACGTCCAGAGAGGAGCTTCGCTTCCGGAAATCCCGAAGGCCCCCCGGGCTTCATCCAAGGCGCTTGTGCCAGAAGAAGCGCACCAGGCGGTTGCTCCCATGCCAGATCCTGCTGCCGCTGCGGTATGGAGTCCAATTTTGGAGAGCATCCTAAAAACGTTACCGGAGAAATACCAGGACACCGTTTCTGAGGCGATTCCAACCGGGATCGAAGCCACCAGTCAAGGGCCTAGGATTGTCCTGTGGTTTCGTCTCAACAGGTCCCTGTTTTTCTTCCAGAACTACCGATACTTTGAGGGCGCTGCACATGCGGCTGGCGTGCTGTTGGCTTGGACTTCTCCTGACATGACCGACCCGACTCCAGTTCAAGGCACAGGAAACTAACCACTATGAAAAACACCCAAAACGCCGACTTACCTTTGCCTCCAGTACCTGATTCTCGCCGTCAGCCAACGCAAGAAGAAAGGCTGCTTGCTCGCAGTGCCCTCACGCACATTGGAAGGATTGAGAATATGCTTTGCAACATCGCTGGTGGCGAAGCCCTTGTTACGGACTCTGAAATGGCAACAATCCAACGCCTTGCCTCGCTTTAAGCTCATGCCTGAAATTTCATATTCCTTTGAAGAGTTTTGCGACCACTTGGCTGCACTTGAAATCGTCCGGAAGTATGACCACATCGACTCGGCTAACGGAGAGACAATAGAAATTACGGACGAACCCTGCCTTGAAAATATGGCATGTCGGGTAATGGACTACATGCGCCAGTTGTATCCATATGCTCCGGAAGCATTCTTTAAGGGATCTCGGTTTGTAATGATTCTTGGCCACGCGTCCCGCGATATTCAGAAATTTGAGGCCGCTCGGCTTGCTGTTTTCGGCGGTGAGGGGAAGGATTCCTTGCTGCATCCAAAAGCGTGGAGGGCGTTCCACTACTTCTACGCTGTCCGGGAGAGCCATATGCTTGGAAAGGTAACAACCGAGGAGATAATTGATTATGCGAACTCCCTTCCCGATGAAACGGATGTCTGATTCGGGACTCAGCGTCCCGAAGGTGTTGGGGAGAACGGAGGACAAGTCACCCGCGGTTTTAAGCAATAGGCGAGGAGCGGTGGCCCAGCCAGAGGAGTGGAAGCAAGGGCTTAACGAATCCAAGACCAAGTACCGGTTCATTCACAATGCACACAAATTCTGCCTCTATAAGCGCCCAGCTTCTCCGTACTGGTATGTGAAGTTCAGACACGTGGGGAGGCAGTGGCCGATGTCATTGGAGACGACGGATTGGAAGGCGGCCCGTGCGCGGGCCGTGTTTAAGTATGAGCGGATGAAGTCGCCTCTTTGGAAGGCGGAAGAGGAGGGGAGAGTATCACCTCCGAAACGGGTGGCCACGATGGGAGAAATTTTCAAGTGTTACAATGGCCGGATCCGGATCAAGAAGGATTTAGATCCAAAGACGGTGGCGGGGAATGTGCGCAAGCTCCGCATCCTGGTGCGGGAGGGAATGGGACTGCCTGCGAAGACGCCTGACGAAAAGGTTGATGCGCTGTCATCGGCAGTGCTGACGCGTGCACTGGTGAGAACGTTCCAGGATGAGCGGCGCCGGGTGGTGCTCGATGCGGATGAGGTGACCCAGGGGCGTGCCAACTTGACGATGGATTCATTGCTTGCCCAGGCGAGAAGTCTGTTCACCGGGGAGGCGATGGAGTGTTATCATGAGGCGAAGCTCACCCTGCCGGATCTGGCGGAGTTCAAGGGGGTGAAGAAGCGCCGCGGATATCATTCAGTGCGGTATATGCCAATTCCAGATGAGATCATCAGGGAGATGGAACAGAAGGTAAAAGAACTGCGGCTAGCGAGGCCAACAGTTTACCTGGCTTACAAGCTGATGCTCCGGCTGGGGATGCGCAACTCGGAGGCGATCGCGGCAACACCTGCATGGATTGAGAAGGCGCACGGGGTAGTCATGGAGAACGGAAAGCCGGTGCTTCAGGAGATGCAGTTCATGGCGATCCTCTGCCGGCCGGATTTTACACCAAAGAACAAGATGGAACGCCGCGTGCCGATCCCGCCGGACGTGATAGCGGATCTGGACGAACTGATATTGCTTCGTGAGGGCGGGGGGAATGAAAATCCGGAGTTCCTGATCGAGGGGCCAACCGCAACGGCTCGCAAGGATGTCCTAGAACGGGACCTGAATGATTGGGTTT
Organism: Lysinibacter sp.; assembly: GCA_040400085.1. Lineage (GTDB taxonomy): Bacteria > Actinomycetota > Actinomycetes > Actinomycetales > Microbacteriaceae > HNR. The sequence continues at coordinate 20,552 of JBBAQX010000048.1, read as the reverse complement.
CCGTCTTTATTCCAGACCGAATCAAAAAAGCTTACGAATTGCGCAAGCACTTTGGAGCGATCGTGGCGGCAACCCAGGGGATCTACAAGGCGCAGGAATATCTGGGGCATTCGAGCGTCACGACGACGGAGAGCCATTATGCCTCCTGGTTGAAGACAAGAAACTCCCGGCCGATGCTATTGGAAGACCTGCTTCCAACCGTGCTCAGGGTGTAAGGCGAATTAAATCATTCACAGGGCCAAGGGCCAAGCCATCAAGGGTGCTTGATGTTCCACAGGCCATATTAGACCGGATACCCGGGGTGAATTGGATGAATTTTCAGGCATTGTGAGTTAATTCGCTCCCGAAATGCGGGGCCAATCCCGTAACAAGCAGGCACCAATTGACGACCTAACTTGGCTGAAGAACGACCTAATTTGGCTGAAGAACGACCTAATTTGGCGGGGTAACGACCTAACTCGTCTGAAAAACGACCTAACTTGTCTGATTTTACCTAGGGGAAATCGACAAAACACATAAAACACATAAAACAATAAAAACAGGTAAAAACGGCTTTGCACGTTTCGCAGTGACGATTTCAAGAAATCCAACGTGGAAATTGAAGATCGGGACGCTAAGAACCCATTTTTTGTTGAGATCCTTTTTAGGACGAGGAATTAGGAAGCGGAAAATGTTCCACAACATTCCAGCCTCCAATTTAGACAATCGCGGGGGAGATATGCTCGATCGGAGTTCAATACATCGGTGCAGACGTCCGCACTAACCTCAGCTTAAACAATTCTCTTTCGGCCCTCTGCGTAGCCGCCGCGTTGCGGCTAGGCCCGGGCCTCCATTGCCGCCGCCGAAGACGGCCAGCAGGGCGGTGGAATTCTGAGGGGAACTGTTCCGGGTAGCGGATTCATGGAAAGAGTAGGGGAGTTGCCCCATACAGGGGGCTTGGACCTGGGACGCAAATCTTTCACGGGAAACCCGATCAACTTCGGTTCAGACTTACGAGAATGGTTGGCGACCCGCTCCATTCACCTGGATCCAAGACAAGTTCCAGGCATAAAGAAGTTTCCTTGCCTTCCGTTTTGAAGTGTGAAATTGGGGGAAGCCGTGCATTACAAACAGCCGGCATCGAAACGATTGAAGGAAGCTCCACGCAAGCGGGCAAAACAATCCCCAAGGGTTGGATTTTCCTTGCACAACGATAGAGCGGGGGTAGCCACGCCACGTTGCATGGAAATCGCAACCACTCAGGCCCAAGCCGAATCGTTCAGATTAACCGCGATCGCATTTATTGACGGGCACCATCAAACTGCGGCAGCACATCCCCATCAACTTTCGGCTCGTCGGGGAGCCTCGGGGACCAGGCACCAATCGGCTTGTCTGAAAAACTTCGCCGAAAGAACCGAAAGAACCGGAACAGCCCTACCCGACAGATCGGGTTTCGGAAAGTCTACGTCATTTGACACCGCCTCACGGGTATGACGCATTCACGAACTAATCTACCGGCCCTCATCAGAGCGGAATCCTTTCCAGCATTTCGCCTGGTTCGCCGCTACAAGCGCGCCTCTCTGGCCATTCCGGAAGGGTTTGAGTGGGGAGAAACCGAAATTTTCCACGATAGAGCCGATAGAGCCGATGGAGATTTTACCAGTTTGGCGAGTTTGGGAAACAATGCGTCCAGTTGGCACCACTTCACAGGTATGACGCATTTCCAAATCAATCGATCGCTCCAAATAAGAGGGAGATCCTGCCAAGCCTTTCACTTGGTTCTCCAGCGCCAGCTCGTCTCCAATGAGGCGGACGGCCGGCTTTGGATAGGTCGAACGGTAATTTTCTCCAATACAGCGAATACAGCGAATGGGGTGTTACCCGTTTCGGCGAGTTTAGGAAATTATTGGTCAGTTGACACCAACTCGTAGGTATGAAGCGCTCACAAGCCAACCGACACCCCAAAAGTTCCCGCAGTAGAAGGGCACCCTCCGCACCCGCTACTTTTCACCCGTTTCACCCTTCTTTGAGGCAACCGCGTTCTACACCCTTAATACCAGTAACAACCCGAGTCCCGATTTTTGAGCCGCCAATTTTATATTTAAGAAACCAAACCATGAAAAACCATCCAAAGCCCCAGCGGGTTCCCGCCGTTGCCAATCATAAACCACCCCGCCTCAATCGAGCCCGTGTCTTGCGCTTAGTGGCAAGATGGGTGCAGGTGATTGGATTCACGCTATTAGCCACCTTCAAGTTGCTGCCCGCACCTTCGACGCCGACGCACTCGAAGCCATTGCCTGAGCCTCCTGAGCCGCCTGCGCGGCATCGGATGCTGCTGCACTTCGAGTGGGATCGCTGATCAGCCAAGTTATTGTGCAATGGATTCTGCACAACGACATTCCAGCGGAATCCAAACCGCGCAGAGCCTGTATCTAACAGCATTCCAAGGCCATTATTCGAATTATGCAATTATGCCAATTCTGCTTACTAAGGGGGGGCTGAATCTCGCGCGCGCCGTCGAAAATATTTAGGAAAGTAGGAGATTGGCTCATAAGAATCAGATCGGGAAACGAAAAGCTGGGGGCGAAAGACGCCTCCAACTGCCTGTGATTTTACTAGCCACGCTTTTCTTTAAGAGGTGGGAGGGCTGTTCAAATCCAATGGATGCACTTTCCTTTAAGCGGGTAGGGGAGTGATAGAAAGCCCCAGTGGAAAACGCCTCCTAGAACCGGTGTTGAGCCGGGAAAAATCAGCCCCATAAGGGCCGAGGCTTTCGATTCTGGGGCCGAACCAACCGCACCAGGGGAAAGTTGATCCCGGTGGGAGAGTTCCAAATCAGGGCTCGGAAACCTTGCGCGGAAGGTTGGTCAATGAAGGTCGGGGTGAAGATCCGGCCAGGGGGAGCATCCGCTTGTGATAGGTGGCAGGTCAAACCACTAAGAACCGGGTGAAATCGGGTGAAGCGTGAAGGCAGTGGGTAGGCGACCAAGGGAGAGGGGTGAAACGACCAGGAGCCCGGACGATCTGGGGGAGTCTCCGGGATATGCCCATGCACCCGGTTGGCCTGAGGGATACCCATCCGGAGCTGCTCATGCACCGCAGCCTACGATTACTAAGCGCCCATTGCTTCTATCGACGTCTACTGCAAGGCCAAGCCAGCCACGCCATTGAAAGCGCTTTCATACGCCAGTGTGAAGAGGGCCATTCGGTTTACTGCGATGCGGACACCCATGGGGATTGAGCCAAGCGGCACGAGGGATGGGCAAAGGTTACTCTCGCTGTCTGCGTTTGCGGACCGTAGCGGCATCCCTTGGGCGGGAGGATCTGAGCGGGGAGTATACCGGGATTCCCGGTTTCACTCCGGATCAACCAGGATGAGGCGACGAGTGCACGGAGGGAAAGGCTGGCGGTGTTGGTCAACCTCTGCGACGATCCTAATACTCGGATTGCCAAAAGAGCGGGCCTCGGTTGGCCTTCATTTGACCGTTTCTGACTGAGGCTTCAAGGCGCCCCGGAGGCCCTCAAACTGGCTTCCGTGCGTTCCATCTTGCGTATCAGTGAAACCAGCAAGGGGAGAAACAGGGGACTGCAAATCCTTTCGGACACCAAAACCCCCATTCCTGGGCGATCCTCCTGGGGGCCGCTAAATCTCCCGAGATTTACATCGCCCAGCAATGGAGCCGGCCAATGCACCGGCCCAGTTCGGCGATGGATGGACACGTAGCCATTGAAGCCCATCCCCACTACCAAAGGTGCAGGCGTCTGCACCTTGAATGACATCCAGAAAGGATGGCAATAAAGGGATCAGAGTCAGGGCGGGTCGTGGAATACCTTCTTCGGATGATTGGCCAATGGCTCATTAATTGTTTGATCCACCCTATTTCCGTGTTGATATGTATACGGAAAGTCCCGTATACCAGAGCCCGAAAGCTGCCCGGTTGATGCTTCAACATCAAACGGGCATGAACCGAATCGCAGCGATTAACCAAAGATTCGATCTAATGAGTAGAAAACCAAAAAAAACAGCGATAGGCAACGGTGATGAAACACGCAACCATTGCAGAACAGATCAAGACGGCACGAACAAAGGCGGGGCTCTCACAGGCGCAAGCGGCAAAAGCCTGGGGCGTAAGCCCAAGGACCCTGCAGGATTGGGAGCAGGGACGGGCCGTTCCCAGGGGCGACACGTGGGAGCGGCTAAGGGAGTTGATTGCGACTCCAAAAACAAAGCGCGAAAGCAAATAGTTCCCGTTGGGGAACTTATTCGTTTCCGGCTCCAAGGGCCGCCCCTATCCGACAAGGATTACGAGGGGGCAGAACAACTGATCGAATACACGATTGGTGTTTTTTTGGCAGTAGGTAAGTCGCCATGGTTCAATAAGGCGTTCCCGAAATCCAGAGATCGGGATTCTCTTGCCCACCCTGCGCCGCTTCTGGTGGCCAACATCTTGCGCTCATCCCAAGAGTTTTGCCGTGCCAGGAAGGAGATACTGCAGTCGGGAAAGTACTCCATTGGGAGCCGTAACGAAGGGGTTGATGAACCTGCTTTAACCTTCCCAGGGCCATATCCATTCTCTTTCATTCCTGCCGACTTCGCGGAAATTCGTTTTCCTGAAAATGTATTGTCCGGAATAGATTACAAGGGCGCGGAAGACTTGCTTTCATTTTTACAGGATTGCCTTGGGAAAGCCTGTTACTGCCCTGGATTCGACAAGATGTTCGTTAGGACGAAAGACCGTGGCCCCCACTGTCAACCGGCTCCGGTTCTCGCCTCTAATCTCGTGTATCATGCCGAAGAGTTTTGCCGGATCAGGAAGGAAAGGTTTAAGCCCTCGAAGAGAGTCAAAAAAACGACGGGAGGTAGGCGATGAATTCACCCTCTATGCGAGCCATTCATCCGGCGAAAGCCATTGCCATCCAGATCTGCGTTGACGGGGAGCCGGTGTCGACAACCCGCCTTTCTCCTTGGATGAGAGACCGGCTTGCGTTGTGTGCCACTGAGAACAATCAATCGCTCGCGGGAATGGCCCGTCTGCTTGTCGCCTTCGGGTTGACCTGGGACCGAGTGACATACTCCGTGCCGGCGCCGCTGAAAGAGCAAGCGGACCGGTGCGGTTCATCTCCCGACGTCACCAGCGAGGAAGAGGCTGGGAAGGTGATTCCAATTGAGCCATTCCTTGGCAACTCGCCAGCCCTGAATTCTGATCCAACTGGGACATACAACCATAAATTAGATTATGAATCCCTTGGTTGTATTCTGAGCCTTGTAGGTGAGACGCAGGCGGCGGCTTCGGGTAAGGCCTTGCAAATCGAACAAGGGAGGATGCCATGAAGACCTCGTTCAACGGGATCGAGTATGACTACACGAAGGCGCAGGACCTTGGGGGCTCGTTTGGAAATGGAGGGGAAGAGGATCTATACTGGTCCGAATCAACGGGGTACTTTCTTACAATCCGCAAGTGCCAACGTCGGGAGGCTGGAGAGTGGCGAGACCTTACAGAAGACGAACTGGAAGAGTTCGCGGGAGACAACCCGCTCCCCGAGCGATTTATTCCTATGGTCCGACCTCTCAGTGAGACGCTCGCTGCCGAGTGGTGCCTGAACAAACTTGTGCCGGAACCGCTGAGGGCGGCCGTGCTGCACCTGGGGAAGACGCCGAAGGGATTAAAGGCCCGACGGTAAGGCAACCAAATGAACCCGCCCCCATCCAAGCGACCCATTTTGTTCCCAGAGCGGCGCCTGGATTCTCGCCAGATTGCGGATCTGACGGGCCTGCACAAGTACACGATCATGCATTACTTCAAGCAGCCGGATCACCCACTGTCCAAGGGAGCGGCCATGCTTGGGGGGAAAATCAGCGTTCCCGAGAGCAGTTACAACGGGTGGATCGCCTTCCAGAAAGGCGGTCCGCCCCTTCCGAAGCCAGCCGTTCCGATGCCAGAGCAGCGGCTAAGCGGCCGTCAGATCTACTACCTGACGGGGTTGGACAAGCCCACGATCTTGAAACTCGTCAAGGATCCGGCCAACCCGCTGGCCGTTGGATTTGATCTGACCAGGGGAAAGATCAGCATTCCGATCAGCAGTTACAACGAGTTCGCGGCGCTCCTGGCAGACGGGCAAATGAGTTATCCTGAGTCCAGGAGAGCGGCCAAGCTTCCACGGCCCCGCCTCGATGCCAGACAGATCGCGGCCCTGGCGTGCCTGCACAAGCTCACGATCCTTGATATTTTCAAGCGTCCAGATCATCCGTTGGCCAAGGGAGCGACCATGCTCGGAGGAAAGATCAGCGTTCCGATGAGTAGTTACAACGGCTGGCTTCGCCAGTCATTGCTAGTCAAACCGCAGACAGTGAACCCCAAAGAGCCCGAATGAGATCCAAAGTGCACACGCCTGCACCGGCTTCCCCGGGGAAGCCCCGCAGGAACCATTCACCCAAGAGAGTCAAACCTATGAAGCAAACAAGCACCGTAATCCGCAAGACAGGCAATCCAAAGCCGGAGAAGGTCAACACCATCCCTAAGCGCTCGGGAATCAAGCGGACGCTGCATCTCACAGAGAATATCATGAGGCATCTCGATGTTCATGGAACCGGCATCGGTATGCATTTGGCTTTGAGCCAAGCCCTTGATCGCATTGAGAGTGGACAGTGCGACCTTCCGGAAGTGAGCAGCACCCGGCATGTATTTACCCAGGAGCGAATGAAAACGCTTCGCCGATTCGGCAAGTCTTTGGGGCTGTGTCCCCGAGGAGCCGCCGCCGTCCTGATGTTTGATTCCCTGCTTGGGGATTCAAGTGTGAGCGATGGCGTGTGTTCACCTGGTGAGGAGGAGCCGAGGAAGATCATCCCGGTATCACGCAGCCAGTTCTTGGAGTGGTCCCCCGAATGAGATCCAAGGCGCGCTCTCGTGGGGACTCGACCCCCACCGCCAGTGCCGGATTCAGAACCCCGGCCACAGGGGGGCGGGGGGGTACCGAACGAAAACAAGGGGGGGCCTATAACGATAGCTCCACGGGCTCCAAAATTTTATACCCATTAGGCCGACCAGACCTCGCCCCAAGCGCGTTCCGTGTCGGTGCCATCGCCTATTGCCCCATAGATGCACAATTCCAGAATTGCACAATTCAACATTACTCCCTTCCAAACCAGCATGGCGCAGGGATTCCGCTCGAATTGCTCTTCTTAATTCCGCAGTCGGATTTCTTCGCAGAATCCGAGACAGGTCAAAAAATTTCGACGCGCGCGCGGCTTTCGCCTTCCAGATCAAGCACAACCAGGAGTAAAAATAGAACCCGATGAATGAGTTAAGCAAAACGCAACAGGTCCCCAACGGCGATCCGTTGCATGAACTCGATGCATCCAGAGATAACGAGGATGAGCGCAGTCCTGATGACACGGCATATGATTGGAGGTTCGATCAAGAGATGTGTAAGGACACCCTTCTTACCTGCAAAGAAAGGTCTGAACTTGGAAGTCAGAGCGCTGATGTTTACCTGCGGCGCAGGCGTATTGTCAGGGATCTTCGCTGTATTCAGCAAAGCCCAGGCGAAACGATGTTTGAGTATATTGATCGCACGTGCAGTCCAGAAAAACCGAGCACGTTGGCTAGGCAGATCAGCGTGTACTTCGAAACCGCAAAAGGTAGGGACAAGTTTTGGCGCAAAATGCAGAAGGAAATTGATGCATGGCTGTTAGAGGTAGCATCCACCGGAAAATTCCCCGAAGTTCGGATTGCTGAGAACGAAACCCCTGCACCGGAACTCATGCAGGATCTCGCCGTGGAGTGGCTTCGTGACAAGAAGGCCTTCCGTGCATTCTTTACCAGGGTATTCGACCGCTGGAAAAATTTCGACGGCACGCAAAGTGCGCGGCGCATCAGTCTGGTGATTCACCAAATCGCGGATGCCTGTGGGCACAATGCCGCCATGATACAGGAGCATCTGCAATCAGAGGGTTTGATGTCGAAGCACAACCCGAAAGACCCAAGTGAACAGGGAATGCATGAGGCTCAACTGGCTAAAATTCGGCAGATGATTTCACGCGAGCCGAAATTGGCTGGCGGAAATAAGATGTGACAAAAGGCCGGGCGCGGCGCCCGCCACCTTGTCACATGCTATTCGTGGAAATGGCGGCAATGATGCACTCCACTGCACAGCTACGCCGAAGACATCGACGGTGCGGTTTAACTTAAACCTTACCTAAAAAATATGCCATTTGCACCAGGAGTAACAGACATAAGCGGGCAATTGCTGGGAGCCGGAATATCCTCGGCAGGCGACAGCATCGCGAAAGCCATTCAGCAATTTCACCAAAACAAACAGCAAAACGATTTCTTCACCCAGCAGGGGGCGGATCTCGCAGGAATGACAGGTCCGGACGGACGACCGCTCATGACCGCCAGCCAATTGAAAGCGTTATCCAGTGGCAATCTTGGTCAAAAGAAAGCGGCCGTAGCCGATGCGCTCTTCAACATAAACCAGAGCCACGTAGCTGCTTCGACAGCTTATTCCAATGAGGCTACTCGTGCCCTGAGAATCCAAAATGATGTTACCCAAAGCGGCATCGAGGCCGGAGCAAGAAATCGCGCTGCATTAGATAGCTGGGACGCCGGGCAGCCGCAAAGCCCAGCGGCACAGCCGCAGCAACGGCAAGTAAATACTGGGTCTCCTGCGTTCCAGCCGCAATTCACGCCGCAAGAGTTGGCTGCTTTCGGACAAAATTTTCAGCCGTCCCCAACGCCGACGCTGCAGGAACTAAACCGATATAATTTTCAGCAACAGCCCTCGGCTGATGCTGTTCCTTTTGGCTTATTCAACCAGGGAGGGCGCTAAGATGCCACGCGGACTTTCACCCAAGTTTCTTGCACAAGTCTCCCAGGGGTACCTGCCAAACAAGAACGATCTGAGCCCGGAGGAACAGCAACACCTTATGGGCCAGCCATGGTTCCAGAAGGCTCTTGATATGCGCCGATCAGGCGTTAATCCGACGCCAGACGTAATTCAGAAGCTAATGGTTCAGCCTGGTTCCCAGGGGTTCAGCCTACAACAGGTAGATCCCGAGGATCCGAAAAAGGGCCACATTCTCGTCGACCATGCCACAGGTAAAACTGTGAGCAACCAGGATATCATCCGTCCGGATTTCGAGCCGACGACATCTGCCCAATATGATGAGAATGGGAATGTTATAGGGCACGCAATGACCACGTCGCGGGCAAGCGCTGAGATCATTAAGCAAAAACCCATCAATCCCTTGGCGGAACTGATCAAGCCCGGGACCGCTTCACCCGTGACCGTGAACGGAAAGCAGGTGGGCGTTATGGTCAACGACGGATCGGAGGTGAAATTCCATCAACCCATGGATCCATTCAAGGCTCTCATGGCGGCCTCCATGGGAGGCGCTTCCGGCCAGGATCAGCCAGATACAAACGCAGACGCACCAGTGCAGACACCTGCACTTTCGGCAGCGCGAACATCTCCTCAGGGAGCAGCTCCCGCCGCCCCCGCCAATCCCGGTTACCCGCTGGGCGCTCGCGCCACGAAGGGCGGTGTCACCTACGTAAAGACCACCAACGGATGGACTGCAGAAAATGGCGCTCAGTGATACGGATTTCGATCCCGCCTCGGTGCAGATCCCCGGAACTGCAGCAGCGGCCGCTCCCTTAACTTTCAGCACCGGAACTAGCGGGTATCACCCCGTGTCTGCCTCCGATCCCAACGCAAAGATGGAAGGCGGCTTCCTTGGCGCTGGGGAGTGGCATGGGAAGAAGTTCGACAAACAGGAGCCGCTTTACACGTTGGATGCCTACCGCCGCGGGAAAGCGCCTTATGTGAGCGTTGCCATGGACAACAGCACAAACAATCCGCTGCCCTACGGGACAATGCTCTCCTCACCTGATTTTGAGGGGATTCCATTCCGGGTAATGGATACGGGGAGTGCATTCAACGGGAAGACAACGAAGTATGGCCCGGCCAAGGGATTGAGCCGGATGGACATCGCACGCGATACCAACCAGGGCGCAAATTCACCGGAGAACAATCGGTCTGTGACGTTTCAAGTAGTGGGCCAAAACCAGCCGCCCCAGGTCACCAAGCCATCCGCTCCGATGAGCGATACGGATTTCGAGCCGGCAAGCGTGCAACTTCCCACGATCAAAAATACCAGGTCTCTGAGCGGTTCAGATTTTGGCCAGGGCAGTGGCCAAATGACCGCCGCTAAAAGCATACCGACATTGCGCGATAGTGATTTCACTCCTGATCAGGTGGTCCCTCCGAACGAGGAACAGCAAAAGCAGGCAACCGTTCGGGCATATCTTGATACGCAACAGGCCATCGCCAATAGCCCGGCTGGATTCTTCGCCGAGGCATATTCGAGAGGGATGCGGGGGATGGATCTTCCTCGGACGCCGGTTCAGAGAATGTATGAGGCGCTTGGGTTCCCGCAGAGCTACGTTGAAAAACCGGAGGAACCATTTATTCCTTCCAGAAAACTCAGTCCTGAGGAGCAATATCCGCATTCAGTTAGCGAGGCATGGCAATGGGCCAAGGAAGGGGTAAAAGATCTCAACCGGATGGGCGCGGTGCAAGAGGAGGATGGGACGGGAAATCCCAAGTTGGATGAATTCATTGCCGGCATTAATTCCGTTGCCCCACATATCGACCCGGTTCAGCCAATCGAGGTGCAATCATGGGTAAATAAACTCACCTCTTCGGACTGGTGGAGAGGCAAGGCATCCTCGGATGAACCGCCTGTCATTAAGTCTCCGGAGATCGGCTCGCTGGCAAACATAAGTTCGGGTCTGCAACGTAGTGCGGCCAAGACTTTTAATTTCTTTGTGAGTCCGGAGGGGGTGGCATTGCTGGGGACCTCGTTACTTTCTGAGGATGCGCAACACGCCGTATCCGCTGCCTTCGCCTTGCAAATGGCCAAGCAGGTTCCAGAACAGGTGGTTTCGCTTGCTCAATCCAAAAATTCCAGCGAAGCGACCGAACGGGCTGCGGACCTAGTTACATCCTCCGGACTAATGGCTATGGCAGCCGGTCACGCGGTTTCCGAATCCCCAGGAGGATCTCCAAGACAACCCGCTCGCCCTGAGACGCCCCCTGCCAGAATTCCGCTTTCCAGCATCGCCGGGGAACGCAACCCACTCACCCCGGAGGAGCAGTCGCAATTCGCCGGGGCTCCGGCTGCTGCTAGGCCGACGGTGCAACCTGAACCTGCGACTGATCTGGAACCGCAGAGGAACGCAATGCGTTCCACCCTTTATACTCGGCAAGGATATACGATCCCAGCCCTGGATTCGATGAGTCTGGAGGAAATGCAGACCGCCATAGAAAGCCGTAAACCATATCAGCGGCCGGCGCCTTCGGAGGCGGTGACGCTGAACGATTCCGATTTCGAACCATCGAGAGTCCAGATACCCGAAAGCAAGGGGAAGGCGCCGCTGAGCGATTCTGATTTTGAGCCTGCGAGCGTTCAAATTCCCGCCGGCAACAAGGATGTTTCTGGAAGCTCCCTGGTTGATTCTGATTTCGAACCAGCAAGCGTGCAGCTTCCAAAGCGGGATGCGGTCTCATCCGAGGAACAGCAGGCGATAGACGAACACCAGGCGGAGCAGGCAGCCCTTTTGAAGGAAGTTCAAGGCGAACACGGGATTGACGTAATGCAGGCCATCGCAGATGCGGGCGGCCTGCCTCACGCTGGCGCGGAGAATGCCGGTGAATACGGCGGAGAACTCACTGCGCTGACGCAGTCCAGGCTTGGAGCCCGCCAAGCAGCCGACGACCGCAGCCTTTACACCAACCTTTTCAAGGCTGATGCGCCCCACCCCGACGAGTTGGCGACGCGGTTGCGCGATCGCGGGATTGATGTGCAGACCCCTGACGATGTGTTCCAGCTCGCCAACGACGTCATGCGCCACGGGAATACCATCGTGCCTGATCGCATGGAACTCCGGAGCCGCTTTAATCGCGAGTCAGGCGGAATCCCGGTTTCACTGTTTGAAGATGCTGTGGACTTCGGCAAGCGGATCTATCAGGCTGGCATGAATTACCTCGACTGGGCCGGTGAAATGGTTCGGCACCTGGGTGGAAAAGTGGCTGATTATTTGAAGGGCGTCTGGCAGCGTATGCAGAGCGAGGAGGGAAGCGTCGGAGGCGGCGGCGGATTGAATATAAAAGGAGAGCGTCCGGAGGGCCGCAGGGGATTCAATCGGGACATCGGCAATTACCTACAAGGAACACTTCCAAGCGAGACGGTCTTAAAGCTTGGAACCGCCTCCGATGCGCTTCAAAGCGCTGGTTTGCCCAAACAGCCTATTGAGTTGACTCAGGGAGTTATCAAATACGCCAAGGATCAACATGGCGTTGAGCCTGAACATCTCGTCAATCTGGATGCGGCCGTGAACGATCCGATAGGGGTATTCAATTCGGAAACCGACCCTCGACACAAGGTGGTCCTGACTGGGCTTGAAAGCAACGGAAAGCCAATTGTAGCCGTTGTTCGTCCAGATCACCAAAGGGGTAGGAATACCGTAATCGACGTGCGAAGCATCCACCCGAAGGATACATCAACTGGAATCGCAAAATGGATTAGCTCCGGAGATGCAACTTACTGGAACCAAGAAAAAGGCCAAGCGTGGCTTCGCCGCACATTCGGAGCTGACGCACCTCAGTGGGAAGCCAAACTTGGCACAGGTAAAAGTAGTGCCGGAGCGATGGAAAGGCAAGCTGCATCCGATCCCATCCAACGCATCCCCCCCTCATACGCTCCGGAGGGGCAGCGCAGAAAGTTTATCCAGAGCGTAAAGGATATCAAAGTGGTTGCTCCGACTACCCGGGCTCGGATCGAAAGCATTTACGAGCCGATCACCAACAAGGAGACGGTTCAGTCCGCAAAGGATCGGATTAACGCCGTCGGGATCGACGCTGCCTTGTTGGAGATCCTGCAGACCAACAAAAACAACCCGCCAACCGCGCTGACAAATGCCACTGGGATTGAACTGATCGGCCGCCTGGACGCCGTTGGCCGCCATGAGGATTCCGCCCAAATTGTGGAGCATATGGCAAGGGAAGCAACGTCCCAGGGGCAAGCGATTCAGGCGTTATCGCTATTGGCCAGGCTCACGCCGCAGGGAATCCAGTTTTACGCTGAACGTCTGATCCGCGACGCTGTAAGCCAGGATCCAACGAAATTGAAAAACTTCCAGGACCTGGCAGAGGCAAGGACCAAGATCTTGGAGGCGAAGCACAACGAGGCCACTCGGACGGTGGTGGACATGAAAGACATTTTCAAGGGGGTGCTTCCGGACAAGACCAAGATAACGGCTCTGAATCTTGCATTACGAGACGTGATCAAAGCCGGCGCGGATAAGACGGCGATGGTCAGGGTCATGATCGAGCACGACATTCCCGTGGTGGCAGCCAATAGGATCGCGGAGGCGATCGTAAAGGGCTGGAAGGTGCGGATGCGTGCACTCCAAGACCAGGTGCTTCGCAATCTCCAAAAGGTTGACGCCCCTGGACAGCGGGTAAAGGCAAGCGCCATTGAAAAACTGATCGCTCTCAACAAATCCGGCGCCCTGGATGATGCCAAGTTTTACGAGGCAATCGCCAAGCAATACGGGATTCCCGTGTTCACAAGGGAAATGGCGGTCAAGATACAGGGACTGCAGCGTCAGTATGAAGCCGCAACTCATCCCGAGATGAAACTGGTGAAGGCGGCCGAGATGCTCGATGCCGTTCATGAGTTGGTTCCATCCAATCTTTGGGAGAAGGCCAGGGCACTCCAAAGCATCGCAATGCTTCTGAACGTGAAGACAGTGGTAAAGATCACGGTCAGCCATGCCGCCCAACTGGTAGTGGATACGTTCATTGACAGCGTGAATGCAGGGATCGTAGATCCCCTGGTGAGCGTGGTGACTGGCAAACGCAGCACCGTGACACCCGGGCTCGGACAGCGGATGGTGGGACTTACGGCTCCGATGAAGGATCTCAAATTGGGTTATGGCGCGGCCCGTGAACAGGGGGATGGAAGGGGGAAGGCGTTCATGCAAGGGGTAAAGGCAATGGAGGTTCTCGCCAAACTGGTTAACGGCGGTGTGGTTGATCCAACGGACATTAAGCGGGCAAACACGCACGTTTTCAGCAGTGCCTTCATGCGATCTTTGGAGGATGCCACGAGTCTCGCCCACTGGGCGCCATATCGGGCATTCCACCAGGCGGCCTATTTGGCCTCTCTCCAAAACGAGATGGCAGTCGCAAGAAGGAACGGCGTGGAGGTCGTTTCACCTACAAAGGAAATGATCGACCGCTCCATGTACTACGCAAGCCGGGCTATTTTCATGGATAAGAACTTTGTCAGCACGATGGCAAAGGGGGTACAGAAGGCGCTTAATCTGGAAAAACCATTCGGCATAGGCTCGCTATCGATGCCGTTCACCCACGTACCCGGAGCTTTAGTTTTCCGGGCCGGGGAAATGTCCCCGATCGGGTTCATCCGGACTATGTATGAATTGGTTCGTCCCGTGGCCGGCAAAGAATTCCGGCAGCGTGAGTTTGTGGACAGCTTTACTCGGGCGCTAACTGGAACGGCGACCATCGCTCTTGGCTATTACCTAGCCAAGATGGGAATCATCAGCGGCGGGCAGGAAGAGAATAAAGACGTTGAAGCCATGCGCAAGGCATCCGGATTGGGTTCCCATCGCCTGAATGTGACGGCCCTCAAACGGATGCTTTGGAGCGGGAACTTCCATGTTCCGCAGCAGGACCAGCAGGGCGACTTACTGGCAAGCTATGGCTGGCTTGAACCAGCAGCAATGCCCGTGGCAATGGGGGCGAGCTGGGCTCATGAAGAGCACAAGCAAAACATCGCCGCCAAAAGGGGCAAGATTGCCGAACTCGACATGCTTTTCCACGCGTTCAACGGGGGATTCGAGGCGCTTAATGAACAGCCGATGATTAGCGGGATTATGAAGCTTGGGCGTGACGTGGCCACAGGCGGGCCTGCCAACGCGGTTATGAAGATCGGATCGGGCGCACTGTCCAATTTCGTGCCCACCGCCGTTTCCCAGGTAAATCAATACTCGAACAACATCCTCCCAGAGACACGAGCCGGCGGGATGATGGAGCATGGAATGAACCAGGTACTCTCCAAGGTCCAGTTCCTGTCGAAATTTGGCGTTCCGATCAAACAGTTTCCGCCTGCTTACGACGCCCTTGGCCATGCGGCCGAACGCTACCAGTATCCTCAAAACACGGTTCTCAACATCTTCTTTAATCCCGCCACGATTACCCGGGTCCAGGCCGATCCGATTGCACGGGAAGCGCTGAGCGTCTACGCCCATACCGGCGATGCCACAGCCGTGCCTCATCGAGTGGCCCCTAAGATCACCGTAAACGGAAAGCAAGTGGAGTTGACCAACCAGCAGATCAGCCAGTATCAGCAGATCGTTGGCGGACATACCCGGCAGTGGATGAGTGGGCTGGTGGCGTCGCCCGAGTTTGCGGACGCGCCAGCAGAAGTTAAGGCAAGAATCCTTGCAACCGTGCTGAGGAACGCCGACACGCTCGCCAAATTCCAGATGTTCCAAGCAGTACCCAGGCACTAAGCTTAGCAAATTTCGAGGCAGATATAGCGCGGGGTAGATAGAGGCTGTGACAAAATGAGGCGCGTGACGTGCTTCACCTTGTCACATGCCATTCGTGCAAATGGTGGCAATGATGCACGCAATGAAGAATGACACAAACCCCGCAGGGCTCACTGGACAAAAGGGCGCTGCTCCCGCTACTGTTACTGGCGATGCGCAAGGGGCATCTGGCTTAGAGCCGGAATTTATCCCGCTTCCGGATGCCAAGCGTACTTGCCCATATTCCGGACTCACCAGGGGAACGCTTTATACCCTGATAAATGAAGGGTTGATCAGAAGTGTTTCGTTGCGCCGGCCTGGGAAATCTCGCTGCAGGAGGCTGATCGTGTTTGCCTCGTTGCGCGATTACCTTCGCAAGCTCGATGCGGAGCAAAACAATGGAGGAGCGGTAAAGTGAAAGCCGTTTTCTTCGATCCCCAGGGTGAGTTCATTTATGGGGAACATGTCGTCCAGAGAAACGCAGAACAGATCTTTAATTCCAAGGAGTTCCAGGCCCTATTAGACGGGAAAACCGTTGAGCCGAGTGGATATCTCCTCACCGTCTGCCGAACCGATAAGGAAGCCGAAGAATTATGGACAGAGCTGAACAAGCTCATCCGTATTCAGGCGGCCTCCAAAAAGGCGAGGGCCAATGGAGGGGCTGGAAAATGAAAGCTATTTTCTTTTGTCCGGACGGAAAATTCATTCACGCAAAGCATTTTGCCAAGAAAGATGCCAAGCAGATCTTCACTTCTAAGAAATTCCAAGGCCTGCCAAAAGGTGAAGACGTTGGAGCGAATTCATATCTTGTCACCGTTTGCTACACCGATCGGGAGGCGGAGGAATTATACGATGATTTGAATGGGCTGCTATACCGCCACCGCCACGGTTCGGATTGGATCTCTGGGTGTCTTCGCAATCCTGATTTAAGAGAAAATAGAAGGAGAGCAGGTCGGAAGGTGAAGGCCCTGTTGTTTGACCAGCAAGAAAGGTTCCTCTTCGGGAAGGATTTTGTCCCCAAGACTGCGGTGCAGATCTACAATTCCAAGGAGTTCCAGGCTTGGTTAAATGGGGAGCCCGTTGAAACAAGTGATTGCCTTGTCGCTGCCCTCCCTACCGAAAAGGAAGCCATAGAATTGGAAAGGCAACTGCGGGGGCTCATGCGCAGCCGGGCAACTTCCAAAAAGGCAGGGGAATGACTCCGCTTGAAGCTGCTAAGGATAAACTCACGATCCCCGGCCTATGGGAGATGCGGGGTTGGCCGGGAAAGCCAGGGAAGGCCTGCCGTGTTCCGTGGCGGGACGATCGAACGCCAAGCGGGAGCGTGTTCTCAGACGGGCTCAAATTTCGCGATTTCACGAGCGATGAGACATTTGACGCCCCGGGCCTGCTGGCTCGCGTTGAAGATCTTTCCCCGGGAGACGCTTGCCGCCTTTTCATCCAACTTTCAGGCGTAGACCGCCAGGCGTGCGACGATCATCGTTTCCATCCACCGGCTCCCCGTCCTGTTCCTGCCCCGATACCATTGCCAACGCCTGAGCTTCCCCAACTCGATGTACCAACCACTGGGGAACTTTGCCAGCTTGCCGCCATTCGATTTGTGAGCGTGCCGGCGTGCATCGAAGCAGCCCGTAGGGGCCACTTGTTTAGCGCGAACTGGTGGGGGCACCGTTGTTGGATTATCACCGACGCGGCCAGGCACTCGGCACAAGCCAGAAGGCTTGACGGAAAGCCCTTTGTCACTCGCGATGGTAACAGCATAAAAGCGGTCACTCTTCCGGGAAGCTCCGCGGCATGGCTTATCGGCGCCCCCAGTGCGGATGCCTGCACTAAACGTCTGATCCTTTGCGAGGGCGGCGGGGATTTCCTGGCGGCATATCACTTTTCCGAAGTCGAAGGAACGTTGGCCGAAGTGCAGCCCGTCGTGATGCTTGGAGCTGCGCAACGCATTCATGCCGAATCCCTGCCATTCCTTTCCGGAAAGCCAACGCGAATCTTCCCTCACCTGGACAGAGCAGGCGAGGGCGCCGCCTTCCGTTGGGAAACGCAGCTTAAAGAAGCGGGAATCCCCGCGCATTGCTTCGACCTTAGCGGCCTGACACGTGACGACGAAAAGCCAGTCAACGACCTCAATGACCTCACCCGGATCGGATACGACGAATTTGAGAACAACCGCGAACTTTGGTCTCTCACCACTTTTTAACAATGAGCAGAACTTACTCAGCGACAGACCGCGCGGCGCAAGCCACAAACACCGAAGAAAACGAACCGCCAGCAGATAAGGAGATCCCGGATTTCCCGGTTGATTGCCTGCCGCCGGTCCTGAGGGATATGGCTCTTGCGATCGCCGATGTGTGCCAGGTCCCAATTGGGATGGCTGCGCCGATGTTGCTTGCCGTGGCCAGCGCGAGCATTGGGAATGGCGTTCAACTCCGCTTTGCCCGCGGCAATGTCACTCACGCAAATCTATTCATCCTGATCAGCAAGGTATCCGGCAGCGGTGGGAGCGTAACCTTCAAGCACGCCCTGGCTCCATTCGTGGGATACCAGAAGATGATTCGCAAGGAGTTCGAGGAAAACGAGAAGCCGCGCCTCGATGCAGAACATGCCGACCTATCTCAACAGAGCGAGGCGGCAAAGCGTGAGTTGAAGGATTCATTTGGCCCGGCCCGTTCTGCGATTGTTGATCGCCTCACGGCATGCAATCAGAAAATTGCCGAGGTGGAGAAGCGCCAGGCTGGCAAAGTGATCTTTGTTACCGATATTACCCCAGAAAAACTGGCCGAAATCATGTCCTTGAACGGCGAGGTGATGGCTCATTTTAATCCGGATGCCGGCGACGCCTTGGGAATCATTCTCGGAACCCGGTATGGAAGCGGGAAGAGTACCAATGACTCCCTTTGGCTTAAAGGCTACACGGGAGAGCCCTCTGCCATCTATCGCAAGAACAGTCCATCGCTTCATTTAAATGAGCCATGCCTGAGTGTGCTTTTCGTAGCCACCCCGGAAACGGTTTCGGAGCTTTACCAGAATAAGCAGCTTTGCACAGGCGGACTGCTACCGCGTTTCCTTTCCTGCAATCCAGGTGCGCAGCGTATCCCGTTGGCATTGTCCGATTTTGGTGAAAGTCGAAAACTGCCTACGGAGGCAACCCAGCCATACGAGGCTTTAATATTTTCAGCCTTAGCCGCTTACCGGATGCCTTCGGATGCCGAGTTGGGAAAGCCAGAAGAGCCGGTGGAGCCCACCTTGATAAATTGCACGGAAGGAGCTTCCAAGGCGTGCGTTGAAGACGACAAGACGGCTTGTGAGAACTCAGCGGAGACGAGTGACCCTTTCGCGGCCCGTCACATGGAGAATGCGGCGCGACTCGCCATCGTGCTCCATACCGCAAAGCATGCTGAGATAAGGCCGAATCCCGCAAAACCCGGGCACTACAATTCCATGCTCCACGGCCATGCCCGTGACCTTGATGAAGAAACGATGAGGAATGCGTTGCAAATTCGCGACTGGTTCAGCCTTCACCAAAAGAGCCTTCGAGAGCCCGAACGGGTAGCCGCGGAGGATTCCGTTTGGGAAAAGGCGCAAGAATTCATGCGTGACCATCCAGCCGGCGCAACAGCACGCGACCTTTACACAGGGAAACGAGTCTTCCGGGATGCGGCACAGGCAAGCCGACTGCTGGCGGAGTGGGTAGAGAACAAATGGATTGTTGCTTCTGAGCGGAAACACGAAGGGGCAGGCAGGCCCGCAGTTGCCTACAAGCTCGCCGTAAAGGGAAAGCTCTAATCCACGGATCCCGTATTCTAATGGCTAAATTTTTATATCCTTTTGAGGAGTTTTGCGACCACTTGGCCGCACTCAAATTTGTGCAAAACTACGATCACGTGATCATGAGCAATGGGGAGTCGGTAGAAATCAGGGCCGAACCATGCTTTTGGAACATGGTCCCGCGGGTCATGGATTACATGCGCCAGTTGTATTCCACTGAGCCCGAGGCGTTCTTCAAAGGATCCCGCCTGGCTATGATCCTAAACCATGCTGCCACCCAGATACAAATTCTTGAAGATGCCAATCTTGCCGTTATCGGAGGAGTCGGTAAGCCTTCTCTCGTCCACCCAAAAGCCTGGAGGGCGCTTCACTACTTCTATGCCCTCCGCGGAAACCACGTGCAGGGGAAAATAGCCATAGAGGAGATCATTGATTATGCAAATGCCCTTCCCGATGAACCAGCGGCATAATGACCGGCCCGAGGGAAATGAGGTGCAGGCGTCTGCACAGGCCGATCCGGGCTTGCCTTGTGGCAAGAAGCGATATCCCAGAGCCCTCGCCCTGGACGTCGCAAGGGATCTGTGCGCAGCCCTCCGGTTGGTGACATCGAGGCTGATCGTTGCGGGGTCCCTGCGGAGAGGAAAGTCCATGGTCGGGGATGTGGAGATTCTTTACATTCCCCGCAGTGAGGAGCGCCCCTTCGACATGTTCAGCACGGCGATGGTGGATCTCTCAGAGGAAGCGATCGCGGAACTTCTGGGGAACGGCACGATTTCCAAAAGGCTTTCGAAGACCGGCGCTTGCTCGTGGGGAATCAAGAATAAGTTGGCCCTGCACTGTTCTGGTGTTCCGGTGGATCTATTTGCCGCCACGGAAGAGAACTGGTGGAATTACCTGGTGTGCCGAACTGGACCTGCAGACAGCAACACCCGGATCTGCATGGAAGCACAGAAGCGGGGCTGGAAGTGGAACCCCTACGGGCCGGGATTCACCCGAGACGGTGAGGCGGCCGCCATGGGCTCAGAGGAAGCTGTCTTTGAGTTCGTGGGCCTTCCCTGCTTGCGGCCTTCGGACAGGACCTGAACTCGATTGGCGCTGGGAACAGATGCCCAGGAGGCATATGCTACTTGATCTGGGAGCGGAGCGCACCCGCTCAATCCGGCCCCGGAGAAACCGGAACCC
>JBBAQX010000047.1:0-36460 GCA_040400085.1 Lysinibacter sp. | reverse complement strand
CTGTTGTCTCCGCTATGGACTTTGACTCGGTATTTCCGGGCCCATTTCCTTGAATAAACACGGAAGAACGGTAGTAAGAAAGTTCTCGAATTGATTCGAGAATATCTGCCAGGGCGCGGTGTCCGCCGTTCTTGGAAGGCGCGTTGTAGTAGGTTGGTGGGAACCAACGGCGTGCGAGTTCCTTGATTGACGAGACATCAATGTTTCTGTAATGCAGGTGCTTATCTAGTGTTGGCATATATTTTGCGAGGAACATTCTGTCTGTTCCGATGGTGTTTCCTGCGAGCAGGGCCCGTTTCCCCTCCGGGACGAATTGATTGATGTAATCAATCGCGCGCTTCTCTGCTTCGTCGACAGAAACTCCCTGTGAGAGTTCGGTTATCAGGCCGGATTCGGTGTGCATGTTGATCACGAATTCGCCCATGTTTTCGTAGGCAACTTCACTGGGGGCGATGACAATAGTGAGGCCTTCGTGGAGAGGCTTGAGGTCGAAATCCGTGACGACAACTGCAATTTCGACAAGCTCATCAATGCTTGGATCTAACCCTGTCATCTCGCAGTCGATCCATACTAATTGTTCGGCGGGTGTAGTCATATACCTAAGCATATGCCTCTTCAGCATGTGTTGCGCCTCCCAAATGCGTATATTACGTGGTTGGCTGTGCCCGAGGTCCAGGACATAACTAGATTTAATAGGTTATTTGAACTATATTTTTCGGTATGGCGAACAATTTGAAGCGGTTGCGAAACAACGCCTCGGCTGCCAAAAAATGGGCACCCCGAGGTGGCACAAGACGAGCGCTCTCCGCCGTATTTCTGGCAGTAGTTATCACCATCCCGCTGGCAGGATGCTCGGTTCACTCGCAACGAGAAAGCGCGCCGACGACGGATTCGGCACCCCCAGAGTCCGCAGACAGTGCCGATTCGCGGCCCCTCGTTCTCACAACGTTCACAGTGCTCGCCGATATGGCGCGAAACGTAGCGGGGGATAACCTGAGGGTGGAATCGATTACTAAGGTTGGTGCCGAGATTCACGGCTACGAACCAACTCCGAGGGATCTCGCATCTGCGGCAGGGGCATCCCTCATTCTTGATAACGGGCTCGGTCTGGAAACCTGGTTCGCGCGCTTTATGGCAGATCTTGACGTGCCACATGCTGTCTTGACCGACGGTATAACGCCCATTCCAATCAAAGGTGGCGAGGCGGAAGGCCACGCCAACCCCCACGCCTGGATGTCTCCGAAAAACGCCGTAATCTACGTTGGCAATATTGCAGCAGCCTTCACCCGTCTCGACCCGTCGCACGCGGACGAATACGCCGCAAACGCCAGTTCCTACTCAGAACAGATCAGCTCGGTTTCTGATCAATTGTCGGATGCCGTTGCATCCGTTCCACCCGAACGGCGCGCGCTCGTTACTTGCGAGGGGGCCTTCAGCTATCTTGCACGTGATGAGGATCTCGCTGAGAAATACCTCTGGCCGGTCAATGCGGAGTCCGAAGCAAGCCCGCGGGCTATTGGTGGTGTGATTGATTTCGTTCGGGATTCGAAGGTCCCGGTAGTGTTTTGTGAGTCTACGGTTTCGAATCGCACGATGTTACAGGTGGTTGATGAGACCGATGCAGCCTACGGTGGGACGCTTTATGTTGACTCGCTCAGCGACGCTGACGGACCCGTCCCTACCTATCTTGATCTTGTCCGATATAACATCGACCTCGTCGCGCAGGGCCTCGCCACGAAACTAGGAAAGACGGCAACGAATGATGGTTGATCGAAACCTGACCCCCGGAAACGTTGTGGAGCTCAGTCGTGTCAGCGTGAGTTACGGCAGCGTTCGTGCCCTGTCAGACGCAAGCCTGACCCTCTCTGCAGGCAGGGTCACCGGTCTGGTCGGTGTAAACGGGTCGGGAAAATCAACGCTCATGAAGAGCATCCTCGGTTTGGTAATGCCCAACTCGGGAGAGATCTCGATTATGGGTCAGAGCGTGGCCCAGGCCAGGAAGGGTGCCCGGATCGCATATGTGGCACAGAGCGAGGCGATTGATGAGTCTTTTCCTATTTCGGTCCGTCAGGTCGTGGAGACTGGCCGCTATGGTGCGCTCGGCATAACCCGCAGGCTGAAACCCCGCGATCATGAGCTCTGCGGTCAGGCGATGAGCCGTACCGGAATTATGCACCTATCGGATCGTTCGATTGGAGAACTATCTGGGGGCCAAAGAAAGCGAGTCTTCCTGGCACGGGCTATCGCGCAGCAGGCGAACATAATGCTGCTTGACGAGCCCTTCTCCGGGGTCGATCGGAGCTCGCAGGACTCAATTGCCGCCGTCATTCGCTCGCTTGCCGGTGAGGGCGTGTGCGTGCTCATTTCCAGCCACGATATAGCCTCGCTCCCCGGCCTCTGTGACGAGGTCGTGCTCTGGTATCAGCGCGCGCTTTTTGTTGGGCCACCGGGAGAAGCGCTGAGCGACCATAATCTCGCGCGGGCTTTCTCGGCTGGCCTCGACCCGGAGGGTGGCGAGTCGTGAGTCTTATCGATATTCTCGCGGAACCGTTCGGCTATGAATTTATGCAGCGGGCGTTCGCCATCACGCTCATTGCGAGCATAGTGTGCGCCGTGCTGAGCTGCTGGCTCGTGCTCGTCGGCTGGTCGCTGATGGGGGATGCCGTATCTCACGCCGTTCTGCCCGGCGTGGTCATCGCCTATGCGTTGGGTGCTCCTTTTGCTCTCGGCGCATTGATATTTGGCGGGGGTGCGGTGCTGCTCATCGGGGTCGTGCGCGGCAAATCAGAGATAAAAGAGGATGCCGCCATCGGAATTGTCTTCACAACCCTTTTCGCCCTCGGGCTCGTGCTGATCTCTGTCGTACCGAGCCAGATCGACCTGACGCATATTTTGTTTGGGAACTTGTTGGGGGCATCCGCCATCGATCTCTGGCAGGTGCTTGTTGTTGCGGCAATCGTGTTGCTCACGGTGTTATTCACCAAGCGGGATCTCACGCTCTTCACATTCGACCCGGTGCACGCGCACGCCATCGGTCTCTCTCCGCGCAGGCTCAACGCCCTGCTGCTGGGCCTGCTGGCGTTGACCGTCGTTGTTGCCCTTCAGGCGGTCGGCGTGATTCTGGTGGTGGCGATGCTTATCATCCCTGGGGTAACCGCCCTGATCCTGACCCATCGATTGAGCCGGATGCTCTGGGTCGCCCCGCTCCTCGCCGGTTGCTGCGCCCTGCTAGGCCTCTACATTAGCTACTACAGCAACGCGTCGGCTGGCGGCATGGTTGTGCTGACCCAGGGCATGGTGTTTTTCGTGGTGCTGCTGGTTGTGCGCGTGCGCGGTGCAGCTTAAACCATTGACAGGCCGGTTGTGGCTGGTTAGCCTGGCCAGATGGCAAGCGCTGAGCTTGCTCATCAAATGGGAGAAAGCAACGGAGACTAACCCATGCCAACTTACGAATTCTGCTGTGAAAATGGCGACGTTTTTGACCTCGTCTATTCGATGGCGGATGTTCCGCAACACACGGATTGCATCCATTGCGATTTACCTGCGCTCCGTCGCCCCTCTGCGCCTCACCTGTCCGCCACGGGGTCAGCCGCGTATCGTCTGATCGACTCAACCGAGGCAAGCGCAGAGTCACCCGCGGTGGTGACCTCGAGCATCCCCGGTAATCGATCAGGGCCCAGCCAACGCGTCACCTCGCACCCCTTACATCGACAGCTTCCACGTCCCTAGAATCGCTATCTCGGCCGCGACGGTGCCGCCGATCACTCAGGAGAAGGAGAAACCATGCCAGAAGTATTGTTCCCGCTCGATTCCGCCAAGAAGTTCGAGGATCAAGAGAAGCTCGGCCATAACAGGTGGCATCCGGAGATCCCCCCGGTTGCAACGGTGAAGTCGGGGGATTCATTCCGCGTTGACTGTCGCGAATGGTTCGACGGGGCAATCGTCAACGACGACTCAGCAGAGGACATCCTTAACGCGCCGCTGCTCACGGTGCATAAACTCAGCGGGCCGTTCGCGGTCGAGGGGGCGAAGCCTGGCGATCTGCTCGTGGTTGACATTCTCGATGTGGGGCCGATCCCGCAGGAAGATAGCGGACCCCTCGCGGGCCAGGGATGGGGCTACACCGGGATCTTCTCGCGGAACAATGGCGGGGGCTTCCTCACCGATCAATTTCCGGATGCCTACAAAGCGATCTGGGATTTCACCGGCCAGATCGCGACCTCCCGCCACGTTCCTCACGTGTCGTTCGCCGGGCTCATCCATCCGGGGCTTATGGGCACCGCCCCCTCGGCAGCCTTGCTCACTAAATGGAATAAGCGTGAGGGAGATCTGATTGCCACAGATCCGTTCCGGGTGCCACCCCTCGCCCTGCCTCCAGAGGCCGAACACGCTGTGCTCGGCGGCGTGCCCGCGTCCGAACGCGCTCGGATTGGGGCAGAGGCCGCCCGCACCGCCCCGCCGCGCGAGAACGGCGGTAATCAGGACATCAAGAATCTCTCGAAGGGGTCACGGGTCTTCTATCCCGTTTTTGTCGACGGGGCCAACCTCTCGC
Organism: Lysinibacter sp.; assembly: GCA_040400085.1. GTDB lineage: Bacteria > Actinomycetota > Actinomycetes > Actinomycetales > Microbacteriaceae > HNR. The sequence goes on along the minus strand of JBBAQX010000047.1, from coordinate 31,908 downwards.
TGGGTGATCTGCACTTTTCGCAGGGTGACGGCGAGATTACCTTCTGCGGGGCTATCGAAATGGGCGGGTTTATCGACCTGCGCGTTGAGATCATCCCCGGCGGCATGGAAACGTACGGTGTTCACGAGCACGCAATCTTTATGCCAGGGAACGTCGAACCCCGCTTTAGCGAGTGGATTGCCTTCTCCGGCACCTCAGTCACCCTCGACGGGGAACAGCGTTATCTCGACTCCCACCTGTCGTATCAGCGGGCCTGCCTGCACGCTATCGACTATCTCACGAAGTTTGGCTACACACCAGAACAGGCCTATCTGCTCCTCGGAGCCGCCCCCATTGAGGGAAGGCTTTCCGGCGTCGTAGACATCCCGAACTCATGCTCGACGGTGTATATCCCCACGGCAATCTTTGACTTCGATGTGCGGCCTTCCACATCTGGCCCGTTCCAGATCGACCCGGGAATCGGGGCGCCGCGCGCGTCGAACCGCGCTTAGCCTTAGCCTCGTTACACCGGGCGTCGCTCGTTAGACAACCAGCGGGCGGCCCGCCGGTGCCGGGGACAGCCCAGGTTCCACGCGGATCACAATGGACTTCGAGACGGGGGTGTTGCTGCCGATGGCCGCGCTCGCAAGTGGGACGAGAACGTTTGCTTCCGGGAAATAGGCTGCCGCGCATCCCTTCGCGGTGGGGAACGATACCGTTCGAAAACCGCGAAGCACCCGGTCGGGTTCATCGCCCCACTCGCTGAAGATATCCACCGTTTGCCCGTTCTCGAGCCCCAGCTCGGCGAGGTCGTCCGGGTTGATGAAGATCACATTTCGGCCCTTCTTGATGCCTCGGTAGCGATCGTTCAGGCTATAGATAGTGGTGTTGAATTGATCGTGTGAACGCAGCGTTTGCAGCAATAAGCGACCTGGTGGACACTCGACGTGTTCGAGCGTATTGACCGTGATCCGCGCCTTGCCTGTTTTCGTGTTGAAGGTCCTGCTGTCCCGGGGTCCGTTGGGCAGCACAAAACCGTCCTGTTGACGCACCTTGTCGTTATAGTTTTCGCAGCCGGGGACGACCCGGCTAATGTGTTCCCGGATGACATCGTAGTCCTGCTCGAATTTGTCCCATCTGATGTGTACCCGGTCGCCGATGACCGACTGCCCCATCCGCGACACGATCGCTACCTCAGAGAGCAGGCCAGGCCCAACCGGCTCGATTCGCCCGTGCGAAGCGTGAACCGCGCACACGGAATCCTCGACAGTCACGAATTGCTCTCCCGATGCCTGCCGATCAATCTCGGTCCGACCAAGCGTGGGCAGAATGAGCGCCTCTTTGCCGGTGACGACATGCGAGCGGTTGAGTTTGGTAGAAATCTGTACGGTGAGTTCGGTTCCGCGCATCGCCGCCTCGACCGCGTTGGAATCTGAGATGGCGGCGACAAAGTTTCCGCCCAGCGCAACCCATGCCTTGACCTTGCCCTGTTGCATCGCCTGGATTCCGTGAACCGAATCGTAGCCTTCCTCACGGGGCGGTTCGAAACCAAACTCGTGCCCCAGCGCATCCATAAATTGGGTGGGCATCTTCTCCCAGATGCCCATCGTGCGATCACCCTGCACATTGCTGTGGCCACGAACGGGCGATGCCCCCGCGCCCGGTTTGCCGATGTTGCCGCGCAGCAACAGCAGGTTCACGGCCTCTTTGATAGTGTCGACCGCATTCTTGTGCTGGGTGAGGCCCATTGCCCACGTGATAATCACCCGATCTGCGGCAATGTAACGCTGAGCGAGTTCGTCTATCTGGTCGTCGGTCAGGCCTGTGGCAGACAGTACCTCGTCGCGGTTAAGACCCGCCAGGTGGGAGGTGAACTCCTCCAACCCGTCAGTATGCTGCGACAGGAAATCGTGGTCGAGAACCTGCCCTGGGTTGGCGGCCTCTGCCTCGAGTACCCGCTGAGAAACTGCTTGGAGCAGTGCCATATCGCCGCCCAGCCGTATCTGCAGGAATTGATCGGTGAGCTTGGTGCCTTTCCCAATCACACCGCTGACCGTCTGCGGGTTCTTGTAGCGCATGAGGCCCGCCTCCGGGAGCGGGTTCACCGTGACGATGCTCGCGCCGGCCTTCTTAGCATCCTCAAGCGCCGTGAGCATACGGGGATGGTTAGTGCCGGGGTTCTGCCCCATGATGATGATCAGATCTGCCTTCTCGAAATCATCGTAGGCGACGGTGGATTTTCCGATTCCCAGGGTCTCGGACATGGCAGTGCCCGTCGACTCGTGGCACATATTTGAGCAATCGGGCAGGTTGTTGGTGCCAAAGGCCCGCACGAAGAGCTGGTAGGCAAACGCGGCCTCGTTCGACGCCCGACCGCTCGTATAGAACGCTGCCTCGTTGGGGGAGTCGAGGCCGTTGAGCTTGTCAGCGATGATCCGGAAGGCATCGTCCCACGGGATGGGTTCGTAGTGATCCTTCCCGGCTGGCTTGTGCAGAGGCTCGACGAGGCGGCCCTGCATCCCCAACCAATACTCGGACTTGTCCAGCAGGCTCGTGAGCGAATGCTCAGCCCAGAAGCTCGTAGGGATCGTGAGCGGGTTCGCCTCCCAGGTGACAGCCTTTGCGCCGTTCTCACAGAACTCAGCGACCTTGCGGTGTCCGGGGTCGGGCCAGGCGCAGCTCATGCAATCGAAGCCGTGTTTCTGGTTGATCGAGGTGAGGAGCTTCGTCGTGCGTGCGATACCCATCTGGCCGAGCGCGGGACCCATGGCATGCATGACGCCAGGGATGCCCGCGGCCCAATCCTTTTCGTGGGTAATCTCGATGTTCTCGTCTGATACGTCGTCATGTGGGGCTTTGGGGTTCATAGGAGACTCGCTTTCTCAGGGGGTGCAGCGATGTGGGTTGCGGGCGTCGCGGGTTCTGCGTCTTCGGGAGGAGAGTCCTCATTCGTGAAGATGCGTTCGGGACGGCTGTAAACAACCATTGAGTCCCCACGCACGAAACCAACCAGGGTAATTCCCATCTCCGTCGCGAGCTCCGCGGCCAGCGAGGATGGCGCGGAGACGGCTGCGAGAACGGGGATTCCCCCCATCAGCGCCTTCTGGGTCAACTCGAAACTGGCGCGGCCCGAAACCATCAAAACGGTTCCGCCAAGGGGTAATCGATTATTGGATGCTGCCCAACCGATGACCTTGTCAACCGCGTTATGGCGGCCTACATCCTCGCGGAGAACCAGCATGGTGCCCGTTTCCCCATCAAAGAGGGCTGCCGCGTGTAGCCCGCCCGTCTTATCAAAAACCGATTGTTGTGCACGCAGGACCTCTGGGAACGTCGTAAGCATACGCGCGCTCAGGCGTACTGGATCTGCGGAAACCGAATAGGAGGACACTGTCTTTACCGCATCAATACTTGCCTTGCCGCACAGGCCGCACGAACTCGTGGTGTAAAAGGATCTGGTGAGGCTCGGGTCAGGGGCAGGGACACCATGAGCAAGCGTCACATCTAGCACGTTGTATTCGTTGGTGGGGCTACCCGGAATCGCACCCGCGCAGTAGCGCACCTGACTGACATGATCACCCGTCGAAATTATCCCCTCAGAGACGAGGAACCCTACGGCGAGGTCAAAATCATGACCGGGTGTGCGCATGGTGATTGCGAGAGAACGGCCATTGACCCTTATCTCAAGCGGTTCTTCCGCCGCAAGCACGTCTTCTCTCACTCGCGGAGCTGACCCCACCGTGATTCGGGTTATTCGACGTCGAACCGTTATTCTGCTCACAGCCTCATGCTTACCATTTCTCCGCTGCGTAAGCAAGGATGCTCTGCTGGGGTATGCGTACCCACACCCGTGCGCCCCGTACGATATTAAGCGCGGCGGCGGCCTCTACCCGGATCTCTGCCACAATTCTGGGGGAAGTGCTGTCTTGTGGAACCAGGGAAAATTCCTTCTGATTCGATGTTTTCACCCTCAAGCCCTGCGCTTCTCCTCCGAGCTCCAGCCGCACCGAGAGCGCCCTCGTATCGCGTGACAAGCCGAGTACATATGCAGGCCAGACATTGTCCGGTCCGTGCGCCGTGGGTCGTGCCATGAGAATCTCGACATCGGCCGGGTGGAAGACCGCCGTATCATTCGTTCCCTCCAGCCGGTTGATACCAACCAAACGGGCCGAGACTGCGGTGCGGGGAGCCCTGACGAGGTCAAACGTCGATGCCTCCTCCACAATGCGGCCCTCGTGCAACACGATGCTCCGAGAAGCTAGAGAAAGCGCGTCAACGATGTCGTGACTCACTATCAAAGCTGTCGATTGTGTTGATGCAATCTGAGTGGAGACGAGTTCCCGAACATCATCAGTCGTTTCGGTATCGAGAGAGGCGAACGGTTCGTCGAGCAGGAGCAACCGCGGTTTGGCAGCGAGCGTGCGTGCGAGAGCCACCCTTTGCTGCTGGCCTCCGGAAAGCTCGTGCGGACGAAGAGAACCGTACCCCGGTAACCCGACGTCCTCCATCCACCTCTCCGCGATTGCCGCGGCCTCACGCCTGCCCATTCCCTGCGAACGCGGGCCAAACGCTATGTTCTCGTACGCGGTGAGGTGAGGAAAGAGATCAGCGCTTTGGGTGAGGATGCCGACCCCGCGCTGGTAAGGAGGGATTCGGATGGGGGTGGTACGAGCATCCTCTCGCGAAAGGCACCTGCCCCCAACCTCAATTGAGCCCCTGCCCAGGGAAAGGAAGCCAGCGATCGCAGACAGAAGAGTTGATTTGCCAGAGCCGTTGGGACCGAGAACCGCGACGACAGTTCCCCTGTCAACGCTGAGGGATGCCGCGAGGGTGAAGGCCCCGCGTTTCACCTCGATATCCGCTGCCAGGAATGCCCCGGTGTGAGTCTTACTCGCGGTCATACCGTGTGCCCAACAAGGGAGGATCCGCGCGGTTCCTGGTTCGACCCGGGTGTGTTCGGGCGCCAGGTGCGGAGAACCACAAGCATCGTAAGAGAAACGGCTAGCAGAAGAAGCGAGAGTGCAATCGCGGTGTCAGTCTGAACTCCAGCCCCGTTAAACGCGGTATAGATCGCCAGCGGCATTGTGCGAGTCACCCCGGGTGAGTTTCCCGCAAAGAGCGCTGTCGCACCGAACTCGCCGAGGGCGCGGGAAAAACTCAAGACCGTACCTGCGACGAGGGCTGGACGTACGAGCGGGAGGGTTATACGCCACACAACAGTCCACGGCGACGCGCCGACGGCTGCAGCCGACCGCTCGAAGCGGGTGCCCACGCTTCGGAGAGCTCCCTCCACCGTGATGACGAAGAAGGGAAGCGCAACGAACGTCTGGGCAATAACCACAGCGGCAGTGCTAAATGGCAAGCGGATGCCACCCAACAGGTAAAGGGCTTCCCCGAGTAAGCCGTTGGAGCCGAAAAGATAGAGCAGCGCGATACCCCCGACGAGGGGAGGCATCACCAGCGGGATAGTCACGAGCGCGCGCAGCAGCCCAGCGACGCGGGCCGAGCTGCGAGACATGAGGATAGCGAGCGGCGCGCCAAGCACTACACAGAACACTGTTGCGCAGCCTGCAGTGCCAAGCGACAGTAGGAGCGCCTGCACTGCCTCATCGCTGGTGATAGCCGCAGGAAGGGTGGCCCAATTCGCTCGGGCGAGCAACCCGGCGAGGGGCAGAACGAGGAGCGCAAGGCCGAGAACCGCAGGAATATAGAGGAGACGGGGCACCCGCGTTTCCCCCCTCGGTCGGCGCATCACTCGGCACCTGCAGGTGCCGACGAATCCGGGGAAGCGGTTACAGGGAGATGCGGCGAACCGAATCCGTGGCGTGTCAGGATCTCCTGCACTTCCTCTGACCCCAGGAAGCGCACGAAGCTCGCCGCCTCCTCTGGATGTGTCGAGCCTGCGACCACAGACGCGGGATACTCACTAACGACGTCCTCTGCCCCCGCCGTTGTGACGCTACGAACGGTGTCGCCCGCCGCCCGCGCATCCGTCACATAGACGAGCCCCGCATCAGCCTCGCCGATAGCAACTTTCTTGAGTACGGCGGTGACACTGAGTTCCTCTCCAATAGGGGCAACCGTAACCCGCTGTGCAGATAACAGCGCCCGCGAAGCAGCCCCGCACGGAACCTGAGGCGCACACAACACCGTGCGCACATCCGTTCGGGCGAGATCCTGCACCGAAGAGACCTTGGCAGGGTTCGTCGGCGGCACCACTATTGTGAGTGTATTCGTCGCAAAGATCACCGGCTCCTCAGAGGGTAACCCCGTCGGGTTAAGCGCTCCCTTCTCGCTAGCCATCGTCATCGTGCGCGTATCTGCAGAGGCAAACACATCGGCGGGAGCGCCCTCGGTGATCTGGGTCAGAAGCGTAGACGATCCGTCGAAAGTGCTGGGGGCGAACGTGATGATCGGGTGATGGCGGGTAAAAGCATCCGTAATTTCATCGAATACCGGGCTCAGGGAGGCCGCAGCGAAAACGGTGAGAGCCACCGAACCAGAATCATCGCTGTCACCGTTACCCGCAGACTCAGGCGAAGACGCACACCCTGCAAGGAGGGCTGCGCTCGCCAGTGCGCCGCCCAGAAAGATGATGCCGTGGTGGCCTGCCCGATGAGTTAAGCGCATAGTGGGATGCTAACACCTGTGGTGTACGCATTTCATCCGGGGAGTGTGTAGCGTGGACGTCATGAGTCTTCCACCCCTTATTGAGCCTGGCCCGCCACTCACCATCGACGAGCGCTCACGAGCGGCTCGACAGATTTCCCTCGCACCCGTGGGGGAGATAGGGCAGAGGCGCCTCGGGGCAGCCAGGGTATGTGTCATCGGAGCGGGGGGACTCGGAGCGCCCGCAATCCTGTATCTTGCTGGGGCAGGTGTTGGTACCATCGGAATCATTGACTCAGACACCGTCGAAACGAGTAACCTTCAACGACAGATACTCCACGGAACAGCAGATGTGGGATTGCCCAAAGTCGAGAGCGCACGCAGGAGCATAACCGAGCGCTCGCCGAACACCCACGTCCGTCTTCACCACACACGACTTGCTGCCGAAAACGCGGCTGAGATCCTGCGCGACTATGACATCGTGCTCGATGGAACAGATAACTTCGCCACCCGGTATCTGGTGAGCGACGCCTGCGATGAGTTAGGGATACCCCTCGTGTGGGCATCGGTACTTCGTTTCGACGCGCAACTTGCAGTGTTCTGGAGCCGCCCGCCGGCCGGGCACGAAGCGGTTTCCCTACGTGACCTTTTTCCGGAGCCGCCAGAAGAGGGTAGCGTCCCCTCCTGTGCCGAGGCCGGAGTGCTCGGCCCCCTCTGCGGGCAGGTAGGTTCGATGATGGCGGGAGAAGCGCTAAAATTGATCATGGGAATAGGGGAGACGATGCTGGGGCGGGTGGCCGTCTTCGACTCGCTCACGAGCCGAAGCTTCGAAATACCGCTCCGTCGAGCGGGCGCGGCGAAGGAACCGCACGACGGCCTTCCCACGCTTCAGTATCGTCAGAGCCAGCCACAACCGCGCTGGATCACCGCCGATGAACTCGCGCAACGCATAGCTCAGCTCGAGAATACGATTCCCTCCGTTCCGCTCACGATCATAGACGTGCGCGAACAAGTAGAGCTCAACACGGGGGTCATCCAAGGATCCAAGAACATCGTGTTAGCCGAGATCCTGAACCGTCCAGATTCAATCGAACATGAACCAGAGCACGAAATCGTGGTCTACTGCGAGCGCGGACCCCGTTCCCAACAGGCGGCCCAGACGCTTGCCCAGGCCGGGTTCACGAATGTTAGGATGCTGCGGGACGGTATGGCCGGATGGAGGGAACGTCCATGATCACCATCGCAGAACATCTATCCGCGGTCCTGGCGCGAACTCGGCGGCTTGAGCCCGAAACCGTACCAATCGCCCTGGCCCACAGGCGCACCCTGGCAGAGGATGTGCGCTCGCAGCACGATATTCCGCTGTGGGATAACTCAGCCATGGACGGGTATGCGGTTCGGCGGGGGGACGTGATGGGGGCATCCGTCAATCGACCGATCAGCCTGGAGGTCGTGGCTGATATCCCCGCGGGGTCGTCTTTTGACCCCGTGCTGATGCCTGGGGAGGCCGCGCGGATTATGACGGGCGCGCCCGTGCCAGCTAGCGCCGACGCCATCGTACCGATTGAGCACACCGATCAGGGTATGCCGCACGTACTGATTACCGTAGAGCCTGTCGCAGGCGCACATATTCGAGCCACGGGTGAGGACACCAGGCAGGGTGAACCGGTCGCGTTTCAGGGCGAGGTGCTCACCGCTGAGCGGGCCGCTGCGATTGCGGCGGCGGGCGTGGGGATCGTTCGGGTCTACCCTCGGCCACGGGTATCGGTTATCGCGACGGGCAGCGAACTCGTCGCGCCGGGGGAGGCGCTGCGGCACGGGCAGATTCCCGAGTCTAACTCCGTGCTAATTTCGGCGCTCGTCTCGGCCAGTGATGCCGATGCCGTGTCGGTGTTACGAGTCCCTGACGACGAGGATGCGCTGCGCCAGGCGCTCCGTGATGCTGAGTCGGTATCAGATGTCGTCGTGCTCACCGGCGGGGTGAGCGTTGGTGCCTATGACGTTGTGAAGGCTGTGCTGGCGCCGACCGGCACGGTTGATTTCGTCACCGTGGCGATGCAGCCCGGTAAACCGCAGGGTTTTGGTACGCTGCCCGGGGGTACCCTCGTCTTTGGGCTGCCGGGGAATCCGGTGAGCGCCTGGGTATCGTTTGAGGTCTTTGTGCGCCCGTCGCTGCTCGCGATGCAGGGCCGTCGCGGGACGGACCGCACGCCGCAGTACGCCGTCGTGGAGTCCGGCTGGAACACGCCGGAGGGCCGCACCCAATACATTCCGGTCGTGATCTCGACAGCGTCTCGCGAGACGGATGCTCGTACCCCCTTGACCGTTCGTCCCGCGGCAGGGGGCGGCTCGGGTTCCCACCTGGTGGGCGGGCTCGGGCGGGCGAACGGCTATGCCATCGTCCCGGCTGAGGTGGCTCGCGTGAGCGCGGGAGATACCGTGACTGTCATACTGGTGGAATCATGACTACTTCACCTTTCACCCACGTAGATGCCTCCGGTGAGGCGCGGATGGTCGATGTCACGGCAAAGACTCCCACCGTGCGCAGCGCGACGGCTACCGGCTTTGTGCGCTGCGGGCCCGCCGTCATTGAGGCGTTGCGTAGCGGAACCGTCCCCAAGGGAGACGTGCTTGCCGTCGCTCGTATCGCGGGCATCCAGGGCGCGAAGCGCTGCGCGGAACTGTTGCCCCTTGCCCATGTGATCGGGGTGCACGGCGTTGTCGTAGACATCGCCGTTGAGGATCACGGGGTGCGGGTTACCGCGACCGTGCGCACGGCGGATCGTACCTGGGTGGAGATGGAAGCGTTTACGGCTGTGTCTGTCGCCGCGTTGACGCTCGTCGATATGGTCAAGAGTCTTGATAAATCGGTTGTTATTACCGATATCAAGCTGCTGGCGAAGACGGGCGGAAAGTCCGGGGATTGGCTGCGCGAGGGCGAATAGGGCGATAAAGGCACGAGAATGGCACGCATCACCGGTGAGCAGCAAAGCGATACATTCGCCCTGCCCGTCGATGCGATTGTGCTGGCGGGCGGACGAGGTGCCCGCATGGGCGGTGTCGTCAAGGCCGAAATACGAGTCGGAACCGACCGGCTAATTGACCTCGTGTTGGATGGTGCGCACGCGGCCGGTGCGCACCGGGTAATTGTCGTCGGCGATCCACAGATTGTGGATGCCTCTGCTGTTCACGAGCACGAATCTGATCGAGAACATGCTCCTCGTGTTCTCATAGCGCGGGAAGATCCCCCCTTCGGCGGGCCCGTAGCGGCGCTGGCCGCGGGTCTTCCCCTCGTCACAACCGAGTGGGTGCTTCTCCTGGCCGTCGACCTTCCTCGGGTAGCCGAAATATGCTCGCTCCTTGCCCAGGCAGCAGCGGTGGGGATGCCGGGCCCCGCGGGGCAGCCTGACCCCGACGCATATATCGTGCGTGATCTGTCCGGTCGGATGCAGTGGCTGGCAGGTCTGTATCGAGCGGATATCCTGGCCACCGCCCTGAACGATTCGATAACGGATGCCGGTGGTAACGCATCGGGATTGCCCCTGCGTTCCGTGGTGTCACGGATCGAGGCGAGCGAGGTGATCGACGTGATCGGCGCATCCGCGGATATCGATACGGAGGAAGATCTGGCGAATGCCCGTGCGTGGAGTCAGGCGGCGCTGCGTTCAGCACCTCAGACTTCGGTTTCGCTGAGTTCTGCAACACACGACTGGGAGAAGAGATAATGGCGTATGTGAGACTTTTTGCGGGCGCAGCAGAGGCGATCGGTGTTACCGAGCTGGTCGTCGATGCGGGCACCCTTGGCGAACTCATCGAGCGGCTTGGCACGGATGCGGGGGCTACAGCTGGAACCGAACGAGCCGTCGAGATAGGAGACATCCTGGGGCGCTGCTCTTTCCTCATCGCGGGCGTTCGTAGGACAGCTCCGGATACCCCGCTCGGTCAATCAACATCGGTCGACGTGTTACCGCCATTTGCGGGCGGCTAGCCACCTATCGCATTCATCGGCCGGTCCGGTTGCAGGAACCCGGGGTCGTTGATGCCGTGGCCAGGAAGCTTGCCGGTGATGCACCGGCGCATGAGCGCGGCGATGTCGTCGTCACCAGCGCCTCCGCGGAGCAGCGGAATAAGATCAGACTCGGTACGGGCGAAGAGGCAGTTTCTCAGTTGACCGTCGGCGGTCAGGCGGACTCGGTCACAGGCATGGCAGAATGGCGTGGTCACCGAGGCGATTACCCCGACGGTGTGCTCCGTGCCGTCCACGTACCACAACTCGGCGGGGGCTGCCCCGCGCTGGGGAACGGGCGTGATCGTAAATCGGGAGCGGATGTTCTCAAGGATCTCTTCGCCGCCGACCATTTCGGCGCGTGACCAGGTGTGTCCGGCGTCGAGCGGCATCTGTTCGATGAATCGCATCTGGGCATCGTGCTCCAAGGCAAACGCCACCAGGTCTGCAACCTCGTCGTCGTTTACCCCGCGCATCGCGACCGCGTTGATCTTGAGCGGTCTGAGCCCCGATATCCGCGCTGCCTCGATCCCGGCGAGAACTTCCGTGAGCTTATCCCGCCGGGTGAGATCACGAAAACGGTCGGCCCGCAGAGTATCCAGGCTAATGTTGACCCGTTGGAGGCCAGCATCCACCAGGTCGTCCATCAGCTCGGGTAAGCGGATACCGTTCGTCGTCATTGCGACGCTCATCGGCCCGGAAGCGCCGCTAATTCGGGCCATTCGGCGGACAACCTCTACGATATCCGGCCGCAGCAGAGGCTCTCCTCCCGTGAGCCTAATGCTGGTGATGCCCAGGGACGCGGCGACGAGCGCGACCCGCTCAAGTTCATCAATTGTGAGGATGCTCGACTTAGCCAACCACGGGACACCCTCTGCTGGCATGCAATACGTGCACCGAAGCGAGCACTTGTCTGTCAGCGATATGCGCAGGTCGCGGTGTACCCTGCCGAAGCGGTCCACGAGCGTCGAGCTAGTGGATGAGTCGTCTTTAGCCGCATCCGATTCGTTCAATCGAATAAACTCGCGCGCTGAACCCGGGCGACGAGTCAGGGATAGCGCGATCGGGCCGCGTGCCCGTTCTGTTTCCTGCGAACCGCAGACCGTCACGAGAGACCTACCCAGGTGTGTTCGCCGTCGCCGTGGTGTTGTTTTTTCCACACGGGTAGCTCGGCCTTTATCGCCTCGACTAGTGTGCGACTTGTGTCGTACGCTTCCTGTCGATGTGCGCTAGAGACGCACACGATCATCGCGAGATCTCCCACCTGGAGGGTTCCCACCCTATGACTTACGGCTACGAGTGTATCTGGGGGAGTGATGCGGGAGACCAAACCTCGGAGCACCTCTTCTGCTGAGGGGTGTGCGCTATATTCGAGCATGGTCACTGGCCCGACTGCCTCGGGATCGTGGTCCCGTACCTGCCCGATAAATGTCACCACCGCACCGCTGCGGGGCGAATCGACTGCAGAGAGATGCGCTGCGAGGTCTAATGGGGTATCGCTTATTCGTACAATAGTCATCTAGCTGTGGTCCCCACCGTCAAGTTGATGATCGAGGTGGGCGAGCAGGGGGATTAAAACATCGAGACCGCTCGACACGGCGGATGGGGAACCCGGCAGATTGACGATGATCGCGTTGCGCCTCCTCCGACTCTTTTCGACAGTGTTTGCCTGTACGTCTTTCAAACTGGCGTCCGGTGCCGCCGCTATACCCACGAGTCCGCGGGAGAGCGAGGCCAGGGGAGTCTGAGCCAATCCGTGAGCCCTGATCGCTTCGGCAATTCCCGGAAGTTCAGCGCCAATAAACGGGCGCGTAGCCTCCGGCGTTAGGTCGCGCGGAGAAACACCTGTTCCACCCATCGTAAGCACGAACCGCGCACCTGAGGCTAGGGCATCGTTCAGGCCCGACGTCACGCTCTCAATCCCATCGGGGATGATGACTATCGGATCCGAGGTGAAACCAGCATCCGTCAATCGCTGTACAGCGAGCGGCCCAGCGGTATCGATAGACGCACCGGATGCGCAGCGGTCAGACACCGTGATCACAGCTACTCGGGGCGGCGGTGACGAAAAAGTGGCGTGCATCATTCAAGAATAGCCGGGAAGCGAGGGAAGTTACCCAGGGCCGATTTAAAGACGTGAATTTAACCCCTCAATAACCCAAGCGTCGGCGTGGCTACTTTTAAAGATGAAGAACTCCTGTTGATCCAGCTGTTATCAACCCAACCCGGGCTAAAAAGGAGTTCTTCTCATGTCAGTAACCATCATCGGCAACGTTCTCGCCAAAAACAAGATCATCACCAACATTGAAGAGAACGACGTCACCTCGCTCTATGAGGCTCTGAAGCGGGCAGAGGATCCGCGACAAAAGCGTGGTGTCTGGTACCCCTTTTGTGGTCTTCTGCTGATCTGCGCGGCTGCCGTCGTGTACAACGCGCGATCTATCACCGTTATACATGAGTGGGCGAAAAACGCCGCGGCAAAATTACCGCTCGAAGCGTCAACATCGCGCAGTGTCTGCCCCGGGTGGTGTTCCCCGGGGGTGACGCCGGTGTTGCAGATTACTCGGGCGATACATGGTTCAACCGCAGATAAGTCCTCCGCAGAAATCGTGTATGCCGTTACGAGCATTCCCGAGCATTCCCGAGTATGCGGCGGCGGGTGGATCTGTTATTGTTTTTGCTCTTACCACTTTAATGGCGCTTACTGCATATGCTCAGGATCAGACCGAAGAAACGACTAACCAAGTAGTCGTCGAAACAGTGGATCACGTAGAACGCTCAATAGTTCCCGACGACGTAAACAAAACATCATTCCAGGGAATAAGCGCAACGATAAACAAAGCTCCTACAGATCAAGTAGTTCTCAGCGCTGACGGTCAAACTTTCAGCCTCCTCGATGCATCCGGTAACGTTTTGCTTTCATCAAGCAATCCTAAAGTTGGCCTGGGTGACAGAATAGTTGACGCCAAATTCGTTGTTGAGGGTGATAAAATGATAGCAACACCGCTATCAATGCTGCGCGGCCCTCGCTGCGCATCCGTATTCTGGGGCGGCATTATATTCAATGTCGGAATGACCGGCATGTGCGCAGCCTTAGCAGTAGGAACAGTTGTTGGGGGCGTGGTATACACCGCGGCTCTCATCGCAGCAAGCCAATCGATAAACTGGAATAAAAATTGCTAGCAGGAAATCATGAAAAACGAACGCAGTAGTTCCCATAAAGCACTGAGAAGATGCGCCTTGGTCTCGGGCCTGGTAATCGTCTTCACCATAATTGGCTACACGATTCAGTACCTTGTGGGTTACAGATCACTCGAATACGTTTTAACTTATGGATCAAGTACAATAATTGCAGCTATAGTAGGTCCGGCAATTGTCTACACGGCAATTAGGCTCTACCCCAAATAAAAATAGACAAGTGCCGCCTGGAACTATCCGGGCGGCACTTTCTTTTACGTAAAAGGGAGCCAACCCCACAATGACATCGACGCCCATGGCCAATCTAAAGTCGTGAATTTAACCCCTCAATAACCCAAGCGTCGGCGTGGCTGCTTGTAAGGAGCGCAAGACGGGGATCTGTCTTAACGTGAATCCAGACCGGCCGGGAAGCGCCTACGGCTATGTGGATATGGGAGGGTGGGTTGGCGGACAGGCGGAGTACGTTCTGGTTCCCTACGCTGACTGGAATCTTCTGAAATTCCCTGATCGGGATCAGGCACTCGAGAAGATTATGGATCTCACGATGCTGTCAGATATCTTTCCCACCGGTTTTCACGGTGCGGTTACCGCCGGTGTCGGCGTCGGTTCCACCGTTTATGTAGCTGGTGCCGGGCCGGTGGGGCTTGCGGCGGCAACCGGGGCGTTGTTGCTCGGGACCGCGGCGGTAATCGTTGGCGATATGAAGGAGAGCAGGCTCGCGCAAGCTCGAAGCTTTGGGTGTGAAACGATTGATCTGACTCAGGGCGATCCAGCCGATCAGATTGAACAAATTTTAGGCGTTCCCGAGGTTGACTGCGGTATTGACGCTGTCGGCTTTGAGGCCCGCGGTCACGGCCATGGCACTGATAGGGAGGCCCCCGCGACGGTGCTCAACTCGCTCATGGATATAACGGCTGCGGGTGGCTCCCTCGGTATTCCCGGTCTTTATGTCACGGGGGATCCCGGCGGGGTCGATCTGGCTGCGCAGAAGGGGTCGTTATCGTTGAGCCTCGGAACGGGGTGGGCTAAGTCTCTGTCCTTCACAACCGGGCAGTGCCCGGTGATGAAGTATCACCGCGGGTTGATGCAGGCCATACTTCACGACTGGGTCAGCATCGCACGTAACGTCAATGCGCAGGCTATTTCGCTTGAGGATGCTCCCCGCGGTTATGCCGAGTTTGATGCTGGCGCCGCAACCAAATTTGTCTTGAATCCAAACGGTTATCTCGACGGGCGCTAGGGGCCACTTGAGTGACCGGTTCCTGCAATGGGGAGGGCCGGTCACTCTCGTTGTCGGGTTACTGTGTGGATGCCTGCTCGATCTCCGTGTTTGTTCTTTCCGGTGAGAACGCATAGACCCAGTCGCCGTCCTGGGTAAGCCACCAGGAGTCATCGCATACCAGTGTCGATTTCAGCTCGGCGCCGCTTACCCACCAAGATGCCTTCATCGTGGGAGCGTTCAGGTACGTTAGCTGTGTACCGTTTGCTGTCGTAGCAGGAGCTCTTTCTGGTTTTGTCCCTGGTTCTATTGCGCTGCAATTGGGGGTGATCTTTTCCAGATCCGCTTTGAATCGCATGATTCTTTCGTCACCGGTGGTCCTCAGCTTTTGAGAAATGTCGGAAGCATCTTTCGGGAGCCACTCGGGTGTAAGAGCCGGGTCTTCGGCACGAGCCGATGCTCCCGTCGGATAGGTGACCGTTTTTGTATGTCCGGCATTGTTTTCTGAGACTGCATCTGAAATCTCCTGCACCCCTTCACATCCGCTGAGAGTCGCCGCGAGAAGGGCTGAACCGATGATGGCGGTGAAAACTTTGAGCTGCATGTGTTTGTTCATTTTTCTTCCTTAGTCTCTTGTCTCCCTCGCCGTTGAGCCGCGGGGAGTTTTTAGTTTAGGAGGTAATTAACCGTTCTTCGAATGGCCTTTTTCTTATAAATATATGCTGTGAACTGGTATTAATCTGATAATTGGTCCTTTGGTGCCGGTGAAGATCATCCGCAAGTTCCCGCAGCTTCTAACCACTTTGGTCCTAGCGATGGGCAATTCATGGCACTCCGCACGCCTCTTCGGTTAGATTGGGAGAATGAAATTTAGATATCTTGGCAACAGCGGACTCAAAATCTCCGAAATTATTTATGGCAATTGGTTGACTCATGCATCTCAGGTCGAGAATGATGTGGCGGCCAATTCGGTGCGCGCGGCTCTCGACGCGGGCATCACGACCTTTGACACGGCTGATGTGTACGCCAACACAGGCGCGGAAAGCGTTCTTGGCGACGCGCTCAGCGGTGAGCGCAGGGAATCTCTCGAGATCTTTACAAAGGTGTACTGGCCAACAGGGCCACGAGGTCATAATGACGTTGGTCTCTCGCGCAAGCACATCTTCGAATCGATCAATGGCTCGCTCACGCGTCTCAAGACCGATTATGTCGATCTCTACCAGGCGCACCGTTTTGACTACGAGACTCCGCTTGAAGAGACTATGCAGGCGTTCGCCGATGTTGTGCGCGCGGGTAAGGCCCTCTACATTGGCGTGTCAGAGTGGGATGCGGAGCAGTTGCGTGCAGGGCACGAGCTCTCGAAGGAACTCGGTTTCCAGCTGATCTCGAACCAGCCCCAATACTCCATGCTGTGGCGCGTCATCGAGGAAGAAGTCGTGCCGACCTCGGCAGAGCTTGGTATTTCGCAGATTGTCTGGTCTCCAGTAGCGCAGGGCGTGCTCACCGGTAAGTACCTACCCGGTGCGGCCATCCCAGCCGGAAGCCGCGCTTCCGATGAGAAGGGTGGCGCAAATGCGATCAAGGGATACATGCGTGATGAGGTACTGAGCGCAGTCCAAAATCTGAACCCGATTGCAGATGAGTTGGGGATCACGATGGCCCAGCTCGCCGTGGCCTGGGTGTTGCAGAACCCGAATGTTGCCGGCGCGATTGTTGGTGCATCGAGGCCGGAACAGGTAGCCTCCAATGCTGCGGCTGCGGGCGTCGTCCTGAGTCCCGAGGTACTCGCTCTTATCGACACTACTCTTGCTGATGTTTCGGAGACTAACCCTCGTCTCACCTTGTCGCCGGAGCAGCGACCCGCCTAACTCAGTATTATTGAGTTGTTCGCCCCAGATAACGTACATAATTCGGTTACGAATTCGCGCTATGTGGGGCGAACGAATTTCTGGACAGAAAATAGCCGAAATGTTAGTTCGGATGGCGTGAGTGTAGGCAGTGTGACTATAAACGATGACAAATAAAAAACATGAACCCCGCAAACTGAAGATCTGGGAGGCCGGAGCGCTATCAGTTGGGTTTATGGCACCGCTTCTCGCGATGTCCCTCAATGGCATAGGCGTGGCTCAGCTCACGGGGAAATCCGTTCCGCTGGTCTTCACTATCGCATTTATCGGCGTGATCTTTGTCGCCTACGGATTTGTGCGACTCACTAGGCGGTTTAACCATGCCGGATCCGTCTATGCTCTCGCCGGACGCACTATCGGTCCACGAACCGGGTTCTTCGGCGGGTTCACCCTGTTGGGAACCTATCTGTTCTTTGCCGCCTGTACCCTCGCAGCCTCCGGGGTGTTCTTCCAAGCATGGGTGGCCGAGTCCGGCTGGGCAGACTTTAACCCTCCCTGGGCTGTGATCGTGCTGCTTGTGGCAGTTCTTACCGTTCTAGCTAATCTTCGCGAATCTCGATTTGTTGCTCGTATCTTGGTTGCGATTGGCGGCCTCGGGGTCGTTCTCATGTTGGTTTTAGGCATAGTTATTCTCGTGAGGGTTGGGCTCGGGACTGCCCCGGTCGAGGCTCAGATCGATTTCTCCGTCTTTAGCTTGGGCGACAACACCGTGGGATCTATCATGACGGCAACGGTGTTCGCGTTTCTTTCGTGGGCCGGATTCGAGGCCTGCGCTTCGCTTGGGGAGGAAACAACTAATCCGAGCAAGGCAATACCCGCGGCGCTGGGAGGCGCGGTAGTACTGTGCGGAATCATCTACGTATTTGTAATGTTTGCCCAGACGATAGGTTTCGGTACCGGGCCTGAGGGCGTCGAGGCCTTCAGCTCCTCGGAATCGTCTCTCACTCAATTAGCAACCATGTACATCGGCAAGGAGTTTTCTGTTGTCTTGGCCGCCGCTGCATTTATCGTTGCGTTCGCATCGACACTAAGCTCGACGGCCGCAGCATCACGGCTCATTTTTGCACTTGCCAGGGACGGTTTCGGTCCCAGAAAACTCGGCATCGCTAACCCCGCTACGCAGATTCCGCGCAATGCTGTTGTGACGGTTGGTGTTCTCATCACGATTATGGCCTTGGCCCTATGGTTTTATGATGTGTCTGCTTTCGATGCGTATTATTGGTACGCGACGATCGCGGTGCTGTGCCTCCTCGTGGCATATTGCACCACAACGGTTGGCGTCATTTACTACATCTTCTCTGGGCGCGGGTCAATCCCCAAGTGGGAATTGGTGATTCCCGTATTAGGCATCCTTTATCTGCTGTTCGTTTTCATCGTGCAGTCCACAGGACAAGAACCTCCGTTTAGCTATTTCCCTTGGATTGCAGGGGCATGGTGTCTCATTGGAGTGTTAATCGCGTTGTTCGCGCCTTCTCTCACGAAGCAGATTGGGCAGCGGTTGTTGTCTGAGGATATTGATCAGGAAAGCGGCCGGACGGACGCGGTCAGCCCGGAACAAGGAGAGAACAGTTAATGTCTGAACACGAAATGGCCTTCATCGCTACGAACGATATTGCTTCTGTCACGAGGGGGCGGGCAATGAGGCTTGCAGATATGGGACCGACGAGCAGCTGCGGCTGGGTTCCGGCGAACCTCGGTATCGGGCCTTTCGGGAAGATCGTTGACGGCGTTCCATTCGGCTCGGTTGGCGATCTTCGGCTCAGACCCGATATGAACTCACTCACACGCACAGAGGGAATTCTGGGACGACCTGCGCTCACGACCTTTCTGGCCGACATCATCCACAACGATGGCACTCCGTGGGATTGCTGTCCCCGCACATTTTTGCGCGACGCTATTCGCGATTTATCTCGCGAGACGGATGTTGTTCTCTCGACCTCCTTCGAGCACGAATTTACGATGGTAACGGATTCGGACCCCGAACCACCCTTCTCTGCGCAGGCACTGAGGCGCGCCGAACCGTGGGGAACAGAGCTTGTACGAGTCCTACACGATGCTGGCTTCGAACCGGAGACGTGGTTGCCCGAATACGGCGAGCATCAGTGGGAGATTACGATGTCCCCGAGCGACCCCCTGACCGCGGCAGATCGTGCGGTCATGTTGCGTGACATCGTCCGCGACGTCACGCATGCCCATGGCGGTCACGCTAGTTTTGCCCCGTTGCTGCACCCCGATGGCAGCGGAAACGGTGTGCATGTGCACCTCAGCCTGCATAACTCGGCTGGAGATCCGCTCACCTATGACCCGGCGCGGCCTGGCCGACTTTCCTCGATAGCCGGTTCGTTCGCGGCCGGAATCCTGCGTCACGCGCCCGCAATCGTGGCACTGAGTGCGTGTAGCGATATCTCCTACCTGCGATTGGCGCCGCATCGATGGTCAGCGGCGGAGTCCTTCCTCGGTGAACATAACAGGGAGGCGCTGTTGCGGATATGCCCAACCAATGAAAGCAACGGTAAGGACCCTGCCTCTCAGCTAAACCTGGAGTATCGAGCTGCAGACGTTTCCGGGAATCCATGGATCATTATGGGTGCCCTGATCCGTGCCGGACTTGAGGGAATTAGGGAGAACCTGCCCGCCCCCGAGGTCGTTACCGTTGAGGCCTCGGCTCTGTCGGAGGAGGAACGCAACAGGGCAGGCATCGTTAGCCTGCCCACCTCTCTGTCAGAAGCTTTGGCAGCGCTCGAGGCGGATCGTACCGTGTCATCGTGGTTCTCGCCGAACTTCATGGCGACTTTCCAGGCGATTAAACGAGATGAACTCAGGGTCCTCTCCGATCTTACCGACCTCGAAAAATGTGAAAGATACACTCATGTTTACTAGTAACACATCGTTTGACTCGCATTGGACCCCCGGGCCTTTAGATGATCTTGGGTTGACCGATCATCACTGCCACGGCGTTCTTCGATCCGGTCTGAGCCGCGCAGAGTTTGAGGATCTGTCGACCGAATCGTCGTGGCCTGCTCCGCCGCATACGACGGTGTTTGATTCGCAGCTTGGCATAAGCATCCGTCGTCTCTGTTCGCAACTCTTGGATCTAGAAGCTCACAGCACGGCAGAAGAATACCTGCTGCGCCGGAACGAACTAGGTGCTGATGTGGTCAATGGACGGATGCTCTCCTCCACCAATATCTCCACCTTCCTGGTAGAGACCGGGTATCGTGGGGGAGAGATCACGACTCCCGAGGAGACAGCTGCCCTAGCCTCCGCGGCCCTGACCTCGTCAATACCCGCCGCGAGCGCCCATGAGGTGGTTCGACTGGAGAGTATCGCGGAACAGGTCATCGCGGCTGACCCCATCGCCCAGAACTTTGAAGAAAACTTTTCGCGCGCGCTTCGGATAGCTTCGGCCGGAGCTGTCGGGGTCAAATCGATCATCGCTTATCGTTACGGGTTTGATTTTAACCCCGCTCGTCCCTCCGCAGCGCAGCTTCGTTCTGCTGTCAGCTCGTGGCTGGCCCGCCACGAGATCACGGGGGGAGAACTGAGGGTTGATGACCCTACGATACTGCGTCATCTTCTGTGGAGCGCAATAGACCTCGGAAAACCCATTCAACTACACACCGGTTATGGTGACCCCGACGTAGACCTGCACCGCTGTAATCCTCTGCTTCTCAGCGAATGGCTGCGAGCAACGCGCGAGAGTAATGTTCCCATCCTTCTGCTCCACTGTTACCCTTACCAGCGCGAGGCGGGTTATCTTGCTCAGGTCTTTCCCCATGTTTATGCTGATGTTGGGCTGGCTGTTAACTACACGGGTAGTCGTTCAGAAACAGTCATCGCTGAGCTGCTCGAGCTAGCTCCCTTTCACAAGGTGTTGTTCTCCTCGGACGCTTTCGGCCTATCCGAATTGTACTTTTTGGGCTCACATCTATTCCGTCGAGGTCTCAACCGTTTTCTCGAGAAACAGATACGTGAAGGCGATTGGTCCGCCGCCGATGCTGAACACGTAGCCAGCCTGATCGCTGCGGGTAATGCAGGAAGAGTATACGGGGTGACGAGCTGATGGATAACGGAACGGAGCTCCGCGGGCATCCGCTCATTGATGCGTTGATCAGCGAAATCGACAAGGAAATACCCACCGCGGTCGAGTACCGTCACAGGGCTCACGCGGAACCAGAGGTGTCTGGCAGCGAATCGGCCACAGCCGTGCGTCTGGCAGCTGCGTTAGCCGAAGGCACAGGAATTCAGGTAGAGGCTGTTGCCGAGACGGGATTTGTCGCACGGATCAGCGCTACGGGTAGCTCGGGGAGCGCGTCGTTAACGTCGGACCCGTCAATAGCGGTTCGCACCGAACTTGATGCCTTGCCCATCCGTGAGGAGACGGGGGTGAGTTGGGCCTCCACGAACGGGAACATGCATGCGTGCGGGCATGACGTTCACCAGGCGGCAATGCTGGCGTTTGCGAGGGCAGCGAGCCGGGTTAAGCTGCCCGTGTCGATCACCCTCATCGCCCAGCCGCGCGAGGAAGCCTACCCATCGGGAGCCTACGACGTGGTGAAGGCGGGTGTGTTCCAGCAGCAACAGATTGCGGCCGCAATCGCGGTTCATGTGCATCCTGGAATCGAAACGGGGGCAATCAGTACGGGTTCCGGACCGATCAATGCCGCAGCCGATGAGTTTGAAGTCTTGGTCATCGGACGCGGAGGTCATGGGGCTTATCCCCACGAAGCCTGCGATCCTGTTCCTCTGGCCGCTCGAATTACTCTTGCTCTGTATGAGCTTTTGCGCACCACAGTGAACCCTATGCATGCGGCCACCCTGACGGTTGGTGAGCTCCATGCGGGGAGCGCGGCAAACGTTATTCCGGATGAAGCGGCAATTCGGGGTACATTGCGCACGATGTATCCCGAAGACCGACAGGCCATGCACGCGGGAATCAGCCGGATTGCTACCCACATCGCCGCCGCTGCCGGAGCCGATGCGCGGGTGACAATTACGGGGGGCGAACCTGTGCTGAGTAATAACGCCGATCTGGTACGCCGGGCCGATCCGTGGCTGAAGAGCAGCGGTTTTCGCGTTGTTGAGCCGATGCGAAGCTGTGGTGCGGATGATTTCTCTTATTTCAGCGAGGAGGTTCCCGCGGTTATGTCTTTTCTGGGGGTCGGTCCGGCAGCGGATTCTTTACGCCAGGGTCTGCGCAGCGACGAAACCGTTCCGATGCTTCACTCGCACCGTTTTTTGCCGCCGGACAGCAGCATTCGCCAGGCTACAATCGCCCTAGTCGCACTGTACGCTGGTGCAGTCGAGATGATCGAGGAACCTTATGGACGTTGAAAATCTATCCGAACGTGAGCTTGTCCAGCTCTATCGTGCTGGCGACGACACAATCGCCGAAGAGCTGTTTCGCAGAACCTATCAGATGGCCGTTCGCCTTGCGCGTACCCTTGTACGTCCGGGGGATGAAGAGGGCATAGCCTCAGAATCTTTTACGCGAGTACTTGAGGCGATAAAGAAAGGCGGAGGACCCACCGATTCATTCTCGCTGTATTTACGAACCACGGTTCGTAATCAGGCTGCTAACAGGTGGCGCTTGCGGTGGCGCGTAAAAACTATCGAAAATTTGGAACGGATCATTACCGACCAGATGCCCGACCCCGCGGAGCTTGAATCAGACTTCGACGAGCTAATAGCGGCTTCGTTTAAAGTGTTACCCGAACGGTGGCAGCAGGTTCTGAGTCAACGTATCCTGGGCGGGCTCGATAATCGGGCATCTGCCCGGCAGCTGGGTATATCGCCAACTGCCGAGGCCGTGCTTTATGCGCGTGCGCGAAGGGGATTCAAGCGCTACTACCGAGAGCAGCGCTAAGGGAATGATTACTGTATTTCCTGTCGATCTTTCAGCGCAAGAGCTACGAGCCGGCGTTCCCTCATAGCGAGGAACAGCGGAAACGAGAAGGCTAGTGCGACAAAGGGTATCAATATGATGTAGACCACGAGCCAACGCATCTTTAGCCTCCGACCCTCGACGATCATGAAGATAGAAGCTGCGACAGCCACCACGAGGATGTCTGTCGTGAGCGACAGGACCGAAGGTCCGCTGTTGAACCAATCGCCGAGATAGTTTCTCATTTCCGCAGCAGACTGGAGATTGTAGGTCCACGTGCCGACGAGACCTACTGCGGCGATAACAAGGTAGACGATGGCTCGAAGGTTCCAGTTGCGTGTCATGAGTCCGCTCGATTCTTCTTTTCCCAGGCCAGCGTTTCGTTTATTCCTGTGGCGTACGTTGTCGGTTTTACCCCAAAGGTCGTCTCGAATAGCGATGAATCGAATACATATGGAGAGGTGCTCTGATACGCCAGCTCAAGGCTTTCTTTAGCCGCGGAGTTCATGAGAGCGCCCATTCTCACCATTCCCTTTCCCAGCGTTGTCGTCTTGGTGGCACCTGCGAGTCGCATATAATCGGCTCCGGTGAGCGGAGGAGCGGTTGGTACGTGCCAGGTTGTCGGGTGCGTGTCGGGGTGTTCCGCGATCGTGACGAGGGCATCGGCGATATCTGGTACGTAGGTCATCGAATGGGGCAGGTCAGAGTTGAAGAGCCAGGTGGGTTTCTTTCCCCGTGCTATAGCACGTAACGCCATTGTCGTGAAGACGCTGGTTTCAACGCCGGGTCCGTAAAAATCTGCCGATCGAATCACAGCATAGTCGAGTGATTTTTCGGTTTGGATACGCTCAAGCTGTGCGAGTAGCTCAGCCCTGACCTTTCCCTTTTCGCTATTGGGATGAATGGGTGTTCTCTCGGTCATTGGACCGGAAACTTTTCCGTAGGCATATACGTTGTCGAGGAAGAGTAGCCGTGCCCCGTTTGCGGCGCTAGAACCCGCCACATTCTGGACGACGAGGGGCCAGTCTGTTTTCCAGACCGATGTCTTGTAGGGAAGCCCGACAGTCAGGTGGACAACGTCAGCTGCCTTCGCAACGTCTCGTGTTGCCTGGGGGTCGCGAAGATCTATCGCGAGAGCTTTTTCGCCAGAAAGGGATCTTCCTCTGGTGGATACGGAGGTTACGTTGTGCCCTTTCGCTAGGAGGGCTCGGACGGTTGCTCGTCCTACTGCCCCTGTGCCGCCAATAACGATGTGTGTATTCATGATACTTTTTCCTTTTCTTTACGCGAACTGAGTGCGATGACTGCTATCGAGGCAACGATTGCTACCCCGGAAATTGCGATCCCTACGGCTAAGAAAACTCCGGACGGATGAGCAATCGACTGACCGGCGAGCGCCTGGAACGTTACATTCGCTACGATCGCGGCATATGCGGCCGATGCGATGATGACTAGGTTGCGCCTGGTCGTGTCGTCTGCCAGGGGTTTCCAACCGCGACCAAACCAGGCTAGGGCTATCACACAGAGTGGGAGAATCTGGATCGCATGCATTCCGATGAAATGGGGGATGCGCAGATCGCCTCCGACCGTACTCCAGCCGAGCACGGGTATCCCAGGTCCTCCGTCGGGGAGACCTACGGCATGGGCTCCGGCGATCCCCTGGAAGTCGCTCAGCTGGGCGCTGGTCGGAGTTGTCATCAGGTAGGCCAGCCCAAGCCCAACCAGTGAAAGAATCGCTCCGAGGCGCAGTGCGAGGGTGGTTGAAGACCGGGGGAGGCGGAGGAAGAAAAGCGCAATGGTGGTCAGGAATGAGGCGATATACAGTACGGTGATCGACACCGCCATGATTCCCCAGAGAACGGTTGCAAAAGGTGAAGTAACGTTGAAGTGGCTCGTGGTTCCAGATGCTGCGGCCCCGACGATGATGGTCTGTTCTACGGCGAGGGTGATTGCCATAACTGTGCCCAGGTTGTAGGCGAACTTTTTCCAGCGGGGAAGCTGATCAATCAACCACGCCCAGGTAACGCAATACATGAGGATTGAGAGGGAGAACTTGATCGGTTTGAACCAGGCGTTTACCTCCATGACTTCGATGGGATTTGCAATCGCACCAATTATGCTGATGACTGCGCTAATGGCCATGAGCGTGGCAACCGCCATAAGCGGGCGATGCCAGGCGAATACCGTTTTCATACGATGTCTCTTTCGAAGCTGATTGCGGCTTGCGCGATGCGGCGTAGGCCGAGGGCTAGCGAGTCGCCAAAGACGCTTCCGATCACCATGATTTCCGCCATCTCCGATCGGGTGCTTTCCTGTTGGACAATATCCAGGTCCGCTGATGCAGCGTGGTGTGCGGCTAACGCATACGCATCGAGATAGGCATCTGATACAGGATGGCCAGCCGCTGCAAATGCGTCGATCGCCTCGGCTGTAATCCGCTGGCCGATATTGCCGGCGATGGGTTCCCATCCTCGGGTTCTGGCGCGAAGGGCATCCACTCGCGATAGAGCTTCCTCGGAAGGTTCGGTGGTCTCGGTTACTGCGCTCCGGGCCAAGGAACTCTGTGCGATATCTAGGGTTTGGATGAGCGGCGCATCGGGTGCTTCGAGGGCGGCGATTACGCCGGATACGGATTCTATCGAAAGTTTTCCCACCTCGAGCATCGCCCTGATAAGTCGGAGGCGACGGACGTGTTCTTCGGAATAGTTCGTGCGGTTTTCTCCGATTCGTTCTCCGTGCATCAGGAGTCCCTCGCGCACATAGTATTTGATGGTCGCGCTGGACATGCCAGAGCGATCTGCTAATTCACTGATTCTCATATACTGATAGTAACACTATCAATAGTGCTGCTATCAGTTAATTTCCTGAGAGTCTCTCTCAGAATTGCACCGTCGCCTTTCGGGCCACTTGCTGTTATTCATCATTGAGTATTCGCGATCGGCACCTGCGGCGGAGGTGTAATAGTTGCGGTGTGCCTTAGCATCGGACTATGACGATGCCATATTCATCTCTCGTAGGCAAGTGGGTCCCTGACATTGTCGCCGGTCTCTGTGTTCTTTTGCTCGGGTTCGGGGAAGCTTTCGTTAGTGCATATTCCGGCTTGTCCGCTACGTTTTTTCCCTGGCTTGTGACGTGCGGACTAGCCGGCGCCGTCGTGTTGGTCAGGCATGCTGGGTGGTATTCGCTGGCAATTTTATGGTTAGTTTTCATCGGACAAGCATTGTCGGTAACCGATATTATGATCGTTGAGATCGCCGTGCTAGGAGTCGCCTTCGGTCTCTCTTTTTGGGGGTCTCGGAGTCTGCTGTGGGGGAGCGGGTTGTCTATACCGCTGGCCACTCTCAGCGGCATCGGTTACATCACTCAGTTACAGGCGGAATTGTGGGATACCCGGATCGCTCGTAACCTAATAATTCCAATAATAAATAGCGGTGCCTATTGGGAGGCGGTTTTCCCCCCGCTGATCGCTGCCGCGCTAGCGCTACCGTGGTTAGGGGGTTTAGCGGCGCGATATGGCAGAATCGCGAGGCTGTCGCGTCGTTCGCTGGTGGAGGCCGAGGCATCTGCCCTACGTTCCGACCGTGAGCGTAAGCAGATGGCTGAGATCGTTCTTCTTCGTGAGTCCCAAGCACAGTTAGCCCGAGATGTTCACGATGTTGTAGGGCATTCGCTCACAGTGATTCTCGCCCAGGCCGAATCGGGCCAGTTCATTAAAGACAACAACGTCAATGCGTTCAAAGAAACGCTTGCAACGATAGCAAACTCCGCGCGCTCCTCCTTAAAAGAGGTACGCGCGGTTCTTTCTTCTCCGGAAGGCGACCGCACGTATCGCACTGACCTAGATTCGCTCGTAGAAGACACCCGCTCAAGCGGTTGTGAGATAGATATGATTACGACGGGGGAGCCGCGGCCCCTTCCTCCAGAGCTGGCCACGGTATCCTTTCGCGTTCTTCAAGAAATGCTCACCAACGCTCTCAAGCACGGATCACCCGGCCTGCCGATTAGCGTTGTTTGCGACTGGGCCGAGCACCTCAGAATTACGGTGACGAACGAGATCGTTCAGGGAGAGGGGGCGTCCGAATCGGATGGAAAAGGTATCGAGGGAATGCGTCGTAGGCTCGAGTCGATTGGTGGATCCCTCGTGACCTCTTGCGTATCCGGCTCAACGTTCACCTCTGTTGCTGTGCTCCCTGTTCGCGCTAGCGGGATGCTCGGAACGGTAACGTGATGAACGAACCAATTCGTGTGGTGCTCGTCGATGACCAAGATCTGTTCCGGGAGGGGATAAGAGTCATCCTTGATGCCCAAGACGGGCTTGAGGTCGTCGGGACGGCCGGTGATGGAATCGAGGCGGTGAAACTTGTCGACTCCCTCTCGCCGGACGTTGTCCTCATGGACATTCGGATGCCGGAGCTCGATGGGGTCGAAGCAACCAGGCAGATATTTCTTCCCGATCATGTTGCTCGCAGGACTAGGCCTGTTCGCGTTATCGTTCTCACAACTTTTGATCTGGACGACCGAGCAGCCACAGCCATTCGTTACGGTGCGAGCGGTTTTATCCTGAAGGACACGACTCCGGCGATGCTCGTAGACGCAATTCGTACCGTTTACGGCGGAAATGCTGTTCTTGCGCCCCAGGATCTGTCAATGCTTCTAGAAGGTCAATTTACGGCGGACAAACCGATCCCGCCCGTTTTTGACCTGCTCACTGACAAAGAACGTGAGGTCTTTTCTGCGGTGGCGAGAGGCGAATCGAACGCTGAGATCGCTGCGGAACTTTTCTTGAGTGCATCCACCGTCAAAACGCATGTGGGCTCTATCCTGCGCAAACTTGCACTTCGAGACAGGGTGCAAATTGCGGTCTTTGCCTATACACACGGGCTTGTTTAGTGGTTTGACTTAGCGCTTTGTGTTAGGGCGCTGTCCTGGCGCGGTGTGGTCTGCCTGGTTGAGGTATGAGAACGTCTGTACCTGCGGATGAGCTGCTCAGTTCTCCCGATGGATTTATCTGGTGGGCTTTTCGATGAGACTGGAATCTCACCGAAAGGATTCACTGTGTCTCATCGAATATTCCTCAGAGCGGTTACTACGTTTGCTGCTGTCGTGGCTCTCGGCTTTGTCGCTGGTTGCGCATCCATTGGCGATGCCGATCTTGCGAGCAACGCTAGGCCACAGGTCACCAGCACTGCCGAGCTCGGCCCGGACGACGGCTTTATCCCTCCGGGGGAAACTGCACGGATCTCCGACGATGTCCCCGCGATGACACGCCTGGAGGAGAGCCTGAAGAATGCGTTGACGGTCGCGAGTACGGATGCCCTCATAGATCGTCATATCGATCTCACCTTCGTGGAAGGATGGAGGAGCGCGCGATACCAGCAGTACCTCTTTGAGCAGGCGGTCACTAAATATGGCACGGTGGAGGAGGCGAGCCGCTGGGTCAAGCCAGGGAATCAGTCGAAACATACGTTTGGGCAAGCAGTTGATGTCGCGACGGCGGATGCCATGGATTGGCTGAGCCGCTTTGGCAGCGAGTATGGACTCTGTCAAGTTTATGCGAATGAGGCCTGGCACTATGAGCTTGTGGCAGATCCATCTGGAACGTGCCCAGCGCAGCTCACGGACGGATCCGCCGGCTGATACAACTATCAATCGTCATAAGAGGTATTCGACTCAGGTTGACTCCAAGCCTTACGAGAGATTCGGTTTCTGATTAACCTCTAGATCACAATCACTACGCAGGCAATCATGCCCAGGGCTTCGAGGGCCTTGGGCTGCGTAATTATTATGTGCCCCGGTTTCGTGGCGCAGATGGTTGTGCGCTAAAGTAGATTCTTGTCGCCCCCGTAGCTCAGGGGATAGAGCAACAGCCTTCTAATCTGTCGGTCGCTGGTTCGAATCCAGCCGGGGGCACCCACTGTGGGAAGCTCGTACTCCTGAAAATCACAGCGAGTACGAGCTTCTCGTGAATGTTCTTCGCCAGGAGGTCATCACGACCTCGCACGATAGGATCGTTGTATTCCCTACCGAAAGCGAAAGGCGTTAGACGTGACCAAAACCCAATCGCAAGTCAACTCCATTGACCGAAGTTATCTCGAGCAAGCCGTTTCTTTGGCCAGGCAGGCGAGGGATCGAACTGATCATCCGTTCGGCTCGGTTATCGTCACGGCGGAGGGCCGGGTTGTCGAGGGGCTAAACACCGTGGTTACGATGTCAGACCCGACTGGACACGCGGAAACAAACGTGGTTCGTCTGGCGGGGAAGATTTTGTCCGCGGAGGAACTCGCCTCAAGCACGCTGTATACGAGTACCGAACCGTGCATTATGTGCGCAGGCGCCATCTACTGGTCTGGAATTAAGCGTGTGGTTTTTGCGCTCTCTGAGGCCACGCTCGCTGAAATCGTCAGTACCCAAGAGGGCGTTCCGACGCTTCGCTTCCCCTGCCGTGAAGTCTTCGACCGGGCGGACGACGTCGTTGACGTACTCGGACCGATTGACATCGAAGGATGCGAAAGCGTCCATATTGGATATTGGTGACTCATTGTCGCGTTCGGTTGCTTGGCATCCGTTAGCGAGAGAGAGTGCGACAGGGGATGCCTTACCGCCGGGCAATCGTTGCCCGCTGCCCGTTTGTCACGGCTAACAGGTCGACGGGCGAAAGCTCAATATCGAATCCTCGTCTCCCGCCAGACACGAATACCGTGTCGTGCTTGGTCGCTTCGGAATCGAGAAATGTGGGATGCTCGGACTTCTGCCCGATCGGACTGATTCCTCCTACGACGTATCCCGTTTTCCTCTGAGCTAGAGAGGGATCGGCCATGACCCCCTTTTTGCCGCCAGCAGCATGCGCTAGGAGCTTGAGGTCAAGCTGCGTATTGACGGGCACTATTCCGACGATGAGAGCGCCATCAACTTCGACCAGAAGCGTTTTGAATACTCGCTCTTCGGGCACGCTGAGCTTCGTCGCCGCTTCAACACCATAATTTGTTGCCGAAGAATCATGAATATACGTATGGCTCACAAAAGCTATCTTGCGCCGGATCAGAGCTGCGGTAGCGGGAGTAGAGGGGGGTTTCTGCGCCATAGAATCTTGCGGCTACCCTTCCAGATCGTCGACCCCGGGCATCCATACTTGATCTGGACTGCCCCAGCTGTTCTTCTTCAGCGCCTTAGCTGCACCCTTGTTGTGGGGATGTACCAGGCGGTCCACGTAAAGTAACCCGTTGAGGTGGTCGAACTCGTGTTGGAAGATCCGCGCATACCATCCCGTGGCCTCGATCACGAAGGGTTTGTTGTCGAGGTCGACGGCTTCGAGCCGCACGCGTTCCGAGCGGCGCAGAGGGAAACGTTCGCCGGGGAAAGACAGGCAGCCCTCGACCTCAGTTTCTTCGTCAAGCTCTTCCACAGATGGTGGGCTCGCGGGGCTGATCCACAGCGTGGGGTTAATCGCGACCCCGCGGGTGGGACCCTCGTCCTGTTCGTCATATGACCACACAAAAATGCGCTTTCCAACGCCAACCTGGGGTCCGGCAAGGCCTACCCCAGGGGCGAGGTCCATTGTTTGGTACATGTCCTCGACGAGGTCGCGCAGGTCGTTATCAAACTCGGTCACCG
This sequence comes from Lysinibacter sp., assembly GCA_040400085.1. GTDB lineage: Bacteria > Actinomycetota > Actinomycetes > Actinomycetales > Microbacteriaceae > HNR. Next base: position 1,495 of record JBBAQX010000047.1, on the reverse strand, counting down.
GTTCGGCCACGCAATGAAGCACGGGTTCGCCAGAAATACATATTGGTCGTACAGCCATGTTTACAAGCCTATCGGCCAAAAACGCGATACCGTTGCAGAGTGCAAGTTTTTCAGGTGACTCAAGAGATAACCGGGTTTTCCCTGGATGTTAGGCAATTTATCGGAATCTTGATGGCGCTTACCGGCGCAGTTTTCCTGTCCTTCGGTGCGCAGTACCAATCTCGTGGTGTGAATAAGGTCGAGCGCCTGTCAGGGCAGAAAGCCAATGCTGGCCTGAATAAGAGTCAGATTTGGGGTCTACTTAAACGACCTTCGTGGGTAGTGGGTACCCTTCTTCTTGGTGCTGCGGTTCTCTTACAGCTCGGGAGCCTGACTCTCGCACCAATTATTGTGGTGCAGCCCCTTGGCGTCGTTGCGCTCGTAATTACGTCGGTGCTGAATTCTCGGATGTCCAAGGTGAAGCTAAACCGTGGAACGCTCGCTGCGATCGTCATGTGTATTGTGGGCGTCTTCATCTTCGTTACCGTAGCGGCTTTTACCGCAACGGATCAGCCTGTCACCGAAGAACACCTCATCACTATCCTGATCATCCTCGGTATCGTTCTGGTCATATTCCTTGTTGCCTTCATCGTTCTTCGTCATAAAATGCGGGCCATGTTCTACATCGTTGGAGCCGGGGTCGTTTATGGTTTCGTTGCAACGCTTGCCAAAGTCGTCATCGGACGCATCCAGCAGAGCGAGTTTGACCTCCTCACACTTATTTGTCTGATCGCGCTACTGTCGGCAGCAGGTAGCGGGATGTACTTCGTGCAAAACGCGTATTCGTCAGGCCCACCCGATCTGGTGATCGCCGGCCTCACCGTGATCGACCCGCTCGTCGCAGTCGTTATCGGAATAGTCGTGCTGGGGGAGGCCGCGACTGCTCCCATCTGGGCATTCGGCGTGTTCATCCTGGCTGGGGGAATCGCGATAGTCGGAGTTTTCCTACTCGCCCGTCATCATCCTCAGGTTGAATCCGGCAGGGTCGAGCGCACAAGCGTTACACCGTAAACGATGAGCGTCGGCATACCCTCCTGGATTGAGGGGCGGGCCGCTCGTTTCGGCTATGTTCTCGATGCTGCGCAGCTGGAGGTTGCCGAGCATCTCGAGCATCGTCCGCCAGGTGAAAACTCTAACCTGTATATCTGGGGCGGAGTAGGCCGAGGTAAGACCTGGCTCGTCGACGGGTTCTATGATGCGGCGAACGTCAATAAATTGCGGATGCACTTCCACTCTTTTTTCCGTGAGCTCCATTCTGAACTCCAGCGGCAGAGGAATCTCGGCCACGGTTTTTACGAGGCACTTGACTACCTGCTGGGCGAGACGGAGCTCCTCGTCTTCGATGAGTTTCACGCGCCCGACCCCGCGGATGCAGCGATGCTCGCCCGCCTGCTGGAGCGTATCTTCGAGCGCAACATCCGCCTGATAACCACGTCAAACTATAAGCCGGAAGACC
>JBBAQX010000046.1:25918-36833 GCA_040400085.1 Lysinibacter sp. | reverse complement strand
CCAGCATCACCCCACCACAGATGAAGGTCCAGTCATCAACGGTGGACAGGCGTGAACCGATAGCGTAGGTGGAGGCGAGGTCCGGCATTAGGCACCTTCCTTTTGCGATTCTGCTTCAATTCTCTTCGTTACTTCCTTGCCCCCTTCCGCTGCCGCCTTGTACAGGTCCGACAGCTCTTGCAAGGTGGCGTAGTCCTGCTCTAGGTTCACGGCCTTGGTCTTCCATACCGTGACTTCTGCGTCCATCTCGTCCAGCTTGCGGCAGGCATTGTCTAGCGCCCCATCCAGGGTCTTGTAACGGGCTTCGAGTTTCTCAACTTTCCGCGTCTGCTCGTGCCGGTCCTTGGCCGTGACGTCCAACATTCGGGTGAGCCGACCAATGGTTCGCAGCAACCTCTTGGTCTCTTTTTCATTCGTGCCCATTAACGTTCCCTCCGCATCCGTTCCATTAACTCGTCAAACTCTTTCAAGGTTTCGCAGCCCCAGTACGTCATGTCCCGCCGGACACTGGCTGACAGGTTGCGATTCGGGGGCGGGGCTGGCGACAGGTCACAGACGTCGACGAACTTCTTGTTGGCCGCATGCAGGTTGATGGTGTACAGGCAAATACCCCAGATCCCACCGACCAGGGCCAGGGCGTAGATGACGATGTAGGCCAGGGTGGCGTAGTCATCGGTGTAGTTGAGTTGTTGTAAGTGTTGCATTTCAGTTCTCCTTCTCGGTTGGCAGGTTCCAGCCCTGCAACCGGCAAACAGACTTGGCTACTTCCTTCCAGTAGACCGGGTCCGGCTGTTGCTCATTTTTTGTTTCTTCTGCCACTCCAAAGTGCCACACCGTTGCCCCCTGGTCAACACTTTTCTCAACCCATTTCCGTTAACAGAGTATGAATTTGGCAAAGGACTTGGTGAACTGGTAAAGGGGGATGGGTGGTGAACCTATCCCCCCTCTCCTACTCCCTGCGGCGGCGCTTTGAGGGCCTGAGCGTTATCCCCTCTGGCCCCTGGCGCTCTCGTTGATATTGCTGGACCTCAGGTTTCGGACGACTGATAGAGGGAAGGGAAAAGTTCGTGGCCCAGTCTCCGTTATCCACGCTACAACATTGGCGACTGGTGTTGGGTCTCATCAAGTCAGGGCGGGAACTAGACTGTCGTCAGGGTCTTTCGACTTTGTCCTTGCTGGGAGTACCGGCTGGTTACCGGGGCCCTGCTGGTTACGGCAGGCGCATTCGTTTCTGGTTAATGAGAACTAATACTTAGTCGGGCTTGTTGAAGTTTGGGTTCCGGTTATGGATGCGGTGCTCGCGCCGCCCCTCTATGTCAAGGTTATCCCTGGTGCCGGTTGAGATGCAAGAGGGACAGGGTTATGGCTAACGGTTTGCGGTACTGGTACTGTCACATGCAGTGACTCGGTCTGGGTTCTTGTTGCTGTCGTCACGCTAGACTCGTTTACGCAACGTGGTGCTATCTATTTCTTTGACTCCCTCATAAAATATGGGTCTGTTCGAGAGTATGGATCATTTCATGGGAATAAGTCTATCAGCGACCATGATTCATTCGGGATACTGGGTCTGTCATTTCCTATGCTTCACTTCCATGGGACTGGCCCCGAGGGGCTCTAACCTTGCTGGCTCATTCGAGACCGATGGTGCTATTGTCGTTGGTGATTCACTTATGTAGAATAGGGCTGTCCGCACTAATGGTTCGTTTTCAAGGTGGCTGCAATGTTCGCTTCACCGCGTGACTCATTTTACGGTTGTGGTTCTGTCCGAGATTATAATTCATTCAATAACTTTGTTACTATCCGACACATTGATTCATTCGCAAATTTTGGTGCTGTTTGATCTCGTGATTCCCTCATCAGTTTACGAATCTATCTAACCTATGGGTCATTCCTAAAGCGTGTTACTGTTGGCTGCCTTGATTCATTTCAATCCTCTGTCGCTTTCAAAATGTGAGATTCCCTCTGTGGTCGATGGCCTGGAGGGGTTCTTGCCCCGTGGGTCATTCAAATACCTTGACACTATCCTTGGATTCGACTCCCTATCCTGCTATGGTGCTGTCAAAACTTTTGGGTCGTTCTGAGTATCTGTTACGGTCTGATCTTGCTGGCTCACTCTCTTACATATGGGGACCGGCCCGAGTGACAGTCGCCGGTCCCTCATATCTTATGGATCACTTTCACGGCATGATGCTGTTAGGCGACTTGGTTCACTTCTAAGCAATGGTGCTATCACTCTGTATGGATCACTCGACGTATCTGGGTCTATGACGATTGGTGGTTCACTAACCTTATCTGGCACTGTCCATATTCCCGGTTCACTCTCAGTGGGTAGTGCTGTTTCATTCTTTAGTTCGCTGAGACAATGTGAAACTATTGCTGCGTCTGGTTAAAATTGGGCGGTTCAATCTTGTGAGCATGACCCAGAATGGCGATGGGGTATGGGTTGGGGGGCGCTACCTTATAGTGCAGGGTGTAGGCAACCTCGTGGTAGTGCGCCAGGAACAGCTTGGCGGCGTACCGCTGAGCCCGGGCGAGGATGTGAGCCGGTGGCAGCATCGGGAGTCCACTCCCGGGCTCTCCAATCATGGACTTGAATAGGGCCCCCCGCTTCTCCGGCTCCGTATAGGAGATCAGGCGGGCGTCGGCAGGCTTGAGGCACCCCGCATACCACTGGTAGGCCTCAGTGTCCTTCCCAATTTTGAAATCCTGCAGTTTCTTGACGGCTTGGTCGGAGTACTTGCCGTCGAAGTTGTTCTGGGTCTCAAGGGTTCGGCGCTGCAGATACACCTGTCCGTAGACGTCCTTGGAATTCCCGCTCACCTTGATAAAGGACTGGCCGATCTTCCAGGTGAGACCCTTCAGGGCTGCGTTCCAGGGGCGCTTCTCCCCTTTGGCCCAGACCACGCCAGGGTAGATCCCCGCGTAGCTCCAGATGTGGCCTGCCGTGGGGGCCTTGGTGATGTCGATGTGGGCGGAGAGACCGGCGGCAATCACGGGCCCGATCCCGGTGATGGACTTGGCCCAGGCGGCGGCGGGGTCGACGTCGGTCCACCAGTCCAGGGCCTTCTTGACCTGATTTTCTAGAGTTTCATGCTGGCTGAACAGCCACGACAGGATACTGTTGGGTTCTCCGGACTTCTCCAAGGCCAGGAGTTGATTACCGACGGCTTTCCGGTACTCCTGGATGGAGTAATAGCTATCCACCAGGAACCGGACCTCCTGCTTGGATAGCTCCGCGATGGCGGTCTTGTTGGCGAGGTCCTTCTTGAGCCGGGTGACGGCGTCAAGGGACGGGGCGATCCCTAGGGGTTCCTTGCGCTCCACCAGTTCGCTGGCGAGGGTGGAGTTGGGCGGGAAGGAGGAGAGGGATTCTCCGTTTACTTTCTGGGTACGGGGCATGGGTTACAGTTTCCTTTTTTTGGTTTAGGGTTGTTGGGTTGGCGGGTTGTTGGGTTGGCGGGTTGATGGGTTTGGGTCAAAGACCTGGCGGATTCTGCTGAAACAGGGCTTCCGCGATGTGCTCCAGTCTCGCCTGCTCGAAGGCCTCATTGGGGTTGGCCTGGACACGGTCAGGGCATCCAGGTTGAGTTTCTTCATCTCCGCCATTACAGACATCTCTCAAAGGCCGGTTCCGGCTGCTCGTCCGGCCCCTGCCGCACCATCCCCACGAACACGTACATGTGCTCGGGATCTGATGCCACCTGGGGGAGCGTGGCTATCATGCCCCAGGTCATGAGGTACGGTTCGAAGCCGTGGTACGTGGCGACGTAGTAGACGCCCAGGTCGTGCTCCTGGCCCCCCGTGACGAGCCGCGTGGTCTTGGAATTGGCCCCGACCCGGGCGTAGGCGGCGCAGGTGCGGATGTTCTGGAGTACCCATACGCCGCCAGGGTATGCACCGGGTAGGTTCACATGGACTTCCTTGAAAGCGGCGGTTTTGTTCTTGCGAACGGGCAATTTCGCCATAATTATCGATTCTCCTGGGGGGCCTCGGGGGCCGTATATTCGAAGTACCCGTTGCGGAATCCACCCTGGGCAAACCAGACATCCCGCTGCCGCCGGTACTCGACGTACTCCGGCAGGGGCCACGCAATCGCCGTGACTGCGACGTCGGCTACGCTCTCCAGCCACTCAGCTTCCCGGTTCCACTCATGGCGTGCCCCCAGTCCCACGCTCACCGCATGGCGCTTGTAGGCGGCGCGGGCCTTGGGAATGGCGTCCTGCTCATCCCGGGCGTCCAGGGTCATTACAAACACCTTGCCATGCATGTCGGTCACGGTGCAGCGGTAGCGGCTGTACCCCCAGATCTGGAGGGGTGCGAAATTACCGACCCGATCTTTGACCCGCTCCCCGGGCTGGAAGGAAAGGTCCGTCACCTGACGCCCGCAAACCGAAGGCCGGGGGGAGGGATACCCAAAAGGTACCCCTGCTCCAGAGCGGTCCGTGGAATGACCCGCGATAGGGTCGCTGAATGAAAATTGTCCGTTAGTCATTTTGGTGATCCTGTCCTCCGTTATGGGTTACGGTTTACCCCGAAGGGGAGGGCCTAAGCCCTCGCCTCCAAGGCCACGCACAGGTCCAGGGTGAGGTCCCATGCTTTCTGCTTCGACAGCCGGGAGTCCCCGAGCAGGGAAGAGTCCTGCCGCGTCTGCTCCCCCCGGCCCCGGACATGGTCGGTCCAGTAGGTCACCGCGTTGTAAGCATGGGCGGCAGACCCGTAGGTCATACCGGCACCGGGCTGTTGGTCGAGAAGTTCCGTAACCACCTTCACGCTGCGGTCACGCTGGGCTTTCAACTCGGCGTCCATGTTCAAAATGGAGTCCAGGAGCATGACGCCCCGTTCCGCCCGCTGCGTGGTACCGGCCACCACAATCGTATCCAGGAGGCTGGAATTCCCGACCTGCCGCTCGATTGCCTTGGCGGCAAGCTCAGGCTGCAGCATCGCCAGTACCAGGGCCTCTTGCTCTTCCCGGTTGGCATTCGTGGTCGTCATCTTCTCAAAGCCCGACTCAAACTTGGTCATGGCCTGCTCCGCGCTCTTGATGGTCTCGAGAGCCAAACCTTGCTGCTGGAGCCCAAACGGGGTGCGGTGATTCTGGCGATACCGGCCCGACTGGCCCTCCACAACAAGCATCTGCCGACTCGCGGTCGTCGTGTTGGCGCAGACGGCCCGCACATCATTGATGTCGACCTGGGTCGCGTACCCATCAATCCACCCCGTCGACACGAGCACAAACATGGTGTGGTTGTCCGCTTGACCGTTCCGTCCCTTGATGGAGTACTTGAGGGGGAGTTCCGCCGACAGGAAACCAACCTTGCCATTCCGCAGGGTGCCGCCGGTATCCATCTTGGCCCCCATCTCCTTGCACACCCCGCTCATCATGGTCACCATCTCACGGGGCTGGACTACTTGATAGGTATCGCTCACAATGTCCAGGATGACTCCCGTGCGGGAGTGGACCAGAGCCTTATGCCCGTTGTCGAGCTTGGCGGTCTTGCCATGCACATAGACGGGGAGCTGGATTACCTTGTGGTCCATCCCGCATTTGGCGGCGAACTCTTCCGGGGACAGGTCCCCAAACACCGACTGCTCCAACCCGTGCCACGCATTGGGACGCGCCGTGCCGTCCCCTGCCATCTTCCGGACCGCTACCACGTCCATCTCTTCAATTTTGTGTGCCATGTTTAGAACTCCTTCCCGGCCACGAATTCCGCGTACTCCGTTTGCAGCTTCTTCGGAAGAGATTCAATCTCCTTTTGCGAGGCGTTCGCCAGCAACCACATAAACGCCTCTTCTACTTCGACCGACTCATACGTCTCCCGCGTGCCTTGCCATTGGCTCCACTTGTTCAGCACCCAGCGTCCACCCTTAGTCAGGTGCAGGAGCTCATGATCCCACTGGGATCCGGTCGCATCCGAGATCATGTTGGAGCCATTAAAAGTCTGCCCCTCCGTGATTGTGATTGCCGCATCCGCATCAAACCACCCCACTACTTCTCGATTTTCATTTTGAATATTGCAACGTGTCATGATTCTGTCTTCCTTTGTGCTTTTTACTTTTTATTCGGTCGGCGTTTTTGTTTCGTTTCGGTGCCGCCGACACAAGTAGAGTCCCACATTTGTTGCCAGACAGTCAACAGCAAATACAGATTCTGGCGGATAAAAAACACCTTAGAGGCTGGGAGTGGGTGGTGGGTAGGGTAAAGGGCTGAGATGGAGTGGATTTTAGCCCCGTCGGACGGGTAAAATACGGAGCATGGCAAGAGGTAGCGGACGTTGGAAGCAAATGAAAGAAGCAGCGCCCAGGGTGTGCGCCTGGGAAAAATGCGGGAAAATCTATCAACCCATACAGGACCGACAGCGGCACTGTTGTCCTGACTGCCGGAAACGGTGCTGGGATCAGTCCAGGCTGGATAAACTGGTGGAGTCCATGTTGGCGGCGATGGGGCAGACGCTAAAGGCAAATGTAGCGACCCTAATGACGACGAGGAGAACAGGGTGAAAGAAGGGCAAAGAATTGAGATGCCGCAGACCCCGGCTGAGATCGCCGACGACGTCCGTTTCGCACAGGGGATCTTGGCGGACCTGACGGATCGGATTGCCGGTGGCTTGAGGATTGAGTCAGGGGAAGGTAGCAGCCCGTCCCCGTTTGCGATTCGGCAGCGGCTGGTGAACATGGAGATAGCCAAGATGCTGGGAGGCCTGCTGCATGGCACACTCCAGGTGTACCTGCAGCAGGTCGTACCGCAGGATATCCATCTGTCCTGGCCGGAGGAGACCCTGTCCTACGTGGGGGAGATGTGCGCCAGGATTAGGCACCTAGAGACCCGCAACTGGGAGTCCTGTCTAAAAGAGAGCCGAGAGGAAGAGTGCGCGAAGACCTATACGAGATGTCAGATCCATGTGGGTAGTTCGGCTGCCGACTACGTAAAGCACAGCGGCACGAACCTGTCACAATGGCGGGGAGGTTCTTCGGGCGGGAGTAGTTGCGAGGTGCCTTTGGAGTCGGACAAGGAGATTCGGCTGGGGATGTGCCGCACCTGCATCTACAAGTACGGCACACGGTTGGGGTTAAACGGGTCTAAGATTACGTGCGTGCGGTGGTAAGGGCTACCGCTGCCACTCGATCAGCCAACCGCCAGGGATGATGCCCTTGGTGGGTCCCACGGGACCGGCGAAAAGCCTGGGGCGGGCGAGGGGTGCGCCAGGCCTGCCGGTGGCACCGGCAGGCCTCACCGGGTTACGGGGCACTTGCAGATGTAGTAGGATCCATCCGAGCAGAGGGCCAAGACGGCTTTGGACCCTCCCCTGACGACGCGGAAGATCTGCTTCATGGTTACGGTTTTGAGTTTCAATGGACGGTTCCTCCTGACAGGAAGAATAGCATGACCCGTCCCATGTTCCAGAGGGCATACAGTGCCCCCAGGGCCAGAGCGGCGGATACGGTGAGGATAGCCAGGAACGCGGCCAGGATTAGGAAGGCCTTGATCCGGTCCACGTAGGTGGGTGCCCCGTACTGGATTTGTCGCTTTGGGTTAGCCATCAGGGTTTCTCCTTCTCCACCTTCCCAACGTCGGCCTTGTTGGCACAGGTGTAAACACCGCTCTGCCGGTCGTGACTAATCACCATACCAGCGGACTCACAGTGCTTGACCATTACGGCTAGCTGATTCTGGTAGTAGTTAGTAGCTGACAGCATCAGGGCGATGAGTAACACCGCTATTCCAATCATCATGGTTACTATTATCTTGTCTTCACTATCCATCTTGTTTATCCTTCTAACTATCCTATTCAACATCTCGTGGGAGGTCATGGGGTGTTACTCCTCATTACTTTAGGCCTCCCCAGGTAAAAGCCACATCGCTGCTGGCATTGACTGGCACCGACAACTCCACAGCATTCACCATAATCAGCCTCACCATCTCCCGGAACTCCCCGGCGATGTCCTCTTCGACTTCCGTGATGAGTTCGTCGTGGATCTGGAGTAGGGGATTGCAGATCTTACCTCCCTCGCGGTAAGCCTCACAGAGTAAGTCCACCTCGGCCATGGCCAACTTGATGGTGGCCTGGGCGCTCCCCTGGATCGGCATGTTACCCGCCGCCCGATCCCCCTCGTTCCGGATCTTCTTGATAGCGGAGAGGGCTTGAGGGATGGGGCGAACCCGGCCCGCGTAATCCCATACGAAGCCATGGATACGGGCCCTGCTCACTTGCTCGTCCATAAACTCACGCACGCCCGGGTAGGTCTGGAACCAGCGTTCGATGAACCGGCCACACTCGTCCAGGCTCCAGGTGGGGCCACCTGCCGCCATGACTTGCGATTGCAGGTTAGAGGCCCCGCCCCCGTAGACGACGAGGAACCCCATGGTCTTGGCCGGGAGCCGCATGGTGGTGCGGTAGACGGGGTCCTTCTTGTCCTGGGTAGCGTAGTCCAGGTGGAACATGGCGCATGCCGTCTTATCGTGCATGTCCTCGCCACTAATGAAGATCTGGCGCATGTTGGGGTCCCCGGCGGCTTCGGCGGTCCACACCATTTCGATCTGAGACAGGTCATTCGAAACGAGCACACACTTGACCGGCTTCCCATCTACTTTGTAGTTAGTGCCCGCGTGGAACCCGTCCCTGATCTTCTTCCCCATCTGTCCCCGGGTGGGTAGGTTCTGGAAGTTACGCTTGCCTGTGGATCGGTCGCCGGAAGCCAATCGTCCCGTGCTGGCCGTGGTGTATTTGAACACGGTACGGACGCGCCCATCGGGGCTCACCGACGCGGGGAGCGGGGTCACGAAGTTGCTGTCCAGGGTGTCGAGTTCGCGATACTTGAGCAAGTGCCCCACGACCGGGTGCAGGTGCTTGACCTTCTGCAAGTTCTCATCGTCGGTGGATAGCCCGCCGGACTCAGTCAGCCGGATCTCCCCGACCTCCGGCTTGAGCCCTAAGGTTCTATAGATGAGGGTGGCCACTTGCTGCGTGGAGTTTGGGTTAATCCGCTTCCCAATCAGAGCCTCCACCGCCGCCATCTCGACTTCTTTGCCCTGCTCCAGTTCCTTCTTGAGGGCAGCAAAGTGGGGCAGGTTGATCTCCATGCCGTTGCGGTGCATCTGCTGGAGGATAGGGAGGCACCCCAGGTCGAGCCGCCGTACATTGTAGACGCTGGGCCTATCAATGGGCATGTAGACGCCATTGAACCGGCGTGAGAACGGGTGGAGGGGTAATCGCATGCGGGTTAGTATTTCCCCCGTTTCCCAAACATGTCCCGGCGTCGGGCGATGGCCATCTTCTCCAGGATCTCCACCAGTCGCCACGTACTTACTGCGTCCTGACAAGCGTAATCGAGGAGTTCCTTCTTTTCCACCCACTCAATGGAGTTGCGCGGGATCGGCCCCATCACGTCGGGGTTCTCCACACGCATCCGGGACTCTTCCGGTATCTCGTCCCAGGCTTCCCACGGGTCGTACTGCTTCTTGGCTTTCCGTCGCCCCTCTTCCTCTTCCCAGATCTTCTTGAGCATGCCCAGGGCCTTCTTATGCAGTGCCGTCTGGCGGGGCTTACGAATCCCTTTATCCCACTCCTCCCCTCCCACGACTTCTAGCCACAGCTTGAGTTGTGCCAGGGACGGCCCCCGAACCACGTCCATAAACTCCCGCATCCGAATGCCCAGGAGCCGCCAGGAGAGCACCTTGAGGCTTTGAGACGTCAATTGGAGGTGGTAGGCGTCCATCATGGTGTCGCGCATCCGACGCACGGCCAGTGGTAGCCGAACTTCGAGACGGCGGCAGGCTTCCTCATCATGAAGGTAGTAGTGGCACACCACTTTCAGGTTCCAAGTATGGATTTCAAAATCCAGGGCCAGGAGCAGGTCATGTTGGTCGGCCATGATGAGGAACCCTTCCCGCTCCCCCAGGGCGAAGGTGATGCAGTAAGGGGTGCCATCAGGGAGTTCTTCGGTGTCGATAGCGATGTGGGGACGGGTGTAAGGGGTAAGGGCCTGCAACTCCTGATTAAACACGTCCATAATGTCCGCTTTGGTCAGGAGTTCCCGGTACACCGGCTTGTCCATGTTTTCCAACGTCAGGGGCTCATACTCCCCACTCCGCCATACCTTGACCCGGTCGAAGTCCTCCATGAGGTCGGACAGGAAGTCGGCGTCCACCATGCCCGCGACCGCCCCGTACATAGGGATTATGGTTCTCGTCTCTCTATCCTTGTCCTGAATCAAAAGGGGCATTCCGTGGTCCATGTCTAGGTCGATGGTGCCATCGTTCCTTTGCCCGCTCATGGCCCCTTGTCCCGTGACCACCATCCCTTGAAAGTGTCGGAGCGCACTGGCCCCCATCGTGATGATGAGGTCGGGGTTGCCGTATCGGATCTCCGCGTCCAAGAAGTGTTGTCCGCAAACCCGGATGGTGTTGTCGGTCGGGGGGTTGAAGCCCCGAGGGGCGCACTTGACGACATTGGTGAACCGGACGTCCCCCACCTTCAATCCGGCCCGGACCAAGTAGTTCTCCTCCAGTTCCTTCTTCCCATTTCCGCCAAACACCGTCGCGTTGGTGTTGGCCTGCTTGCCTGGGGCCTCCCCGATCACGAGAACCGCGGCCTGCTCCGGCCCCTGGCCCGGTACAAAGTTGTGGTTGCGAAGTTGAATACCCCCTCCCCGCTCCAGGCGTGGGCATACTAGGCATGGCACAGGCCTCTCACAGTAACGGTCTGGCGCGGGGCGGCTCCAGGCCTCTTTCTCTCTCCAGTTGCCCTTCATGCTAATCCGTACGCCTCCATGAGACTCCTGACCACGAGGGCCCCCACCTGGGGGACAATGGCGGTCCCTAGTGAATACAATTTAGCCACTCGTCTTTCCATCCGGCAAGCTGGAGGGCACGTGTCCATCCCCCAATCCCGCAGAACCAGTGGGCTTGCACGCAT
>JBBAQX010000046.1:19876-25818 GCA_040400085.1 Lysinibacter sp. | reverse complement strand
TGTCGTTGTAGTAGTGGGTGGGGGTTGTGGGGAGTTTAATCATGAATTTATTCCTTTAATTCTGGTCGTTGACTTTCAGGTCGGGCCTATTTTACCGGATTTCCCCTCCTTCTTACTTCTCACCCCTCAACTGCTTCACCGCATTCGTGGCCAGCTTCTTCCCTATCCCATCAATGGCCATCCATTCCTTCTCACTCGCCATGACCATCGTCATGACATCCCCAAACTCCCTTTCCACGGCATAACTCCTATCCCAGCCAATCCCATCTATTTCCTTCACTACCCGCCGCATAAAACTAGGCTTATCAAGGTCTACATACTCTGGCGAGGTCGTGTGAAAACCCTGAAAGGATTTGTGATCTTTCCAGGGTTTCTGCCACCAACGGAAGAGGGAACCAATTTGCTCAACGGTATCGGAAGGGGACTTGGTTTGCCGTACCTTGAGCTTGGTGCAGATTTCGAGTGATGTCAGGTAGGAGCGGAAATCCCGGTATAGCATGGGGCGCATCCCGGCCTGCTGGGACTGCCAGCGGTCCTTGTAGAGGTATTCGAGGGTGCCATATTCCCCAGCCCTGAATTCCCCTTCCAGGAACAGCCAGCAGTAGTCGTAGGTACGGGTGAGGCCGGGGAGTTGGTGTCCAGAGAACCGGCCCGTCACCAGGGAGTTCAACATATCCGCGATGTTCTTGCGCTCGATGGCGCAGTGGACTGTACCCCCAGGCCCCTCCCCCTCCCACACGAAGTCCCCGAACTCGAGCGGGGTGATACGGGCCGGGTAACCGGCGGCGATCAGGTGGGGGCACAGTTCGTGAGAACCGATGGCCCCGTCCACGAAGATGAAGCGGTCGGTGGACTTCAGGGGGGTGGGAGGAGGGGCTGGTAAGGGCATAGGGCTACGGGTTACGGGTTTGGGGGTTGGGGGTTACGGGTTACGGGGGTTGGGGGTTGGGGGTTGCCCCTTACTGGTCCTGCCAAGCGGCTGAGTCAATCTCCGGGAACATCATGGAGGCCAGATACGGGATCTTGGCTTCCTCGCCGGAGAGCACCAAATTGTTGAGGGCTGCTTCGGGGCCGCAGTCCTTGATGTGAACCTTGAAGGGCTCACCGTCGTCAGATTCATCGTCGCGGAAGTTGCGGACAATGACGTCGGCCTGGAACCCAAAGTCCCCCCAGCCAGCGAACTCGTACTTGCCAGTCCAGGAGTCCTTCTCCCCCTTCTTGTCGGCCTTGTACTCCTTCTTGACTTTGTGCGGGAACACGGTGATGAGGTCCAGGCGAGAGTCATAGATACCCTTGACAAACTCCCGCATGAGGGCGTTGACTTCGACATAGTGGTGGGGCATGACCTGGGTCAGTTTGCCGAACTTGGCAAGCCGGAGCAGGTCCCACATTTCGGTTCCCGTGTCCACGACAAGGGAGCGGATGGAGGTGTCCTCCATGACAGCGTCGACGGCCCGTTGGAACTTGTCCCACTCCTTCTGGGCATCGGACTTGCCCAGGCCCCGCTCCACCTTCAGGAAGCACGGGATGATGCGGCGTCCCCGGCCAGCGTGCTTGTTCACAATGCGGAGAGTACCGGCGTCGAAACTGATGACGGCTAAGGGGGCTGGGGCACTGAAGGCCCACTCGGTTTTACCGTGCTTTTCCTGGCCGCTATTAACTGCCATGAGACGGGTGATGGGGACGGAATGATAGATCTCGAACCCGGAGTTGGCTAGACCCTTGGAGAGGCCCGTCGTGTCACGGGGAGGGCCCGTAATGGAGTTGGGGGCGGGCTTGGGGGCTGCAGCCTTAACCCGGGCACGAGCAGCAGCCGAAGTGGTGGGGGCCATGGTTCGAGGCTTGACCTCCTCCGGGTGGGTATCCGCTACCGCCGCGATAGCTGCTTGCTCCTGCTCCATTGGGTCGGCCTCAGGTGCGGCCAGTTGCGCGGCTTTACGCGCCGCCATGATGGCTTTGATATCGATGGCCATAGTTAGAGTCTCCCGTCGAAGGCAGCCCACAACCGTGACCAGATGGAAGAGGTCTCAAAGTCCTTGATGGTTGCGGTCAGGTTCTTCCAACGTGTCATGTAATAGATGGCTAGGTCAGACACGGTTTTGAACTGGGCGTGTTTATCAGCTTCGAGTTGCTCCTGCATGTTCTCCCGCACCCACATCCCAATCTCATTCTGGTCTCTGACAATGGACATGTATTGATCGTAGTCAAAGGCGGCAGTCTTATGGGCGGTCAGGGCGGCAATAGCGTGGTGCAGGATATCCAAGTGGGTTACAGGTTTGCCGGAATCGGAACCGGAGTCCACATTGAGGAGGTCCCAGATGTGGACATAAGCTTCCTGCATCCGGTTCCGGTATTCATCCTCGGTCAGTAGGTGGAGCGGAGTCGGGCGCATGGCGTCATTCATACTGCGATTGGATGCGGGTTTGCGGTCAGGAAACACTTCGCGATTCCCGTTGATAACCGGGAACGGATCAGACGGGGGAAGGTGGGATAGGGACATAGAATTCTCCTTACTGTAATTTGGGATCAAAAAGAGGAGGAGCCGGTGGTGGCTCCCCCTGAAGGGTTACGGGTTGCGGGCCAGGGGTTGCGGGCCAGGGGTTGCGGGCCAGGGGTTGCGGGCCAGGGGTTGCGGGCTGCTCTGGCTACTACGCGGCTACGGTCACGTTGTCACCGTCGACAGCAAACCCGGCAGCAATCAGCCAGTCCGGCTGCTTTACCAGCTTGGCCGCAGCCGTCTTGACAGCGGCAGGTAGCTTCAGCTTCGTGACCGCCGCCATCCCGATGTCCTTGAGGGTTGCGGTGCCCCCCTTGGCCTCAATGATGTCGGCCACCATGGTGATAGCGGCAACCATCTGCTCCTCATCCAGTTCGATAGCGGTGGCAGAGGCCGGAGCCCCCGCAGTGGCCGCAGCCGTGGTGGAGGGTTTGGCAGCAACCCCTTTGCTCGCCGCTACAGCCTTCTTGGTGTCCCAGGGCAGGGAGATGAGCTTGGAGCAGACGAGCACCGTGGGCTTACGGTCCCCGTCCTTCTTCTCTTCCTTGCCAGAAAGGCCGTCACGACCCGCCACTTCCTTCCGTACCGCGTGGAACCGGAGCCCCACCAGCACCGAAATGGGCTGGCCCGCCAGCTTGGCCGTGGGGAACCCGTGCGCCGCGAGCGACGTGATGAGGATGGCGAAGTTGGAGGTAGACCGGAACCCTTGCGCCGATCCCGTAGGCAACATATACATGCCATCCTCGGACGGCTCGAAGTCCTTCAAGTTGCCGCAGGAATAGTGCTGGCTCTCATCGGAGGAGTCCGACAGATTCCGCAGATCCAACCGCAGGGCCGGAACACTGGCCGAATTCCCACCGTAGTCAAACAGTTCGAACTCGGCCCCGAGCACCTCCACATCAACATCATCCAATAACCCGCCCTTAACATAAGTGGTAGGGTCAAGATTCAAAAAATTCACAGCAGATTCAGCAGCCATTTCAATAATCCTCAAGTAGGTTGGAGTTAATAAGTGCGAATTACAGATAATTACAGAGCGTAATCGTGCATCGCAGGAGAGAACAGAACTTGTGTTAGCCCAAACTGGGTAGCAGTTTTCACTTACTGACAGCAGTAAGCAGGCGCTGCGGCGGGGCAGGAATTTTGTCAGATTTGCGGTAGGTTCGACGGAACCAGTTGGGGGCTTGTGTGTTACCCGCTCTGCTCATGAACCACCGAATGTTGTCATCCACGATAAAGTTTTCGCAGTGGTCCATTTTGAAGCGCATAGCTCGGCCACAGGTCTGGATCAGGGTTTGCATCGTGATGTAGTCCGAGTAGGATTTGTCGTGAGCGCAACGGGCGGCGAGGATTGGGGAGCGGGTGTCGGGGAAGGGGACTTTGGCGAGGATCTGATATTCGCACTGGGTGCCCGGGAAGTCGTAGCCCGTGGTAATGGAAGGCCCGATCAGGATGCAGGGCTGGTCCGTGGATTTGAAGTGCTCGATGGTGGCCTGAGCATCCCGGCTGTCGTAGCTGAGCATCATGTGCGAGAACCGGGAGCGTTCCAGGATGAGCTTGGTACGGGCATAGGAGGTGGTGTGGATGATGCCCTTACGGTCGGTGCGGGCCTCGATGATAGAGTCGATGCGCTCCAGCCACCGGGCCTGCTCATCCGCCCCCATCTTGGCACTTACGTTGATGGTCGGGATGTAAGTGAGGTAGTTGCGCTGCGGGGGGAAGTCACTGGGATAGTCGAGATGCAGGACGTCGTCGGATTCAGCCGGATCAGGGATGCCCAGGAGTTGGATGGTCTTGCGGGTGAGGGTGGCAGAGCAGAGCAGGATGCGGTCGATCCCCAGGAACAGTAGACGCTCGGCATGGTCGGCGGCGCGAAGAGGTTCGATGTTCCACCCGTACCTGAGCCGGTCACAACCCCAGTCGAAATTGACGTAGGCCAGAGCTTCGAGCTTGCTGACGAGGTTGTTCCACATTTTCACGTTCGCCACCTCCGCATCCGACCCCCCGCCAGACGTCGCCAAGTTGGCCTTGAGTTTGTCGGCGCGGGATCGGGCCTTGGGGAGTTCCGCCTCGGCCCACACCGACCAGGAACCGGCAACCATGTCTTCGGCAGGGGGCCGAGTCTTGAGCAGGGTCAGGACTTCCCGCTCCTCGATTTCGACGGCGGCAGCGGCGCACACCGCTTCGGGGGCTTCGTGGGCCTCGTCGATGATGAGCATGTCAAAGGTGCCCAGGCCGTCCCCGTACTGGTGCATGGCAATCCAGTAGGCGAGGTTCGTGACCACCAACTGGGAGTTCTTGGCCTCTTCAAGTTGCTGGCGGTACGGACATGCCATCTGAGCACGGCAACCAGCGGTGGACCCCTGATCGCAATTGCTGTTGGGTCGCTTCAGACACGTAAAGTTGGCGCGGCCCCGGCAGTCGACCAGCCCGCAGCCACCGAAGTCTTCCAGCAACTGCGTCTGGAGTGCCTTGGTCATGGTGAGCACGCAGACACGATACCCGGCAAAGAGGGCTGCGGCGATGTAGGTCAGGGACTTCCCGCCGCCGGTCGGCATCGACACCGTGACGAACCGGCCTTGGAAATCGTTGATGCGGGCGACGGCGTCCTGCTGGGCTGGTCGAAATCCGGTAAACTTCTCCGGCAG
This sequence comes from Lysinibacter sp., assembly GCA_040400085.1. Taxonomy (GTDB): domain Bacteria; phylum Actinomycetota; class Actinomycetes; order Actinomycetales; family Microbacteriaceae; genus HNR. The sequence continues at coordinate 20,673 of JBBAQX010000046.1, read as the reverse complement.
GCCTAGGTCGGAGGGGTGTAGGTCTAGGGTTTGCAGCATGGGGGTTCTAGGGTGGAAGCCCCATTCAATCACAGGTATTGCCCGAGTGGCAACAAGTTTCCAAGTTTTTTTTTCAGGTCAGCCCTGGGCTACCCGTTTTATCTGTCTGCAAACCATCTGCTGGATTCCCGTCTCAATGCCCGAATTTGGAGTTCTGGCGGGGCAAGGTGCGATTTAAGTGCCCTGGGAGGATGTGTTAGGTGGGTATGGGGGGTGCGGAGGGCTTGGCGGGGCTTAAAACGGGTCGACAGGGTTGAAACGGGGTCGACTAATTAATTTTACTGTTTCAAAACGCTAAGTGGTACAACGGGGGTAGACTTACGGGGTGAACCCCCCTGATTGGCGAGTGTTTCAAAAAGGTGTAGACCAGATGGGGGGGTACATCTGGTCTACATCTGGTCTACCATCTGGTCTACACCTAAATCCAATAAGTCCTTTAGAATGCCTGTCCCAAAAAGGGTGTAGACCAGATGACCAGATGTTTCCTCATGTCAGGTGCGCGGTTAGAACTTTAGAGCGCCCGCGTTAACATACGAAGAAACATCTGGTCCATCTGGTCTACAGGGTTTCGGAAACAGTGTTTTTATTGGGGCCCACGTGTTTCAGGCGTAGACCAGATGGTAGACCAGATGTAGACCAGATGGGGGGACATCTGGTCTACCTTAGCCTTTTCTTCGCCCCATTTTGGGTTCGTCGCAAAGAAAGCAAGGTCGGTTTTCCACATAGACGTCTAGGTATCGCAAAGAAAGCAAGGTCGG
>JBBAQX010000046.1:10074-19776 GCA_040400085.1 Lysinibacter sp. | reverse complement strand
AGCAAGGTCGGTTTTCCACATAGACGTCTAGGTATCGCAAAGAAAGCAAGGTCGGTTTTCCACATAGACGTCTAGGTATCGCAAAGAAAGCAAGGTCGGAAAGCGCCCTAGACGATCTAGGGGAAGGTTCAAGGTTTGCGCTTCTCAAGGGTGTAGATGCGGACTCGTTTGTGTCCTATCCTTCGCTGGTTCGACTCGATCCCGGCCTTCGCCAGCACCTCCACGCTGGAATTGACCAGCCTTCCCAGGGCCACCGTGCTCTGGGGCCAGAACTCCGATACCTTGTCTTTGCGGTGCCCGAACCCCGAAATGGCTTCCATGAGATCTGAAACAGTGCCCATGAATCCCCCTTCCGCGACTCGAATCAGGGCAGCGATGGAGGGGGATTCGTCCACCACGAGGTTGTGACCGGCGTCTAAATTGGCTTGGTAGGCCCGTACGAACACCCCTTTTTCCCACCCAAACACCATCTCTGACATCTGGGCGAGGTCGGAAAAGGTGTGCATCCGGGGCTGAAATTGGTAGTCGGCCAGGGTGTTTGACCCCTTTCGGATGAGGTAATGGCGAATGCCCTGGAGGAGTTGACCCAGAATATACTCGGCGATGTCGTCAAACTTCCGCCAGAACACGGTCTCCGAAAGTCGTCTGTGGGCCACCGATTTCAGGTTCACCACCACGGCCCGGGAGAGCAGATCCGGTGCCCGAATCACATGGTTAATGCCCGTCACAACCACGGCACATGAGGCGCTCATGGTGATGTGCTCGGTCTCGGTGTAGAGCTTCTTGACATGAGTGCCGGTGCCGGTGGAGATCCGGCAGAGGGCATCGGAGCACCACGATGGTACTGACGACAAGTTATCCAGGGCCAGGACCCGGCTCTGGGTCGCGTGAACAATCAGGTCCTTCTCGGTCGCAGGCAATCCCGTACTCTCCGGCTTGCACGGGTCCACCAGCCTGCGAACCGCCTTCATCAAAGTGGACTTACCCGAATCCGGCCCCCCGTTGATACTGAGCAGTGGATAGGGACCGTCCGGCCATAGCGCATACATCATCCAGGCGTAGATAAGGCGCATCTGGTCCACGTCCTCAAATCCAAACAGGTCGCAGAACTGTTCCCAGGCCTCTCCACAACTCTCGTACCCGGCGGGGCGCTTCATTGGCTGCTGGCCAGGAACCCGGCGGAACTTGGGGTAGCAGTCGTTGATGATTTCAATGTCCTTCTTGGGATCCCAGGACAGCTTCACCATCTCCCGCGAATCGTTGGACATGTCCAGGAAGTAGTCGGATTGGTTGTAGTTGCGGTGGTGCCAAGCTGATCGCATCCAGTTGCGGTCGACCCGTCTTGTGACCGCCGCATCCCCCTGTAGCTTGGTGATTATGTCTTGCCGCGCCCGTTCGGTAAGACCCTCTTCATTGTGCCGGGTGTGGACCATCTGGAGCAGGCTGTGGAACTCACTACTCCGCAGCGGCATGCTTTCCCACCGGCTGTGGGAAGGGTCTTCAAACATGGTGTTCTCCCATGTAATGTGCCCAATCCCGTCTTCATCCCTCCATAGGTGGCCGTGGTTTAGGATCCTCGAAAGGGTCTCACTGACCGCCATCATGCTATCGCCAGCAGGCTGATGGCTGCTCATACGTCACCATTCTCCAGAGCCGTCAACCGCAAACCCAGCAGGTATCGAAGAGCGGGGTCTTCGGTTCCCGCTATCAGCGACTGAACCCTTTCAATCTCAGGTTCGTTGTCCTTGGCCCTCCAGAATGCTGCCCTTAAGGCATCCTCTTCACGATTCTTAGCGTCATACCAACTCTCATCCGACATCCTCTTCTCCTATTGCCCTCAGGGCAACCCTACCATGGTACCCTCAACCCTTGACACACACAAGCCACTACCTGTAGTATTGTCCTGTTAGGCAACACAATAGGAACCCCTTATATGAGCACCACTTATACTGCACCCGCACCCACGACTGGAGCCAACCTTCGGACCATGTCCTACCGGCCCGACTGCGCCAAGCGGGTGATGGACAAGATGGGAGGCCAGACCCTGCAGGCCATGTCCAGTAAGGTTGGGGTCACGAAGTCTCAAATGTGTCGGGTCCTACAGGGCAAACGCTCCCCCTCCGTGGAGTTGGTGTTGCGGTTGTCCCACGCCTATAAGGTGGACATGGGCGACATGCTCCACTATCTGGCCCTCCGCGTCCAGGAATCCCGCACTATTGACCAAATCCCCCTGGGGGACTAATTATGGGCGACCCCAAAGGGTATGACCTCCTCTATCGCGGGATCCGGTTCCCCGGCTTCAACATCCCCATCAAGTCCAACCGACCGGCCAAGAAAATGATGGTATTGGCTAAACAGAACGGGGTCGTGAAGCTCATCCACTTCGGGGACTCCCGGTATGGCCACAACTACAGCGCGGAGGCCCGCACGAGTTACCTCGCCCGCAGCGCCAAACTTTCCGGGGCACACTCCAAACTCTCAGCCAATTACTGGTCCAGGAAGATACTCTGGGCTGGCCCTGGCGGATCCGTCAAACGACCGCCCCGCAAGTAGACACAAAAAGGCCCCGGGGATCTCTCCTCGGGGCCTTTCTGCTTCAACCGTAACCCACCCCCACTCTACCCCACCGCCGCCCCCTTTGTAAACACCCCCTCCTCCCCGGCCAACTCCAGTCCAGCCTCCTTGACCCGCCGCCAGACTGTGGAGCGGCTGACCTTGAGGAGTCGTCCGATATCGGTGACGGAAGAACCGGACGCGACTAGGCGTTTGAGGCCGTCGTAATCGAATTCCTTACGGGAACGCCCGATCTGGCCCCCCTGACCCCGCTTGCGCTCGATCCCGGCTTTGACACGCTCGGAATGACGCTGGGTCTCTTGTTTGGCAAGGGAAGCCAGCATGGCAACCAGGACGTCCCGGAACATCCCGGCGGTGTCGAGGTAGGGCTCGGTGTAGGACTTCCAGGATACGTTCGAGTCGTCCAGTCGTTTGAGGTAGGAGAGGGTTTGGAAGGCCCCCTCACGGGAGAGCCGGTCCAGAGACCAGAACAAAAGGAGGTTGAATTTGCCAGCGGCGGCATCGTTGAGGCAGTTGCGGAGCTGGTTCCGGTTAGGGTTCCAGCCGCGTTCATGGTCAACGTAAGTTTTGGTGAGGGACCACCCTTCCTGGGTCTTGATGTGGGCGTTCAGTTGGAGGAGTTGGTTGTCCTCGGTCTGGCCGGTAGCTTCATCGGAGATGCGGGCGTAGATGGCGACTTTCATGATGGGGTGTCCTGCGGGGTACCGGACAGGGAGCCGGAGACTGGTATTGCATTAAACCCCAGGTCGGCCAGGGTCGTACCCACGGGGACAAGGGCGTCCTCCAGCAGCAAGATTTCGGGATACCGCAGATTTTCAACGTATAAATCCACAGACGGGGAAGAACAAGCTAAGAACTCTTCCAAGGCATCCACAACGTTACAGCAGAATGTGGGGAGCGGAACCGGGTTGGCCATAGCATTGATGCTGGCCCGGGGAATGAAATAAAGGATCACGAAGCGGTAGTGCTGGTGGAGAGCGTAGGGAGTTAAGAGTTCGTGCCGAACCCGGGTATAGGCAACAAGACGGCCAATAACCTTGGACAAGTAGTCAAACGAGGCAACCAAGATCTTGTGCCGCTTCAAGGCCAGCCGGTGCAGTCTACGGCCTTGGGTGCGTTGCGAAAACTGAGCAGGCCAACCGTTAATGGAGACGGAGAACTCAACGGGGATGGACCGACTGGACATCTGGTTTTCCAAGGTGCAACCTGCATCGTACAGTGCGCTGAGTTGCTGAAATTCGCCGCACAGGAGGTTATTGGATTGCAGCCTGGTGGCCAGGGCGTGAGGATGCAGAGCCTGATGACGGGCACGAGAGCGGTGCCGTTGAAGGTTGCGTCGGCGTTGGGTACGGGGGTTCATGATTGGGGAGTCTCCTGCGGGTTAGGGGTTTCTTGCTGCTCGGGCACCAGGACAATACGACCCAACGGGTGCTCCGGCGTGGGCTGCAGGTACATGATGCGCCCGACTTCCAAAGTGGGGCCACCCAGGACAGGCTGGATCGCCACAGGGGTCAGATTGGACCAAGCCCCCAGATGGATGGCGTGAGGCTTGATGGAGGCGATGGTGATGTCGTTGAAGGTATTGCTCATGCGACGGGGCTCTCCTTCGAGGCGGCTTCAGCCTGACGGACGGCTTCCACGTAGGCCCATTCCAGGTAGCTGGAAAGCCCCGCTGTCATGCTGCTCAGGGCCTCTTTGTTGAGTAGGGTTGGTGGTAATGTGGGGACGAGTCCCAGCACGATCTGCACGGCCAGTTCATACGGGGTATCGATCTCCCCCACGGCCAATTGGGCCAGCAGTTCTGGAGGGACTACAGGGGACGGAAGCGGCGGTGCCTGGGTATTGAGGGACCCAAGAGTCCTAGACCCCATCCGCATGGCTGCGGGTATCGCGGCAGGGATAGGGGCGAACTGGGAGACAGCGGCGGCGACCTCGGTTCCAATACGGAGTCCGGTGCCAAGTTTGCGGGCAAATGTTTTGAAGTTCATGGAGGAGTTTCCTGTAAGGGTTTAGGGTTTGGGGGCGGTGGTTTGGGGGCGGTGGTTTGCCCTGTTCAGTTGCCGCACATACCCTCACACTCGGACTTGGTCAGAGGTGAGAGTTCACGCGGGTTCGGGTTGAAGGTGATCTGGGTCAAGGGTTGGCATGATCGATGCAGGTAGCTGTAGTGGGTCATCCCTTTGCGGACAAGGGAATCGGAGCGCCGGAGGGCGGCATCCACTTCCACAGCCCGGTTCCAGTCTTCCTGGTCCGTCGAGGTGCGGAGGCGCTCCCACTCGGCATCGGTCTTGTAGGGACAGAACACACAAGCCGACCGGGGAACCTGATGCGGAATCGCAAAGTCCGTTAGCAAACTTCGCTCACAATCGACGCGGGTGAGCCCCTTTTCAATCAGGGGAAAGTGAACATGGTAGTTGGGGTGCCCATTGTACTTCTGACGCTGCTTGACGGCGCGGCGGGCCTCATCCATGGAGATCCCGATATAGTTGTGGATCTCCAACCACTTGGGCACGGGTTGACGATACTTGAGGCCGACAATCCGTGCCCGAACCCCCTTATTGAGCGGCTCAATTTTGTACTCGGAGGTGCATTGGCGACGGGTCATACCCTCTTTCCACCCAGGCCCCCGGTCTTCCGGTGCCAGTGCCGTGTAGGCCGGAATCGAAGCAAACCGATGCCCCGTCGAGTTGACCCCGTTCACGAGATCATCCCCCAGTTTCCCCTTGCTCACGATGGTGATGGGAATTCGTTTCACCACACTCTGGAGCCATTCGACGTGACGGTAGACGGCTACAGGTTCCTCTCCGGTGTCTGCCATGATGGCGTGGGTGATGGGGTAGGTGGAGAACTCCCAGCCCGGGGACTGCCGGTCCAGGTGGAGGAGCATGTAGGTGGACTGGATCCCGGCTCCCAGGTTCAGGACGTGGTAGGCATCATGCATCTGTAGAGGGCTCCTGTCCATTACGGATTCGAACTAGCCGATCCCCGAGTTCACAAGGCAAGCCATAGCAGGGCAAGTTTGATTTGCAAGTTTGGCAAGGCTCCACGGTGCCGAAGTTGCAGATGTGGCGATCACAAAACACTGACCCCGCGTAGGCCTTGCAGACAGTACAGACTTGCGGTTTTGTGGCGGTTTCAAACGCCTTCCGTAAAAAATCAAGAAGAGGGCCCATTACGAAATCCCCCGTGCGGTGAGGCCCTCAAGGTGAACCCAGTACCGGAGACCTTTGCCCCCTTCCCATTGCGGGGCCAGGTTTTGGGAGTAGAGGTGTTCGTGTTCCACATAGAACTGCAGTTGCTGGATGATGATGAGGTCCATCCCCTTCAGGTCGAGGACTACGGTGTAGCCCAGGACGGTCTCCTGGGGAGCAGTGTTGAAGAAGTCCCGATCCCTGGCCCCGCACCCTGGGCAGGCCTCCCCGACATAGACCGAAGAGCAGTAGGCGCAGGTCCAGATGGGAGGAGGGACGGAGTTGTCCTGGGACGGGAGGCATAGGAGTGGGGATTGTGTGTATCGCTTGCACCCCATCCAGAACGTGGCCATGGTGTTTTCGAGATAGGTGAGAACGTCCTTGGCCAGACAAGTCCTAGCGAACACCCACTTGATGCGCTGGACGGAATGCATCACCGGGATTGGAAGCTGGGAGACCATCTCCATGTTGGTGTGGAGTGTGGTCTTGCCTTCTTGCCCGATAGGGATACGGAAGAGGTTCTCCCGTTGCGGGATTGTGGAACCGGCGGCGTAGCTGTTGGAATCGTAGACGCTGCCGTTGACGACGTCCATGTAGTTCAGGAAGTCGGGCTCCACTTGGAACATCTTGGCGAGGGTTGCTGTTTTGTCGTTATGTGGTCGGGTGTGGTGGATTGGGGGCATCGGTTGTGGGTTCTCCAGTCGGGTTTGGGTTTTGGGTTATGGGTTCGGTCACGGGCGCTGGGGTCGCGGAAGCGGGGGCCAGCTTCAGGGCATCCCGTAACTCCGTCGACAGAGCCATCGGGAGCAACCCCTTCTTGTCGGCGTCGATAAGCCAGGACACCAGGATGGGGCCGATGGCCGGGGTTGAGAGTAGGTCGTCTATCTTCTCGTCCAGGGCATCCATCACCACGGCATAGAGGTCGTCCAGAAACTCCTCATCCTCCTTGTCGGTCGGAGAGGGGCGCGGGAGCGGGGGACGGGCCGGGAGCACCCGCCGGGGCACGAGACATCGGCGGGAACATTTAGGGTGACGGGGTAGGGTTTGCGGTTGACGGGACATGGCAGATTATAAAGGGAGCCTAGAACAGGCCACTAGAACGGGGTGGCACCTTTGAAAGGTTTCACCGGGAATCCGGCGACCTTGATGGCGTCGACCAAATCATCGACCGTCGATTGCGGGAGCGGTGGTTCTGGCTTCCCAGGGGGATTATCGTTACCCGTATCGGCAGACATGTAATCGAGCAGCCGTTCCAGGCTCCCCATCAGTCGATCCATTCTTTCCGTCATCCGCATTAAAGCCCCCGTATGGGATGGTCCGCGGTTGATTCCTCGACGGTGTTGCCGCTTGTAAGCGTGCTTGCCCTTCTTGGGCTTGCCCTTCTTGGGCTTGTTCTCGGCCACGTTGATTGTGACGTTCATCTTGGGTTAGGTCTCCTATGCTTATTCACGCCCGGTTCGGGATGCCCCTTCCCCTGTGCCACAAAGGAGCCTGAGTGAAACAATGTGAAAGGGTCTTTTTGAAACGGGGTGTTGAGGGTATTGTAAGGGGGGAGATTGTGAAACAGCAAGGGGCATGCCAAAATAAAGCCTCCCAGCCCCCAAAGAGGTAACCCTAGCCATGAAGCCGCGCCACTTTACCCAGAACCGCCGCCGGTCGCAGCAACAGAATCACCGGCTCATTGAGCACCGCTTCAAGCTCCTGGACATCCGCTACCGATGGCAGAAGGCCTTCTCCGGAGAGGAGGTGTTGTGGGAGCAGGCGCGGGGAGCCGAAGTGGAACTACGGGAGGTACATACCCTGCTGGGGATTGACTGGGGGCCGTGGGGGGACCCGTGGGGGCTATGGAATACCATCGAGCCGACCCCGTCGAATATCGAACGTCTCATCTGGATCCTGGACGAGCACATGAATGCCGCCCCTGACAGCTTTTGGCACTAACCCCTAACGGCGGGCGAATAGGGCCAGGGCCAGGATTCCGCCAACGAACCAGAACACGGGCGTAGGCACCCCAGCCACCTCGCCATCGAAACTCGTGAGTTGGCCAGCGGCTTGGGTTACCCCGTTCCATGCGCTCCAGTCCAACTCACCCTCACCTCCCCCACTGCCCTCGCCATACCCCGGATCACTTGGGCTTTGGTAATCCGGGGACTCTTTTCCCGCGTACGATGCCTCGAAGTCGGCGATGGGTGGGAGCTTCGACAGGTTCTCCCGATACTTCTCCCCCTGCTGGTAGGAGAGGCCCACACGATCCGTGTACCATGCCGTGTTCAGATTGGAATCATTACCACCCCAGAGCAGGGCGGCGGCGCGGGCGTTGGTGGCCGGGTCGAAAAGCATCTCCGGCTGGGTGATGCCGTTGCGCTGGAGCAGGGCCTTGATGCCCGGGTCCTTCCAATTGATCTGCCACAACCCGTAGCTGGTTTCCTTGGCGGCGTTGACGGTGCCGACAACCCCGGCGTTGAAGTTGGACTCCCGCTGGGCGATGGCCACCATCTTGCGGGCCGTCTCCGGCGGGAACCCGGCGTTGCGGGCCAGATCGTAGACTTGGTTGGCGTTGAGGCGCGAAGGGCGTGTGTTGGTGGACATGGGTGATTAATCCCCCTTGAAGAAGAACAGCGCGACCACGCCCAGGCCCAGAGCAATGTAGAGTGGGTCGATCCCGCTCAAACTGCCACCACCCGCCCCGGCAGGCAGATAACCGGCAGACACAAGGAAAGCGACCGCTTTATCATAGACTTTGTCGAGTTCAGCTTTGTAGTCTTCCGCTTTATTAGCTACCCCAACATCCTTGCCAAATCTGGCCATCAGCAGCCACGGCATATTCTGCTCGTAGTCTCTCGCGTCCTGTGCGGGAGACCAAACACCCTTAGCCCCTTCGGACTCTCGTTTTTGGCGCTGGAGTAGCTCGTCTCGGAGGATTAGCCCCAGCTTCTCCACAAGGGTTTTTCCATAGGCATTCGCCTTGTCTAGTTGGGCGTTGATGCGGTCATCCTCGGCCCTGAATTTGGCGCTTTCTTCCAAGTACTTGGCCCTTTGTGCCGGAGTACGGTTGTCCACGTATGGATCAAGAGGAACAGCCCAAGACGGACTCGGCACCTCAGTCGGGTACGGGGGTGTGACCGCCAACACCGGCAACCCGCCACCGTTGTTCCCGGTGGGCATAGGTACTCCTACAGTCCCGCCACTCGGGAGATTCCTATAAGTCGGCACCGGTCCCATTGGATCCGGCACCGGCAACGTGTTCACCGGCACCCCGACCTCCGGGTCCGGTGCCAGAATCGCATTCACGTTGGGTTGACGGGATCCCGGCATGTTGGGCCCCATCAGGTTCATGTTGAGGCCGGGCTCACCCAGGCCACGTAGTCTTGCAATTGCCATGTTATTCACTCCTCCTTGAAATGTAGTATAGGTACCCCAATCCAGTCAGGATTGCCACAACCAGAAGCGGGTTATCCTTCACCCACGCCACGATGTCGAACCCCTGGCCCCCGCCACCGTCGGTCAGATCCCGCACCCGATCCCCCGCCATGTACTGCGCCTTCTCAACGTTCGTCATTTTGCGCACCACAGCGGAGTAGCCATTGGGGCCGAAGCACTCCATCATGGGCTGGCCCGTCGGGTACAGGGATTTGTACTTGGCGTAGTCCCAAATTTCCATGGTCCGCATCTCACCCTCAACCGACTTGAGTAACTGTTGGTAATCGGAGAGGGGCTGACAGGTATTGGCTCTTGCGGCCAGAGCCGGGTCTGCCGGGGCCCCTTCAGTGGGGAACGTCCCGCTGGGCATGATGCGTCCCATCATGGCTAGCTCGTCACCCGCTTGAACACGACGAAGGCAAACAGCCCGCCCACAAACCAGGGCAGGATGCTTGTTGAGGAGGGCCATAGACTCGTGGGGACCGCCCCTTTCAGGTCATCAATCCAGTCCCCCATC
>JBBAQX010000046.1:0-9974 GCA_040400085.1 Lysinibacter sp. | reverse complement strand
CCCCATCTCCCCCATCCCCATCTCCCCCATCCCAGCTTGACGATAGGCCGTGCAGCCGCCCTGGCAAGAGTCCATGTCCAGTTGTTCTTTTCTCAGTTCGATCTGCATAGCCTATCCTCAGGTTTGGGGTGTTGGTTGTTGGGTTAGTAGACGGGCGAGGTGCTCTTGGGCATCACGCCTTTATCAATCAAATCACGGAACGCGGTCTTGGGGCTGATGGCAACGAGATACTCTGCAGCCCACACGGGCTCAAACAGTTTGTCCCCTTCCACCGATACATCCCACACGAGCAAGTCGACTTCGAACCCGTAGCCATCGCTCCCGGGCCACACGATCTTGTCACGCACCCGCGTCGGTTCCGGCACACCACGGTCCCGCAGCCATTGCAAGCTGGCCACCAGAGCGGGGTTATCGTTGGGTACGTCGGTCGTAAAACCGGGGATCCCCAGCAGGTTATATTGTGCCTGCTGCCACTTCAGGTAGGCCCCCAGGTTGTCATTCTCTTCCTGCATGAAAGAGGGGGTAGGCTCTTTCGGCTTCAGGTCGTCGGGGTTCACGTTGGCCCCTTTGAACTCTTGCTTCTCGGTCTTGCTCATATTGTTTCTCCTTTTCCGGTTAAACCGGCTGTTTAGATTATAGGACTTGACTGCGGCAACGCCTACTAGGCAACCAAGAATAAGCAAAAACCAGACCCCGGACCCCACGACTAGGTGACCGACCAGGACAACAAGGTGGAGCAGACGTTTAGGGCAGCGGAATTATTGAAGATGAAGAGCCCAAACTGGTCTGGTCCAGTGGTGAAGAAGTTGGTCCGGCTGAAGTCATAGTAGACGTGCCATCCAATTCCGTCGTAGGAGTACGAGAACGTAATGTTGGTGCCGTTATCAGTGGCCCGCACAAACTTGAACCCGGCGGAGGCCCCCAAAGTAACGGTGGTGGGGGTGCTGGCGAAGCTGGTTGAGGAATTCCAGTTATCGACGTAGAACTCACTCACTGTAGCCGCGCCGGAGGTAAGGAGCTTGCCAGTGCCCGACTCCCGCAGAACAATCCCCATGCGCGGGGTTGCCGCATTCACCACGTTGAATATAAATTGCGCGGTGACCGTCCACGGCGTAGCTGGTGTACTGACTAACCTAGAATTCACACTAAGCCCGCTAGGAGGAGCGCAAAGGGTTTGCGCGTTGTTGGTCGTGGTCAACGTCGCTAGGTTTTGGTTATTCCACGCCCATGCCGGGGTGCCGGGGTTGGTGACTGTGAATATCGGTCCATACAACGAACTCCCGATAGTGAGATACGGTGATGCGGCGGATACAGTTCCGCCACTCGCGCACGGTGCGCCCGCTGTTACCAAAAACCCGCTTGCGTCAAACTTAACGCAATCATTGGCGGTTGGGGAACTGGTACCCTGCACCGCCAATGACTGCGTAACGCCCAGCGTATTCCCAACTACCACTCGCGAAATACTCGCGTTCCAACCAATCTCGGCGGTAAGGGCGGGCGCAAAGAAACCGCCTTGAGGAATTACCATACGTGCGTTGGTGAATGTTTGCAACCCGGTCGTGTACGTGTTCGCTTGCCCGGTGCCGACAAGCAGACCCGTGGGCAGCAGGGTGGTGCTGCTCTGGATGATTTTTCCGGTGGTTCCATTGTAAAGCGCAATCGCGTTGTTCGTGGCCGATCCCGGCCCAACCACATCCCCCGTCGGCAAAGGCCCTCCATCCTTGATCAGCTTCCCTGTCGTTCCATTGAAGAGCGCAACGCTGTTGTTAGTGGAGGAGGCAGGCCCAACGACATCCCCCGTGCTGCTCCCTGTGGCATTGATCGTGAGGGTTGTCCTACTGGGGCTGCTAGAATCGCTATTGCTGATACTGATCCCCGTCCCCGGCACGAAGTTCAATTGGTTCCTTTGGGTTACTGCCGACCCATTATTCAACACAGTCTGGTAGAACCCACCACCACCCCCGCTCCCGCACGCAGCCCCAGCGCTCTCTAGCTGGCCACTGCCATCCGCCGCTAGTTGCACGCAATCGCTGGCCGTGATGGAGCCCTTGATGAGGGCCAGCCGCAGACTCGCGCCACCCAGCGTCATGTTCACAAATGGCACGGCGTTGGTCAGGTTATTTACAGTCTGGATGGCCTGCGCGGCCTGGATCGTCACGAGACCTGAAGGAGGGTAAGAGGAGAGGGCCGAACCGTTATCGGTCACGGAAAGGGAAGAGGTGTTGATGACGACCGCATACGGTCCAGGGGAAGGGTTGCTGGGAAAGGCCGAGGTCGTCGACCGAATCACGTCGTACCCGGTGGCCCCACTTACCCCGGACCACGTCACAGTAACCGTGGCAGTAGAGGACAGGTTCTGTACCCCTTGCGTGTTATTGGCGATTGCGACCTGGGACGGGTTAGTGGCTCCGGCAGGGAACCGGGCAATCACGAAGTAAAAGATCTGGGTCTGACCAAACGGTCCTGAATAGCGGGCTCCCACGTTAGTGGGGACAGCGGGTGCGGACGAGGATAGCGTGAGGGAGTTAGCCACAACATCCTGCCCAAACATCTTGACGAGCGGTGCCGCCATGTAGGCGATAAGGGAGATGAAGAGTAGGGCGTCCCAGACATTTAGCCGGGTCATGAGCTGGTGCTTCAGGATCACCCAACGCAGATAAACTTCCTGCTTTAACGTGGGCCGGTACCGAGGAGTGCTGGGGTAATCGGAGGGATCAGAGAATTTATTTTCGGCGTTCATTGCGAAGGTTCCTTACTTCTTCCTGCAAATACAGCAGGGTGCTTGTGTTCTTTTGGAGTTCAATGAGGATGTCTCGTTGGAAGGTTAGGAAGTCGGCGCGATAGTTTTTCATATCCCCCACTTCCTGCTTCAAAACCTTCAACTCGGAAGCTGTCGAGGCGTAACTGACTCCAAAGAAGAACACGCCAAGAATGATTTGAATCAGGACATACAAGCCCATGGAGAGGCGGACGGGTGGTTTGCCGCCGTCCGCGTCGAGTTCAATATGCATGCGCGGGTTGGCGTTTGTCTCCTTGTTTTGGGTCATCGGGTTACCTCAGTCTCTTCCGGCACGGAGTATTTACCGTCCCGCAAGGTCAAAACCTGGCGCACCTTCAAAATCGAGAGCGCCTTGAGGATTCTCGTCATTGGTTCCTCAAGTTCACCTGGGCGGCATAACCGCGATGCACGGGGTAGAAGTAACCCATCAACATACCCACGATCCGGTCATCGGCATCCAGCGTGTCCGTCGCATTGGGGCGGTCCACGGTCAGCGTCAGAAGCTGGCCTGGGAACACCCGGATCCCCTTGAAGAGCGGGAACGGGGATGACAGACTCCCCAGTTGGGTGCGGATGTTCCCCAGGTCCTTGGCATAGGTTCGTCCAATCTCCAACCGCCACACAAGGTCCCCGCTATCCTCACCGAACCCGGTTGTCCCGGCACTGTTAAACACGTTCACGACCAGGGCGTTGATGATCCCCTCGTACCCGGGCTGCACCCGGAACGTCGTAATCACGGTACCCAATGTCTCATTGGCCGGGAGCGCCACGCCCCCCGTCTTCCGGAACTGTCTCCCTTCGGGGGGCATGGCCAACCAAGGCGGGTTACCGTAGTTGTAGACGCCCGGGGCGCAACATTCCAAGATCCCGCCACAAGCACTGATCTTGGCCCAGTCGTATTGGACTTGTGCTAGGCACTCATCCGCCCAGTTAGGATACACAATCCGAATGTCCCCTCTCCCTCTACCTCCAAAGGTGCTGGGGTACGGGTGGAGGAGCTTTTCATTCCAGTTTCTCGTGTCCATAATTGCTCCTATCGGCTCCTCTGGTTATTGCCGCCAGCCAATTGCTGCCGGACATCCGGAACCGGCTCGGCGAAGAACAACAGAATCTGTAATCCCGTCAGGTCCGTCTGGGAGTAGTTGCAGATTTCCACGTTCACAAGGCCCTGGCCCGTGATGGGCTTGGGCATGGGGGGTAAGTAGAGGTTATCGGCGTCGGTGATCCCGTAGGCTCCGGCGGATACGTAGTACTTGGACAGGGGCACCCCGGAAGCCGTGTCCGTCAGGAGGACGGATACGTTGTAGTATTCAGCCCCGCCCGTTTCCGAGAACAGGCCCTGGACGTTCCAGAGCCAGGACCCGGGCTGGACCGCCACCTGGGTTTCCAGGCGCTCGGTGGCCAGTATGGTGGTCTGGAGGTTCTCGGGCACCGTCACAGTGCGGGGGCGCAGGGCGTGGGCCTTCCGGATCAGATCCAGGCTGGCGATGGCCGTATTGGGCCACCGCTGCGGGATGGGGCGGATGTCCGTCCGCAGGGTGAAGTAGTCAACTGGGTGGTCGACTTGGACGCTCACATGCGAGGTGTATTCGTCGGAAGCAAGAACGGGATGGGACTGATTCAAAAGCCTTACCGGCATGGAAGCCTCCAGACGCCGTGGAACACCATCTGGACCTGGATCGGGAGCGATGCCGCCAAAGTATTCGAGTAGACGTCAATCATGATTTGGGAACCGACTGGGTAGAGGACCGGGGGGCACGGGAAAACACCGCCGCCGGTAGAGGCTGCGAACTTCCGCCGGTTGAAGGCGTAGGTGGCGGCGTCGACTGGGTCGATGGAGAGCCGCTCCGAGTTTTTGTTGTAGAGGTAGAAGGAGAACTGGCCCGGGGTTACGACCGCCCAGGAACCCGGCGCGGGAACCTCACCCCCGCTCCCAGTCACGGTCACGATACTAATGGCGTGAAGGGAGAAGTCATACTGTTCGACGGGTTGCACATACCGGCGAAAGTTGGTCCCGTTGGCGTAGTTGATCGAGAAGGTGAGCGGGTAGGACTGGGGCTTCTCGTAATACTTGTAGGCGCTCCCGATGGGGCTCATCCCGTAGTAGCGACGTACACCCTGGAAAGAGAGTTGCGAGTAGTAGGCGGGACCACCGCCGCCCGTGTTGCGGGCTCGGAACAGGTCGCTGACGTCGAACCGGATCTGGCCACCCGGTGGATACACCAACTCCGGCACAAGAGCCATGTCGGGCTCTATCAACTCCGGCTTCGAAAAGATACGGGACCCCCCTTGGGTGTACACCATGAAGCGGGAGGTGGCAGCGCTTCCTTCCCCGCCCCCATAGTCGGCCAGGGTTGCGGCACCGGCAATGCGCCGAAGGTGAAACTCGGAGTCGGCGATGATGGGGACCGTGAGCCGGTCGTAGTCTTGCCCGTCCGTCAATCTGTTGGCGTTGAAGGTGTAAATGAAGGGCAGGTCGTAGAAGTCGCTGGATGCCATGTTGGGGTTCCTCCTTGGCTATCCTTAGCGTCCCTGCGGACTGTAAACCTTGACGCCCCGAAACACGAGTTGGATGGCGTTTGTGGCTCCGGACAGGTCGCTGATGTCAATCCCGATGCGACCACCAGCAGGGATGACGAGCGACGGGAAGCAGGGGTAGGGTGCCAGGGCGGTGAAGGCGGAATTCAGGATTTCGTCGGAGGCGGTGTAGTAGCCTTGTCCATCGCTCCAGCGCACAGAAAATGCTCCCCCCGGCGCGGTGATGAGGACGGCTCTCAGTTCGAAGTCGGCATCCGTATCGACCGACAGGGTCTGGTCAATCAGTTGCTGGTTCGCCGTCAGGGTCACGTCGTAGACATAGTCAAATGGGGCTTCCGAGTTCGCGGGCAGTACGGGCACGCCGTTGTAGGCTTCCGGCGCGTACACGTTTTGGTACGGGGACAAGGGGTTCATGTTTTATAGCTCCTGGATTGGATTGCACCCTGGGTAAAGCAGGGGAGGGATTGAAGGCTGGAAGTGAAAGTTTTTGGGGGCCGACCGAGAACGGCCCCCAAACCAGACGGAGGGGTCCGCAGACCCCAAGCCGTTACTGGATGCCGCGTGCGTAGAACCCGTCGAGCAGGAGTTGCATGGTGATGCCGGTGCCGCCGGACGCGGTGGCCGTCATCGTGTACTCGGTGCCGTCGAGTTGCGCGAAGAAGGTCATCTGGTTTTCAATCACAATCGGGATCGCGAGTTTGTGCATCGACTCACGACCGGGCAGGCCGTTAGCATAGGTGGACTCGGACGACCGGCTGGACACCGCGAAGATGCCGCCACCCGCGTTGAAGTGCCACAGGGGAGCCAACTGATACCGCTTCTGGCCCAGGAAGAGGGACAGGGCAAACCGGCTCAGGATCGTGTCCAGGTCGGCGCGGAGAATGTTCTCGGCCCAGCGGAAACGAACCGCGAAGATCGAGAAGGCTTCGGGAGCCGCGAGCTTCTGGCTCTGGGTCATGTTGGTCAAACCCAGGGTCTTGTTGGACTGAGCGCCCACGTTTGTAAAGAACTGGGAGGTCAGGTTGTTGAGGGCGGACCCGGCGGCGATGGTCACCGTGTCGTAAAGGGGGGTGTGCTGGACGTCCATCCGATCCTGGATGTAGATCTCGCTGTTGAAGGCGTCCATGATAACTTGCTTGTTCGAAGCCATTTGACAATTTCCTCTTGAGTTGTAGTTGGGGTTCATCTTTGCTTTCTCCTACAGGTGCAGGGGAGGGGCATAAAACCACTCCCCTGCCCCGTAACTAGAACGCGGTTCCGAAGCTGCGGCTGAGACCGGAGGCCTGGATACGGGCGGCGGGTGCGGGGCTCGCGAAGCTGATCGGGTTCTGGGGGACCACAAATCGGCCATCGACGAACTCACCCATGCCGTTCAGGGCCAGGGCGCGGGCAGGACCGGCGGGCAGGAAGGTGTTCATACCGACCGAAGCCGCCTGCATCAAGCCGCCGAAGAGCACACCATCGGCAAACGGTCCAGCAGCGAGTTTCTTCGCTCCCATGCCCGCCACGATGGCCGACGCGACGCTCACCACGAACCGCATCAGGTTGTTGTTCCCGATGATGTTCATGGGAACAAGAGTGGGGATGAACTTGGTGGCGGCGACGCCGACCAAACCACCCGCCACGGCCTGCATGAACTTGCTGGAGGTGGCTTGAATGCCAAAGGCCTCCGGATTCCGACGCCGACGTCCATAGGACTTCCGGCGGCTACCATTCGACCGGCTACGAACGCTGGCCACTCGACGACGCCGACGCGGGTTCACCGCCATCGGGGTAGTCGGACGCCGACGACGAGCGCCGACCTTACGTGCTTTCTTACGGCGTTTCGCCATAGTGGTTCTCCTTTTGGGGTTGACCGCTCCAAGGGTGATGAGGAACGGGGCTGGATTTCGTTTGACCTGACGCTTGACCGAAGCCTTTTTCCGCGTCGTGGACTTGACCTTGACGACCCGGGCGTTCTTCCGCTTCGGGTTCTTTTTCTTGCTACCAGCCGAACTCGTCTTTTTCCGTTTCAAAGCCGCTTTCTGCCGCTTCGTTCCGAAAAACTTGATCTGTTTGGCTGATAGCTTTTTCCTGGCTCCCGCCACCCGGCGTTTGCTGCCGTTGACGAGTTTTCGTACGCGCTGTACTGTTGCCATCAGCTATCTCTCCTTACCGGGTTTCGGCTGGTTGAAGGTCATAGAGTGGTGCCTGATTCCTGTTTTAGGCCGCTGGGTTAGACCACAGACGAGAACGGACGTTGGATCGTGACGCGAAGCTGGGCGGAAGCATTACCGCTACCCACCGAAGCAAGTTTCGTGAAGGTCGAGGTGTTGGCTGCGTTGGCCGAGTTTACCCAGCCGCTCATAGCCGTCAGGGCTTGGCTCAGGGTTGGAACTTCATTCACTAGCGGGAAACCGTTCGCCAGTTGGGCGGCGGTCAATCCGAAGTTGTGGGTCACTACAGCCGTGGTGTCGGCATCCGCCGTCGCCACAACGTCGGCCACAACCGCGTTCGCGTTGGAAGCCTGAAGCGCGGTCGGTGCGGTGGTTCCGGCGACCGGATAAGTGTAAGTTACTGTTACTGCCATGTGTTTTTCTCCTGTTGATATTTCCCGGTCGCCCGAGAAAACTTGTTACTACAAAACTGTGGGGTAATCCCCGATTGGTTTCTGGTTTGCCCTTTCGGGCCTACCCAGTCCCCTTAATTCACGATCCCTTCGTACTTGACGACATACTTCCCACCCACCACCATCAACTGCTGGTTCAGGTTGTCGTAGGCCAGGACCGGCAAATCCCCGGAGTCCTCACCCAACTCGTGGTAGTAGTCAATCGTCTTGAACTTGTCGAACCCCTTCTTGGTCCGGTAGGTTAGCTCATGGAGCACCCCCAGTAACATGTAGTCCCGGACCCACTCCTTCCCAAACCCCAAGCTCTTCAGGTCCACGGATTGGTCTCCCCCGACCAGATACAACTGCCGACCGTCCTCACTGCACCCGAGCTTGGTCCCCGGGTCAAACCGAATCACGGCTTCCTTGGGCGGGTCCAGGTAGATGAGAGCCACCTTGATTTCCTGCATCTCCCCCAACTCCGCCAGCCAGCCGTGGTAATGGAAGTTCTCCTCATACTCCTCCACCCGCTCCGGGGCTCTCTGGTGGAAGGTCTCGTACATGGCGGCGGCACCAGACTCTGGATTGCGGCGCATTCCACCCCGAAACGGGGTAACCGGATTCACCGTGCGAGCGGGCACGAAGTTTTGGTTGCTGGGATTGGACTGTCGAGACAGGAAGGAACTAGCGTCATCCCCGCCTTGACCATACACGATACCGGACAAATAGGCTCGATAAGCTGGGTTCAGTTCGTAGCGGGGGTCCATGAGTTCGCTGGCGTAGCGGGCTTCGAATTCCCGCAAGCTGGACACTTCCCGGCCTTGGCGAGCGTCATCCCGTCCTGCGATGTAGAAGTACTTGGGAGCAGGGTTGGAGGCCTTCGGAGCCTGGGCGTAGGACGCTTCCTCGTACCCTTTGACAGAGCCCTGGAAGATGGGGCCTGAGGACTTGATGTCCCGGTTGTAAGAGGGGGGCCCAGCAAAAGATGAGGTGCGCGGGTTGCGGCGCGGAACAGAGGGGACGCGGAGTCTCCCGCTCTCCAGCCCCTCAACCATCCGCATGTATTCAGCCGTTAGTTTTGCCATGGTGGGTCCTAGATGTTGGCTCCGATCTGGATGAGGGTGGTCGCTGCCTTGGTCTTGGTGGAGGTCTCGGAGATGAAGGCAATTACGGTCTTGCTGGAGCGCAGGGATTTGTCGCGCAGGCACAGCCCGCACTCGTGGCACTGGGGCTTCTGGCCTGCTGGTTTAGACTCTTCGGGGCAGGGCAGGATCTTGAACCCACCGCTCTCGTAGGGCTTCCACTTCTCCGTACCCCGGTAGGAGGTCACGACGGCGGCAATCGCATAGCCCCGATTGTGGGCCTCGTTCATGTCCTCGATTGTTTCGCACGACGCCAGGATGGAGATGTCACCCCAGGCAGAGCGTGGCACGTCGCGCCAACCGTGGGTGTAGGCCCAGGTCTTGGTGACCCCGCGTCCACCGCCGGGTAACCCGTCCTGGTTGTCTTCCTTGCGGATGAAGGGGCGGCAGGCCTCTTCGAGCACCTGGACCGCTTCAGTGGTTACGGCATCGCCCACAATGTGCAGGCGCAGGGGCTTGGAGGGGCCGCTCTCGTAGGTCTGGAGGTAGTCGTTCAATTCCCCCAGGGCGGCGGCTTCGGCCTTGGCGATCTGGAGGGAGGAGGCGGTGGCCCCGTTCCGGTTCAGTTTGCCGGTCGTGAAACCCTGGGGCCCACTTTCGGCGTAGCAGCCCTTGGTTAGGAACGGGCAGGTATAGGACGAGTTCTTGCCGTTGGGGCACGAGGCTTGACCCGCCGACGTCACGTAGCAGTTACCCACCTTCTTGTTCCCCGTCTTGAGCGCGGCGATGGCCAGCGTGTCCTTGGACGTGGTCGTGGGCATCTTCTTCAGGGCCTGGGCGGCACTGAGGAGCTTGCCCTTGGCATCGTAGTAAGGGTTGCGGCACGAACCACGCCCGCTCGTCATGGCACACCCGCGACCACCCATGGTGTCGACTTCCTGGAATCCGTATTGGTTGGTGGGTGGCATTAAGAGGCTCTCCGAAGGGG
>JBBAQX010000045.1:0-37857 GCA_040400085.1 Lysinibacter sp. | reverse complement strand
CCGTCACCGTCGAACCAGGCTCAGCAGTACCACTCACCACAGAACCATTCGACGGAGCCACCACCGGAGCCACAGGGACGGAAGAGTCGATTGTCACGGATGCCGTAGCCGATACATTCCCGAGGCTGTCCTGGGAGACCACCGAAAGAACTTCGCCATTGGCTGGGGTCGGACTCGGCGTGCACGAGTAGCTGGCGTCAACCGCGACCACAGCCGTGCACAACACGGTACCGGAAGAGTCTTTCACCGTGATAGTGGTTCCAGGAACCGCAGTACCACTCACTGTCGAACCGTTGCTCGGAGCGACAGTCGGTGTTGCTGGAGGAGCTGAGTTAGTGGTCACGGTAGAGGGAAGGGAGACGTTACCGCTGGCATCCGTCGAGGTAATCGATAGCACGGCACCGTTCGCGGGAACCGGATTCGGCGTGCACGAGAAGTTACCACCAGAATCCGCCACCGCCGTACACAACACAGCACCCGACGCATCCTTCACCGTCACCGTCGAACCAGGCTCAGCAGTACCGGCAACGGTGCTTCCGTTGGTCGGGTTGACGACTGGTGAGGTTGGCGACTGCGAATCGGTTGTGATCGGGACGTCAACGGAGACGTTGCCATTACCATCGGTGGTGGTAACGTTCAGCAATGTTCCATCTGCGGCAGGAGGAACAAGAGCGATGGAGTAGTGACCGCCCGCGTCAGCTAGTGCCGTGCCGATAACACCCCCGGGTCCCGTGACAGTTACCAAGAGGCCCGGAGTTGCTAAACCGCTTACAGTCGAACCATTAGACGGGTTCACCGTCGGGGCGACGGGAGGCGTCGCATCAACCAGGGTCACATCGACGAATGCCGTTGCGGCGACCGAGGCAACAGTGAACGTCACGTGTGCGGTTCCGGCAGCAGATGCCGTGAGCTGCGCGGTGTAGGTTCCATCGCCGACTGCGACCGTCGGGGTAACGCTCCCCTGATCTGTAGAGATAATAACCGGGGTGGAACTATCTGTCAGAGGATTACCGTTCTGGTCTCGAAGGGTTACGGTGATCGTCGATGATGCGATGCCGTCGGCCTTGATCGAGGGAACGCTTGACACGATCGTCGAGTCGGCAGCGGATGCGGCACCAGCGCTATAGATGACGCTGCGACTTGCACCGATCTGGTTAGCCCCAATCTGCGAAGAAACAGTGTAGCTTCCCGCCGCTGTTGAGGTATATGTGATCGAGCAGACACCGCTTGAGTCTGTTGTGCAGGTTGCGGCTGAAGCGCTCACTCCCGGCGGGGACGTGAAGCTCACAAGAGCACCGCTGACAAGACTGTTAGACGCGTCTCTGACGGTAACTGTCGCGGTGTAGGCGGAGGAGCCATCAGCTGTGACAGGTCCGGCAGGGGTGACAATCCACGAGGAATTCGCCGCGCTAGGAGCGCCCGCTGCGAAGACTGCGTCTTGGGGAGAGCCTGCCACCGCGTTCCCGCCAATAGAAGCCCCAATCGAGTATGTACCAGCGGCTCCCGAAGTGAGCAGAATACTTGCCATACCCGAGCCATCCGTCGTGGCGGTGAGCGCTGATGGGTTAACATTTACCGGCACCTGGAAGGTGACGGTAACGCCCGAAACGGCGTTTCCATTTGAGTCTTTAGCGACAACCGTCGCACTATGGGTAGCGACATTATCATCGAGAACTGAACCGGGAGATACCAGGAAGGTCGAGGCGGAGGCATCGGCGGCACCTGCCACGAAGACGACCGATTGCGGCGCTCCCCCGACTGTTGAGCCACCAATGGATGCCGATACTGAGTAGCTACCGGCAATGGCTGATGTCACGCTCACAGTTGCTTTACCCGTAGCATCCGTTGTCTGGGCGGAGGGGGTAACCGTCGCGCCCGAGGCTACCGAGAACGTCACCAAAACACCCGGCAGGGCATGTCCCTGGGCATCCTGAGCAATCACTTGCGCGGTGTGGGGAGTGATGTTGTCCGCGACAATGTTTCCTGAGCTGACCGAGAACACCGAATCGCTAGCGGATACCGGCCCGGCAGAGAAGGTCGCTGGTGCAGGGCTACCCTGCACGTCAGTTCCGCCGAGTGTCGCGTGCACATCATAGCTCCCCGGGGTTGAGGAGACGACGGTGATAGCGGCTAAGCCATTTGCATCGGTGACCTTGGATACAGCGGAGCCAGTAGCACCGGACGCGACCGCAAAGTCCACGGTTGCTCCGGGGACTGGGTTTCCTTGACCATCACGAATCGTCGCGGTGGCTGTCTGGGCGGCTGATCCGTTCGCTAGAATCGTTCCGTTTGTTACAGAAAGACTCGAGGTGGACGCATCAGCTGCACCGACAACAAAGGTGACGGTTGCTGGGCTACCCGGCAGGCTGGCCACACCAACCATTGCTGTGACCTGTTTGACCCCCGGAGTAGTCGAGGTGATGGGAACCTGAGCTGTTCCATTCGAATCGGTAGTAACAGCGCCGCTTCCTGTTGCACCTCCGCTAACTCCGACGACCACCAGCACTCCCGCGACAGCGTTACCGTTTGCGTCGCGTGTGGTCACTGTTGCCGTGTGTGGCGTTACCCCGTCTGCCGTCTTGCTACCCGTTGTTACGGTCAGTAAGGAATTCGCTACAGACAGAGCGCCCGCAGTGAACACAACGTTCTGGCTAGATCCAACGGGGGTTGCTCCCAAGAGAACGGAAACGGGATAGGTTCCTGCCGTCGACGAAGTCAGGGTAAATGTGCATTGACCGTTAACCCCGGTTTGGCAAACCGAGGATGCCGCGGACACCTGCGGGGGGAGGCTAATAGCAAAGCTGGCGTTGGGAACCAGGTTGAGGTTTGTGTCCTTAGCAGTGACGGTTACCGTGTAGGAGCTACTGTTGTCTGCGGTGACAGGCCCTGCCGGAGACACCGTCCACGAGGAGTTTGCAGCGGTTGCGGCGCCGGCACTGAACACGACCGGCAGCGGGGCCCCCTGGACCTCTGTTCCGCCGATAGTCGCGTCAACGTTGTAGCTGCCACCGGTGAGCGAAGTCACCGTGACCGAAGCCACCCCATCAGGACCGCTTGTTGCGGAGGCCGCCGAGAGCGTTGCTCCCGGAGCAACCGTAAAGTCGACGACAGCCCCGCTCACCACGTTTCCGTTTGAGTCTTTCACCACGACCGTTGCGGTGTGAGTCGCGCTCCCATCCGCTACGACCGAGCCCGGGGTTACACTGAACTCAGAGTTCGCTGCGCTGACCGGACCCGCTACGAAGCTGACATTCCCAGCCCCGGGAACTGGCTGTCCGCCAATCGTCGCGCTTACTGCTTTCAACCCGCTCGATGTTGCGGTGATAGATATCGAGGCAACACCGGCGCCATCGCTAACGACTGTCGCTGACCCCGTCGCTCCCGTAACCGAGAAGGTGACCGTTGTGTTGGGGACGATGTTGCCAAAAGCATCCTTCGTCGTGACGGTTGCCGTGTGGGAGTCCGTTCCATTGGCTATCCGGTTTCCGGAGGAAAGAACCAGACTAGACCCAGCGGCGGAAACAGAACCAGCGGTAAACGTTATGGATTGTGGGGAGTTCAAGACAGCTGTTGCCCCGATGCGGGCTCCAATGCTGTACGTTCCCGCAGTGGTCGAAGTCAGCGTAATCGAGGCAACGCCATCAGGACCGCTCAGGGCGGTTGGCGCAGATGCAGTCACACCCGGAGGAACATCGAATGTAACGCTCTGCCCGGATACCAGATTCCCACCAGCATCCTTCACCAGAACGGATGCTGTGAAGCTGGCTACTCCGTTGGCAACCTGCGGCCCGCTTGTTACGGAGAGTGGTGAGTTGGCGGCGCTAGGGGTTCCACCAACAAAGACCACACTGCCGCTACCCAGGAGCGTCCCCGTGGCATCGGTACCGCTGTAGACATTCACGTTTTTAGTACCCACTGTTGTCGAACTGATTCCGATCTGGACTACTCCGGTCGGGCCGGTGCTGGTTGCGCCAGTACCAGTAGCTCCACCATCAACGGTAAAGAAGACGGGTGTGTTGAGGACGGGCAGATTGGTATTGTCTTTGGCGGTGAGGGTCGCCGTGTGGTGCGGGGTTCCATCTGCGGGTTGATTACCAGTGCTGGTTACGAAGGTAGATTTTGTCGGATCAATGGGAACCGGGATAAAGGTGATCGTTTGTGGCGTACCTATCTGTTCGGCGGGGGTGTTTACCGACGCGCTGATGGTATAGGTGTTTGGAGTATCCGACGTTATCGAGAGAGCGGCAACACCGCTCGCGTCAGTCGCAACGGTGACTGTGCCTGGCCCGCTCACGGTGTTGGCTTTAACTCCCGCGGGAAGGGTGAACGTTACCGAAGCACCCTGGACGAGCTGACCCCCTGCGTTCTTCACTGTCGCAGTTGCCGTTTGCGCCGAAACCCCGTTAGCGGGAAGGCTGGTCGAGGTAACAGTAAACGTTGAGTTTGCTGCAGACGGCTTGTCATTATCGTTCACCGTGACCGCGAGAGAGGGCAGAATCAAGCCATCAAATTGAAGATCTGCGGAGGACACGGCCGTTCCGAGAGTCACGCCTCGAGTGCCATCGACGATGGTGTTATCAATTGCTGTTACCGGCACATCCACGGAGGTCTGATAGGTCTGCATGGTGGGCACTGTCGTACTGAGATCAGTATTCGTCGCAAGAGTCTTGGCGATAGTCGTCGCGGTTTCGCCCGTTCCTGGATACGCAGGGTCTGCGGTAAATCCCGACCACGTATTTTGGAAGGTAAGCGAACTAGTGGGTGTTACGAGTAGGCCCGTTGAAGGATCGACTCCGGTGATCGATACCGTATACGGGGTATTTGCACCGGCCTCGGTAACCGCGAGCGCTCCCGAAACGGGTGCCGAAATTGTAATCGGAGAATTGTAGGTGACGGTGTTATCGAGGCTCGACCCGGCCACCCCCTGGGTAAATGTTGAATCCGTTGCCCCACCAAAGTTGATTGGAGCGGTTGCGGCGTTGGAAGCACTGCTGAGATTGGGTGACGCCGCTGTGTCATTGATCGCACCCGCTGGAAGGTTCGGAACGATTGTTCCGCTACCGTTTGCCTTCGCCACCAAGGTCCACGAGGTCGGGCCGTTCTTTGTGAGCGAAACAACAGATGCCCCTGGCGCAGTTCCCGAGAATTGAATATCGGATGCGATGAGGTCGTTAGTTCCAGCAGGCTCGGATGAGGCGATGTCGAAGCTCACAAAACGCTGAGGGGTTGGATCGTTCTGGGTGCTCGATTGTTTGATCCACATCTGTGGGGCACATGTGTCGGCTCCGCTGGCTGCTATAACACGTGAGTACTGAGAGCTTCTTCCCGTGTTGATCTCTGTACTTTGAAATCTGACTACACGGTTATCGCCGGCCCCAGTGTATGCAAGGGGATAGGTCTGACTCTCATCTGCTGCAGAAGATACCTTCACGCGCCCGAGATATTGCTCCAGACCCATTCCGTCGCCACCAGCTGCTGCGGCACGTCCGATGAACGCATCAACGTAATAGGGGTATGCAATAGGGTTACCACCGTTTACTGTACTGGGAGCCATTACCTGCACGTTTATTACGCAGGAAGCCGGAGTCGTTTGCGGCACAACCACGGTGCCGGGAAAAGCGGTACGGATCTGATGGTTCGCCGTGTAGTTGTTGATGTTGTTGAGGGTGTTGTTGATGTTTTCGTAAGTTGCGGTTGGCGTTCCACCCACCCCGGTCATCGTGTTTCTGTACATGGGGATGACGTTCGAATCATCGTTTCCTGCAAGAATCTGAGCGCTATTATTGCCGCCGATAATATTGTTATCTTGGATCGTCAAGCTTGGCTGGATACTCGCGGTAAATTCGGTCCAGATCCAGGCGTTTGGCCAGCCGTTTGCGATGGTCGTCTGGCCGGACCAGGTGTACTTAAACGTGTTGTTTTTGATAATTCGATTAGTGCCGGTTATCCCGTTGAGGTGAATCGCCTGAACAAACGGAGAGGTGTTCTGAGTAAACTCGTTACCAGCAATAGTCATGTTGCTGAAGGACCCCTGGTAGAAATAAATCGCCATAGAAGCGCTTGTATTGAGCCAATCGCTGAACGTAGAGTTTGTGATCGATAGCCCGTCTACTTTAGGGGTCAGATCTGATCGCATTGCCCTGTAAGTGTTATCTCTGTTTTGGTTGGTGAACTGCGTCCTGTCGATGACAACGTTCTGAGTAGTGCCTCCGGCTGATCCTCCCAGGAACAAGATTCCGTCAAGGTACATACCGTCAAAGCGCACGTTACTAATAGTCACATTTTGGGCCCCGCTGACTACGACGACTCCGCGTTCTGTCGTTACCCCCGTGAGAGTAGACCAGATCAGCGAATTCTGCACGGTAGCGTTGACGGCGCTAGCTCCAATGTAGATTGCGGCTTCTGGGCTTTGGAGCTGGGTAAAGTTACGAATGGTCTGGTTTTGTCCGCGGAACAAGAAAAAGTAAGGGCTCCCGCCCCAGTCAAAAGCTGAGGAGATGAGCCCCATTCGATTCTGCGCGTCGATGGTGATCTGAGCGCGCAAGTCGTACATAACTTGAACGTCACCGTCATATGTGGCGGAAAGCCCTTCGGCCGCCGCGACCCCGGTGGTGAGCATGTCGGTGATGCCTTGGGGATTAGCTGTCGAGGTGACCCCCGAGCGCCCTTTAAAGACGTCGAGGGTAGCGGAGGTAACAACTGAAGTGGTGGTGCCGTTGGCATCGGCCTGGGTCATGGTTGCCGCTGGGACAATGAGGAAGGTTCGGCTTGCGACACCTCCCAGTGCGGCAGTACCCAGCTTGTTGGCTTCCTGTACAGCCGCGTCCAGGGTACAGGTTCCCGAAACGGTTTGACAGACCCCGTCGCCGGGGCTGGTATCGTTACCTCGCCGCAAATCGTTCACGTAGAAGGTGTAGTCGAAGGTGGCAGCTTGCGCAGGCGAGACGGGCGCAAGGGTCCCCGCGACAAGAAGCCCGGAGCTAGCCAGCATGACTGCCCCGAGGAACGCAACCGTTCGGCGTCGGAGGCTATAGCGTTCGATACCTGCGTCTGAGTTGCGTTGCTTTTTCATGATCTCGCCGATCTATCGATTTCTAACAGGTTGATGCGCCATATGGAGCGCATTCCGATGAGAAGCAAAAGATTTAGGTTGACACCTAATTGAATGCGAATCCGAGGCATACCCAACCCCCGGTAGAACTCGGGGTACGCCGGAGGTATAAGACTCATGAACTCTGTTGCGGTTCATGTGAGTCACCTCCACATCATCGTGATTCCATTAAAGAAAAACAATATGCGTTAAAAGTGAGGACGCTATCTGCTAGTGCCGGACTAGATTAACGGATCCATCGTAAGGTTGCAACGAAGTCAGAGTCAATAGCCACAGATAAGTTTCTTCGAATGGTTATCGGATTGCGACCAACGAGATCCCAGATCATATATTTGCAGAAAATGCGGCATCAAACGACGCCGTTGGCACCTCCCACAATTTCGACCGTACAAATTTCACGGCCTCTGCCGCGCCGTGAAGGCGGTCCATCCCCGCATCCTCCCACTCGACTGAGATCGGGCCGCTATAACCAATGGAGCGAAGAGCACGGAACGAGTCTTCCCAGGGAACGTCGCCATGCCCCGTTGAGACAAAGTCCCAGCCTCGGCGAGGGTCTCCCCACGGAAGGTGTGAGCCGAGCACCCCGGCACGCCCGTTCTGCGGACGCATCCGCGTATCCTTGCAATCGACGTGATAAATACGATCCTTGAAGTCCCAGATGAACCCAACGGGGTCGATATTCTGCCACATCATGTGGCTCGGGTCCCAATTGAAGCCAAACGCCTCGCGGTGATCGATAGCCTCTAACGCACGAACCGACGACCAGTAATCGTAGGCGATCTCTCCGGGGTGTACCTCATGGGCGAAACGCACGCCCTCCGCATCAAAGACGTCGAGGATCGGGTTCCAACGGCGGGCAAAATCCTCGAACCCTGCCTCAATAACATCAGCACCAACGGGCGGGAACATCGCAACGTATTGCCAGATCTTCGATCCGGTAAACCCGACAACGGTATCCACCCCAAACTTTCGAGCGACCTGGGCAGTGAGTTTCAACTCCTCCGCCGCGCGTTGCCGCACGCCCTCAGCCTCTCCGTCGCCCCAGACCTTGCTCCCGACGATTGCCTGATGCCTGAAATCAATCGGATCGTCACACACGGCCTGGCCCTTGAGATGATTCGAGATGGCAAAGAGCTGGAGCCCATGCCGCTCAAGAATACCCCGCCGTTCATTCACATAGGCTGGGTCTTCCGCTGCACGCCAAACGTCGAGGTGCTCCCCAGAGCACGCAATCTCGAGCCCGTCGTATCCCCAACCGCTGGCAAGTCGTGCCACTTCTTCGAGGGGAAGATCCGCCCACTGGCCTGTAAACAGGGTGACCGGGTGTGTCTCGGTGTGAGTGCTCATCGTGTTCCAATCGTCTCGGTGCGGGATAATACTGGGAGTTCCTGGTTCTGGCTGTGATTCTCGGCGCTACGTACTATCGCATCGAGAACCCTCTGCGTTTCGAGCCCATCGGCGAAACGCGGTGACGGATCACGACCCTGTTCAATCGCGAGCAAAAACTGCCCTATATGGTTCACAAATGAGCTGTCCCAGCCAACCATATGGCCAGCCGGCCACCAGTTTTCAATGAATGGATGCTCAGGTTCCGTCACGAGAATCCGCCGGAATCCCTGCTCCCGCTCTGGGAGAGTGCCATCGTAAAACCACAGTTCGTTGAGCGATTCAAGATCGAACCGAACGGCCCCGTCCGAACCAAAAACCGAAATCTCAAGACTATTTTTTGCTCCGGTAGCACAGCGAGACACCTCAACCGAGGCGATCGCTCCCGAGCTCAGGGTGCAGGTGGCCCACGCCGCATCGTCAACCGTTACCGGCTCCCGGCCATATGGCCCAGGCCTCTCTGTTATGAACGTTTTCAGCGTGCCAGATACCCGCGAGATCCGCTCCCCGGTTAAAAACTGAATCTGATCAATCGCGTGCGAGGCTAGGTCACCAAGCACGCCCGTTCCCGCGGTTTCTTTGCGGAGCCTCCAGGTCATTGGTGCGTCAGCGCGCACCAGCCAGTCCTGCAGATAACTCACCCGAATCTGCCTGATGGTGCCGATCCTGTTGGAGCGGATCAGTTCGCGGGCCTCGGCGAGCGCAGGAATGCTGCGGTAGTTAAAACCCACGGCCGAACGCACTCCAGCGTTGGCCGCTCGACGGGCGGATTCGGCCATCTCTTCGGCTTCTGCAAGGCTATTGGCAAGGGGTTTTTCGACCAACACGTGTTTGCCAGCTTCAAGCGCACGGATAGCGTACTCAGCGTGCAGGTGGCCCGGAGCACAAATATCGATAATGTCGATATCGTCGCGGGTGAGAACCTCGTCTAGGTCGGTTGAGAATTCAGCCCACCCTAGGGCATCACACGCGGCGGCTGTCCGTTCGGGATCCCGACCAACGAGAACCTGTTTTCTCACGGGCGCAACCTGCGCAAAACTGTTCACTATTCCCCATGCGTGCGAGTGGGCGCGTCCCATGAAGGAGTGCCCAACCATGGCTACCCCAAGCCCTGCCGCTGCTGTTTTTGTACTCTGCATAAACTCGCTCCTAGCCGTTTTCTGAATGGTCTCTGATCGGTTTTGACCTAGTTTATCCAGTCGTTTCGCTGGGGATTGGTAACCTCTGGGTGGGCGCGCTGGATGCCTGGGCGCGCGGCCCAGATCACACCGTTTGCTAATACTTGGTGAATTTCGGCCTGGTGATAGACAGGATATTCTTGATCGCCCGGGCTAAAGTAAAAGATCCGTCCGCGACCTCGGTCGAAGGTGACCCCGGAGCGAAAAACTTCTCCACCCTCGAAAGAGCTGATGAAGATGAGGTCGTCCGGCTCAGGGATGTCAAAAAATTCGCCGTACATTTCTTGTTCGGGGACGATAATCGGGTTTGGTAGGCCCTGACTGATGGGATGAGTGGGATTCACGTTCCACACCAGTTCACGTTCAGCCGAGTTTCGCCACGCAAGAGCGCAGGTTGTTCCCATGAGGCGGATGAATATTTTCGAAAAGTGTGCAGAATGTAGTGGCAGAAATCCCATCCCGCCGAGCACATGCCGCTGCACTCGATCAACCGTTTCATCGGTTACCTGGTCATGCGCTATATGCCCCCACCACAGGAGCACGTCAGTTTCTTGCAGGGCTGCTTCACTCAGCCCTTGTTCGGGATCTGCGAGGGTTGCCGTGCGAATGTTCGCGTTGGGGAGCAACCGTTGGAGCCCCGCTCTGATGGCCCCGTGCATCCCCTCTGGATACATTGTCGACATGGTTTCAGGATCGTTTTTCGCTTCGTGAACGCCCTCATTCCAGATGAGAACACGAATTACCCCCGTCATCGAACGACCTCAACTTCTTTATTCAGACGCGCTGATTCGTAGCAGGCATCGATGATTCGGGCCCGGCGGAGCGCCAGGGATCCGTCATGCCTCGACCAGGCTTCGTGTCCCTCACGAATTGAGTCAATAAAATCGTTCACCACGACCCAATGCCCTTCAATAGTTTCGCTGGAGGGATGATAATCACTATTTTTTCCGTCTTTGTCCCGGTAGATCACGAGCTTATCTACATCTCCATCGACCGACAGTTCGGCACCACCGTCTGTACCAAAAACACTGAAATCCATGGTGTCGTTGACGCTACGATAGCCTGCCCATGCAGCTTCAAGGCTGAGCGAGGAACCGTTATCGAAGCGGATGAGGGCAGAGGCGAAGTCTTCAACCTCGAACTCACCGCTCCTCTTAGACGCCTCCGAATAGCTGCTTCCCCCACGACCACGCGACCCAAGCTTGTCATAGCTCACAGCCGACACCGAGATCGCTGTGGGTTCACCCATGAAATAGAGGGAGTAGTCGAGGGCATGAACCCCGATATCGATGAGCGCACCGCCGCCCGATGCGTTTTTGTTCGTGAACCATCCTCCCATTCCGGGGATTCCCTCGCGGCGAAGCCAAGACCCCCGAGCGTAGTAGAGGTCGCCCAGCTCGCCCGCGTCGATGGCCTGTTTCAGGCGCTGCATATCCCCTCTGCGCCGATGGTTGAATGCAACGTCGAGTACCCGGTTAGCCGCGCGTGCGGCATCCACCATTGATTGAGCTTCGTCCCCAGAACGGGCAATCGGTTTTTCGCTCAGCACATGAATACCAGCCTGAAGCGCAGCGATCGCAATCGGGGCGTGCAGGAAGGTCGGAACGGCAACGCTGATTGCGTCTAGTCCGCCCGCCTCAATCATGTCTTCCCAGCGCTCAAACGCGTTGGGAACATTGTGCGTCTGAGCCAGTTCCCCGAGAAGATCAGTCTCCATTCCGGCGATGGCCACCACCTCTACACCATCGAGTCGCACGTAACTATTGAGATGCTGTTGACCGGCCCAGCCGATACCGACCACGCCAACCCGAAGGGTTTTTCTGGGGGATTCCTTCTTCTGCTCAGCAAGCAACACGTCATCGTATGGTGTGTGTGGTGTCATTCTTTATTTCCGTTCTTGTTTCGTATTTTTTAGTGGACCGATGCACTAACCAGATGAGGGTGATTGTTGCACGCAGCCCGATCATCCAATCGTGTCGCCGGTCTTCGCGTGCGAAAGCTAAGGTACTTGAATCATTTCACAGCCCCGGCAGAGAGACCAGCCACGAGGTGTTTTTGCACCAGCACGAAGGCAATCAACACGGGCAGCGATACGGCAACGGATGCGGCCATCAGCTGATTCCAATACACATCGGATTGACTCGCATACGATCGCAGCCCAACGGCAAGGGTTTTGGTCGACTCGTTGGTGAGAACCGAGGCAAAGAGAACCTCGCTCCAGGCGGTAATAAACGAGTACACCGCAACCGCGATGATGCCCGGCTTTGCGACCGGGAGAACGACGTGCCACAGCGCGCCCAGGCGCGAGGTGCCGTCAATCATGGCGGCCTCCTCGAGAGCCGCGGGGATGGCGGCGAAATATCCAGACAGCATCCAGATCGCGAACGGCAAGGTAAACGTGAGGTAGGTGATGATCAACCCGCCATAGGATCCCTGCAACTGAATCCCGGTGACATTTTTGATCTGCGTGAACATCAGGAACAACGGGAGCAAGAATAGGATGCCCGGGAACATCTGCGTGGACAGCACGATGAGGGTAAACGGCTTTTTCCCTCGAAAGCTGAGCCGGGCTACCGCATAAGCCGCCATCACCGCGATGATTACGGAGAATACTGTGGCCGTGGTGGTCACGATGAGGCTGTTCGTGAAGTAGCGCGCGAGTGGAACCGTTGACCACATGTCAATATACGGCTCTATCGTCAGCGAACGCGGAATCCACTCGAACACCCCGGACACATCTTTGAGTGGTTTGAACGATGTCGTTACGATCACGTACAGCGGCAGGGCGATAAAGAGCGCGAGAAAGCCCAAAACGATGACCCGCCAAATTTTGAAGCTACGCGTCTCAATCATTGTTTTCACCCACGTTTCTCATCACCAAACGAATATAAACAAGGGATGCCCCGAGCAACGCCACGAGCAGCAAGACACTCATGGCCCCGCCGAGACCGAAATTCCAGCTGACAAACGAGTTTTGATAAATCAGCGGCGACAACAGGGTCGCTTCCTTCGGGGAGGTCTGCCCGAAGAGAACGTAGGGAACGTTGAACTGGTTAAACGTCCACAGCGACATGACCAGCAGCAACACAGCGTTGGAGGGCTTGATCATGGGGAGCGTGATCCGGCGGAATTGCTTCCATAGTGAGGCGCCGTCGAGAGATGCTGCCTCGTACACCTCGTTCGGGATCGTCTGGAGCGAGGCCATCAGCATCAGAAACGCGAAGGGCCACAGCTGCCAGATATTTACGATGATCATCGCGATAAACGCGTTGCTGCCGAGCAGCCAGAAGGGCCTTTCCCCTCCGAAGAGGCCGAGGGTATCAACCAGAAGCTGGTTGACCGCCCCGTCTCGCTGGTTCAGCATGAACGCCCAGGCAATGGTTGTCACGAAGTGCGGCAAAGCATACGGCACGAGGAAGAACGTCCGGATGAACGCCCTCCCCTTGAACGCCGAGTTCAGGAAGACGGCGGCGGCCATACCTAAGACCCACGAGAAACCGACGACGATAATTGTATAGACCAGCGTGCGGCCAAGCGTTTCAAAGAATTGCTGACCGATAGTGCTTCGCGGATCTAGGCCGTTGATAAAGTTCTGGAACCCGACAAAGGGTGCCGAGGTCCAATTGGTGATGTTGAGCTGGTTCAGCGAGATGAAGGCTATCCAGACCCCGAGAAGCATGGGGATGATGTGGATGAAGAGTTCCATGAACGCGGCCGGCGCGACCATGAAGTAGCCGAGCCGAGAACGCGGCGGTTTTCGCTTCTGCGCAGGAGGTTCCGGTTGCCTGCTGGGGGCGTCCTCCTCGATTCTGTCGTCGAGCAGCGTCATTGGAGTGCCGCTGACATCTGACTATTGGCATCGCTCATGGCTGAGCGGATATCTGACTCGGTAACTTTGCCCGTGGCTGCCTTTGCGAAGAGATCCTTCAGCGCGGTGCCAATCAGAGTCTCCATTTGCCCTTCCTGGGCGATCAGGGGCATTGGGGCCGCGTTATCCTCGAGCGTCTTTTGCTTGAGCTTGACCTCTTCGGTTTGGAAAGCAGGATCCGAGTAGGCATCGCTTACCACGGGCAGAGACGTGAACGTCTTGTTGAGCGCGATCTGTTCATCGGTGCTCGTCATGAAGCCGACGAAATCGATCGCGGCATCCTTATTCTTGGCGTTCTTGAAGACGGAGAGGTTAATCCCGGCGACGTGGCTCACGATCGGCTTACCGCCAGACGGGAGCGGATCGATCATGGGCACCATGGCGACTCCCCAGTCGGTGAAGTCGCGTGCCTCGAAGTTCTTGATCGGGCTCTGGTTGAAGATCATCGCGGCCTTACCATCGATGAGGTTGGTCACAATGGCACTCCCATCGTTGATCTCGGCATCACTTGGCGACACAATCTTGGCATCTGACATAAGCCCGATCCAGTCGGTGGCGCCAGCAACAATCCCGTCATCGTCAAATTGGGGCTTTCCCTGATCGTCGAAAAGGGCGCTGCCATTCTGCAGCCCGAGCGCAAATCCGTAATGTGAATTGTCCGACAGGGATGCTCCCGCGGTGCTAAAACCCCACTGGTCAATATTGCCGTCGCCGTCGGTATCCTTCGTCAGCTTCTTGCCGGTTTCGACGAAGTCCTCCCACGTTGCCGGGGGTTCGGTGATCCCTGCCTCAGCAAAGAGTTTCTTGTTGTAGTACATGTTGTAGGCGAGACCGTACACGGGAACGGAGGTATGGGCCTCCCCCGGTTTCCCTCCGGTATCCCAGGAACTCTTGATGAATCGATCCTCGCCACCGACGGCGTCTAGGAGCTTACCCTCGACCGGCTCAAATGCGCCGGTCTCCTGGAGCGTTGTTGCCCAGGTGTTTCCGATGTTGAGCACGTCTGGACCATCGCCGCTCGATACTGCCGTGAGAATGCGAGTATAGAGATCTCCCCACGCGATCACCTCGAGGTTCACCTTGACCCCCGTCTTCTCCTCGAAACGCTTCAGCGTGGGCTCAAGCCTCGCCTTGTCGTCTTCGAGCGACGTGCCCTGGTTCGAGGCCCAATACGTGATCTCTTTGGCGGACGAATCCGCGCCGTCGGTGCCCGAGGACGAGCATCCCCCCAACACAATCGATGCGGCCGCGACCGCAGCTAACGGAGCAATGTATTTTTTCCAGCGTGTTGCCATGATGTACCTCTTCTTTGAGATGTTTAGGGTTCTACTTGGTTTATGGTTGTTATCTGTTTTCTTGGGCGACCATTGGGTCCCAGCCGTCCGGCAGTAATTCGCTGCGGCGGATCTGGCTGCTGACGTCAACGAATGATCTGCTAACCCCCGCCTCCGCTATCGCCGTCATGGCATCCACCACGTGGAAAGCCAGCTCCCCTGTTGCGCGGTGAGGACGATCCTCACGGATAGCCCGTGCCATCTCAAGGGCGCCGGTGCCCCTGCTTGACTTCTCGGTTACGGTTGCGATGGTCTCCCACTCGGTGCTGCCGGCGCGGCACAGGCGAATCTCTCCGTCAAAGTTATTGGGGTCCGGGAAGGATAGGGTCGCCTCCGAACCGGTGATCTCAAACACGCCCATGTTGACGCGGGGCGAATCAAAACTGAGGATGCTCTGGGCACTGCCCCCTTCGCGAAACTCGATGAGCGCCGACACGTGGGTGGGCACGGTCACATCGAAAACGGTTCCCGCTTTGGGGCCCGAACCGATCGTGCGCTGGGGCTTGGCCTTTGCCGTAATCGAGGCAACGCGCGAGATCGAGCCGAAAACCTGCACGAGGGTCGTGAGGTAGTAGGGCCCGATATCGAAAAGCGGGCCAGCGCCCTCCTGGAAGAGGAACGCCGGGTTGGGGTGCCACGATTCCGGGCCGGGGCTCTGCATGATGGTCAGCGCGTTGAGCGGCGTGCCAATATCGCCGCGCTTGATCACGCGCAGTGCCTCCTGGACGCCCTCGCCGAGGAAAGTGTCTGGCGCGCAGCCCAGTCTGACACCTGCCGCCTCAGCAGCGGCCAAGAGCCGCGTACCGCTCTCCCGATCCAGAGAGAACGGCTTCTCGCTCCAGACGTGTTTGCCCTGAGCGATGGCAGCGAGCGCGACCTCAACATGGGCGGATGGGATGGTCAGGTTCACGATGAGATCCACGTCTGGGTTCTCGAGAACGCTTTCGGCTGTGCCACTCGTGGCGATGCCGAACTCACGTGCTCGCTTCTCCGCTGCCTCCGGGAAGAGATCTCCGACAGCGACGACCTCGGTGTCGGGGAAGGATTGAAGATTCTCGATATAGGTCTGCGAGATAACGCCGGCGCCGATGATCCCCACCCGCACGGGCTTGGTGTTGTGTGTCATGAGAGTCCTAACGGGTCTGTAGGTATTGGAAGCTGTCTTCGACAGCGGTAAACATATCGCCGCGTGTATCGTCTAGTTCGACGACTCGGGCACGAAGATGGGGTGCCGCGGCGAGGATAGATTCGATATCGAGAGAGCCCTGCCCGACTGCAACCTGGTCTGATGGATCCTGGGTTCCGGGGCCGTCTTTCACATGGATGAAAGCGACCCTGCTCCCTAAGGCCTCCAACAGCTGCGGCACGTCTGCGCCAGCGACCTGTGCCCAATAGGTGTCGATCTCGAGCACGACGTCCTCATCGAGATGGTCCGCGAGAATCTCGATAGCACGGCGGCCGTCTACGATCGTCTCTACCTCCCACCAGTGATTGTGATAACCAACAGTGAGCCCGTAGTTACGGGCCTCGGCTGCTGCGCTATTCAGCTCGGCGGCCGTTGCCGCAATATCGTGGGCCGTTGTCCATCGCTCGGCGGGCACAAAGGGATCGATGACCGTATGCATCCCTAATTTCTGGGCTGCCCGAAAAATGGGTTCGCGATCCTGCGACAGAAACGGGGCGTGGCCGCTGGGAGCGCTCAGGCCGTTGCGCTCCAACGATTCGGCGAGCGCATCCACATTTTCGGCGAAGTTGTAGGGTTCCACCGCTTGAAACCCTATCGAGGCGACGCGATCGATAGCCTCGTGCAGATCTTGTTCAAGCTCGGCACGTAGCGTATAAAGCTGTAAGGACGTTTGCATGCGGATCTCTAACTCTCTTCTTTGAGCGGATATGGCACAGCAGGGCTTGTGTGCTGTACCTACGAAAGTATCCGCTACTTTTGTCTTCTGTCAAGCAAAAGTTTTACATTATTTTATAAAAGATATTGTTAAATAAATATTTAGTTGAACTTGTGCAGTCAAAACTAAACTGAAACGCCGATAACTTAGCTCCCCCAACCCCAGATACTGCTTTAATTGGGGCCATGAAAACATCCGGCCCGATAAACGCACTTACCAAGATAGGGGCCGGCGAGTTACTCCGCTACCTTCACAGCGGAACGGCGCACACTAAGGCGGACATCATCAATAGCACCGGCCTTGCCCGTTCAACCGTGACAACACGGATCGACCTCCTACTCTCGACTAACCTCATTCGCGAGACCCGGGGCGGAGAGTCAACCGGCGGGCGCCCACCCGTGAGATATACGTTCAACGAAAGCGCGGGCGTGATCATCGGAGTGGAACTGGGGGCGACACACGGCCTCGTCGCTCTCACCGATCTGCGCAACAACGTTTTGGCAACGGAGAGCAGCCTTATTCCGGTGGAGCTCGGACCAGAGACGGTACTCGATTGGGTTATTTCTTCCGCCCAAAAAATCATCGCCGATCAAGGCATCCACCCAGATTCGCTCATGGGAATCGGCATCGGAATACCCGGCCCGGTGGAATTCTCCACCGGACGTCCAATCAGCCCGCCAATCATGCCGGGATGGGATCGCTTCAACATTCCCGGTTATCTTCAGCGCTCCTTTGACGTTCCCGTGCTCGTCGATAACGACGTGAATATCCTCGCGCTCGGCGAACATTCCCGCGAATGGCCGGATGCTCGCGAGTTCATCTTCGTCAAGGTCGCTACCGGAATTGGCGCCGGCATCATTAGCGGGGGCCAGCTTCAGCGAGGAGCGCAGGGCTCGGCTGGCGACATCGGACACGGACCGGTACCGTTCAACCCAGATTCGGGGCGGGACCCCTCAGACCGGAGAGATCTGGAGGACATCGCGAGCGGAACGGCGATCGCCAAAAGCCTCAACTCCCAGGGTATTCCCGCGACAAACAGCAGGGATGTCGTCGAATTGGTGCGCGTGAACAACGCCGAGGCGATCAACGCGACCAGGCAGGCCGGTCGGGATCTCGGCGAGACGCTCTCCTGGATCGTGAGCCTCCTCAACCCTTCGATCATCGTCATCGGCGGAAGCATAGCCCACGCGGGGGAACACCTTCTCGCCGGGGTGCGCGAGGTGGTGTATCGTCGCTCGATCCCGCTCGCCACGCAGAAGCTGACGATAACTCAGGCCCGCACCGGCGAACTCGCAGGCGCCGTTGGGGCAGCCCTGCTCGTCACACAACATATGCTGGCGCCAGACTACGTGGAAGCGCTGATTGCGCGAGCCATGCATCAGCATTAATCACCGAGAGGATGCCGGTACCCCCGCAGTCGGAACCTGTCCCGTCGATGGGGCCGCACCCCAGCCGGAAGCAACCGGCTTCGGCTTCTCAAAGAACACCACCACTATCGCCCCCACAATTGCGATAGAGGCGGGCAGGAGCAGGGCCTGACCCATCGCTAGCGCGAAACCCTGATGTGCGATCTCGGGGAGACCTCCGCTCATCGAGAAATCGCCGGCACCCGACCCGGAGCCTCCGGGGGCCTGCGGTAGCTCGACAGCAAGTCTTGCCTGAATCAGCGCCGCGATGGAGGCACTACCCAGCACGGCACCAACCTGACGCGTGGTGTTGTAGATGCCGGAACCAGCCCCGGCCTGCTGCGGAGGAAGGTTGCGCGTCGCGGTACTCGACAGAGGCGCCCAGATCCCCGCGTTGGCCACACCGAGCAGCGCGCTCGGTAGCAGCAACATCCATACTTCGACGTCCGGTGTGATCAGACGTGAATACCAGAAGAGCGAAATTCCAAGGAGCAGCAGCCCGACGACGGCTACGTTTCGCGGGTTGGTCCGGTCGATGAGCTTCCCAGCCAGGGGCCCAAGAACTCCCGTGAACACCGCCATGGGTGCGAGCATCAGAGCCGATTGGGTCGGGGTTAGACCCAAGACGATCTGGAAGAAGAAGATGAGGGGCAGGGTCATGCTCGTAATGGTGAACCCGACAGTGCTGATCGCGGCGTTCGCAAGGGAGAAGTTGCGGTCGCGGAAGAGCTTAAGCGGAAGAAGCGGTTCGCCCCTGTTTTTACTCTGCCAAAAGATGAACCCGGCAAGAACTACGAGGCCCGAGATAATGAGGCCCCACACAGAGATGGGTCCCCAGATGGGTCCCCAGTCGAAGCTTTCGCCTTCTTGAATGCCAAAAACCAGCAGGAACATACCTATCGCGCTGAGGGCGATCCCCAGGTAATCCATCTTGTGGTTGTGCTTCGTGAGCTGCGGGACCAAACGCCACGCCAACACGAATGCCACGATACCGATGGGAATGTTGATGAAGAAGATCCATTCCCAGCCCAAACCGTCGACGAGTACGCCGCCAAGGATCGGTCCGACGAGCGTCGCCATTCCTGCAACTCCGCCCCAGAGTCCCATCGCAGGACCGCGCTTATCCGGCGGAAAGAGACGGGTGATAACCGCCATAGTCTGAGGAGTCATCATGGCTGCGCCAAGCCCCTGGAACACTCGAGCCGTGATGAGCATCGTGATATCGCCAGACAGACCGCACCAGGCAGAGGCCGCGGTGAATAAGACGAGACCTGTGAGGTAAAGGTTTTTCGGGCCGAAGCGATCACCGAGACGTCCGGTGATCAGGAGCGGAACTGCATACGCCAGCAGATACGCGCTCGTCACCCAGATAACAGAATTAATATCTGTATTGAGGCCCCGCATGATGGCGGGGTTCGCTACAGTAACGATCGTGGTGTCGATCAGAATCATAAAAAAGCCGACGACGAGCGCCCAGAGGGCCGGCCACGGCTTTATTTCTTTGTTCATGAGAAGGTTTCCTTTAATTTTCGAAAAATAACGTGAGACTCACTTGCCTCTCAAGATGTGTGCCCTCTATGTAGCGAAACGCGCTTCGAGTTCCCCCATGTCGCTCGACCAGGGCAGAACCCCAGACTCTAGCTCGTCGATGATGCGCGTGACCCAGCAAATTTCGGATTCGGCAGACGAGTGAGAGAATTCGAGGCCCAGCCAGAGGCGTCTCTCAATCCCCAGTTTTTTCGCCGCAAGGATGTTTTTCTCCAGCATATTTTTACGCTCTGTGAGGGCAGCCACTCGATCCCGCAGAAGGTCGAGTACTTCGTCGGCCGGAAGGTTATTGGCTTCCCCAATAGCGATGAAAAATTGCGGATACTCGTCAACAGGTTCCGCCAACATCGAACTCACTTGCGCTGAAAGGCCCGCCCGCCCGCTCTCCGTAATCTCGTAGGTGGTGCGCTCCGGCCGCTTGCCTTCTCTATCCGTGCAGACGGCGCGCACGTAATCGCACCTGACGAGTCGGGCCACCGTGTGGTAAAGAGAGCCGGGCTTCACGTTCAGGGAGCAGCCCTGGAAGCTCTGGTTCAGAGTCTGATACATCTCGTAGGGATGCATCGGCTTTTCCGCGAGCAGGGCCAACGCAGCCACCGCCAGGGGTGTGAGCGATACAGCTTGAGACACGAGAATCCTTATTTTTTACAACGCAGTCGTAGGAATTTTGGCAATCAGATGAGTTGCCCCACTCCGATTATTCCATATGGAATATAAGCCCGTGGAGTACCCTTTGTCAACTCCGGTTGAGACGGGCTGTCCACCTGCGCAGACAAAAATGGCCCCAGCATGCGAGAAAACCTGCGGTTTTCGCACACTGGGGCGAGAGCATCCCTCAATTGACACTCAGCATGAGCCGCCGGGGACCCGGCGAATCGACTATTTGGAATCGGGGGCAGCAGTCTTTGCGCGCTGAGGGGAATCTGCTGGAGCGAGCAACTTGTCGGCAGATTTCCCTGCGGCATTACCCGCAGCGTTACCCGCGGCAGCACCCGTTGCGCTTCCGGAAACTACGCCATTAAGCATCCCGATAATATCGATACCGACGGTCTCCTTTGCCATCTCCATGATGCCCTTAATGTTTCCCATGGCATCGCCTGCGACCTTATTGGCGCCATCGGCTGACACAACGGTGAGACTGTCGATACCGCCGATTGCCCGAGCATACTCAGCGGCGATGGCAGGAAGCATATGGATGAGCTCCTGGGCGAGAACCGCCTCAGATTGCGACTCGAGGGCTTCAGCTCGTGCCTCAATAGCGGCAGCCTCAGCAGTACCACGCGCTTCAATGGCAGCTGCCTCGGCGGTACCGCGGGCGGCGATGGTCTTAGCCTCAGCCTCACCCTCAGCGACGAGGGCTTCTGCAGCCGAGATACGCGATGCTCGCTCAGCAAGTCCTTCTCGCTCCATGGCGGATGCCGCGAACTCACGACGCTTCAGGTCAGCCTGCGCAGTGGCGACCTCAGCCTTTGCGCGGCCCTCAGCGGCTGCGGCAATAGCAGCGGCCTCCGCCTGCGCCATCGCCTCAACCCGGAAGGCCTCGGCCTCGGCGACCGCGCGCACGTCAGCGTTGAGCTTCTCCTTACGGAGAGCAACCTCTTTCTGCGCGGTAAGCTCTTCCTGCGCAACGATGGCCTGGCGCTGGATCGCGTCCTCGAGCGGCTTAGCTGCTCCGGCCTCAGCAAGTGCCTTATCGGTCTCGGCCTGGATAGCGGCCTCGCGGAGCTTCAGATCACGGTTCTTATCGAGCAGGACCTTCTGCGCGCTGATCTTCGCTTCCTCGGATGCCTGATACGCCTCTGTCTCTGCGATATCTGCAATCTGTCGAACTTTTGCGGCCTCGGGACGGCCAATGTTCGCGATGTAATCCGCAGCATCCCGAATTTCTTGGATCTGCAACGTATCGACGACCAGACCCTGCTTCGTTAGAGCCTCTTCGGCCGCTTCCAGAACGTTGCGGGCGACAACAGCGCGATCACGGATAATCTGCAAGACCGTCAGGCCGCCAATAATCGAACGTAACGATCCGGACAGAACCTCCTGGGTCGACTGATCGATTTCATCCGAGTGCGACAGGAATCGCTGTGCGGCCGCCCGGATCATCTCCTGCGTACCCCCAACCTTCACAACTGCGACGGCCTGAGCCTGGATCGTAATACCATCCGTGGTCTGCGCCTCAGTAACGATCGTGAGGCGGCGGGACCGGAGCGACATCACGAAAGCCTTCTGCACGAAGGGAACGACGAAGACTCCGCCGCCCGTAACAACTTTCTGACCCGAGAGGTCCTGCGACGAATGCCCCTCAGCGTCGACAGTCGTTCGCCCCTTGCCTCCCGTCACGATGATTGCCTCGTCTGGCTTGGCGATTCGATAACGTTTGATGATCACAACAGCAATAAGCACGATGGCTACTACTATTCCGAACACGGCAACTATAGCCGGGGGGAGCAAAAACATTCGAGTTTTACCTTTCTTGAAATTCTCTAGATCTCACGAGACGTGATAGCCCCGCGAGCGTAAAGCTATTGGATTGGTTCTACAAGCACACTCGTGTCAGTGACGATTGCGACTATGCGCACCCTGGCTCCGGCCAGTACTGGAGCCTCACATCTGGCAGACAGAGACACACGTTCGCCGTGACGAACGAATGAGATCTCCCCGAGACCGGACCCACCCGGCAACGGAAGAATCACATGCGCTTCCTGACCTACGAGGGTAGAGGTAGAGGTAGACGAGTTGGACTCCGCCCTCGTGAAAAAGCGACTCAGCCACCACGCGAACGCTCCACCGGCGAGACCGGATCCCAGACCGATCAGCGCAGCGGCTGGGGATGGAATGCCCGAGCCAACGGATGCGTAGCTCGCAAACCCAAAAATGGCGGCAAAGGCTGCGATAGTTGTGAGGCTGAGGGGGCCATCCCCAAAATCGAAGGCGTCAAAGATACCCCCAAGAAGCAACGATATGAGGAGCAGGAGCGCGCCGATGATCCCAATGATCAGAAAGACTCCCCCGGAAAGAAAGCTCCCATCAAACACACTGGAAATCCAATCAGACATCATCGCCTTTCACCAAGCTTTCGGGATACACGTGCTACGCCATTCTATCGGCTTTCCAGCTTTCTTTCAGGTCCAGAAGAATGAGGACCAGGCGCAAAAAACGTAGGCCCCGACACCAATTTCGGTGTCGGGGCCTACGCGCCAAACTAGACGCTTAGAATGCGTTGACGTCCAAGGGGATACCAGGACCAAACGTGGTCGATACGGCACCCTTCTGAACGTAACGTCCCTTCGAGCTGGACGGCTTCAAACGAAGAACCTCGTCAAGTGCCGCCGTGATGTTCTCGTGGAGCTGCTCCTGCGAGAACGAAGCCTTGCCCACAATAAAGTGAACGTTAGCGTGCTTGTCAACGCGGAACTCGATCTTTCCACCCTTGATGTCGGTAACAGCCTTGGCAGGATCGGGAGTAACCGTTCCGGTCTTCGGGTTAGGCATGAGACCACGGGGTCCGAGAACCTTACCCAAACGGCCAACCTTACCCATGAGCTCGGGAGTTGAAACAGCCG
This sequence comes from Lysinibacter sp., assembly GCA_040400085.1. GTDB lineage: Bacteria > Actinomycetota > Actinomycetes > Actinomycetales > Microbacteriaceae > HNR. Next base: position 14,562 of record JBBAQX010000045.1, on the reverse strand, counting down.
AGTCGAACGAGGTGTAACCAGCGGCTACCTTCTCGATGAGCTCGTCTCCGCCTACCTCGTCTGCTCCGGCTGCGATAGCTGCCTCGGCAGCCGCACCCGTGGCGAACACGATAACGCGAGCAACCTTACCGGTTCCGTGGGGAAGGCTAACGGTTCCACGAACCATCTGATCTGCCTTGCGAGGGTCAACGCCCAGCTTGAGAGCGACCTCAACGGTCGAATCAAACTTTGCAGACCCGGTGACCTTAGCGAGGGCTACTGCCTCAGCTGCGGTGTAAAACTTGCCGTCTTCGATTTTCTCGGCGGCAGCGCGGTACGCCTTTGATTTCTGTGCCATGTTATTTCTCCTCAGCCTTACTCGACCGTGATGCCCATGGAACGAGCGGTACCGGCAATAATCTTCGAAGCAGCCTCAATATCGTTTGAGTTGAGGTCAGCCTGCTTGGTCTCTGCGATCTGGCGAACCTGATCCATGGTGATCTTTGCAACCTTCACGGTGTGAGGGGTGCCCGATCCCTTTGCAACGCCAGCAGCCTTCTTGATGAGCTCGGCGGCGGGAGGAGTCTTGAGTACGAACGTGAATGAACGGTCCTCGTATACGGTGATCTCAACCGGGATAACGTTTCCACGCTGTGACTCGGTTGCGGCGTTGTAAGCCTTGCAGAACTCCATGATGTTAACGCCGTGCTGACCGAGAGCCGGACCGACAGGCGGTGCGGGGTTAGCGGCGCCGGCCTGGATCTGAAGCTTAATCAGACCCGTAACCTTCTTCTTGGGTGCCATTGTTTTTCCTTTACTGTGACGAAAATTCTGGCCGAGCATAGGCCAGGCTTTTCTCCCGTGGACGCGGTATTTCCGCGACCCGGTATCCGCCAACTCGCGCCGGCAGAAGTTTCTATACTATCAGCTCGTTAGAGGTTCTGTGCTAGAGCTTTGTCACCTGGTCAAAGCTGAGCTCAACCGGGGTCTCTCGCTCAAACAGCGAAACAAGAACGGTAAGCTTTCCACTCGCCGTGTTGATCTCGCTAATAGAACCGGGGAGGCCCGCGAACGAACCTTCCTTGATCGTGATGGTCTCGCCAATCTCAAAGTCGATCTCTGCCTGAACGGCAGACTGTGAACCGGCACCCTTACCCTGGGCGGAAGCGCCCTTGGCTCCGGCGACATCGGCAAGCTCAACCGTTGACTTGAGCATCTCAAAGATCTCGTTGAACCGAAGAGGAACGGGATTGTGCGCGTTTCCAACGAATCCGGTGACTCCCGGAGTGTGGCGAACAACAGACCAGGAGTTTTCGTTCAGGTCCATCCGCACCAGAACATAGCCGGGGATACGCACGCGGGTAACCATCTTGCGCTGGCCGTTCTTGATCTCGACGACATCCTCCATCGGGACCTGGATCTCGTGGATATCGTCCAGGGCGCCCATGGTCTCGCGGCGGTTTTCGAGGTTTGACTTTACCTTGCGCTCGTAGCCCGCATAGGAGTGAATCACATACCACTTGCCTCGACGGGTTCGCAGGTCACGCTTAAACTCAGCGTAAGGATCTTCCTCAGGCTCAGCCTCAGCGGTGTCGCCCTCGGCACCCTTGTCCTCGGATACGGACGCCTCTTCGTCGGCTGCGCTTTCATCAGCATCAGAAACGCCTTCGGCCTCGGCATCGCCGTCAGGCATCACGAGAGCGTCAAGTGCAGCATCAAGCGCTGCCTCTGGGTTGGAATTCGTTTCTTCGTTCTGCATGACTTTTAGTTTCTTACCTTTTTATCAGTGGAAAAGCGAGTGGCTGAGTGAGATCTGACTAGAAGTTGGGGTGTCCAAAAACGAAGATAACTCCCAAGCCAAATACCTGGTCAAGCACCCAGACGATTGCCATCATGATGACAACAAAAACCAAAACAACACCGGTGAAGCTCAACAGCTCTTTGCGAGTGGGGGTAACTACCTTCTTGAGCTCGGCAATGACCTGCTGGAAGAAAAGAATGATGCGGCCAAACCACGTCTTCTTTTCGGCTCGCTTCTGCTTGGCAGAAGCAACCAGCTCTTCACCGGGCTCATCTACTACGTCGTCAGCCATTTCTCACTTACCAACCTTTCCGTCCCCTGCGGGAGTTATCTCGAAGGGATTTGCAGGGCGGACAGGACTCGAACCTGCAACCTGCGGTTTTGGAGACCGCTGCTCTACCAATTGAGCCACCGCCCTTCATCGGTTTTTTCCCTCTCTACCTCTCAGTACCTGCCCACAAATGATGTAGTCAAATAGGCACAAAAAAGTATGGAGGAAATCAACCACCTCGGCAAGTTTAGGGGAGATAACGGCGCATGTAAAGTTGAACGCTCCTCAGCCAGCTTGTTCCCTACATTTTTTGTCATGCTTCACTGCTGCCCTTCCGCGCAATCAAGCGGATATTCAGCCGCAGTACCCGAAAAATCAATCATAAAATCAACCCGGCGTAAAAAAATTTTACGCCGGGATGGAGGATGCCGTACCCTGGGGCCAAGAGGACAATTTCGTCCCCTACAACAGGGAGTCACAATGAACGACAGCCCAACCGATACGCCCAGCGAGGATCGCCAGCTTCTGACGCTGGGAATCCTCGCAAACTCTTCGATGGAAAACGAGCGGCGACTTCCCATCCATCCGCAGCATTTTCAACGTCTTGATCAGGACATCCTTGATCGAATAATTGTCGAGTCTGGCTACGGCGCACACTTCTCGATGGCGGATGCCGCACTCGCCCAGATCGTGGGTCGCGTTGGTACCCGAGCCGAGGTCATGGCTCAGTCAGACATTATCCTGCTGCCCAAGCCCCAGATCGCCGACCTCGAGCAGCTTCGGTCAGGGCAAACGGTGTGGGGTTGGCCACATTGTGTCCAGGATTCCGCGGTGACGCAGATAGCGATCGACAAAGAACTCACCCTGATCGCGTTCGAGGCGATGAACCACTGGACCCGTTCCGGCGGTTTTGGCCTCCACGTCTTCCACAAGAACAACGAGCTCGCCGGATACTCATCAGTGATTCATTCGCTGCAGATCGTCGGTTCAACGGGCAACTACGGCAGGCGGTTGAGTGCCGTCGTGATTGGTTTTGGCGCCACTGCTCGCGGCGCTGTGACCGCGCTCAACGCGAATGGTATCCACGATGTGCGGGTGCTAACCCATCGTGAGGTAGCGGCGGTTGGTGCGCCCATTCACTCGGTGGAGATCGTACGGCTCGACCGTGACGAGGAAGCTCCTCACCTCAGCCAGGCCCTCACCGATCTGGGGCCTGTGCCGTTGGCTGAGTTCCTTGCCGGACACGACATCATCGTCAATTGCACGCTGCAAGATGCAGAAGCTCCCGTGACGTATCTGGACGAGTCAGACCTTGAGCTATTCAGCCCGGGAACTCTGATCGTGGATGTGTCCTGCGACAGAGGGATGGGGTTTTCCTGGGCTAGGCCGACCACCTTTGACGAGCCCACGTTTACTGTTGGCGACGGCATCCTCTACTACGGGGTGGACCACAGCCCGTCGTACCTGTGGAATTCTGCGACGTGGGAGATCAGCGAGGCAGTAATTCCCTTCGTACGAACCGTAATGGAGGGCCGGGAAAGCTGGGGCAATAATCAGGTAATTAAACGGGCGATAGAGATTGATGCCGGCCGTGTGATTAACCAGAGCATCCTCCGATTTCAGCGGCGAAACGAAAACTACCCCTACCCCAAACTAATGGGATAGGGGTAGTGGGGGTCTAGTGGGCGAATCCTACGAGTCGAGGGTTACGCCGTGCTCTTTCATGAAGATCTCGGGATCTACGTGGGATCCGTCAACGAATACCTCGAAGTGCAGGTGGTTTCCCGTTGACATTCCGGTGCTTCCGACGCCGGCAATTTTGTCGCCGGCTGCTACTACCTGGCCCTTTGTGACGAAGAGTCCGCCATCCATGATGTGGCCGTAGCGGGTCTTGATACCGTTTCCGTGATCGATCTCGATCATATTGCCGTAGCTAGGAGCTGCGCCCGAGAAGGTTACGGTTCCAGCTGAAGCTGCGAAGATCGGTGTGCCTTCTCCGCTGGCCAGGTCGGTGCCGGTGTGAGCGGCACCACCGGTGCACATGCTGCCGTTGCAGATCTCTTCGCGAGCTCCGAAACCGGAGGTTTCGATTCCCTCACTCGGGCGTACCCATGCGCCCTGTGCGGGCTTCTCGGGCTCGTGGACGATAACGCCAAAGGTTTCTACCGAGATAGTCGGAAGCTCAACGTCAGCTGCGACCGTGAGGCGCTGAATCGCGGACTCGATGCTCGCGGGTTCTTCCTCGCCCAGAGCCGACTCCGTGTGACGGAGCACCCCGTGTGATGCAGCTGAGGAGCTGTCGGTTGACGGCTGAGCTGCGTTGTCAGCGGTCTCGCTATCCGCGCCATCTGCATGGACGGCAGGTGCCAGCACGCTCGCCGCATCCAGCTGTTTCACCGGCTCAACAGAGTAGGGCAGTCCGAGCTCGGGAATCGTCTGAGCATCCGTAATCGAGTCGGCCTCGAGTACGATCGAATTTTCCGCCGCGGCGGAAGTATCCTGACTTGGCGTCGCCGCGAAAGCGGAAAGCCCTGAGACTCCGAGAACGCTAACGCCCAGCATCACGGCAGTCGCCGTGTATACGCTTCGCCTGGAAAACTGAAAATGCTTTACCTCAGCCGGCTTTGCCGCCCTCATGCGATTCTGAGCCTTTGCCATCTGATGGCTGCTGCTCTTGTTTGAACGCCCAGCAGAAGCGTTTTTTAAGCGTGAACGAGTATGTATTTCAGTCAAGAAGATCCCCCCAGATCAACAGAAATGTCTCGCGACGGTTTCGTCACGAAGAAGAAAGAAGCTTCTTCATCAGCAAGAGTTCGACTGTGGTTTGCTTCTTTGTTTGTACTTTCAAGTATAAATTACTTACTTGAGAAAACGCCTATAACCGACAAAGATTAGCCCAGTCACTGTTCCGCGAATCACGTAGGGATGCGCACCGGAATCTGCTGTACCGGTGGGTGACCGTTTGTAGTCATACTGCCAGGTCGTCATGGACAGCTAGGCCAGCCTTACGCCCCTCCTCTGCCGCAAAGCCCATGCTAGAATTATTGAGCATTACGACTCTAGCGTTGGATATTTTACCAACTTCAACCTGTCTTTCAACTCCATTCTTCTCTGCCCGGCAGGCTGTCCCTGATCGTCATTTATGATGTGTGGTGAACTTTACGCACCGCAAACGTAATTGAGCACGTACCCGTATTGGAGACAAGAAATGACAAACCCAGCCGCTCAAGACACGAATACGGATATGACCGAAACCACGTTGGTTTCTCGAACCGGATTAGCATACTTTCCACTTGCCTTTATGGCGCGCTTGCCCTTCGCTATGATGGTTATCGGCGTGCTAACGCTTGTGGTTGCAGCACGTGATTCTGTACAGATCGCCGGCCTAAGCTCTGCTCTTGTGGGCATCGGTGCCGCAACCATCGGGCCACTTGTCGGAGCCTCCGCCGATCGATTCGGTCAGCGTCCAACGCTCCTGGTGACGGCGATTATCAATAGCGTGGCGTTGTGCGCGCTTGCCTGGATCGCATATAGCGGGCTTCCTAGCTGGTTGATGTTTCTTGCTGCATTTATTACGGGGGCGTCTGGCCCGCAAACCTCCCCGATGTCGCGATCGAGACTCGTTGGAATAATTATGTCTTCGTTGCCAACGGCGAAGAAGGGACGAACAATATCGACTGTGCTTGCATATGAGTCCGCCGTCGATGAAGTAGTTTTTGTGTTTGGTCCGGTCATAGTGGGGTTGCTTGCAACCACGTTGGGCGGCTGGGCTCCAATTATCGGTGCCGCGATCCTAACTCTCGTTTTTGTTATAGCGTTTGCGCTTCATCACACGAGCACTCCGGCGCTCTCCAAAGAGGAACGCGCTCGCGACCTTGCTCCAACTTCGGAGCTCTTCCGACCCAGCTTGTCAGTAATCGTGATTGGTACCTTCGCAGTTGGCCTTGTCTTTGGGACCACCTTTACGGCGCTCACCGCGTTTATGCAAGAGAAAGGTTCCGCCGAATCTGCGGGCTTGCTCTATGGCGTTATGGGTATCGGCTCAGCCATTCTGGCACTTGCTGTCGCTCTCCTCCCGGCAGGGTTTACAATGCGATATCGTTGGCTCGCTTTTGCCTCCTTTGTGGTGATCGGTGAGATTTTATTCACCTTCGCAGATAGCGTTCCTACCGTGTTGCTTAGTCTGGCCGTTACGGGCGTTGGGATCGGGCCAATGCTTGTTACCCTTTACGGGTTTGGAACGGAACGCAGCCCGCGTGGACGTTCCGCAACGGTTATGACGATGCTTGGTTCTGGAATTCTGCTCGGGCAATCGCTTGCAGCCGCCCTCACCGGAGCGGTTGCTCAGGGGATGGGCGTGTCAACGGCGATGACTTTGCCGGCATTTGCTGCCCTCCTAGTAATTGTGACGGGTACGCTGAACTGGTTCCTTACTCCCTCTAAGCGAGCGCTGGAATAAAGCGCTACAGGCATCCAACTCATCGATAGGAAAAGACGGAACGCTCGCAGCCGCGCAGATAAGAGGCGATTCGCCGTTTGGCTCTGCGCTGTTAGACGACATGGTGCTGGTATTGTTCTGTAGCAGATTTATTGGAACGGATGGCGATAAAGACCCGGTCAGTTAACGATTGCCGGGATGATCGCCCCGGAGAACACCTGCCAGGCAAGAGCCGTCTTCGCTATCAAACTCAGAGTGATGTAGGTGCGCTCGCCTTGAAGATAACTCTTCCACTTTCCTATCTGCTTGTATTGCAGCCACTGATTAATAGCGAAGGTGTTGAAGAACACAAAGAGCGAGATGACGATTCCGACCACAAACCCGGGCGCCGCGACATCGCTAGTGCTTCCCGGCCGAAGGAAGTAGATTAGCACGATGATCCAGGGCACGATGCCAACCATTGACCCAAAGATGAAGGGGAGCATATTTCCGGAACCAGGTTGTTCGTACTTTTCCTGAAGCGCACCGAAGAAGATCATGGCCGCGTTTGCCGCGAATACCGCGAACAAAGCACCGACGTCGGTGACCCCGTTAATCGCCAGGATAAGCCAGATCATGATCGATGAACTGAGGGAGTACTCGACCCACCGGAAATAGTTTCGGTTGTTTTCAAGCCCCCTTTTGTACCGACCAAAGAATGCCGGGCTCGAGATCAAGAAGTGGAAAAAGGCGCTCAGCGCGAGAAAAACGACCACGCCAATGCCAATATTCACCTCAAAAAGAGTCACCCGCTCCGGAGGAATCGGGACCCCGGGAGGGCCCGCCATATAGTCGGCGGTCACGGCAAATAGCACCTGCTTACTCAGCATTGTGAGAATCACCGCAAAACCTATTGCCTGCAACAGGTGGAGGGATCCCGCAACGATGTTATAAATACGAAGGCGGTCAATTTGCTGGCTGGGAGTATATGTGCTCTTCGACATGATCAGATCCTTAGTCTCTTGATTTCCGTGCGCGATTTTTCTGGAAGACAGCGCCGATCTTTGTGAGTTCTTCTGGCGTTGCCTCGCGGAAAACCGGATTGCCGGCGGCAGCCATAGCATCAGTTTTTTGCCCCCTCGTGGCCAAGAGACTGGTGATAATCGCGGCGGCAAGAATAACAATTATGACGGCGAGAGATATGGTCGTCGGGATCTTGACGAGGTCGTGAAGCGCCATCTTGATTCCGACCCACACGAGGATTCCGGCGAGTCCGATCTTGAGATAGATGAAACGATGGATAAGGTCGGCCAACAAAAAGTACATCGCACGCAGCCCCAGGATAGCGAAGGCATTTGCGGTAAAGACAAGGAAGACTTCTTCCGTCACCGCGAAGATCGCAGGAATCGAATCGATGGCAAAAATAATATCCGTGAACTCGATGAGGACCAGTACCGCGAGAAGGGGAGTAGCCAGGAGCACCCCGCCCAGACGAACAAGCAACCGTTGCCCGTAGAATACATCGCTTGTGGGAATAAAACGACGGAATGCCCTGTATATACGTGACTTAGTTGGATCGACGTGGTCGTTCCGGTGTCGCAGCATTTGAATACCCGTAAAGACGAGTAGCGCGGCAAAAAGATACAGTATCCACCCGAAATTGCTGATAAGGGTTGCCCCTGCCGCAATAAATATCCCCCGAAAGATGAGGGCACCAAATACCCCCAGGAAGAGCAACCGGTGCTGGTATTTGGCTGGAACGCCGAAGCTCGAAAAGATGATGGCCCACACAAAGACGTTATCTACGGCCAGCGACTTCTCGATCAGAAAACCTGCAAAATACTGCTGACCAAGCTCGCTCCCAAAGAGCGTCCAAATAATGACACCAAAGGTGACACCTGAGGCCACCCAGAAAATCGACCAGTATGCCGCTTCGCGCAGCCTGATTTCGTGAGCCGTGCGATGAGCGACAAGGTCGAGAGAGAGCATCACTATGATGACTCCAATAACTGCAAGCCATGCCCAAAAAGGTACGTCCACGAATTCGCTCCTTCACTAAAAATTAAACAAGCGATATGTTATCGAATATTAACGTTAATGAGAATCTCATCAAAAATACCTAAATTATAATGCAATAATCATAGTTTATTTACTTTAGCGAATTACGAAGTGTTAGATTATAAATTTTTGAACACGATCAGGAGGGCAAAGCATCCTCTATCGCCGCGATAATCGAGGGATCGTCCGGGAGCGTCGTTGGGCGGAAACGGAAAATATCATTCTGGGGAGTTATGACGAACTTCTCAAAGTTCCACTTGACCTTGCCGGCTTTCCCGTCGGCATCGGCAGTCTTGGTCAGTTCAGAATAAAGGGGATGCGCGGACCGACCATTCACCTTCGCCTTCTCCATCAGCGGAAAAGTGACCCCATACGTCATCGAGCAGAACTCCTGGATGGCCTCGGCCTTACCCGGCTCCTGAAACGCGAATTGGTTACAGGGGAACCCGAGCACCGTAAAGCCGCGGTCCTCATACTTTTTCTGGAGAGCCTCAAGAGTTTCGTATTGAGGCGTCAGGCCGCATTTCGACGCAACATTCACGATCATCACGACCTTGTCGTCATAGTCCGCGAGGGTAGTGGAGGAACCGTCGATTGTGGTCAGTGGAATATCCCTGATGCTCATACCCTGATTGTACGCCGACAAGAGCGCAAGAACGAGAGCCTCAAATGCAGACCACGAACGGAAGCTCGCTAAGCGGTGCGACCGTATATCCGCTTCGTGAGTTCATCCGCGGTGTGGCGCACAGCCTCGGCAAGGTCAGCACGACGCTCCGCGGGGACTTCCTCCTCACGGAAAGTAACGGCCAGCCCCGCAACCGGCCACCCCAGATGATCACGGACGGGTACCGCCACGGAAGAAAACCCCGGGGTAACCTCGCCGTTCTCGCTCGCGAAACCACGCGTATCCACGCTATCGAGAATGCTCCGCAACTGAGAATACCGCTCGATTCCCTCAGACTCGTTATGCCTCTGCACAAAAGACGCGGCATCAGGATAGAGCGCCCTCACCTGGGCCCGGGGAAGCGCGGCGAGTATCGCCCGACCGCTCGCGGTGAGGTATGAGGGGAGCCGAACATCCACTCCAGTGATCAGGGAGGGCGCGTTTCGGGCACGCTCTTCCACGATGTAAAGCACGTCGCGCCCGTGGAGTACCGCAAGGTGGGCGCTCAGGCCGGTGCGATCGACCAGATTAGCAAGCACGGTTCGCCCCACCCGCGAGAGAGGTTCCTGTCTCGCGTAGGCAGAACTCAGCTCGACAGCAGCGATCCCCAACCCAAAACGCTTCTCTTCTGCCAGGTGCATGACATACCCATTGCGCTCAAGAACATTCAGGAGATGATAGACGGATGACCGTGGCAGGTCGAGCATCGTGGCAATCATGGATGCCTGCAGCGGCCCCCGAGACGAGGCCAAGAGACTCAGGATGCGCAGGGTGTTCTCCGCTGCGGGAACGTGCGATGATTCCGCCACTTGTGCCTTCCTTGTTCCGTAGCCTACTTGACCCGTAACCTATCTTGTCCCGTAATCTACTTAGCCCAGCCTACTCAGGCTAGTCAAGCGCGCCGATCGCCTCTTGCACAGTTTCGAGCACGGCCCCGGATTGCACATACCCTACCGCCGTTGTGATCGTAGGCGATAAGAACTCGTCGGTGTTTGGCGCTGGGATTCCCTGACGGAAAAGCGCGTGGACGGCCGCTGTTGCCGTGCCAGGCGAGCCGGCCTCGGCATCCTGCGCCCGGAAATCGAGGGCCCGCGTCGAGGCGAGAAGCTCAATCGCGAGCACCCTGGACAGCCCGTCGACTGCGCGGCGCAGCTTGCGGGCTGCCGCCCACCCCATCGAGACGTGGTCTTCCTGCATCGCGGAGGAGGGAATCGAGTCGACGGATGCGGGAACAGCGAGCCGCTTGAGCTCCGACACAATCCCTGCCGCGGTGTACTGGGCAATCATGAGGCCAGAGTCGAGACCGGGATCGGCCGCGAGAAACGGGGGAAGCCCGTGATTGCGAGAGGTATCAAGGAAACGGTCGGTACGTCGCTCGGAGATGCTGGCGACATCGGCGACGGCAATCGCAAGAAAGTCGAGCACGTAGCCGACGGGAGCGCCGTGGAAGTTACCGTTGGACTCGACTCGTCCGTCGTGAGTCACGACAGGATTGTCGATGGCGGAACTCAACTCGATCCGGGCCACGTTTGAGGCGTGGGCGATGGTGTCGCGCGCAGCGCCGTGCACCTGCGGCGAGCAGCGCAGCGAGTAGGAATCCTGCACCCGGGTGAACTCGCGGCCTACCCGCCGGGTAATGAGGCCGGAATCTTTGAGCACGCGGCTGATATTGGCGGCGGAGGAGGCCTGGCCCGGGTGCGGGCGGATTGCTTGCAGATCGGCGGCGAAGACGGCGTCGGTTCCGAGAAGCGCCTCGACGCTGCCGGCAGCAGCAACGTCGGCGACCCGCATGAGCGCGCCGAGGTCTGCGATGGCCAGGATGAGCATGCCGAGCATCCCATCGGTTCCATTGATCAGGGCGAGGCCCTCTTTTTCTTCGAGGACCACCGGGGTGATTCCGGCCTCAGCCAGCACCTCTGCGGTGTCCCTCAGGTTGCCTCTGGCGTCACGCACCTGACCCTCACCCATGACGGCGAGCGCGCAATGAGCGAGCGGGGAGAGGTCTCCGGAACATCCAAGGGAGCCATACTCGTGCACCACCGGGGTGATTCCGGCGTTGAGGATCTCGACGTAGGTCTGCGCGGTCTCGAGCCGCACTCCGGTGCGCCCGCTCGCCAGGGTGTTGAGGCGTAGCAGCATGAGTGCCCGCACCACCTCGCGTTCGACCTCTTCGCCGGTTCCCGCAGCGTGGGATCGCACGAGGCTTCGCTGTAGTTGCGCCCGCTTTTCGCGGGGAATCTGCACCTTGGCCAGTGCGCCAAATCCGGTGGAGACCCCGTAGTGCGGGTGGATATCGTTAGCCAGCTCCTCGATTATCGCGCGGCTGGCGACAATGCCCTTCTTCGCGTCCTCGCTGATGAATACGGGGGCGTCCGTGCGGGCAACCGCGACAACGTCGTCGAAGCTGAGCAGACCGGGGCCGAGTGCTATTGGGGCGTTTTTTGTCATACTTAAGATTGGACTGCACCGGAGGCTTCCGAACCATGCCGAACACCCCTCTTGTGTCTGGGATTTCAGACAAACTGTTTTTGGTGGCAGCAGGAACGGGCTCTGGCAATCAGGATGTCTGAAACTCAAGACAGCTAACCACTCGCGGCAATCTCCCTCTCGTAAACTCCTTGATACCGTCAGAGTCATGACATCAACACAGCTGTCGCACGACCCCCTCTGGCCACGCACCGGAAACTGGCCCGCGCTCGATTCTCTGAAGCACGGTACACACGTCGACCTTGCCCTCGTGGGAATCCCCACCTGGCGCACCTCGCTCTCGCCCACTCAGGCGCATGCGACCCCGGATGCGATTCGCGACGCGCTACAGCGCTACGCCGGCTACGCCCTTGCCAGCGACGGCAGTAACATCGTGATCGACGAGGCTCTCGCCCTCGCCGACGCGGGCAACCTAGAAAACCCAGACGCGGGCTGGGCTGAAGAGCAGGCAATCACACGCATCTCGCAGATCGCGGACGCCGCTACCCTACTCGTGGCACTCGGCGGTGACAACGCCGCGACGGCACCCGCCGCCCTCGGCACCTGGGGAGAGAGCATCGCCACCGCGGGCCTCATCACCTTCGACGCGCACCACGACCTGCGCGACGGGATCAGCAACGGCTCCCCCGTTCGCCGCCTCGTCGAAGCGGGGCTCGACGGCCGCAGGATCGTGCAGATCGGCATCGCCGACTTTGCCAACTCCCGCGAATACGTTCAACGAGCCGCCGATCTGGGCATCACGGTTATCCACCGCAACGAGCTCCACACCCGCTCGATAACGGATGCCGTAGCCCAGGCCCTCCGCATAGCCGGTTCCGCCGGTGGTCCCGTTCATATCGACATCGACGTAGACGTATGCGACCGGTCCGTGGCGCCGGCCTGCCCGGCCTCCGTCCCCGGCGGGCTATCGGCCCACGAACTCCGCATGGCGGTGCGGTTTGCCGCCCGTCACCCCCAGGTTCGCTCTGTCGACCTGACTGAGATTGACTCAACCACCGACACCCCGGATGCACGCACGGTGCGCCTCGCAGCACTCCTCGTGCTCGAAACAGCCGCCGGACTGGCTGAGCGCGATTCTCGTATCTCGGGCGCGGCATCCCCTCAGTGATTAACGATACCTAAAGGATTTGTAAGCAATGACGCCTACCTCTACACCTCTCAACACGATTGGACAGGAAGCTCCCAAAACTGATGATTCACCGGTGTTGACGGGAAAGGCCTCGCTGCGCCGAGGTCTCACGGCCCGGCACATTCGTTTCATGGCGCTGGGATCGGCCATCGGGACGGGGCTTTTCTTTGGATCGGCATCAGCCATTCAAACGGCAGGGCCCGCGGTTCTCCTCGCGTATATGATCGGCGGGGCCGCTGTCTTCATGGTAATGCGGGCGCTGGGCGAGATGGCCGTGCGGCATCCCATCTCGGGATCGTTCGGCCAGTACGCGGGCCGATACCTCGGGCCGCTGGCCGGGTTTATCACGGGCTGGACGTATACCTTCGAGATGGTTATCGTGGCCCTTGCCGATGTGACGGCGTTCGGTTTCTATATGGGCTTCTGGTTTCCAAACGTGGAACGCTGGATCTGGATCCTGGCGATCATCCTCTTCATCGGGGCACTCAACATGCTCAGCGTGAAGGTCTTTGGGGAGCTCGAGTTCTGGTTCTCGCTCATCAAAGTCACCGCCATCATCAGCATGATCGCGGGTGGGGTCGCGATCATCATCTTCGGGTTCGGTAACCAAACGGAGAACGCTTCCGGCGTAGCGAACCTCTTTAGCAACGGAGGCTTCTTCCCAATGGGAATCGGCGGTCTCGTCGCCTGCTTCGCTATCGTCATGTTTTCCTTTGGCGGGATCGAGATTATCGGAATCACGGCGGGTGAGGCGGAGGACCCCAAGAAGGTGATCCCGCGCGCGATCAACACGGTTCCCGTGCGTATTTTGCTCTTCTACGTGCTGACTCTCGGAGTCATCATGTCGCTGGTACCGTGGAACTCTCTTGACGGCGACACGAGCCCATTCGTGTCGATCTTCACCACCCTCGGTATCCCCGCGGCCCCTCATATCCTGAATGCGGTGGTCATCACGGCTGCGCTCTCGGCCATCAACTCTGATATCTTCGGCGCGGGGAGAATGATGTTTGGGCTGGCGGAACAGGGCCAGGCACCTCAAGCTTTCACGAAGGTCACCCGAAACGGGGTTCCCTATATGACCGTGATCATGATGGTGTGCGCGCTTCTTGTGGGCGTCGTCATCAACGCGGTAGTGCCGGAAAAGGCGTTCCTGCTCATCGCGTCAATCGCGACGTTTGCGACGGTATGGGTCTGGCTAATGATCCTCTTATCGCATGTGCTCATGAAGCGTGAGATAGCGCGCGAGAAAAAGTTGCCTTCTGAATTTCCGGTTCCGTTCTGGCCACTAGCCTCATATCTCACCATCGGCTTCATCGTTTTTGTGATCGTGGTGTTGGGAGTGCTCCCGGATACGCGGCCCGCGCTCATCGTCGGGGCCGTGTGGCTGGTGATCTTGGTGGCCGCTTACTTCGGGCTGATCAAGAAACGCGGGCGAAGCATCCCCGATCTCATTGACGAGACAGCGCCTATCCCCGTAATCAAGACCAAGAACCCTCGCTAATGCTGTGACGTCCACATACGCTTTAGAATGATCAGATGAAGATCAGCGCGTATGCGGATGTCAGCCTCAGGGCGATGCTCGTACTTGCCGCAATCGGGCCCGAAGAGTCCGTCTCGAGTCGCGAGATAGCCGATGCCGTCGGAACGCCGTTCAATCACGTCAGCAAAGCCGTCTCCGGGCTGCGACGCCTGGGTTTTATTGAGGTAACGAAGGGTCGAAACGGCGGCGCCCGGCTCAACGAGGCCGGGCGAACGG
>JBBAQX010000044.1:0-39213 GCA_040400085.1 Lysinibacter sp. | reverse complement strand
CGACGGTTTGTCGACCCAACGGATTGCTCGCTGATCAGGTTGATCATGCCAATCTGGGCGCTACTAGAAACGTGAGTCCCCGCGCATAGCTCTCGGGACCAGGGGCCGCCGATGTCGACAACACGCACTCGTTCGCCGTACTTTTCGCCGAACAAGGCCATAGCGCCAAGTTCCTTTGCCTCGGACAGAGACATCTCGCGGGTAACCACATCATGGTTCGCTCGGATAGCCAGGTTCGAGGCTTCCTCGATCTCTGTCTTTGTCTCCTGGCTCAGCGCCTGCGACCAGTTAAAGTCGAGCCGCAGATAGCCGGCCTTGTTAAATGATCCAGCCTGGTGGGCATTAGACCCGAGCACCTCGCGGAGCGCGGCGTGCACGATATGCGTGCCAGAGTGAGCCTGGGTGGCACCGCGACGGTATTCGGCGTCAACGACGCTCGTCGCAGCGGCGTCAACAGAGACCTCACCGGACTCCACGATCACGGTGTGACTAATCAGCCCTTGGACGGGCTTCTGAACGTCGATGACCTTGAGGTCGAAACCATCGCCGACGATCCGGCCCTGATCAGGAGCCTGCCCGCCCGCTTCGGCCCACAGCGCGGTCTCTGCCAGGATAACCTCGGCCGTCTGACCGGCGCGCGCGATCTTAGAGGGAACCCCGTCGACGATCAGGCCAAGCACGCGTGACTCGGTCGTCAGATCTGTGTAGCCGGTAAAGACGGTCTCACCCTGCGCCCTCATCTGGGTGTAAATAGAAAGATCGGCCAGCGTTGTCTTCTTCGATTTCGCATCGGCCTTCGCCCGCGAACGCTGCTCCTGCATGAGACTGTCGAACTTCTCACGATTGACAGTGATGCCCGATTCCTCTGCGATCTCGAGGGTGAGTTCGATCGGAAAGCCGTAAGTGTCATGGAGGAGGAACGCCGTATCGCCGTTCAGCACTTCACTGCCGGACTTCTTCGTATCAGTAACGGCGAGATCGAGAATCGCGGTACCGCTCGTTAGGGTGCGCAGGAACGTCGCCTCTTCAGCGAATGCGTACTGGGAGAGCCGCGAGTAATCGGTAGCGACTTCGGGGTAGGCCATCTTCATGGCATCCCTTGAGGCCGCGAAGAGCTCGGGGAAGGTCGCCTCCTCAACGCCCAGCAGACGCATGGCGCGCACGGTGCGGCGCATGAGGCGGCGGAGGATATACCCGCGACCCTCGTTCGACGGCGTGACACCATCGCTGAGCAGCATAAGGGATGAGCGAACGTGGTCGGCTATGACGCGCATCCGTACATCGTCGTCGTGATTGGTGCCGTAGCGGTGACCCGATAGATCGGATGCTCGATCGAGAACCGGGCGAACCTGGTCGATCTCGTACATGTTCTCGACACCCTGCTTGAGAAAAGCGACGCGCTCGAGGCCCATACCGGTATCGATATTCTTCTGAGGAAGCTCCCCCACGATACGGAAGTCAACCTTGCCCTTGACATCGGCGACCAGGTATTGCATAAACACGAGGTTCCAGATCTCAACGTACCGGTCATCATCCGTCGCGGGACCACCATCACGTCCATACGCGGGTCCGCGGTCGAAGAAGATCTCCGAACAGGGTCCGGCAGGTCCGGCCTGGCCGGTTGACCAGTAGTTGGTGTCCTTATCGAGACGTTGGATGCGGTCCTCAGGAAGCCCCGCAATCTTGCGCCACAGCTGGATCGACTCGTCATCATCCTTGTAGACGGTGACCCAGAGATCCTTCGGGTCGAACCCATAGCCGCCATCGGCCTCGGAGGTGGTCAGCAGCTCCCACGCGTAACTAATCGCACCCTCTTTGAAGTAGTCACCGAAGGAGAAGTTACCGTTCATCTGGAAGAACGTGCCGTGACGAGGGGTCTTGCCGACCTCTTCGATGTCATTCGTCCGAATGCACTTCTGCACGCTCGTGGCCCGCTGATACGGAGCAGGAACAACACCCGTGAGGTAGGGAACAAACGGAACCATGCCCGCTACCGTGAACATCAGCGTGGGATCATCACTGACAAGGGATGCGGAAGGAACGATTGTGTGTCCCCTATCCCCGAAGAAGGTGAGCCAGCGCTGGCGGATGTCTGCTGTTTGCATGGGAGTAGGTGTCTCCTGTGGTTTCGGTATTACTTATTAAAATCGTTGAGAGCAGTCTTGACTTCGTCAAGGGCATCGAGAAGTTCTGCCTCTCGGCCCTGGTAGCCGCGACTCACGGCATCCTTAAACTCACGTCGGCCCTGTTCAATCTCCTCAAAGAATTGACGGCCGGCCGGGGTCTTGTTCACATAGTGAGCAATCGCAAAACCCGCGATAACCCCACACACGATCAACAACAGCTTACGCACGGGATCTCCTCAACAATTCTGTCAGCCAGGCGACTGACACACACGTGAGTATCAACATTACCGCTTCGACCCGCTTGAACAGACATACGCGCTGGGCGATGTGGGGTTAAAACAGCTGTGGGGATGACGGAAACCGTCATCCCCACAGCCACAGCCTACTTAGCGAGCGGCGTAGTACTCAACAACAAGCTGAACTTCACAGGTCACTGGGATCTCTGAACGCTTGGGGCGACGTACGAAACGCGCCTGCAGCTTGTCAAGCTCAACCTCGAGGTACGCGGGTACCTTCGGCAGAACGTCAACGTGCCCACCGGCGGCGGCAACCTGGAACGGCTCCATGCCCTCCGAGCGTGCCTTGACGTGGATCTGCTGTCCCGGCTTTACGCGGAACGAAGGGCGGTCAACGAGCTGTCCGTCAACCAGGATGTGACGGTGCACAACCATCTGACGAGCCTGAGCCGAGGTACGAGCGAAGCCCGAACGGAGGACGAGAGCGTCAAGACGCATCTCGAGCAGCTCAACCATGTTCTCACCGGTCTGGCCCTCGGTACGACGAGCCTCCTGGTAAACACGCTTCAGCTGAGCCTCGCGGATGTTGTACTGGGCGCGTAGACGCTGCTTCTCCCTGAGACGAACGGCATAGTCGGAATCCGCCTTGCGCTTGGTGCGGCCGTGCTCACCGGGAGCGTAGGGACGCTTCTCAAGGTACTTAGCTGCCTTCGGGGTGAGGGCAATACCGAGCGAACGCGACAGACGGGTCTTACTGCGGGTACGTGACTTAGTGGACACGATTTCCTTTCAAAAAAACAAACAAATGAACTCACGGATGCTGTGTCACCCAAAGGCGAACGCACAACTATGTCCATGGAAAGTTTGAGGGATTGGCCACCGTCGCCCGGCTACAGGGCGAACACCTTCGGATTAGAGAAACGCAGCCGCACGTTTCAAACACCTAGGCCAGCGTCTAGCATAGCACGAACGGGGGTAGATATTACGCCCAGTGCTTTCCCCAGGGATTTTCAAAGAGGCGTCCCCGACTCCGCGCCACTATCCAACGTTAGCCATGTAGCGCTTGGCGCAACTTGCAATAACGTTCACACCTAGCTCTTTAGAGACGACAAAATAATGCAGCAAGTAAAGAAGTAACCGTATTGACCATCCGTGGTCTTACGACGAGCGAAATAGACACCTCGCCAAGTCCCTAAAAATCATCACCCATCAGGGTGGCACTGATACCGAAGCCTCAATTTCCCGTAACAACGCTCTTGATTGCACCCGTCAAGTTACTGAGCCCAATGATTTTGCTATGAGCGTGCATGTCCCGCTAAAGTAAATGATAATCAATCTCATTAAGTGAGAACTGTGGTCCATTCTTCAACAAGGAAGTAGTAACGGATGCGCTTTAGCAATTTAGCAAGATCGTCTCTCGCAGCGGCGGCTTCTGTCGGAATCGTGGGGACGTCGCTCCTAGCGAGCCCCGCATTTGCGGCTGAAACACTCACACCAGAAGGGCGGCTTGTCGTGACGACAGCATCGAGCGCAATGGTGCTCGATGCAGAAACACTGGACGTGGTGAGCGAGCACCCGCTCCCTGTCAACTCAAAGACCTCTGCGAGTGTCGCATCCGACGGACGCCACGTGTTCTTGCGTTCACGCGGCCAAAACATGACGTGGATCCTCGATGGCGGATCATGGGCTGAATCCCATGGCGACCACGAGGATTATTACGCGCAAGATCCAAAACTCTTAAACAGTGTCGTTGCAGGTAACGCACCTGCGCATGTGGTGAGCGCTCAGGGGCGAACGATTGTTTACCACGACGGAACGGGCGTAGCGGCAAGCTTCAAGGAATCCGATCTGCTACGTGACTCTTTGGGGATTCAGGAATTTAACGCCGGAGCACCTCATCACGGCGTTGCAGTTCCGCTCGGCAATAGAACGCTTGTATCGAGGTCGAGCGGAGGCACACTTGCCGACAGCGTGAGCGTATTTGACGAGTCTGGTGAAACGCTCAGCACTATCGAGGGTTGCTCGGAACTGCACGGCGAGGGCAGGATTGGGAAGTACGCGCTCTTCGGCTGCCAAGATGGCATTCTCGTAACTGACGGCGCCAGCTCTTCGAAGATCACCTATCCGATCACCGATGGTAGGCGCGCTGGAGCGTTTGCGTCTCCTGAAAACGGTGCGGCCACCATCGCAGGGAGCTTCTACAGCGCGGGTAAAAACCCCCGATCCCTCGTCATCGCAGATGTTGCCAAGGGCACTGCTGGAATGGTGGACCTCGGAGTCGAGTACAACGCGTTCGTTCGAGGCCCCGGTGATGACATCGTTGTCGCTTCTGCCGATGGCAACGTCAGAATCATCAACGACCAGACACTCACCGAAGACAAAGTGTTCCACGCCACTGCAACGTCTTTGGGTACTGACGGCGAAACGCGCATTAATCCGTTCCCGGGGCTTGCTGTCGCGGGCGATAGCGCTTTTGTGACGAACCCGGCCCTCAAAGAACTCAGCAGTTGGAACCTGAAAACAAGCAAAGTGCAAAAAACAGTCACCCTCGACGAAGCACCGGTGAGCATCGTATCAGTTGGGCCCGCGTCTGAACACCGGCATGATCCCGACCCCAAACCTGAGCCAGGACCCGACCCTGAAAAGAAGCAGACCAGCGACCCCGAGCCGCGTCTTGCCCTTGCGTATGGCGATCGTGTGAGCGTGTGGAATGCCGCCTCGTTGACGAAGATCGCTGACGTAGCCACAAACGGCGCGCCAGTGTTGTGGGGATCAACCGATGACCGCCACATCTACGTCAACGATCGCGGCAGTAAGAAGCTGCGTGTGCTCGACGCGGGATCGTGGAGAGAGCAGGCCACGGATACCGACGGTCACAAGACCACAAAGTACTTCACCGCACAACCGAAGTTCCTAGCCGCAGAGGTTGAGGGCGTGGCACCTGGCCACGTCGACCACTACAACGGTGACACCGTGGTTATGTATGAGGCTGAGGCAAAGGTACGGCGAATCTCGCAGGAGAATCTCGTCAACGGCAGCCTATCGAGTCTCACGATTGACTACACAGACAAGCAGCACGGCGCGGCGGTGCCGCTCAAGGACCACACCGTCACTACGCTGGCTGACAAAGCTCGACCCGGGTTGCTGGGAAACGGGATCGCTATCTACAACGCCAATGGCGAGTTCGTGAAGTCGGCAGAAAACTGCCAGCGGGTACACGGGCAGGGAGTTGCGGCAGACGTTGCACTCTTCACCTGTGTTGACGGCATCGTGGGAACCAACGGTGACGACATCTTTGAGATGGAGTATCCGAGTGCCGGAAACCGGGCTGCAACGCTGGTGTCACCGAAGGGCGATTCCTCTGTTATCTCGGGCGACTTCTACAACGCTGATACGCGCGCATCGACCAACTCCGTGCTGCTGATGGACGTGAAAAGCAAAACGTCACGTGCCGTGGCAGTGGGGTCGAGCTACGACTCCTACGGCGGCATGGTGCGCAACGATGCCGATGACGTGATCGTGGTCACCGATGACGGCAAACTGCATGTAATAGATGACGAGACTGGCGCAAAGCTTCTTGAAAGCCCCGTCAGTGATTCAGTGCTCGACGCGAACGGTGCGCTCACCGGAAGCCGCCATAAGCTAGAGGTCATCGGAGAGACGGCCTACGTCGCGAACCCGAACACGCAGAAGCTCGCGACGGTAGACCTGAAGACGGGCAACGTGGTGAAAACCGCTGATGTGGATGCCTCACTCTCGGGGCTGTCGGTGGCGAACGCTCGTCCGCCTGCTACGGAAGAGCCTGTCGAGACAACGCTGAGTATTGCCGGTGCGCTCAAGTCCTACAAGGCCGGTGACACCGCCAAATTGACCGCAAAGCAGGAGCCGGAGACCGATCTCGACCACTACCACTGGTTTGTAAAGCGGTCGGGTGAGGCTGACTTCACGGTGATCCCCGGGGAGCTTGCAGGCACACTGTCTCGTGAGGTGACGATTAAGGACGCTGGGGCTCAGATCATAGCTCGTCTGTACACGGACGATCATGTTCAGGTTGCAGAATCGGCACCAATCACACTGACCGTAACGAAGGAGCCAGTTGTCCCAGAGAAACCGAAAGCACTTCCAACAAACCAGAGCGAGGCGAGTATTGAGGCTAAACCTGAAGGTGGAATTGAGGTCTCGAACGAGACTCCGTTTCAGGGGGAGACAATCTCAGTGCAGGTTGGAACCGGTGTCAGCCACGCCGGGGAATGGGTCGCACCGTGGCTGTTCTCTAACCCAATGCTGCTGGGTGGCGACTGGCATCAGGCTAGCTCCCTCGGTGCTATCTCTGTGACGATCCCGACAGACGCCGTAGTGGGAGATCACCGGATCGCGGTATACGACACCGCTGGTCTAAATATCGGCTGGAAGGCAATTCAGGTGAAAGCGGCGGCCCCGCCGATTGACCCGGTGAAGCCAGCCTTGGTTACGCCGAAGTCGTCTGCGGCAACGACGCAGGGCGGGCTTGCCATCACCGGTGGCGAGCCTGGCCCGGTAGGTAGAGCCGCATTGATTCTGCTGCTGATCGGAGCCACAGCCCTCTACGCGTCGCGCCGACGCTAGGGTCTCGGGATCCGCTAGCCGCGCAGAGAAACCCTACGGGGTGGTGAGCCTACGGGGTGGTGAGCTTACGGGCTCACCACCCCGTATCACCAGATATACCTGAACCTGATGCCCGCATCATCTCCCGTACAACAGTCGCGTCTGTCGTGCGCTCCCCCAGCCGGTTCTCCTTGCCGGCGCCGTGGTAATCGCTGGAACCGGTGACCACCAGGCCGAGGCGAGCCGCAGCATCCCTCAATTGAGGCAACCACTCGGGACGGTTCTCGGGATGATCGAGTTCGATACCGTAGAGGCCCGCGTCTGCGAGCTCAGTGAGGACGGCAACTGGCATTGGGGCGCGCTGCCGCGTCGCCGCTGGATGCGCCAACACCGGCAGCCCCCCAGCCTGCCGTACGAGGCGCACACCCTCGATCGTATCCACAGCATAGTTCGGTACATAATATTTACTGCCGGGATGAAGTATCTCGGCGAAAGCTGTGCCTCTGTCTGCGTAGAAGCCCCTGTCGACCAACGCATCGGCGATATGGGGGCGCCCGATGGTGGCGCCATCCGTCATCGACCTGACCACGTCATCCCAGGAAAAATCGATGTCCTCCGACAAAAGATCCACCATCTTGCGCGCGCGCCTGTCACGATCAGAGCGCACCCGCTCCGTGATGTCAAGGAGTTCCTCGTTGGCAGGGTCGATAAAGTAAGACAGAAGATGAACTGCGAAGCCCCGACTCTTCGTCGTCAACTCCATACCTGGAACGAAAGCAATGCCGAGCGTCTCTGCCTCGCGGCGCGCTTCGTCCCAACCTGCCGTAGTGTCGTGATCGGTGAGGGCGACGCCGGCTAGCCCAAGCGCAGCAGCCTCAGCAACAATCTGGGCGGGGGTGAGCGTGCCATCCGAGACAACTGAATGAGTATGAAGATCATATCGGCCGTCCGTCCACGATAAAGGCGAACCCGCAGTCGGTGTCCCGTTTAGCTCCATCACACCATGGTATCTCCCGACCGAGGCATTCAGACAAACTACCCGGGCACACACGTTTTATCCGGGTTTGCTCAGGATGAAACGGATAAGCTCGTAGCCACTATGGGCCGACTCATCTCCGCAATCTTTCTGCTCGCTCTCATCGCTGCCTCCGTCCTGGTTACCTGGCCGCAGCTCGCAGGTTTCGAGCAGGCCTACGGTTTCGCACAGGCCGTATCGCTACGCGGGATGGGAATCGCTGTGGCCCTCCTCGCGGTACTTGTGTGCATCCTTCTATCGTCGCTCATCCGGCCTCTTCGAGGGTTCCTTGCGGGGATAACCACGATCCTTGTGCTCTTTTCAGTCGCTAACGCAGCTATCCTGATCACTCGCGGCGTTGGCAACGATGACTTCGCAGATACCGCCCCCGATCCGGCTAGCATAACTGCCGCTGCCTGGAACACTCTTGGCAACTCCGCAGAACCCTCGGTCGTGGCACAATTCGCGGTAGACGTCCACGCGCAGGTCTTCTCACTTCCCGAGACGACGAGGGAAGCCACACAGCAGATAGCGGACACAATAGAACAGCTCGGAGGCCCGAGGATGACGGTGCTTCACATCGCGCTCGATGACACGACCCGAGCACGATCTACCGGGCTTCTCATCGCGGCCGACCTGGGAGAATACAGTCTCACACAGGAGCTTGGCCAGACGTCGACGCTCCCATCCGTCGTGGCGGTTCCCACGGGCAATACTGCACTCCCCACCATAGTCGCGGTCCACACGATCCCCCCGCTCACCGAGACAATGGATGCCTGGCGCTCAGACCTCTCCTGGGTCACATCAGCATGCACACGCCCCAACACGATTCTCGCCGGAGACTTTAACGCGACCGTCGACCATCTTGGTACAGCTATCAATTGCACGGATGCCGCGCTCGCCACGGGACACGCGGCCCTCGGAACCTGGAGCACGGCTTTCCCCGCCCTGCTCGGCGCCCCGATCGATCACGTCATGTATACCCGCGAGTGGAAAGCAACAGCGATGCTGGTGGACCAGAAGCATGACGATTCCGGTAGCGATCACAGGCCCATCGTCGCTCGGCTGTCACGCGGGTAATTTGCCCGCGCGTTTGCCCGCGCGTTTGCCCGCGCGTTTGCCCGGTGCCATCCAGGCCAGCCGTGGCAGAATAGTAACCATGACTGATTCCCGCGCCACGGCATCCGCAAGCGAAGCCATCACACACGACACCCTGTCCAACGAGACCCTGCCATCTGAAGCAGCCGTCGTCATCGACAACAGCAACCGCTCCACGACACCCAGCTCCGATGAGTTCACCCGGTTCATTATGAGCGAGTGGGCAGAGCAGACCGACGAACTCCCCGAACAGCGCGCTCAGGCATCCTACGCCGCGGATCGACGGGCGCGGCTCTCAGCGCTCTACCAGGGCAAGCGCGTCGTGATTCGCGCGGGCGAGATGAAACAGCGTTCGAACGACACGTTTTACGGGTTCCGTGCGCACTCGGCGTTCAGCCATCTGACTGGGTGGGCGTCCGATAGCGAACCCGGATCCGTTCTTGTTCTCACCCCAGAAGGAACATCGCACACCGCGACGGTCTACTTTCGCGAACGCGCGGGCCGTGACTCCGAGGAATTCTATGCCAACCCTGAAATCGGTGAGTTCTGGATCGGGCCACGTCCGTCTCTCGCTCAGGTCGCCGCGGATCTCGGACTCGCAACCCGCGCGCTCTCCGAGTTTGAGGAAACCGAGGGCGACGTCACGCTGTCGGACGAGGAGCTGAGCCGCGACCTATCAGAACTCCGCCTCGTCAAAGACGACTACGAGATTCAGCAGATGAGGGATGCCGTTGCTGCCACAGGTCGCGGATTCGACGATATCGTGGGGCAGCTCGGCATCATTGCGGGCAAAGATCGCGGAGAACGCCTCATTGAGGGCGCGTTCAACACGCGCGCCCGCCTCGATGGCAACACTGTTGGATATGACACCATCGCAGCGAGCGGTTCTCACGCGTGCATCCTTCACTGGACCCGCAACGACGGAGTTGTTCGCGACGGCGACCTGATTCTCATCGATGCTGGCGTCGAACTCGACAGCCTCTACACAGCGGACATCACTCGCACCCTCCCTGTGAGCGGCACGTTTAGCCCGACCCAGCGGGCGGTCTATGAAGCTGTCCGGGAGGCGGCGGACGAGGCGTTCAAAATTGTTCGTCCGGGTATCCGTTTTCGTGATGTTCACGCCAGGGCGATGGAAATTATCGCGCGCCACACCTCAGAGTGGGGTTTCCTGCCTGTCAGTCTGGAGCAAACTCTGAACGAGGGCGTCCAGTACCACCGCCGTTATATGGTGCACGGAACGAGCCATCACCTAGGTATTGACGTGCATGATTGCGCTCAGGCCCGCCGAGATCTTTACCTCGACGGCGTCTTGGAGGAGGGAATGGTGTTTACCATCGAACCTGGCCTGTACTTCCAGCCGGACGATCTGACCGTACCGGAGGAATTCCGCGGCATCGGAGTACGGATCGAGGACGATATCCTGGTCACCGCGACGGGAGCAGAGAACCTGTCAATAGATATTCCTCGCACAGCCGATGATGTCGAGACCTGGATCGCGAACGCTCAGAAGTAAGAGCGCAAGCTCTCAGGTAAGAGGCGCTTAACCGCAGGCGGGGCAGTCCCCTAGAACTGCCCCGTCTGCGTTTAACAGCATAGAACTTTCCCGCTAAAAATCAATAGCTTGGACAAGAAAAATTAACTATATTAATTTGATGCCTGAATTTGCGGTCTATTGTTCGGGTAGCTCGAGGATGTTTCGTGCACGATGCGCAGACTCTGGCTCCACAACGACGTCATAGCGGGAGGCAATCATCTGCATGACCGAGGAGAAATCTTTGCGATTGCGGTTAAGCGAGTACGAAAGCACACCAAAAAGCATTCCGAACCCCGCTCCGATAATCACAGCGGCAACAAAAACCGAAAAGATGCCACCGTTCTCGGGCTGAAACAGAAACAGGATAAGCCCGAAAAAGAGACCAAGGTATGCTCCTGATAGTGCGCCCATAAGCGCAACCTTGCCATAGCTCAGTTTGCCCGTGACCCGCTCGACGCTCTTGATGTCGCTTCCAAGGATCGATACCTGGTTCACCGGAAAATCTGCACGGGCAAGCGCATCAACTGCCTCTTGTGCCGCGTGATAGGTGTCGGATGATGCCACAATCTCGCCCTTGGGCAGAGACGGGAACGTGCTGAGCCGACGGCCGGATAGTGGTGATTGATTACTCATGTTTTCCATTCTGGCACGGAGCATCGCGACAGGCACCGATTATTTCTATTTCGGTGCCCAGAATGGCCTCGCTGTCACAGATAGGCGGGTAAGTTAGTAGGTGTGACTTCAACCAGAGTATTCGTAGGCCGATTGGCAGGATGCGGCGTATTTGACCCGGTCGGCGACCGGGTCGGCCGCGTACGAGACGTGATTGTCGTTTACCGAAAAACCGGCCAGCCCCGAGTCGTGGGAATGGTGGTAGAGATCCCGGGACGCAAAAAAGTGTTCGTGTCTATCGGCAGAATCACTTCGATTGGTTCCGGTCAGATCATCACAACGGGCCTCATAAACGTACGCCGTTTCGAACAGCGCGGTGGTGAGGTTCGGGTTATCTCGGAGATGATCGGTCGTTCCGTTGATTTCGTTGACAAAAGCGGCAGCGCGACGATAGAAGATGTTGCGATCTCACAGAATCGCAGCGGGATGTGGGAAGTCAGTGAGCTTTTTGTCCGGCGCGCAAAGATCGGATCGTCCCCGTTTAGCCGAGGGAATACAAGTATCGCCGAGTGGTCAGAAGTGCGTGAACGCAACCTGCCCGGCGAGATGCAATCGGCAGAGCATTTAATCGCGACGTATTCGGATTTGTTACCAGCCGACCTGGCAAACACGCTTCTGGATCTTCCTCGCGAACGGATGCTCGAGGTCGTGAGCGAGCTGCCAGATAACCGACTCGCCGATGTGCTCGAGGAGATGGGCGAAGCCGACCAGATTGTGATTCTTGCGACCCTCGGAGATAACCGCGCTGCCGATGTTCTCGATAACATGCAGGCGGACGACGCGGCCGACCTGATCGCCCAACTGCCCAAGGCAGAGGGAGAGCATCTGCTCACGCTCATGGAGCCGGAGGAAGCGGACGACGTTCGAATGCTTCTTTCCTACGGTCACGATACCGCTGGTGGATTGATGAGTCCCGACCCGATCGTTGTCTCCGCCGAGGCCACGGTGGCAGAGGGGCTCGCGCTGATCCGTAAACACGAGCTTGCCCCTGCCATGGCTGCCGCAATCTGCGTGACGCTGCCCCCTTATGAGACGCCAACGGGCAGGCTTCTGGGCATCGTACATTTCCAGCGAATGCTTCGCTATCCCCCGCATGAACGCCTTGGTGGATTGATCGATGAGGGGCTCGAGGTCCATGTTAATACCTCGGCTGCCGAGGTGTCCCGCATACTCGCGAGCTATAACCTGGTATCGGTTCCCGTCGTTGATGCCGAGGAGCGTCTCGTCGGCGTAGTTACGATCGATGATGTGCTCGATCACCTACTGCCGGATGATTGGCGAAGCCACGAATCCGAGGATAATCTTCGGGCAGGCGTGACTACGGATAACGCATTACACGATACGTGGGAAGGGGATAAGTAATGGCGCGATCGCATCGCTCGCAACACAATTTTGATTCCCCTGTGCGCGCGGGACGCAGGCGAGGTTCCCCGCAGCGCAATATTTCTAGCAGTGAGTCGTTCGGGCGCTGGACTGAGGGGATTGCCCGAGCTATGGGCACGCCGTGGTTTCTGCTGGGCCTCACGATTTTCTGTCTTGCGTGGTTGGCTTGGAATACCTTTGGCCCTGAAGACTTGCGTTTTGACTCATCCGCGCTGGGCTTCACCGCGCTAACACTGATCCTGTCTCTTCAGGCGTCCTATGCCGCACCGATGATCCTTCTTGCTCAGAACAGGCAAGATGACCGCGAGCGTGTCCAGATGGAACAGGACCGGCAGCGAGCGGAACGCAACCTAGCCGATACTGAGTATCTTGCACGCGAGGTTGTTGCTCTGCGTCTCGCTATCCAAGACTTGGCGGACAAAGACTTTATCCGCGCTGAGCTTCGCACTATCCTCGAGGAATTAGACGAAAAGGCATCCCCAGAGACAGGCTCCCTCACTGGAGGGAACGGCAGCGACAATGTCAGCTGAGTCTCACCCCGATCAGATTAGGGCGGCTCTGAGTGCTGTCATTGATCCCGAAATTCGCAAGCCGATCACCGAGTTGGGGATGGTCGGCAATATCTTTGTGAATGACGGTATCGCATCTGTAGTTATTAAACTCACGATTGTAGGTTGCCCTGCGGCGAGGGCGATTGAACGGGACGTCACTGAGGCGGTGTCGGCAGTCCCAGGCATCCATGAGGCGTCCATCGAGGTCACCGTGATGACCTCGGAAGAACGGACTGCGTTGATTGACCGCCTTCGGGCGGGTAAGAGTGCCAGGACACGCCAATTTGGTCCGGATAGCCTCACCCGTATTTTTGCTGTTACGAGCGGAAAGGGTGGGGTTGGGAAGTCTACGCTTACGGCAAATCTAGCGGTTGATCTCGCGTCTCGTGGCCTTTCTGTCGGGGTGATCGATGCCGATGTATTTGGTTTTTCGATCCCGGGAATTATGGGCCTGGTCGATTCTGAGGGTCATACTCACAAGCCAACCCGTGTCGGAGATATGATTTTGCCGCCGGTGATTCATGGCGTGAAGGTTATTTCAATTGGGATGTTCCTCGATGGAACGGATGCTTCATCTCGCGCGATTTCGTGGCGCGGCCCGATGCTGCATCGCACGATTGAGCAGTTTCTGACAGACGTGTATTTTGGTGATCTCGATGTGTTGTTGCTTGATTTGCCCCCTGGGACTGGCGATGTGGCAATCTCGATCGGGCAGTTGCTTCCCCAGGCTGAGGTGCTGGTCGTGACGACTCCCCAGCCTGCTGCAGCTGATGTTGCCGAGCGCAGTGGTATCGTGGCGCGCCAGACGGGGCAGCGGGTTGTTGGCGTCGTGGAGAACATGGCCGGAATCGTGGGTCCCGATGGCCAGGTCATTCACGTGTTCGGCGAGGGTGGTGGCGCGGAGGTCGCGCGGCGGCTTTCCGAGGATGCTGATTCAAGCGCGGGTACAGGGGCGACTATTGGTTCGGGGACAATTCCGGTGCCGCTGCTGGCCTCGGTTCCCCTGAGTATTCCGCTTCGCGAGGGCGGCGACACGGGTGCACCCGTTGTGCTTGCTGATCCTTCTGATGCCGCTTCCGCTGCAATCCGCTCAATTACGGATGCTCTTCTCGCCGGAGGACGTAACCTCGCCTCCCGTAAGCTCCCTTTCTCTACACGCTAGTTGCTGAGAGATAATTTCTGCACGACAATCGGCAAGCGAACGACATAGAACGCCCACATTTACGATGTCAAATTCGACGGGTACTCTGCCAAAAACAGGCCTATGTGGCCTCAGAATCAAAGTTGAGGGGAGCATCCGGGTCTTCGATAGTCGAGAACGGCGCGGCAACAGCAACTCCCGCGGCTACGGCCCCACTAGCCGCAACAGCACCAGCACCAGCAGCACCAGCACCAGCACCAGCACCAGCACCAGCACCCGATCCTGTACGCCCGGCGCCACCATTACTCGTGAATCCAGCAGCGTCATCCTCAAGCAGAGCATCTCGGATAATGCGTCTGGGATCGTATTGCCGCGGATCGAGCCGTTTCCAGTCAACCTCGTCGAACTCGGGACCCATCTCGTCGCGCATGCGATCCTTGGCACCATCGGCAAGAGTCCGGAGCTGCTTGATGAAACGCGCAAGCTTCGCCGCATAATCAGGAAGCCTCTCGGGACCAAGCAAAAAAACAGCGATCACACCGATCACCATAAGTTTTTCAAACGTAAGCCCCACACAACTAGAGTAATACGTTTTTCGCAGGAGATAGGCATCCGTCGTCGATCTTGCGCCGTTTCTGAGGAGCCTCACAGCGCGCCGCACCCGGTCGAGCCGTTTTCTGCCGGTAATCTATGACTACTGCTTGACCAACCGCGGAGTAAAACGTGTCTCAGATCGAAAATAACTGGAAATATGCCGAAGACCTACCTCAGGAGACGGCAGCACTTGAGAAGGCTCGGAAGCTTTCTATCGAGTTGGGAGTCTCGCCCGTTTCCCCCGCTGTAGGCTCAGCCCTTGCGAGCGTTGTTGCGATGACATGCGCCACCACCATCGCAGAGATCGGAACCGGACTCGGCGTTAGCGGACAGTGGCTCCTTTCGCCACGAAATGATATCTCGCTGACAACCATCGACAGCGAATCCGAATACCACCGTCACGCCCGAACATTGTTCCACGAGGCAGGCATCGCCACGTCCCGACTGCGCTTCATCAATGGAAAGGCAGAGGATGTTCTGCCCCGGATGAACGAGAACAGCTACGACATCGTCATGATCGACGCAGACCCCGACCTGCTCCTGGAATACGTGGAGCACGGCATTCGCCTTGTCCGTCCCGGCGGAACAGTTCTCGTCCCAAGGATCCTGCGCGGAGGCCGCGTGGCTGACCCGGCATCACGAGACAGCGTGTCAATCGATTACCGAACGCTCCTGCACGAACTCGAAGTGACGGATGCCGTTGTATCGTCGCTCTCCCCCATCGGCGACGGCCTCCTGCACATAACTAGGCTCTAGCAAAACACGGTAACCCGCTTTACACCCGGCCCGCTTTACACCCGGCCTACTTACACCCGGCCTACTTAGAGCCTCACACTCGCTCATAGGTCAGGTCGAAAATCTCGCGACCAGCTGCGTGTGCCTTGTTTTCGAAACTCGTCAAGACGCGGCCCTCATAACGGGGAGCCCACCCCTCGTGGACGTTACGAAATACTGCCGACCGATCAAGGACATCCACCATTTGATCGGCGTAATCCTCCCAATCCGTCGCCAGGTGCCAGATCCCTCCTGGTTTAATAGCACGTGCCGCGACCGGCATAAAGCTATCGCGCACAAGGCGACGCTTGTTGTGCCTGGTCTTATGCCACGGATCGGGGAAGAAAAGGCACAGCTCACTAATTGATGCCTCGGGCAGCATAGTTTCGAGCACCTGTGCGGCATTTGCCTCAACAACACGAACGTTCGTGAGCCCCTTAGCAGCTATGCGCCCCAGAGTAGAGGCAAGGCCAGGCTTGTAGACCTCGATGGCCAAAAAATCTTTGTGGGGCTCAGACTCTGCCATGAACACGATGGCTTCACCGAGACCGGAACCGATCTCGACAACCAGCTCAGCCGTCCTACCGAAATGAGCAGAGGCGTCAAATGTATAGTCGGACCGCACTGATGTGTCCGAATTCTCGCGAGGAACGTCAATGACGTAGTCTGCAGCATATTCATCCCAGGCGACCTGTCGCCGTCCCTGGAGCCGAGTCCCCCTCCGCATATAGGAAGCGGGTTCTGTGCTATATTTTTCCGGCCGGCCGGGAGCTGGCATTTCCTGATCATTCATCGTCCACCAGACTACCCGCGTTTAGGAACAAAAAAGGTCCACACACTCGAAGTGTATGGACCTTCTTTACGATTTATTAATTGCCAAGCCGCTCAACAGCTCGGGCAGTCAAAAAATCTCAGTTCTTAACAACTACGCCTTTAACAACCCCAGAGAGCGCATGATGCAGCTCCTGAGCTTCGGAATCATTCACAGAGACGACCAATCGCCCTCCGCCTTCCAGGGGAACCCGTACGATAATTACGCGTCCCTCTTTGACGGCCTCCATCGGCCCGTCTCCAGTTCTCGGCTTCATTGCAGCCATGACGCTCCCCTTTCTCGGTTGTGCTTATTACTACTTTATAGGGTGAGTGGCGACAGCCTGTAATTGAGATCGGTAAATGTCGCGGTTCTGAGACCGCAACCGGACACCGAATAGGCCGTCTTAGACCTCTAAATCTGCGTGATTTTAGGGGGGAGTCCAGTCATTAAAACCTATATACCAAGCAATACTCAACCAGATCCATTGACCGTAAATACATGCGATCACAAGCATCCAGCGGTAAACCTTTGACGTTGGCTGAGATATGGCACCTAATGCAGGAAAGAGTGGCATAAGCATCCGGAATGTACTTGATTGAGGAAAGAAAACCGCCAATAAATAAATTCCATAGCTCATACACCACAACCGCAATTCCAGGCCAAGCTTACGCATCTGAGGCAGCCAGAAACTCGCAATCGCCGCGGCAACGACTATGACGAGAAAAACGCTCCCCCAGGCTGAACCAATCCACCAGTTTGCCCCCTGAAACCAGGGACTAAATGGGATCAAATGTTGGTCGCCAATAAAAGAGCGCCTCCACGCGAGTTCAGTGTCCGTATACGCGGTCATTGATCCCGTAACGATCCATGCTATTGCGGGCCAGGCGAACCCCATCGCGGCGGTAAACAGGCCAAGCAAGGCCGTGACGACCATCTCCCGCACGTCAAAAGCATCCGCCACCCTCCGAATAAAGCGCATGATCCACCAGAGCCCAAGCATCAGCGCAAAAGCAAGTCCGGTAGGCCTCGTCAGCGCCATCACCGCGACAACAGGAAACATCCAGCCGTAATTACGTCTGACCAAAAGCCAGAGCGACAGCGTAAGCAGAAACGCGCCCATCGATTCAGCATACGTAACCTGCAGCATCGCCGAGACCGGAGCGAGACAGTACAACACCACCGCAAAAAGCGCTTGCGAACCGGTGATATAACGCAAGAGCAACCGATAGAGCAATAACGCCGTCGCCAACCCAAAACCCAGACTCAGAACGGAAGCTACAAAAGGCCACTGCAAAAAGGTGACGACAGAAATAGCACGCACCAGAAACGGGTATACGGGCATAAACGCCCAGGCATTCTCTCCCACCAAGCCGTCCTCGTTGAGAGGCAGCTCGCTCGGGTAACCGTAGAGGGCGATACGCCAATACCACTGACCGTCCCAGAGGCTTGAATACTCGAGAAGTCCGGGGTGCTCGGAAACCCAGCCAGCAATCCCGGGCTGCGTAGCGGCAAAGAGCAGCAGCATAGTGGTCGAGACAATCCGGGATAGGCCAAAGACCACAGCGATCTTTGCCCACCAGGGCATACGAGAATAACGGGAGACGAGAAGTGTTCTGGTATCAAGAATCAGGCTCATAGCTGGCGCGAGACCCCTATCACGCCGTTAGCCAGGCGCGGAGCACATCCTCGCACTCGGTAATTTGCGAGAGTTCAACCCGCTCGTCATCCGCGTGGGCTTTGAGGGGATCTCCAGGCCCATAGTTCACTGCGGGGATGCCAAGCGCGCTAAACCGCGCGACATCAGTCCAGCCGTATTTAGGTTTGGGTTCCGCCCCTACGGAATCTACAAAGGCTCGTGCAAGCGGCGCATCAAGCCCAGGACGCGCACCCTCAGCAACATCCGTGACGGTAAACTCGGCCCCGGGGAATAAGCTGCGCACATGATCCGCGGCTTCCTCTCCCGTCCTGTTCGGGGCGAAACGATAATTCACCTCAACAACGCACTCGTCTGGGATGACGTTGCCAGCTACGCCTCCCCTGATGTTCACGGCGTTGAGTCCTTCGCGGTAGACAAGACCGTCAACCTCAACCTGCCTTGGCACATACTCGGAGAGCGTGCTGAGTATGCTACCAACCTTGTGTATTGCGTTGTCCCCGACCCAACTCCTGGCTGAGTGCGCACGAACACCCGTTGTTCGCAGCTCTGCGCGAAGCGTTCCGTTGCAGCCTCCCTCAATTGTTGAGTTGCTAGGCTCACCAAGAATCGCGAAATCACCAGTGAAAAGTTCTGGGCTATTCCGAGAAAGCCGGCCCAACCCGTTCAAATTCGATGCCACTTCTTCGTGGTCGTACCACATCCAGGTTATGTCTGTGGAAGGTTCACTCAGCTCTGCTGCAAGCTTGATTTGCACGGCAACGGCCGCCTTCATATCAACCGTACCCCGTCCCCAGAGATAGTCGACTCCATCAACGGTCTCGAATCGGGCGGGTAGATTGTCATTGACAGGCACCGTATCGAGATGGCCAGCAATAATCACACGATGTTGGCGTCCGAGGTTAGTGCGCGCGACGACACAATCCCCATCGCGAATAATCTCGAGATGGGCGAATCCGGATAATGCTTCTTCGACGCGATCGGCCAGCGTCTTCTCATTACCGGAAACGGATTCGATATCGCATATTTGCCGGGTTATCTCGACCGACGAGAGGCTCAGATCTAGATTGCTTGATTCACTCACCGTCCAAGTGTACCCGCAGTTCGCGTAATGCCCTGGATAGCGACGACCAGAAGCGCCTTCAGGTCACGGTACCCTTGTTATATGACTACTTTCACACGACAGGCATGGGGATATGGACTCGCAACGGTTGCCTCGGATGGCACGGTGCTCGATACCTGGTATCCCGAGCCGCAGCTAGGCCCTATCCCTGCCGGCCGCGACCGCTGGATTGCACCCGCACACATCGAGGAGCTTGCTTCCCCAGACCCCCGGCGCGATGTGACTGTTGATATCGTCACGATCGATATAGACCTGGATGCCGCGCCAACCAACACCTCGGACGCATACCTCCGACTTCACCTGCTTTCGCACCTGCTGGTGCAGCCGAACAGTATCAATCTTGATGGCATTTTTGGTCATCTTCCCACCGTTGTGTGGACGACCGCCGGACCGGTTCATCCGGACTCCTTTGATGCGCTGCGCCCGAGCCTCAAGCGTGCCGGGATCATCGCGACGGGTATCGATAAGTTTCCGCGCCTGCTCGACTACGTCACGCCTGCGGGTGTGCGGATCGCTGATGCCTCGCGCGTACGCCTCGGGGCACACCTCGCCGCCGGAACGACAGTGATGCACGAGGGCTTCGTGAACTTCAACGCTGGCACCCTTGGCCAGTCAATGGTGGAGGGCCGCATCTCCCAAGGAGTGGTCGTCGGCATTGGTTCGGATATCGGTGGCGGCGCATCCATCATGGGTACCCTATCCGGCGGAGGAACCCAGCGGATCAGCATCGGAGATCGTTCGCTGCTGGGGGCAAACTCGGGCATCGGAATTTCGATCGGTAACGATTGCGTCGTCGAAGCGGGCCTGTATGTCACCGCGGGAACAAAATTAGTACTGCGTGACGGAACGCTCGATGAATCAGGCCAACCGGCCGCGGTAAAGGCATCCGAGCTGTCGGGCGTGAACAATCTCCTGTTCCGTCGAAACTCCCTCACAGGCGCGGTTGAGGTCGTTCCTCGCAGCGGAGAGGGCATTATTTTGAATCAGGCGCTCCACGCCTAAAGCGTTAATCGATTGAGGGATGCCTGGAATTTCGGCATTTTGATGCCCCGAGCATCCCTCATCGAGCGTTACACTCGACGTTTTCCTGTGGATAACTTTCGACGCGGAATGCGCAGCAGTGTCATCCTTGGCGCATGACGATTCAGCCTTTACACGAATTTCTATTACCATTTCCACTTCCGCCCGGTGGCACGTTTAGCCATCACAGCGCTGCGAGAGAATGGGGCATGATACTGCCCTCTGAGATCGACGTGAATCACCCGCCCCACGTGACAGTGTCGAAACCTCATCGAATGCGGCTAACGAAATCCTATGTCGGACATACCAAAAACATCTCAGTGGACGAGAAGACATCGCTTCATTCGTTGCCAGTGACAGTGCCGGAGAGAACCTGGTTTGACATGGTTGCCTGGATAGAAAAATCCTGGACGACCCGCGGAGTCTCCCTTGAGCTACCAGACGGAAGCATCTATTCCGCAAACCCGCTTGAGCTCGCGGTCGCCTGGGCCGACCGCTTGATTGGCGGCAACTATCCCGTTGTTTCGAAGAAGCGACTCCAGCTGGCAGTCTCCCAAGCCCGCGGAATGCGCGGACTCAACCTCGCCCGCGAGGCTCTCCGTCTCATAGACGAAGCTACTCAATGTTCCGGGGACTCCCTGATCAGGGTCCAACTAGCCAGGAACGGATTGACCCCGGGGCCACCAATCACGCTCGTGGGAAACACCCGCCCGCGAAGCGTCCTGTATCCGATCAGCTATCCCTCCGCGAAAATCGCCATCCGTTACGCGCAGCCTCTCGCTACCGAAGCCCACCACTTTCTTACCTCAACGGATTACGAACGCGTAGAAAACTGGAGAACGCTAAGCTTCTCGGCCTCCGATATTCATGCGCGCGGAACAGTAGTGGAAAGAGTAATCGATTGCGCCGCTGGAGTCGGGCACGAACGTTCAGCTAGGAGCTTCAGCGCTTGAGATGCCTCTCTGGTGAACCGATATAGAGCTGCTGTGGGCGGCCGATCTTTGTCTGACGGTCAGAATTCATCTCGCGCCACTGGGCGATCCAGCCGGGGAGGCGTCCGATGGCAAAAAGAACCGTAAACATTCGCGTCGGGAAACCCATCGCCTTGTAAATAACCCCCGTGTAGAAGTCGACGTTGGGATACAAACGACGCTCAATGAAGTAATCATCGCTCAACGCGATCTGCTCAAGCTCCTTGGCAAGATCAAGCAGAGGATCGGTGATCCCCAGGGCATCGAGCACAAGGTCCGCACTCTCCTTGACTATTTTTGCGCGCGGGTCATAGTTCTTATAAACGCGGTGACCGAACCCCATAAGACGCACGCCAGCATCTTTGTTCTTGACACGTTCGACAAACTTCTGAACGCCCTCGCCCGATTCACGAATCTGATCGAGCATCGAAAGCACGGCCTCGTTCGCACCGCCGTGTAAGGGGCCAGAAAGAGCGTTGATCCCAGCCGAGACCGATGCGAACATATTTGCACCGGTTGAACCGACAAGACGAACGGTCGAGGTCGAGGCATTCTGCTCGTGATCGGCATGCAGGATAAGTAGTTGGTCGAGTGCGCGACCCAGAACTGGATCGATGTCATACTTCTCTGCCATCGTTGCAAAATTGAGCTTCAGAAAGTTGTCAACGAAGCTCAGTGAGTTATCCGGGTAGAGAAAAGCCTGACCTATCGATTTCTTGTGGGCATATGCCGCGATCACCGGAAGCTTCGCG
Source organism: Lysinibacter sp. (assembly GCA_040400085.1). Classification (GTDB taxonomy): domain Bacteria; phylum Actinomycetota; class Actinomycetes; order Actinomycetales; family Microbacteriaceae; genus HNR. Next base: position 17,168 of record JBBAQX010000044.1, on the reverse strand, counting down.
AGAAGACGGATGGTGTTGATCTCAACCTGTTCGGGGTTGTTGGGATCCAGCGAGTCCTCGTAGTAGGTCGATAGGGCGGAAAGAGCGCTAGAGATCACCGACATGGGATGAGCTGTATGCGGCAGCGCCGAAAAGAAATGTTTAAGATCCTCGTGGAGCAGTGTATGACGGCGAATTTCTTCGTCGAATCCGGCAAGTTGATCGGGCGTTGGCAATTCGCCATAGATGAGGAGCCACGCGACTTCAAGATAGGTCGAACCCTGCGCAAGCTCGTCGATCGGATAACCGCGGTAACGCAGAATACCCTCGTCACCGTCGATATAGGTAATCGTCGACTTCGTTGCAGCCGTGTTGACAAAACCATAGTCGAGAGCGGTCAAGCCGCTCTGTCTTGTCAACGTCGACAAATCGATCGAGGATGCCCCCGAGGTTGAATGCAGCAGTGGAAACTCCGCCGACCCTCCGGGAAAAGAGAGGGTTGCCTTCTGCTGGGCGTGGCCGGTTTCTGTACCTGTATCAGTCACGTCTTCTCCTCCAGTGGATAACCGTCAGTATGTGGTGCGTAGCAGCACTGGAGGAATGTGTGCATTCCCCACTGCTCAAGACTAACCTGTTAGCGGCCTGAGCGTTGAATCGAAACGGGATGATTTTATCTCTATGTCGAACTATATTGTCCCAGCCGCTGGGCAGCAGCCGCGATTCTTTCGTCTGAGGCGGTGAGGGAAAAACGCACGTGTTGCGGGAAATAATCGCCATAAAAGGTCCCAGGACCAGCTAAAATTCCAATTTCTGCGAGACGAGAAATACTTTCCCAGGCATCCTTTCCCTGGGTAGCCCAAAGGTACAAGCCAGCTTCGCTGGCATCTATGCGAAATCCGGCAGCCTCGAGCGCTGGTTTGAGTATGTTTCGACGCGCTCGGTACAGTTCTTTTTGCTCACGTACGTGAGCATCATCGCTGAGGGCAGCGATCATCGCGGCTTGAACGGGAGCGGGAGGAATCATTCCGGCATGTTTTCGAACCGTCGTAAGCCTGGTAATAATTTTTTCGTCACCGGCCACAAAAGCTGCCCGGTAACCAGCCAGGTTCGATTGCTTGCTCAGAGAATAGACAGAGAGAACCCCGTCGCGGCTCGCGCCGACGACGCGAGGATCAAGAATGCACGGCGTCGGAGCATCCGCCCATTGACCGTCCCATCCCAACTCCGCGTAACACTCGTCACCGGCAATCACTGCACCAATCTCACGAGCACGCGTAACGGCCGCACGAAGCTGCTCAATCGACAGAACGTTCCCGTCAGGATTTCCGGGTGAATTCAACCAGACCAGCTTGGTATTCGGGGGCCACTCGCGCGGATCATCGCTCGCGACAGACTCCGCCCCCGCGATCGCGGCACCCATTGCGTAAGTCGGATAGGCAGCTAGGGGATGCACCACGACATCCCCCTCGCCGAGACCAAGCATAAATGGTAGCCAGGCGACAAGCTCCTTGGAACCCACGGTAGGTAAAACTTCTCCGGGCATAAGCCCGCTCACGCCTCGCCGACGCTCAAACCAACCCGAGATCGCAGCACGAAGCGCCGGTGTTCCCGTCGTGGTTGGGTACGAATGCGCGTCCGTGGCAGCTGCGAGTGCGGCCCTAATACTCCGGGGGGTGGGGTCGACTGGTGATCCAATAGACAGATCGATTATCCCATCCGGATGCGCGCGCGCAGCTCTCGCGTGCGGCACCATTGCGTCCCATGGGTAGTCGGGTAAGGGTCCGAGCACGATGCTAACCGGCGTCGTTTATGCCGGCTGGAAGCACACTAACCACAGGGTGGTCCGTCGGGTAAACACCGACTTTTGCTGCCCCTCCGGGTGAACCGATCGCATCAAAAAACTCGACGTTTGCCTTGTAATAATCCGCCCACTGCTCGGGAAGATCGTCCTCATAGTAAATCGCTTCAACCGGGCATACCGGCTCGCATGCGCCGCAGTCCACACATTCATCGGGGTGGATGTAAAGCATCCGCTCCCCCTCATAAATGCAATCGACAGGACACTCGTCTATGCAGGCGCGGTCCTTCACATCGACACACGGTAGGGCGATGACGTAGGTCACTGGTACTCCGTACTTCTCGGTTGACAATGCTTACTTAGCCGTCAAGATATGAAGCTAAGCTCTGGAAATTAGTTTACCCCTTCTCCGGCCCCTGAACTGCGTCGACGCGGCCAGAGCAGAAGCAGCCCACTCGCCAACACCACGCCGATCAGCCAGGCCCAGCCCGCTTCGTTTGCCGGGATCAGAATAGTTCCGGCAACGCTCTCGGTGCTATAGATTGCGATCGAGGCAAGGGCACCTGCGACAAATTGCAAGGTCCTGCCGATCCCATCTGTCATGGAGCGCAATAACGCCAAAATTGCCAGGTATCCCGCGAGAGAGACGAAGAGGCCCACCGGAAGGGCATTACCCCCGATGTCGATGGTCGCCTGATGCTGGACAGAACCCAAAGATCCATAGAAGAAACCAAACACGACGGTTGCCGCCACGTAGAGAACACGAGCCCATATCGGCAGGGGTGCAGGAGATCCGTCAGCCGTCTCATCGAACGGCGGGTAAAGATATGGCGAGGTCATTCAATCGATCATACGCGAGCAAACCCCGGGATTTCGAGAGAGGCCGGCCTTTTCGCCGGGCATACAGAGAAGATGAGAAGTTGCCTTTTTTCGGGACCGCCTAGACAGAGACCGCAGAACCTACTATTCTCACTAAGGGCAGGCTAACCAACATTAGAGCCCCCCGAAGCTCAACCAGGCAGCATCCGCTATCAAAACATCCCCTCCAGACACGAACATAGCGCCCTGCCCTCAACCACACCACACCACACCACACCACACCACCGAAAGGATCCCGTGCTCAGCACCTTCTTGATTGGTCTCCGCGAAGGCCTCGAGGCAGCGCTCGTCGTTGGCATCCTGGTGGCTTATGTCTATCGAGTAAAACGTGCCGATGTCATCCCACGGATCTGGCTCGGGGTTGCGCTCGCCACCATCCTCTCTCTTATCGTAGGCGCCGTCCTCACCTTTGGTTCATACGGTCTTTCCTTCCAGGCTCAGGAAGCGATAGGCGGAACACTCTCGATCATCGCCGTGGGCTTTGTCACCTGGATGGTCTTCTGGATGCTCCGCACCGCTAAAAGCCTGAAGGGGGAACTCGAACACTCGATCGACAAGGCACTTGTCGGCGCGGGATGGGGGCTCGTTCTCGTCGGTTTCATCTCCGTGGCACGCGAAGGAATCGAGACAGCCCTTTTCCTGTGGGCGGCAGTGAAATCGACGGGGGATGCCCCACTCGCCTTGCTCGGAGCCCTCCTCGGTCTTGCAGCTGCAATCTTCCTCGGCTGGCTCATCTTCCGCGGCATGATACGCATCAACCTCTCTAAGTTCTTCACCTGGACAGGGGCGTTCCTCATTATCGTGGCAGCCGGTGTGCTCGCTTACGGGATACATGACCTTCAGGAGGCGGGCATTCTTCCCGGGCCATTCCAGACAGCTCCCGCGGATGCTGCTCTGTGGATACAGGGATTCTACGGTGACGATGCGTGGGCGTTCCGCATTTCGCACATCATTGCCCCCGACGGCATACTCGGAACGATCCTCAAGGGAACCCTCGGCTTCTCGCCGGAGATGACGAAGCTAGAGGTCTGGGTCTGGCTAGCCTACGTTATTCCGACGATGACTATCTTTATAGTGAAGGTCAGGCAGAATTCAAGAGCACGCACTCAGGCGCAGACTCAGACTCAGACTCAGACTCAGACACAGACACAGACACAGACACCAACACCAACACCAACACCAACACCAACACCAACACCAACACAGATAAAACAGGAACCACGATGAGCCAGAGGAAACCCAGCAACCAGATGGCATTACGCACAATCGTCGCCGGGCTGGCCTCAACTGGCATAGTCTTGGGCCTCGCAGGATGCGTTCCCAACGATACGGGCGAGGCAGCATCCGCTACGAGAATATCGGTCACCAGCACAACCACAGAGTGCACGGTCGACGCTCAGAGCGCCCCAAGCGGACCAATCACGTTCTCCACGACTAACGCCGGCGACAAGGTAACAGAGTTCTATATTCTCGCAGAGGATAAGAAACGCATTGTGGGAGAGGTCGAGAACATCGCGACAGGAGTGACCCGCGACCTCACCATAGTTGCCGAGCCAGGAACTTACTACACGGTGTGCAAACCGGGGATGGTTGGCGATGGCGTTGGACAGGCAAAATTTACCGTGACCGGCGAGACGGGTGCGGCATCCGTTGTCGATAAGGAAGCGACCGCTGCTGTCGAAACATATACGTCATATGTGAGGCAGCAGATAGCCGAGCTTATTTCGGAGACAGATAAGCTCACGGCAGCGTATATTTCAGGCGACGACGAGGTGGCCCGTGCTCTCTTCCCATCCGCCCGGATCGGATATGAGCGGATCGAACCCGTTGCAGAGCAGTTTGGAGGGCTTGACCCGAGAATTGATTATCGCAAGCCGGGAGCAGAGGCTGCCGGGGTAGATTTTACGGGATTCCATCGAATAGAAATGGATCTCTGGCTAAGCGAGGCCCAGAAGAACTATCCAACAGAAAACATCACGGCGCTCGACGCGGTAGGTCGCTCCGCAGTAGCCGGGGACCTCGTCACTGATGTCAAGGCGCTAGCGGATACCGTAAATTCCGCATCTTTCGAGCTGACAATAGGAGACATCACGAACGGGGCGATCAGTCTGCTCGATGAGGTTGCGGCCCCCGACGGAAAATTAGCGGGAGAAGAAGACGAATTCTCTCATACAGATCTCTGGGATTTCTTTGCCAACGTGGAGGGCGCTGAAGAGGCATTCACTACTGTTCGTGATATCGCACTTGGCCGGGGTGACGACGGCAAGAAACTCGTGGACGAGCTCGATGCAGAATTCGCAACCATGAAAGAACTCTTGGGTACATACGGAAACTACGAGACAGGTTTTGTATCCTACGAGACGGTTGACCAGAACTCTCGGAACGAACTCGGGGCCCAACTCAACGCACTCAGCGAACCCCTCTCGAAGCTCACCCACACCGTGCTGGTCGTGCAGCAATGACACGTTCAGCCCGGAATACCCCAGAAGCCATACCAAACGCTACTCCGGAAACCACTCCCCTAGAGAAACAGGGCACACAAGACAACCAGCCCCGCGGCCTCTCTCGTCGCGGATTGCTCGGCCTCATGGGTGTGAGCGCGGCGGCTGGGTTTATCGGCGGCGGGACAACCATCGCTGCGGCTGCGGGAATGTCGCAACGCCCCGGCACGAACGAAGATCAGTATCCGTTTTTTGGCGAGACGCAGGCTGGCGTCACGACTCCCGCGCAGGACAGGCTGCACTTCGCCAGCTTTGACATGACAGAGAAGGCCACGCGCGACGACCTGCGCGAGTTACTCCAAGATTGGAGCTATGCCGCGTCCCGGATGACCCAGGGGCTCGAGCTGAGCGAGGAAGGTGCTGTCGGCGGCTCGATGCTACTCCCCCCTGATGACACGGGCGAAGCCCTAGGCCTTCCCGCAAGCGGTCTCACAATCACCTTCGGGTATGGACCATCTCTCTTCGTGGATAGCTCCGGCACGGACCGATTTGGCATTGCATCGCGTAAGCCGGCGCAGCTGATAGATCTTCCACTGTTTCAGCACGATCTTCTCGACGAGAAAATCAGTGGCGGCGACCTATGCATTCAAGCATGCGCCGATGACCCTCAAATCGCAGTCCATGCCATCCGCAACCTCACCAGGATCGCGTTCGGCCGGGCCAAGATACGCTGGTCTCAGCTCGGCTTCGGACGGACCTCATCGACCTCGAAGGCTCAGCAGACGCCTCGTAATCTCTTCGGGTTCAAGGACGGCACCGCAAACATCATGTCTCAAGAGACGGATGCTCTTGCCGAGCACGTCTATAACGGCGCAGATTCCGATCAGGCCTGGATGAACGGGGGCACCTATCTGGTGACCCGAAAGATCCAGATGCTCATCGAAACCTGGGACAGGGCTAAGCTCGGCGAACAGCAAACGGTTTTTGGCAGGGATAAGGGCCAGGGCGCTCCCCTGTCCGGCGGGAACGAGTTTACAGAGCCTGACTTCGATGCGGTTCTCACGTCAGGAGGGCCAGCGATTCCTCTAGACGCGCACGTGAGGCTCGCGCATCCCCTCTCGAATGACGGTGTTCGGATTTTACGCCGCGGCTATAACTATGTTGACGGAAACAACGATCTCGGTCAGCTCAACGCGGGCCTATTCTTTATGAGCTTCCAGCGTAGCCCTGAACAGTTCATCGCGGTTCAGAAATCGCTCTCGACGGATGCCCTGAACGAGTATATCCGTCACATCAGCTCGGCCGTATTCGCGGTTCCCCGCGGCGCTGCGCCCGGCGGCTTCGTCGGAGAGGGACTCTTCGTGTAGGTCTCCTGCAAGGGCCGATAGGAATGATGGCCCCACTCACTCGAGAAGGGCAACGCGCACGAAACACACACAAGAAGAGCCCCCACAAACCACAGCCGTGAGGCTGGGTCCGTGGGGGCTCTTCTGTCTGAGCTTTTAGCGCTAGCCGTTCTGCTTCTTCAGGCGAGCGGTGCTGCGCTGACGTGCGGATGCGTCGAGCTCAACCTTGCGGATGCGGATCGCAGCCGGGGTTACCTCAACACACTCATCTTCGCGGGCGAACTCGAGGCACTCCTCGAGCGACAGCTGGCGCGGAGGGGTCATCGACTCGAACGTGTCGGAGGAAGCTGCGCGCATGTTAGTGAGCTGCTTCTCCTTCGTGACGTTGACGTCCATATCCTCTGAACGCGAGTTCTCTCCGATGACCATGCCCTCGTAGACCTCTTCGGTCGGCTGAACGAAGAACGACATGCGCTCCTGCAGCTTGATCATGGCGAACGGGGTCGCAACACCGGTGCGGTCGGCGACGATAGAACCGTTGACGCGCGTGGTGATGGCACCAGCCCATGGCTCGTAGCCGTGCGAGATGGCGTTAGCGATACCGGTACCACGGGTGGTGGTCATGAACTCCGTGCGGAATCCGATGAGGCCACGCGCGGGAACGATGAACTCCATGCGTACCCAGCCGGTGCCGTGGTTCGACATACCGTCCATACGACCCTTACGGGCGGCAAGCAGCTGCGTGATGGCGCCGAGGTACTCCTCGGGGGCATCGATGGTGAGATGCTCGAACGGCTCGTGCGTCTTGCCATCGATTTTCTTGGTAACTACCTGTGGCTTACCGACGGTGAGCTCGTAGCCCTCGCGACGCATGTTCTCCACCAGGATAGAAAGCGCGAGTTCTCCTCGGCCCTGTACTTCCCAGGCATCCGGACGTCCAACATCGAGGACCTTGAGGGAGACGTTACCGACCAGCTCGCGGTCGAGACGATCCTTCACCATACGGGCGGTGAGCTTGTGACCCTTAACCTTGCCAACGAAGGGCGAGGTGTTAGTTCCGATCGTCATCGAGATGGCGGGATCGTCGATGTGGATCATCGGCAACGGACGCACATCTTCGGAGTCGGCGATCGTCTCACCGATAGTGATTTCTTCGATTCCGGCAACGGCAACGATGTCGCCGGGGCCCGCCTGCTCGGCGGGGAAACGGGTGAGCGCTTTGGTGAGCATCAATTCGGTGATGCGCACGTTCTGTACCGTGCCGTCGTGGCGAACCCACGCAACGGTCTGACCCTTGTTGATCGTGCCGTGGTGGACGCGCAGCAGCGCGATACGACCGAGGAACGGCGAGGAGTCAAGGTTGGTGACGTGTGCCTGAAGGGGAAACTCGTCGTCGTATTTGGGAGCGGGAACGTGCTGCATGATGGCTTCGAACAGGGGCTCGAGGTCGTCGTTGTCGGGCAGGGTTCCGTCCGCAGGCTTGTTGTGGCTCGCGGCGCCCGCGCGGCCCGATGCGTATACGACGGGAACGTCGAGGATCGCATCGAGGTCGAGGTCGGGGTGTTCGTCTGCCATGTCTGATGCGAGGCCGATCAGGAGATCCTGGCTCTCGGAGACAACGGCATCGATTCGTGAGTCAGGGCGGTCGGTCTTGTTCACGAGAAGGATGACCGGAAGGCTTGCTTCCAGCGCCTTACGAAGCACAAAACGGGTCTGCGGAAGCGGACCCTCGCTCGAGTCGACGAGGAGTACGACGCCGTCGACCATGCTGAGGGCGCGCTCTACCTCACCACCGAAGTCGGCGTGGCCAGGCGTGTCGACAACGTTGATCGTGACGGGGCCGTTGGTGGCGTGCTTTCCCTCATATAGGATCGCGGTGTTCTTGGCGAGAATGGTGATTCCCTTTTCGCGCTCAAGATCGTTCGAGTCCATCATGCGGTCGTCGGTCTCGAAGTGAGCGTCGAACGAGTTTGTCTGCTTAAGCATGGCATCGACGAGAGTCGTCTTGCCGTGGTCTACGTGGGCGACGATCGCAACGTTTCGAAGGTCATCGCGGGTGGCCAAAGCCATAAAAGTATCCTCAGGAGGTGCGAAATTGATGCGCTGGCGATTGCCAACCTATCTATTCTACGCGAATCACCTGTATATTTCGGTAACGTTTACTTAATCGGCAGAACAAGCAACAACTTATTACACTAACCTGCATTCCACCTTGGCTGTATGGATGTGGGTTGAGGACGGGACAGCACCGATAAATTGAAAATTACGCAGACGGCAAATCGGGTAGCTGTTCTCTGTATCGGCGATACTCTTTGTAGCTTCTACGAAGGTAGCGCTCGTTCGTTAGGTCATCCCACACCCACCGCCAATAGCCACGGTTAACGTCTGGCCGTGCCTTCTTCCAAATCACCCCAGCGTACAGCTGCGACCCGACCAGACTCCCCGCCAGAAATAGCAGCCAAGTCGGAAAATCGCTGGGGCCCTCAAAGATGACGAAAATCACAGCGCCCAGCAAGACGAGCGAAACGCACAGAGCTTCGATCCACCGAAACTGAGGTATGCGCGTTCCAGCGATCAACACACCTATGATTACGCCTAAAACAGCTATTATTACTAGCACGATTCGTACCCACCCTCATCCACACCGTTATTCAATGTATGGGTAAGTACGCATCGTTGAGTACCAACAACATTGAATAACCAACAATATTGAGTCCCTATCCTAGGACCCAATCGAGGCCAGCAACACCCTTAGTGCTTATTACGATTGACGGATGCTCAAACAGCGGCATCCCGAAGCCATCAGCCCACAGCTGCTTTTCGACGGCGCTCAGCGTCGCCAGGGTCGCGTCCGAGTACGAGTCCGCGCTCAGATCCGCGTCTAACGCCTCTCGAAGCGTGCGATCGATCAGCGCGTCGACCACCGGGTTTGAGTAGAAACTCATATTGGCGACCGCTGGCAGTGAGCCGTAACGGGCCTGAACCGCTGCCAAAGCAGTGGTGGAGTCCCACGCGAACAGCGCCGCGTCATACGCGCCCGGAACGCCCAGGTATTCGGTCCAGTCGGAACGGGAACAATCCGTGACGACAAAACCGGCCCGAGCGGCTGAGCCACGAATCAGCTCAAACTCGGCGATCCGCTGCGCATTCCCCGCCTCGAAAAGCACGCACACCGTAGGAGCCGGGGTCTGGTGCGCCTCAAGAAGCTGACGCGCTTTCTCGAGGTTCTCGTCCGAGCCGCTGCCAGAATATGAACCGGACGCTCCAGCGCTCACGAGCGCGTCATAGTCGGTCCGGCCCGGGGCCGCAAGAAAACTCTTCCTCGGTGCCGCAGAGGTATCAAACTCGCCCAGCACTTTCCGCACAATCTGCTCGCGCGGAACCGTCAGCAGAAACGCCTGACGCACCTCCGCGCTATCGAATGCCCCGTTCGCCGAGTTCGTAAATTGGAGGTCAAGGTGCTCGAAGCTGCCACCGGGACCAATCGCAATCTCCGCGTTTGGGGAAACAAACGTGCGCACCGCTGACGCACCGCTTTGACCCGCCTTTGTTGAACCATCTCCAGAAAAACCCTCGCCGACAAAGGCGCTGTCCGGAACGACGGCGGCATCCAGATCGCCGGAACCAATGGCATCCGCTATCGAAGTGAGATCGCGGCCGGACTCTACAATTATTTTTTCGGTGGTACGCGGCAGTCCACCACGATAGTTAGCGTTCGCGGACAGCTCGGTTGATGAGCCTAAAGCGGTCACGGCGTAGGGTCCGACGGATGCGAGGAGACGAGCATCCGTCATTGAGGAGGCCACGAATCCGGTGCTCCACACCCGCGAAATTGGTGCGAGTGCTGCCCTGTCATTCTGAGCTATGGCATCCCGCACCTCTTCGGCGGCATCCTGGGCTGAAGACGAATCGAACGCGGCCATCCCGACGGAATGAGCGGACACCCCAACATCAAAAATATGGCGGATATCCGCAACTGGCCGATCAAAAACCATCGTCAAAGAGCGCCCGTTTTCACCGAGAGAGGGGATGCTCGTCACGCTCTCCAACCCGTTCGCCACCCCGTCGAAGAACACGGTCTTCTCGCCAAAAGCCGGGGCAGCAAGCCCGCTCTCTGGATCGATCAGATCGGACCGCTTGAACCCATCGTCATTCAGCGCATGTGACATTCCAGCCCAGGCGAGCAGCAGGTCTGCTACTGCCACTGACTCGCCGTCCGACCATTTCGCGCCGGACGAAATCTCATAGGTGACGGTGAGCGGGTCGGTTTTCTCGATTGTGACGCTGCCAAAATCGGGATTTGCGACCAGCTCAAAACCGGGGTCAGCCTGCCAGAAACCCCCTCGCGTTGCGGAAGGGATCTCGCTCTGAGAGAGCTCTTGGCCGAGCACGGTCTGCGCGTTATACGACAGAACAGCCTGGGGCACGGACACTCGAAGCTCAGATCCTGGGGTGGGTGAACCCGATGTACAACCGACAAGACCGACCCCCAGCGCTACGGCGGTGCACGCGGCGGCCGCACGCATTACCGCCGGGAGAGATAGTCTCCCCCGGCGGCGAATACTTCTAGGCACCAAACTCTCTAGGAACCAAGCTCGATGCTGGCGCCGGGAATAGCCGCGAGAAGGTCCTGCGTGTATTTCTCGCGTGGGTTATCGAACACCTCATCCGTCCTCGCTGCCTCCACGATCTTTCCGCTCTTCATCACGCAGACGTTATCGGCCACGAGTCGCACGACAGCGAGGTCGTGCGTGATGAACAGGTAGCTGAGGCCTAGATCGGATTGGAGATCTGTGAGCAGATTCAGGATCTGGCCCTGTACGAGCACGTCAAGTGCCGAGACGGCCTCGTCGAGTACGAGCACATCGGGTTTGAGCGCGAGGGCCCGCGCCACGGCGACACGCTGGCGCTGCCCTCCGGAGAGCTCGTTAGGGTAGCGACCCATCGTCGAGGCGGGGAGAGACACCTGGTCGAGCAATTCCTTCACTCGTTTGGTGCGCTCGGACTTGTTTCCAATGCCGTGGGCAACGAGGGGCTCAGCGATAGTCTGAGCGATGTTATACAGCGGGTCAAGCGTTCCGTAAGGGTCTTGGAACACGGGCTGCACCCTACGTCGAAACGCCAGAACATCTTTGGACGACTTGATCTGGGAGACGTCCCCACCGTCGACCCTGACAAGTCCGGAGGTAACGTCCTCGAGCTTGAGCACCATCTTAGCGACAGTCGATTTACCGGAACCGGACTCACCAACGATGGCAGTGGTGGTTCCGGGGGCGACATCAAAAGAGACGTTATCGACAGCCGTCAGCGTCTCAGTTGTAAAGGTTCCGGTGCGGATCTTGTACTGCTTGGTGACGTCTTTCAGCGAGATGATGGGGGTCGCAGTTGCGGCTACCTCTTCGCGGTGCTCGGCACGCTCGATCAGCTGAAGATCGATTGCGGATGTTGGCGCAGCCAGATCGATTGATTCGTGAGTTTTTACCGCCTGGATTCGGCGCGATGCGAGGCTGGGCGCCGCCGCCACGAGACGCTGCGTATAAGGATGGAGCGGGTTGGCAAGGATTTCTCGCGAGGGTCCGGCCTCCACTACCTGGCCGCGGTACATGACGACGAGCTTTTCTGCACGCTCTGCGGCAAGCCCAAGGTCGTGTGTGATGAAGATGACCGACGTTCCGAGCTCTTTGGTGAGGGTCTCCAGGTGGTCAAGAATGACCCTCTGGACGGTGACGTCGAGAGCGGAGGTTGGTTCATCAGCGATGAGGAGCTTGGGCTGGCTTGAGAGGCCGATACCGATGAGGGCGCGCTGCCGCATTCCACCGGAAAATTGATGCGGGTATTGGCGAAGACGCTTAGCCGCGTCGGGCAGCCCAGCGTTCTGGAGGGCCTCAATAGCCTTAGCCTCGGCCTCCTTTGCGTTCTTAGCCATACCGTTGGCGCGAAGCGTTTCCTTCACCTGGAACCCGATATTCCATACCGGATTCAGGTTCGACATGGGGTCCTGGGGAACGTAGCCAATCTTGCTCCCGCGGATCTTTTCCATGTCCTTGCGGCTAATTCCGACGAGCTGTTCACCGTCGAGCTTGACGCTTCCGGCGGTGATACGTCCATTAGATGGCAGCAGGTTGATTACCGCAGTCGCTGAGGTCGACTTACCGGAACCCGATTCCCCCACGATTGCGAGCGATTCACCTCGTTCGAGGGTAAAACTTACGCCGCGTACTGCGTGGACTGGACCGTTCTGGGTATCGAAGGTTACTTCGAGGTCACGGACTTCGAGCAGAGGCGTTGAGCTATCCGTATTCTGCGACGAATTCATTTCGGTGTGGCTTTCGGTAGGAATGTTCTGCTTCGTCATCGTGCACGCGCCCTCGGGTCAAGAGCATCTTTTACGACGTCTCCGAGCATCAAAAAGCTGAGTACGGTAATTGATAGCGCACCGGCCGGATAAAGCAACGCCTGAGGGTTGGTCCTGATCGAAATCTGGGCATCGGCGATATCGTTTCCCCAGCTCATCACGCTCGGCGGAAGCCCGACGCCCAGGAAGGACAGCGTTGCGCCAGCAACGATGTAACTTCCAAGCGATACGGTCGCGATTACGATGACCGGGGCAAGAGAGTTTGGAAAGACGTGGCGCAGCAGCACCCGGAACCGGGTAACCCCGAGAGCGATGGATGCCGTGACATAGTCTGAGTTTCTCGAGGCCAGCACGGCCCCCCTCGTTATTCGGGCGACTTGCGGCCAACCGAACACCGCCAATATCAGGGCCACGGTAAACGCGTTTGCTGTTCCGGGAATTGTCTGCATCAGGACGATCGCGCCGAGAACAACGGGGATTGCGAAGAAGATGTCTCCAAGCCGGGAAAGAATCGCGTCGAAAACTCCGCCGTAGAACCCCGCGAGGGCCCCAAAGATTGCTCCAATGAGAACCACGATAATCGTCGCGAGTAACCCAACTGTTACAGAAGCGCTGGTGCCATGAATGACGCGAGCAAAGACATCGCAGCCTTGTTTCGTGAACCCGAACGGATGTCCTTCTGTTGGCCCAGCGTTGCTATTTGCCAGTTGGCAATTCGCGTTCGGTTCCTCTGCCGTAAACAAGTAGGGGAAGAACGAGACAACGGCGATAAGCACGATCAGGAAGAGGGAGATCCAGAACATGGCACGCCCTCGCATCGAACGCCAGGCGTCGCGCCACAGGTTACTGGGAGCGGCATCCTCATCGACCTTATCGACCGCCAGGATTGGCGTTTCCTCGATTGAGGCAACGAAGTGTTTGGGGAATGAGCGTTCACTATTTTGCATATCGAATCCTCGGATCAAGGACGGCGTAAACCAGGTCTACGAGAAGGTTGGCGAGCATGAAGATGATGACCATAACCGCAACGAAAGAGACGACCGTCGGTCCCTCTCCTCGAATAATCGCATTGTAAACGGTTCCACCAACACCTTTGATATTGAAGATTCCCTCGGTAATGATCGCGCCGACCATCAGGGCACCGATATCCGTTCCGATGAAAGTCACCACCGGAATGAGGGAGTTCCGAAGGACGTGAACCCTGATAACGCGCCCCTTACTCAGGCCCTTTGCGGTAGCGGTGCGCACATAGTCAGCGCTCATATTGTCCGAGATACTCGACCGAGTAAGTCTGACGATATATGCAAAGGAGACGGATGCCAAGACTATTGCGGGTAATACAAGCTCGCTCAGGGGCGCTTCGGGGCTCACCGTCGGGCTGAACCAACCAAGTTGAATCGCGAAGACATATTGGAGCACAAAACCGATCACAAATGTGGGCACAGAGATGAGCAGCAGGCTGACGACAAGCGCGCTCGCATCGAAGAGTTTTCCCTTACGAAGACCGGCAAAGAGCCCAACTGTGATTCCTGCCACAGCTTCAAAGAACACGGCCAGCATGGCAAGCCTAAAGGTGATGGGGAATGCCTGGACGAGAAGATCGGCGACGGGGCGTCCAGAGAAGGATGTTCCCAGGTCGAACGAGAAAAGCCCACCGATATACAGAAAATACTGAACGATAAAGGGCTGATCGAGGTGATACTGAGCCCGGAGCTGTTCAACAACAGCGGGGCTCGGTGCTTTGTCTCCGAAGAGAGCAACAATGGGATCTCCGGGAAGAGCAAAGACCATGAAGTAAATCAAGAAAGTTGCGCCGAAGAACACCGGGATCATTTGCAGCAATCGCCGCAAGAAATACCACATCATTGGGAGGGTACCTCCGCGCTTGCGCTAATTGTTGCATTGCACACTGTTGAAACTCCATCTAGTTAGGTGCATAAAACCGAGGGTGGCCCAGTTCTCAGCGAGCCAGACCACCCTCGTGTAGTTTACGAGAAAATCCCGTGAATTACTTCTTGGTGATTTCCGAGTATACCGGGGTACCATCCCATTCGATGTTCACGTTGTCGACCTTTTCGGACCATCCGCCGACCATATTCTGGTACCACAGCGGAATCACGGGCATATCCTTGAACAGAATCTCCTGCGCCTGGTTCAGGTCCGCGAAGGATGCCTTCTCATCAGTTTCCTGCCTCGACTTGGTGATCAGAGCATCAAACTCGGGGTTAGAGTAGTCACCATCGTTCGAACCTGCACCGGTTACGTAAAGCCCCGACAGGAAGTTGGACAGCAGCGGGTAATCCGCTACCCAGCCCGTGCGGAAAGCAGTCGTGATCGTACGGTTAGTGATCTTGTCACGAGCCTCTTTAAACGTAGGATACGGTTCTCCCTCGGCATCGATTCCAAGGTTATTCTTGAGTCCCTGGGTTACAGCGTCAACCCAGGTAGAGTGTCCACCATCAGCGTTATAGGCGATCTTGAATGTGCCGGTCCATGGGGAGATAGCATCTGCCTGAGCCCACAGTTCCTTGGCTTTCTTGGCGTCAAATTTAAGCACATCGCTACCGGGGATGTTCTTGTCGAAGCCGGGAAGAGCTGGCGAGGTGAAGTCGTTTGCCGGGGTACGGGTACCGGCAAAAATCACCTTGGTGATTTCTTCGCGGTTGATAGCCAGGGAGAGTGCCTGACGGCGCAATTTACCCTCTTCGCCCGAGAAGTGCTCGAGCCGTTCGGGAATGGTAAACGTCTGGTTTCGAGCAACGGGTTTGTTGAAGGAACGGTCGCCAAGGTCATTTTCGTAGACCTCAAAAGCGCTCGGCGGAACCGTGTCTAGAACGTCAAGATTACCTGCCGTGAGGTCGGCGTATGCCGTGTCAAGGTTCGCATAGAACTTGATAATGAGGCCGTCATTTTGCGCCTTGAAGTCGCCAACATAGTCGGGGTTAGGAACAAACGTGACATCTACGTCATGCTGCCACGAATTCTCGTCCTGGAACTTGTATGCACCGTTACCGACGGGGTTCTCTCCGAATGCCTTCATATCCTTGAAAGCGACCTCGGGAAGCGGGAAGAATACGTAGTATCCGAGCTTAACGGGGAACTCCGAGTCTGGGCCGGTGAGCTTCACCGTGAATGTTGAGTCGTCTACGACGGTGAGGCCGGTGAGTTCAGCGGGCTCGGACTCGTTGTAGCCCTCAATTTCACTGAAGAAGCTCTGGCCAAGCTGTGCGTTTGCTGCGTTCGCGCCGTATTTCCATGCATCTACGAACGACTTTGAGGTAACGGGCGTGCCGTCAGTGAACTTACGATCAGTCTTGATCTTGATAGTCCACTCGGTGAAATCAGCATTGGGCTCGAACGAATCTGCGACGTCGTTCTCTGGCTCTCCCTTAGCGTTGTACTTCACCAGACCGGAGAAAAGCGCCTCGATGAGCTTTGAGCCACCTTCTTCGTTGGTGTTCGTCGGGATGAGTGGGTTCTGGGGCTCGCTTCCGTTGACAGAAACAAAGCTGCTGCTGCTTGCTGAGCCGTCTGTGCTCTTCGGATCGCTGCTCGATGAGCATCCCGAGAGAATCAGAAGACCGGCAGAGGCCAGAGCGGTAACGCTCAATCCAATGCGTGAAAGTTTCACTATTCCTCCTGTGTTTTCACGGGCAGATGAGAAAAGTTTCTCGACACCCGTGCGATTGCTAACTTCCACGATACTAAGCCCAAGGCCAAAACGCGCAACTGACGGACGCGCAACAGTTATCGAAACGTGTTCATTAGATCGTGTTTTTATAGCATTACACCAGTAAACACAGCAGATAGTGGCTTCTCATTGCGGCAATCTTGGCCACAAAAAATCTGATGAGCGTAAAGTAATTGATATGTCGATGAGCCCCCACGCATCCCCTCTCGGACCCCATAGTCTCTCCAGGAGCGCGCGAACGAGAATCTGGTGGGAGATCGCAATCGTTCTGGCACTGTCGCTCGGAAAATCCGCGGTAGATGCAATTGTGACGATCATCAACCGGCTCACGCGCGACGAGTCGCTGTCGAGCCAGACGGCATCGCTCAACCAATCGCAGTCAACCCGCCCGGTGTTCGACCTGATTTACCAGATGCTTGACATCGCCTTCGGGTTGGCTCCCGTTGCTCTCGTGATCTTCCTGCTGTGGCATCATCGCGCGCCACATATGGAGAGACTCGGCCTCGGGGGCAGTCCTCGATGGTCGGATGCCGGGGGCGGCCTCCTCCTCGCCCTCATCATAGGCGCGCCAGGGATTGGCCTCTATGTGATTGCGCGTTCCCTTGACCTCAACGTTACGGTGATTCCAGCCCCGCTCAACACGTTTTGGTGGACGGTTCCCGTCTTGATCCTCGCGGCC
>JBBAQX010000043.1:0-40047 GCA_040400085.1 Lysinibacter sp. | reverse complement strand
CATACACGGCGTCCCCCTCGATGACGAACTCGTCATCCGGCAAATCAGATGGGGCGCCGCACTTGACGAATACGGCCCTGGATTTGAAAATTGGTGGAGCAGAAATACACTTGGAGTCTCCCACAGCCATCGAATATGCGGACTCATCCGCGTCACGCTGGCTGACATAGCTCTTCACCTTGCCCGCGGACACGCTGCCGCCCTTACTGGCAGGGTCCCACTCCTGTATGGGGACGTTTTCGTTTTCGGCGGCCGCAGCCATCGCACCCAGTAGCGCTTTGTAGGCTGCCGTTTCTGCTACATACTGGTCAAACTCCGCCTGACCTTCTGCGGTGTGGAAGTGCGCGGCCGCCGCTTTTGCAGATTCGAAGGAGCTGCGGTCGGCTGCATCTTTAAAATAAGAGGCCTCCGCTGCGGAAGCTGCTGCCTGGGCTGCCTGTGTTACGGCATCACCGGACTGTGGCCACGCCGATTTAACTGCGCCGTTATAGGCATTGCGTTTTGCCGCGTTGATCGTAGCGCTTTCCCTCGCGATATTAAGTTCGCCGTTTACTACCGACCCGTATCTATCTGCGACCGCCTTCAACGGATGCCGCGGTTCGCCCGGCGCCGATGACGGCTCGGCATAGTCTGACGGCAGCTCTTCGGGGTCGCCGCACGCGTAGCTCATTGCCGAAGACTCCCAGAAGCAGTCGCGACTACCGGCTGCTTCTGCATAGGCAGCCTCGTTTGCCACCAGCTTGCTTTCGTATGATATGACGGGCTTAGAGACCTTTCCCAACTTACTATTCGCGGAGTGGCCCGTTTCTCCATTATTTCCTCCGGCGATAAACTCCGCGTATGTCTCAGGCGCAGAACACTCCACGATGAAAGGATCGGACGCCCAGAAGCAATCCAGCTGGGCGGCTATCTCTGCGTAAGCCTGCCAGTCAGCATCCAGCTGGCTATCATAGCTTTTTATGTAACCTGCGGCTGCCTCTACGCGATACACCGACCCGGCTCCGTAACCGGCGTCGGCGACGTCTTCGAATGTGTGACCGGCGCACCACGCCTTTTGTGGCGTGGACCGCCAAAAGCAGTCCAGCTTGGCTGTGACCCATTCGTAGGCCTCTGTGTTTGCCTCGTCCTTACTCTCGAAACTTCGATACTTACCGGCGGGCACCGTGAAGCTTTCCGGCCACCCCTTACTGTCTGACGAATACAGCTCATCTCCCGCCATGTCGCCCGCCACAAACTCCTGCCATGTGAGTGGAGCTCTGCAGTTTACGACAAATTCGTCCGACTCATAGAAACAAACCAGACGCGACAGCGCAAGATCTGCGGCGATCTGGTTCGCCACCTCCTTTGACCCGGCGGTTATTTCCCCGCCGGCAACTTGAACAAATCCCTGCGTCGAGCTGGGCCCTATGTTTGCCTCGTCGTAAGGTTTGTTGGGGTCGTCGGAGGTCGGCTTTAGCCTGATACTGTACACTGTCGGCAGCAGCAAGAATCCGGCTTCAGTGCATGCTGCCGCTGTGGGATCGTTGCTGTATTCGCAATCGGCCGCCAAGTTGATGAGCGATGTCGCCGGAATGCTCCCTAGCGTGCTGGCAATTTGCACCACTGACTCCACATCCTCGCTGCAATAGGGAGCTGTGGCTGCGACGCCATCCGGTATGGATCCGTGTTCCGGTATGGCGACCGGGTTACTAGCTGTGACGGCGGTGCCCTCCACCGAATACTTGTAATCTACGCCCTCGACGGGGTTCGTGTAGCTGGAAGAGTCTTCTGGGCAGTCTGACGTGATCTTGGGATTACAATATATGCAGCGCAGCGCCGCCACAGCGAAACTGGCGGCATCGCTGTTTGCGTCCGCTTGTCCGAGTGCTGACAAGAATTCGCGAGCCTCTACGCTGGATGTGTAATCGGACCCCGACTTGTCAGGTAGCGCATAGAAATTCAGATTCTGACGGTAGGCTTCAACGTATACGGACTTAGGTGCTTTGTTGTCGACCTGCGTGGTGTGGTCTATACCGTAAGCGCCTGATGCCTCGTGCTCGGCCACTTGCTCGGGGTTGCCAGTGTCCGACTTGGAGTCGTCGCACGAGTAGACCAGCTCGACGTTTCCCCACAAGCACTCCAGCGTTGATTCCGCAAACGTCTCGGCCAGCGTGTCGGCCTCGTCCGCAGTGATGCCGACGAACATCCCGGCTGGCGTTACCGTCCGAACCCCGATCGTGCTGTCCACGAATGCATGGTCGACGATGCCGACATTGTCGATGCGCGCTGTGTCCTCCCGTCCGCCGGACATTTCGTTGAGAATGGCATTCTCCGCGCGTGTGGTCAGCATTGCGTGGGCAGCGGAGTTTCCGTAGCCGGCGTCGTCGGTGCATGAGAAGACGCGCTCGCGGGACGGGATGAAGCAGTCCAGCTCGGCGAGGGCCAGCGCTAGCGCCAAACCGTCCGCTTCGTCTTGCGTGCGTCCGGTGACGAGCCCAGCTTCAACTGTGGCAGTCAGCCGCAGCGTCCGCTGGTCGGGTAGCGTGTCTGCTACGTAGAACTGCTGTAGGTCCAGATCGCTGAGCGGCGTCTCTACTGGATTGCGCAACGCTGCGTCGCTACTGCCGACAGGCCACAGCAGGGTAGGGGGGTTGCCCTGATCATCAGGCGCAAACGCGCCGCCCTCTACGGATGCGCATGTGGCGGTCTGCGGTGTGTTGCGGAACGAACACGTCAGAGCGCGCGCGGCAATACGCCCCGCCTTCGCATCGGCGTCCGCTTGACTTTCCTTGGAGTAGGCAATCTCGGCTTCGGCGGTTGAGAAAGCCACACCGTCCGGCGGCCACTGAGGATCTACCACCAAGGAGTATCCGACGTCGGGCGGCTTCTTACAGTAGACCCGGACGAGACGGCTACGCCATACGCAGCGGATCTCGGCGGCGGCGACAACTGCCACAACCTCGTTGGCACGCAGTTGTGCGGTGACCAGCGCCTGGCGGATCGCCGCAGCAATGGGCTGCGTGACGCCGAGCTCGGCTATTATGTCTGCGTCGAACGTGGTCCAATCCACATCTGGGTCGGCTACGCGATCTGCCAGCTCAGCCGCCGCCAATTCAGCAACCGCAGGAACCAGGCTGGCGATGCGGTATAGCTCTCCAGCCGGGATAATCGGCAGGCTGTCCAGGAAGACCAGCTGTGTCGCGGCGGCGACGGTCCCCGCCGCGTAGCGGATCGGCGACGTGTATCCCTCCTCTACCCACTGGCCTGGTTCGCAGACCAAAGAGTAGGCAGCATGGCTCACCTCGATCGGCGGCGGAAGCGCGCGGGCCGCAGCCTCTTCTGGCGGTAGAGCATTGGGCGGAAGGAATTGCTCGTCTGGACGCTCGGCTGGGACGTCACACGGCACCACCGTGGCGGTTGGGTCCACGTCCGGCGTGATAACCGGGGAGACAGCTTCACAGTCAGGAGCTGCCGCTTGGCGGTCTGCGAATAGGCGCTGTTCTTCTTCGGGTGTCATCAGTAGCGGACGTGAGAGAAACTAATCTGCGTGAACGAATTCAATTCCTTTCCCTGCCGCAAGTCAACGCTGTGGATGACGCGGCTCACGAAAGCCGTGAACTCGCCGCCACTGAGAATCTTAACCGTAACCCTCTCGCCCACTTTCTGCTTGTAGTCGAGCGGGATGGTAGCCACCGCAGTGCTGTGTGCCAGCTGCATCTCCTTGAACATTACCTCGCACAGCTCATCCAGGATGCTGCATGCGGCGGTGTTGACTTCGGCGTTCTTCTCCCCTGCTCCTTCTTTGCGGGCTTTGTAGTCGCCTATATTCAGGTTGAGCTCCTTGGGTTTCTCCCTGTCGATGTCGGAGCCCGTCACAGGGCTTCCGTCCGAGTTCAGCAACCATAGCGGAGGCATCTCACGCTGCACAAATCCGGTAAGCAGCTGCTTCGGATACTGCCCGGCAACCGCATCTGTCCCGGGCGGCCAGGCGTTCTCGGGGCGGTTCTCCCGCGCGGCCGGCTGCATCATGATCACCCCGCCTACGGGGAGTAGCCTGTGATTTCCGTCGGATACGCTGATACTCGTAACGCTCAGCTTGTGGTCGGCTTTCGGCTCCTCGACCCTCTTGTCGGCGCGTAGAAACTTACCAGACTCAGAAGGATCAGGGACGTAATACATCTGGAAGGTGGCCATCAGGCTGTTCGCCGTTGACCAGAAACCTCCAACCTTCTGCGTCAGCATCTGCTTGATGCGCATCGCCATCTGAAAGCCCATACTGGGGACAGTCTTGCAGGCCTCCTGCCACGACTCGTAGGTCACGTCGCTGTTCGCCAGGATGCGCATCCAGATGTTTATAGGCAGGCCGGTGTTGATCGTGTGCTGCTGCGACACGACAGCCTGCATGGACGGGTGCGGGTTCTTGGTGAGCGTTTTCGAGAAGTTGTCGTATAGCACCTTCGACACCGTAGTTATCAGGGACGGCACATTGCCGTTTGTGGCTGACGGTATCGGGTCGAGGATCAGGTCGGTTGTGTTGCCATACGGCGATGCCTCTCCGCGCCGCGGCTTGTAGCCGGCCTCGTAGATACTGAGATCGAGGGCGTCCAGCATACCGTCGACACTGAGCACGGTGAATGTGTCAGTAGTGGATGTGGTGTTGATCTCGATAACCGGGACAATCGTGTAGCCGACGAACGTGAGCTGACCGCCCATACCGTCATCTGCCTGTATCACCATGTCGGGAGCGACCAGTCCGGTCAGACGCTTCTGCTGCTGCACTTTGATCGCCGCCAGCACCTCTTCCGACATGGGTTTTCGCACTTTCTTGTCGGAGTTACGCAGGACAGTGAGACTGGCCGTCGGCACCTCATTGACAGCGAGCGTAACCTTGAGGGATTCGACGGAGTAGTCCTTGGCGGTGACGCTCAGCTTGGCGATTGTTGGCTTGCTCATGGATTACTCGTTATAGGTGACCGGCACGGAGTCCAAGACAATTGGTGCCCAGTCGACTGAAAGCTGACGCAGCACATACTCCTCCAGCTGGGGAGTGTCGGCCTCCACCGAGAACTCGCTGCCCGGCGCGACTGAAATCTCCGCCATGCGCAGCATGATCGCACACACCAAGGCTCCCACCTTGTGGATGGGCCTTACTGCCGACGCGAAAGCCTCCATCGTGCCGGTCTCCAGCATGAGCTGGATGGCCTGTGACGACTCGGCGATGAGCCCAGCCAACTTACCGTAGGGGTATCCAGTCTGCGGCAGCTTGATGGTGAACGACTGCCCGTCGCTCCAACCGCCCACGACGAAGCGTGCGTGTATTCCAAATGCCTCCAGTGCCTGGACGGAGATAGAATTCTCGGAGATGGTATATTCTGCGAATTTGATCGCGCCGTTGTCGCAGCGGACGATGACGGACTCGCCGTGCTTCGTCACCTGGACCTCTGTGAATCCGTCGCGTCCGGCAACTGATCCATCGAACACTGGCCAGCTGGCAGCGTTCGATGACACGGCGGTAGCCCCGGTGACCACCGCGGCAGGCAGCCGCAGTAAGTCTCCAGCGAAAGCCAGTCCGTTGTCGTCCGGTATGCGACGCAGAAAAGGCGCGCTGACGGAGGCGGCAGCCAGTGCTCCAAGCACGTAGAAGTCGGAGCGCGTGTCGCTCAGCTTCAGGATGTCTCGCGCGACCACCACTTCGGGCGGAGGCGAGCTCCCCAGGTATCGGATGCCACTGTTGAGCGCGGCGTTCACAAAGTCCTCGCAGCGTCCGGTCAGAAGCCAGAGGTGTAGGTTGGTCTTTGTGGTGATGATCATGATTCTGGCGATGTAAGGGCGATGATGGAGAAGTTCTGCGTATTAATGGCCGGATTGGCAGCGTCCAGCCTCAGCCCGACCACGTAAGCGTCGATCGTTTTGCTGCCTACGGACAGACTTACGGGCTCCGGCCGCTTGCTGACGCGGTTTTTCTCATACCAATCCAACAAGGCGCCTAGTGTGCGTCCTTGTGTGCGGTTTCCGCCCAGCAGCAACACCCCGTTGATCATGGTCTCGCTCCAGGCACTCCCGAATACATACAGTGTGCGCTTGTCGTCCAGCGTCACGGTGGGCTGCACAATCTCTTGGTAGGCGAGGGGGATGCCGAGTATTAGGCAGGCTCCTCCGCCCGCTGCATTGATTTTTGGCTCCAGCTTGTAGAACCCCACACCTCCTCCCCCACCCGATGGGATGAAGTGGACATGGCCTTTGCAGTCTTTCAGAATGGCACTCATGATTTTTTGAGGTCAGCGACGTTGTCGATGTGAAGGTTAGTGACGCGCATCTCAGGTATCACCTGCTGTCCGTTGGCCGTCGCTGTGGCGCCCGACAGCTTGGCGATGGCCGCCTCCAACTTCGCGATGGAGTCGTCCGTGTTGTTCGTCACCTCTTTCCCGGTGACCGGGTCGCGGGAGATGACCGTGTCCATCCCGCCGGCCTTAGCCTCCTTCAGCGACTTGAGCTGCGCTTCCATACTTTTGCCGAATGATCCGTCCTTGTTGAGCTCGGCGATGTTCTTCATCTCGCCGTCGTCCGCCTCGTTGATGTTCTGCGCAGCATTGACGAAGTTGCGGTTGTTGTCCATGTGGGTGAACTGACGCCCGCCATATCCGCTGAACAAACCGCCTTCACTGGACTTCTTACCGACCTTGTCCGCTGTGTAAGTGGTCTTGAGGGCCGAGTCGACCGCCGAGTTGGCCCCGGCGATGTCGTTGTTCTTGAGGGCGGCGGTAACGGCCGAGCTCTCACTGCCCTTCAGGCCGCCGTTGAGCGCGGTAGCTGCCGACAGCTTGCGCATGACAGCCGCCGGACCATCCTTCATGTTTAGCGCGGCGCTGCTCGTGGCATCGGAGATGGCCGTCGTATTGCCAGCGTCGCCGGTGAGGGTCATGTCAGTGCTCTCGTCGAGGTATTGCAGCACCTTGGTGCGCTCATCGGCGTTCTTGGTCTTCTCGGCCATTTCGGCATTGTCCTTGTAGCCGAACTTCTTGAGCAGTCCGAGGTCCTTGCCGCCGTTCACCTTGGTGAGTTGCTCGACAGACTTTTCCGAGATGTTCTTGGACAGATCGATACCGGTCTCGAAGCCGTCCATCAAGTTGACCTTCTTGGTCTTGTCTGTGCCCGCGCTGTTGAACTTGTCGTAGTCGGAGTCCTTATCGATCAGGCGTTTTGCGTCCGCCAGAGCCTTGGGGTCCTTGGCGGTTTTCTCGGCCATTTCCTCGTCGGTCTTGTAACCTAGCTTGGCAGCCAGGTTCAGCGACTTCCCTCCATTGGCAGCTGTCAGCTTTGTCAGCGCCTCTTTGGTAACACCTTTCGACAGGTCGGTTTGGCGATAAGTATCGACGTCCTTGGCGTCCTGGTAGGCGATGGTCTTTCCATCTGCGTCTGTGGCGTCTGTCATCAGCGACGTCATCCCCTCATCCTTCATGGCCTGAAGAGTGAGCGCCATGGTCTCCGGGTTATCGATGCCTCCGACGCGCTTCTTGATGATGGCGTCTGTGATGCTGCCGATGGTCACCTTACCATCGTCGCCGCTCACTTTGCTGCGGCTGCTGTTACGTCCGCGGTCGGCTAGTGCTTTCTCAGTCGTCTTGGTTTTCTGTGCTTCGCTCTGCCCGCCCCACGAGGTCTGACCGACGCGTTGCGTCATGTCCTTCGCCATCTCCTCGTCCTTGAATTTACCGGTCTCGTCGTTGATCATCTTAGACTCGTAGTCTCGAGCCTCGTCCTCGGACATCTTCGCCGTCTTGGTGAGGTAGTTGTGCACCTGCTCCTTCCGGTCCTTGGCCGTGATCTTCTGATCCCCGACTTGGTCTGGCTGCATCGCAATTTTTGCCACGTCAACCATCCCTGTCCCACCTAACTTCTTCACCAGCGTCTTGGAGAACTTGGTCGCCTCTTCCTGCTTAAGTCCCAGCTTCTCGGTGGTCAGATCATCGATGTTCGATGTGTTGAGGGCCGCCATGTCAGCAGCCTCAGCGGCTGCAATCTGCTTGTCGTCCGCGTAGCCTTTGTTCTTGAAGGCCCTCCCCGTATTGGAAGCGTCTGCCGCTTCAAATGTTTGCGATTTACCGCCCCACTGCCGACCGGCTAGGGCTTTGAGCTGATCCTCGTAGTTGGACCTTTCGCCAGCGTCGGTGCTGGCGTCTTTTTTTGCCAGCAACTCCTCCGCCTGTTTGCGTGTGTCTTTGTTGGTAATCTTGTCCAGCCCGCCGCGCACCATTGCCTCACCTCGCGAGCGCTCTTGGTTGAGTGTAGTCTGCTGCTGAAGGTCCAGGGCAATCTCGTCCACAGACTTGGTCGTCCCGGACATGTCGATCCCCAGCGCTTCGCCATCCTTGGCCGCTTGCTCCTGTTGCACGGCAGCAGCCGCTGCTTCCTGCGTGTTCTTGTTGCTGATCTTCGTTGACGTGGCCTTGGTCTCTGTCCCGCTGCGCCCGTCGAAGCCACCAGCGTTCATGTATTGCTGGTGGGCGTTCGCTTGGTTCTGCGCCGCCATGTCCATGAACGCCCTAGGATCCATTCCCAGATCCTCGGCGCTGTTGCGCATGTTGTTGACCATGTTCGTCGCAGCTTTGGCCTGCTGCTTGTTTACGATCTTCTGGCCAGTGATCGACTCCAGCGTCTGGTGCAATTCTGAGGCCGAAAGCTCACCATACATGTCGGCCAGCGCGGCCATACCCTTGGTTACCTCCTTGACGACTCCGGCTACCTTTTTGTGTGCGCCGTCGTTGACGACCACGGCGTCCGTAGATTTTGCGAGGCGTCCTAGCTCCTTTTGCAACTTAGGGTCCTTCGTCGTTTCCGCCAGCCTTTCGAGCTCCTTCTGTCCGTCCTCGCCTTTGCCGAGTTTGATACCGGCCAGCTTCTCCTGCATTTCAGGCGTGGCGGCGTCTCTGGCGGCGTCTAGGCGTGTCTGGGCGTCAGCGCCGTGGACCAGCGTGGCGGCCTTACCTATACCACCTCTGCGCATGATGGTGCCTGCGACGCCCGACACCTCTTCCATGTCGAAGCCGTTCGTCTTGCTGGGGTCAGCGATCTGATCCTTTCCATACATGTCATCGAGCAGGCCCTTCTGGAAGTTCTGCGTCACCCGCTCAGCCAAGAGACCATTACCCTGCACACGCTGGTCCATGCCCAGCACCGACCGACCGCCTGGGTCTTTACCGATGACGTCGGTCGTAAACCCGCCAGCCGTAACGCCCCGGGTGATGTTGTGCGAGTAATTGACTGGGTCACCGTGCCCCAGCATACCGTTGCGACGCTGATACATGGCCACATCACGAGCGGCCTGCGCCTTCGGGTCATCGAACATTTTCCGACGAACCTCGGCCGGGTCCGAGTTGGCTTCGTAAAATGGCTTGGTATAAAGGTCCACCGCGGCGTTAACCGACGGGTCGACATACTGCATCATCTCGGAGTTGCGATCCGTGCGATACTTGTTCTCAGCTTGTCGCCGCATGGCGCCGGCTGTAGGACGATAGCCAGTGCCAGTAGGTCCGTAGCCAGTGTAGTCGAGAGGTATTTGATTCGGTTCCATTACTCAAGGTCTTCATCGGGCATTTGCGCTCTCAGTGCGTCGAATATACCATTCTTGGTTGCAAGATGGTAGAGCTGATACAGCGACAGCGTGTTTTTGTTTTTCTCACGCCGCTCTTGGTCCTCGAACTTGCTCTCAAGCCTGTAGATATCCAGGAGTCTGAGCTCAGAACAGCGTGCGGCGCGCAGGCCCATTGTGCGCATGGTCGAGCGGATTCCCTTATCATTGAGCACCGGGAGCATGGCGGCGTCGAGCTGGGAGTGCAGCTTGAACGTGTCAGCTGACACCTCGGCTGCGATAGCCTCGAATATGACCGACTCGCCCATGATCGAGCGCAGGCCGTAGTCCGTCGTTGGTTTGAGAAGTCCCCGCAGGAAGGCCGCCACCATCAGGCGGTGCCTGCGGGCATAAAAAAAGACCGGTCCTGCCAAGCCTCCAAGCACAGTTTGTATTTGAACTCGGCGATGCGCATGGCCTCGACGATCATCCGCCACCGCACCGGCTGCATTACGAAGAACGCTTCGAAGTTGTCTGGTTCCTTGAGTGTGGCACGAAGGAACGATGACTTGGGCATCCCATCGCAGAACGCGTCAGACCATGGCGTGGGAACGCCGTTAATCTCCCGCACCATGAACCAGGCGTGCATCTGCTGGAACGACAACAGCCACTGTAAGTCACTGTCCCTGTCATTGAATCCGCTCACACCCCAGGCGTTGGCGGCTGAAGCGGCGGATGTCGTAAAAAACTCAGGCGGTATGGCAATCTTCACTGAGGCATCCACCCCTTCCAGCTTCACGTCGAACACAACCTCCTTGTCGTGCAGAGCGGCGCGCAGGAAGTCAGCGCGCTCGAGCGCATCCACCGTCACCTTACCCACGTCGAACGTCCCGGTAAACGAGCGTTCTGCCTTTTCCTTCAGGTCGGCCACCGGATCCGCCTGCAATGCCGGGTTGTGTAGCGGTGCTTGAATGTGCTCGGGCTGCTCGGGGATGGGGATCTCGTCGGTCTTCTCGGCCTCGTTGATGGCCGCCTCTTCGGCGGAGTGGTCGAATAGGTCCACGTCGCCCACATCCATCGTGGCTTCGAACTGGCTGGCGTTTTTTTCCGGAGCCTCTGCGGCCGCGGCGAATATGTTGTCTATGTCGTCGTTCATGATCTTTTCAGGTATTGGATTGTAAGTTTTCCGCCGCCCTCCCATGACAGCGTCATAGGTTCGGTCGGCTTGGGCGCAGGCTTGCGCAGTTTGCCGCCACTGGTGTCGGGCTTGTAGAGTGTCTCCCACGATCCAAAGCCCCCCTCTGTGGACATGCGAACACCGCCAGAGGGGCGTGTATCGAGCGACCACGAGCCGTAGCCAGGTCCGCCCCACTGATCCTCTCCGCCAGAAACATCCACGCGCAGATACTGCTGCGTGAGGGTTTCTGGCTGCTCGCCGGGCTCCCTGTCTCGGCTGTCCCACAGATACTCCTCCTGCGGGCTAAAGCCCCACTCGGGCCCTTCAGACACGCTCTCCCACGGGACTTTCGGCGGCTCTTGCGGTAGCAGCTTGGCCTCTTCCAGCTTCTCCACTGCGAATGTATTGGTGATCTCCGGCGGCACGACGCCGCCTTGCGGGCCGAACTTGGACATCTTCTCCGTATAACTGCGGACACGGTCGGACTTCAGTGATAACGTCTCGATACGAGACGCGAATAGCTTACCGTAGGAATACATCAGGCGGCCATCTCCGGCGATGATCTGCCGCGCGTTCGTGATGATGCATGCCGAGTTTATGGCCACCGTGCGACCCGCGCTGAT
The DNA here is from genome assembly GCA_040400085.1 of Lysinibacter sp. Lineage (GTDB taxonomy): Bacteria > Actinomycetota > Actinomycetes > Actinomycetales > Microbacteriaceae > HNR. The sequence continues at coordinate 28,700 of JBBAQX010000043.1, read as the reverse complement.
CTCGAGCGCCCTGGAGCTTTGGACGGTCACCTTACGCCGCCCGTTCACTGTCGCGCCGCCCTTGGTGTGGATTCGGATGTCCTTGCTATCGTCGTCCGCACTCTTCGGGCTACCGTCCACCATCAATACGATTTGACCGTCGGTGCGAGTGACGACGTTGCCTTTGGGTGCCTCGATCAGAATTGCGACGGGCTTGACGCCCTCCTTGATGCCGGCAATCTCCGGTTTCGGATCGCCCTCATCCTTAGGCTCGGCCGGCTCTGCGTCGTCGCTCGTATCGGCGCCAGACCTGAGCCATACGCTGCCCTTTTCGCAGAGCGCCTTGAACCAAGCATAGCTGTGAAGGATGATGCCTCCAGCAGTGGCGCTCAACTCGATGTTTCGCTTGGCCTTCATGTAGATACTACCTCCAGACACCATGCGGATGTCGCCTGCGGCTTGCAGGTCCAGGTGGCGGGGAGCCGACAGCTGCAGGTTACCGTTGCTCATCACCACTGCGGCCCCGTAGCCGTCGTGCAAGACGATCGAACCGTCCCGGAGTATAGTTATACAGGCGTATGTATCGTAGTATTTGACGGCCGCGTTGGCTGTCTCTTTGTCCTGTTCCAAATTGGACCAGCTTGGTTCGTCGGTGGCGGTCTCTGACTCGATCTTGTATTCATCGCTCAGCTGCAGCATGCGGGCGAACGCGTGGTAGCGCGACAACCACCGGGAGTATGATCGGATGTGGTAGGCCGCTCGGAATGCATTGTTGTCTTCCAGCGTGCCCAGCTCTGGGAGCGTGATGAACTCTTTCTTCAGGTTCTCATAGTCTCTCACTTTGGTGACTTGTGGGTCCTCATGGCTGGCAATGCGCGCAGGCACAGGAATACGACAGACACGCTCCAGTCGAATATCCGCGACAGACTGGATGATGACCGTCCCGTCGCTGTTGCGATGGATCCAGGACTTGCCGGAGCAGGTCTCGGTGCCGCGAGTCAAGGAGGCCGCAACCATTTCTGCTGCCTTACTAGGCGGGTCAGCAACAAAGCTGTGGATGAAGTCGCCCGCGAACCCAATTAGCTCGATGAGTCGATAGCGTCCGGCCTTTGTGACCCGATCACTATCTAGCTTTTCGCGATCCACCTCGTCGCCTTTCATCTCCGCCAGCGGCACCTTCTCGGCAAGAGCGCCGGCCACCTCGTGTCGGTAGCTGGACCAACCACGCTCCAGCGTCGGACGACCGTGGTCGAAAATGAGCTCAGATCCCATACCGCTGAAGTGCCGGTATTGGGATGAGATGATGCGCACCATGTCATTGATCAGGTGACACTCTACCGCTGCTCGATCACTGGCACTCATCTTGATGAGCGTGGTGAGAAAGGTCATGGCAATACCGAACATATTGCCGATCTCCACCTCCCCCTCCACCATGTCTTCAGGGGCCTCGGAGAAGTTGTTACGTTCTCCGGTCGCCTCCTCGATCACGTCACCCCACATCATGGAGCGATTCTTGGAGTTTAGGTAGTCGTCACTGTTGCGCGGAATGACGGCATGAATGAACGATGGAGCGCCGTAGCTCACCTCCACCCCTGTGCCCGGGTTGAGACGGCAGCGGACGTTGTAGCCTAGCAGTCCGCCGAATACGGGGGCCGCCATCAGCACACCCACCAGATCCGCCCGAGGCTGCTCTATGCGCACCTTGTAGGTGCCGTCACCAGACCGCTCCTCAATGACGCCGCGATAGACGCTACCGACGACTGGAGTGGCCCCCGCAGTCGCGTGGGTTGCGGCCGTCATTGGGGTGGTCGTGACCGGCGGCGCAGAGTCTCCTGGACGGTTGGGCATGTGCGTTTCTAGGACTGACGGTTACCGCTGGCAAGCAAAACAAAAACAGCGCCGCAAATCCCCCCGGATTGCGGCGCTGTGGTTCACAGGAGCGCTATACGCTTCCCGAAAGATTACTTGGTCATGCTCGACACCTTGATGGAGATGGTCTCAGCGATGGTTTGTTGCTGAGTCCCCACGCGCATGGAGACGGTCTCCACAACGCCACCGGAGAAACTAAGCATCCCGTCACCTTTGAAGCCGCAGCGCCCGCCCGACACGTTAACTTTGGCGCTGTCGATCTTGCCGCAATTTCCGAGTTCGAATCCCTTAAAGAATCCGCCGGTGCCTACGAGTTTGCTGATGTCCAGCTTACCCTGCGGGCGCCCTGGAAGCCAGTAGATCTGGGTGTCGCCCACTTGGGAGATCTCTTCGATCTTCTGTGTGTAACTAGCATCAACACTCTGCACTAGGGCGCAGACGCCGCCGGCTGATACTACTGCGTAGTCTGCCGAAGCCACTTGTCCAGAGGACAGTGCTGGTTTATCGTATCCAAAGATGTCTTGTTTGGCCATGGTGGTAGGTGTCGGATATTAGAGTTCGGTGGAGGTCTCCACGTCGATGTAGTGGTCGATGCCGTTGAGAGGTAGCGGCACGCGAAGTTTGACGTAGGTGAGGATGTGATCGGCAAGCACGCCGTCAATACGAGCCGTCACTGCGCCCTCAGTGCCCGTCTCATCGAAGAATCGGATAGCCATAGGCCCGATGTCGAAGTCGGCGATGCTGGTTTGGGTGGCAGCTACCGCCAGATCGAAAAGCTTGTTTTGAATCTCAAGGATCGTGCGCTGCGTAGCGTTACGCTTTCCGATGTAGGAGCGGAACGTATCCTTCACGCGGTAGGAGAACTCATCGACGATGACGCCGACGTTGTCCTCGTAGGCCAGCGCACCTTCGGTGGTGCTGGTGGTCAGCTGGTGACGGATGAAGATGTCGCCACCTTCAGACTCTTGCGTGATCACCATGTTGCCGTAGGAGGCGATGGTGTCGAGCTGCTCCGGGGTGAAGCGAGTATACATCGAAGGCGCATCGGTCACCGAGGTGATCTCGGTCATCGTCAGGCCTTGCTGCGGCAGAAGCGCGCAGCGGAGACCCGCGATCTCGGCGGCGATGAACTTGTTCGGGATCACCTCAGATCCGAGGCTGGAGAGCGTGGTAGCACGATCGGCCCAGACGTTGACGCAGCGCCGCGAGCTAAGCACTTCCGCGGTTTCAGCGAGGAAGCGAACGGTGTTGGCCGCAGTGTCGGAGCGAATGAGCGAGAAAGCGACGCTGGTGACGGAGAGGTCAACTGGGCAGTCGAGACGCACTTCGTAAGAGTTGAATACATGGGAGATGACGAAGGATCCTTCCGAAGGAATGTGGATCGTGGAATCCAAGTCCTCAGCTGTAAACACACCATGAACCCGGTCGGGCTCGTCGATGGTGAAGATTTGGGAGGCCACCGAACCGAGGCGATAACCGCCGCTGGAGAGTCGGCCCCACACTTCAAGTCGTCCGGGAGAGTCGGTGCCGACGTAGCAACGGCGGAAGTTCTTGTTGAACTTGTTGGACATCTCTTCGGCGTGGGAGATGACGAGCTGTTTCACGTCGATGTTGTCGGACATGACCGCCAGGGCGTAGTAAACGTCGGTAGAGCGGATCTTGCGGAGCGCAGCGGTAAATGCTTCGACAGAGTCGTCAATGGTGCGCAGCGCATACACGCGCTGGCTTTGGTTACCGCTGAAGGCTTCGAAGACGCCGCGACCGAGCCAGTTCTCGAGGTGCGGCTCGCCAACCAGCGAAGCCATGGAAGACGCGCTAGTGATGGAGATCGCACCTTCCGTTTCGCCAGGGATGACGGCAGCCTTGTAGGAGAGGTAAACCTTACCAATGCCGTCGGCGAAGGGAGAGATGCCGGAGGCGGTCGGGCCAGTTGCAGACTTAGGAAGACCGAGCGACGCCGCGTATGAGGTGTGACTGGTAGTCGCGGTCAGTGCCACGCCGTCTGGCGCGTTGACGGCAGTGATCTCGCCGGTGTAGAGCTGGAAGATGCTAACCGTCAGCGCCGCGTTGGTGTAAGTGTTTGCGTCCACAATGGGGCCGGACAACTTCAGCCCGTTGAACTCCGTAGAGGACGCAGCGGATGCTTTGGCATCTACGAGGAACTTCTGCCCCTTGTAATAGAAGGCGGAAGCGGTTGGAGTCGCCGTGAGACCGGACGTTCCCAACGACAGAGCGCCGCTACCAAGCAGCCCATTCTGAATGGTTCCAGCACCAGAGGTGTCGTAGATTCGGAAGGTGGTGAGGGCTGCAGAAGTCCCTGCGGCAGTGACCTCGATGACATATCGGCGGTCGACGCTGCCGGTATAGGTGCCAGATGCGGCCGGTGCTGCAACTGCCGTATAGGCCGGGAAAACCCGAACAGAGAAAGACTCGCCAGCGTTTGCGGAACTGGACGTGGTCCGTGTGAGGTTCACGGTGACGCCCGGGTAGCCGGCGTCAGTAAGGTCGACAGGGAACACATAAGGTCCGGCGCCGGTAACCGTGCCGGTCGTGATGTCAACGGAAGTGCCCGCAGACAGCGCGGTAACGGTGAACACTGTAGAGTCGCCAGTGCCGGACTTGACAACGAAGTTGAACTGCTCGCCGAGGTTGCGTGCGGCACCATTCATGTGACCGCCACCGACGGCCCGGAACGGTCCGACAGGAGGGGCGGCGCTGGCGGCTGCGGTCCAACTAGCGTGCCCGAGCGGGACTAGCGCAGTAGCGGTAGCGCCGAGAGTCGGTAAGTTGGTGGTGGCGGCGGTAGGCGTCAAGGATCCCGCGTACATGCGCGGGATCAGCTCAGTGACCGTGCGGCGTGCCGTAATGCCACCTCCTGAAACGGTTACCGTATCGCCTACGCGCACGGCGCGACCGTCGAGTGTGCTGAGCAGTTCATTGTCGATAGAGGAGCCCTTGAAATTGGTGGTGGATAGCGCCAAACGGAGCTCGTTACTCTTAGCTGCGGTGGTGATTGCCGCGCCAGAAGTCAAAGTGGCAACCTTTGCTTCCAGATTCTCGCCGAACAACTTTACGCTTGCGGCGTGCGGCTGATACAGGCCCAGGTCGAGGTCAGTGCCATCGGCCAGCTTGTAGCCGTAGTCAACGACGCCCAAGCTGTTGAACACAGTCTTGTTCAGCGCGCGACCGTCGTTGAGTTGAATGAGATACTGGGGTCCGATCACCACAGGGTTGCGGCGCGCAACTGCTGGTGTGGCCGTGTTCCGGAGGATTTGAGTGATCGTGTCCTGCGGGCGGAGATAAGGTGTGATCGGCATTGCTGTGTTTGCTGAGGTTTCAGGAAGTTGTTACTAGAGTGGAGATGCGTCTGATGCGATGTGACTCCACAAACCGGGTAACGACGTGAGTGTAGGATATTTTCAGGGTCATGGCAACTGTGTAATAACGATCCGGCGAAGGAACTTCTTTTTTTGGTTCCGCGTAGCCCTCCACCTCGCACGACAAGGCCCCCGATTGCAGCAGCAGCTGGTGCCCCATTGCTGTCAGGATCATGTCTGACATATCTGCCAAGTCATAGGCATCGCCTGCCTCTTTGGCCACGTGGTTGATCACGATAGTCAGGTCGTTCTGCTTGGAGATGTAGTTACCGGAGTAGTCGTCGGTGAGGCCCCCGTCGTTGGCAATGGCCAGCCGTGTCTTGGTGACCCCGCCGAACCCGACGTAGACGCCTGGGTAGTTGTCGGGGGAATCGTCGTCTGGAAGATGCGTGAAGCCTACGTGCAGGGACGGATTTTTGCTGTCGTTCCATGTGTAGCAGCTCATGTGCTGATACTCTGCGCCGTAGTTGGCGGCATTGCTGAAATGTCCACGCAGAAACAGCATGACAATACGTCGGAACTTGGAGCTGGACGGCGGGAGCGCCATGCAATCCTTCAGCGCGAGCGTGGTGTCCACCTCGTGCTTCTCGAAATCGGACAGTAGTTGTTCGGACATTATGACCAGTAGGGTAGCTTGCGATAATCCTTGGTGTCGAGCGCCGGCACAGGGAATCGGTAGCGGGGATCTCCCTGCGACAAGAACTCCATGGTGGCCTCGTAGGCGACAGGCATCACGCCGCGCAGCAAGAACGGCTTAATCTCATCTCCAAGCAGGTAGCGGCGGTCAGTGGCCGGATCCACGATCATGTGGCCGCGGGACGGCCGCGGGAATGCCAGCATGCGAACAGTCGTGGTATCCGTCTCACGAGGAGACATTTCGCTCTCACTGTCCTTCAGCGTGCCACGATCGATCGTCAAGGCGCGCACCCACGTAAGTATGGGAGGGTTGAAACCTCCAAGGAACGGTAAGCCATACGATGCGCTGATGTCAGGCGTCCCGGGACATTCGAGGCCCACTGTCTCGCCTGTGTCTGGATCGAAGTTGGCGGCGCGCTCGCCGCTCTTCTTGGGGATGCAGTGCCACACGGGGTAACCGTTGGTAGCGCGCATCTCCATGAACTCGCGATACATGATGGCGCGCACCATCCCATACTCGCGCGGCGATAGGTCACCAAGGATCGAGACAGGCTCGGAGAAGTTGTCTCCATCTGCGTTGGTCAGCAGCAGTCGGTAGAATCCGCAGGCGGCTCCGCTGTTCATCTGCAGGTCGGCATCAGCGTAGGCCCCTACGGAGGATGCTACAGGAGTCTCACCGTTCAGCAGTGCCCAAGGCTTGGTGCCTGTCGAGGAGAAGGCCACGAACACGTCACCAGCTGGCGTTCCGTCCGCAATCGTCCACGTTACCAGCGACGAACGTGTGCCGTGATGCGGGTAGATGCGGATGTTGCGAAAAACTGACATCAGTAGTTGCCGTAGAGCGGCGCGTTGTAAGCCTACTGCATCCACGCTGGCTGCTGTGCCGTGGGCGGCGGAGGAGCGGTAGGAGGTAGGAGGTCCGTGTTGTTCGGAATCTTGCTAGTGACGTAGTCCATTGGCGCTTGCTTGGCCATCTGCGTGCCCATTGCCCCGACTCCCCGGCCTGTTGTCGCGCCTGCATTCCACGCCGTGGCTCCTACGTTCTTACCGAAAGGCTGGAATCCGTAGGCTGCCGTGCGCGCCGTGTTGACACCAGACGCGACAGCCTGCCCGGCGCGTGACGTCTGAATCGCATTAGCACCCGCGGAGGCCAGCTCGCCTGCGCGGGCTACGCCTGGGGCGGCCTTCGCGGCGTTAACGCCAGCAGCAGCCAACTCCTGTCCTTTCGAGATGATGCCCTTGTATTTGTTGACGGCAGAAGCCACACGTCCCACTTCAGCAGCGGTGTTCGCTAATCGACCAGCCGTCAGAGCACCTTTGGCTACAGCAGCGCCAGACGCTGCGCCGGGCATGAAGGATAGTCCTGCCATTCCTAGGTTGGTTGCGGCCTGCCCCCAGTTTCCCTTCAGACCCTGATAAATGGCCTTGCCGGCAAACCACGGCACGCCTGTGAGCGGGTTAGATCCGGCCGCTACGTCAGCGCCGAGCTCGGCCGCGCCCCATCCCAGTGCGCTCTTCAAACTCTGCGGTGCCACTTTCGCCACCTGCGGCATGTAAGGATCATTCAGCCCGGCCGAGTTTTTCTGATACTTGTAGCCAGCGGCAGCAGGAGTAAGCGCCTGCTTTGTCATTTGTCCGAGTTGTGCGAAAGGTGTCATCCTAGTTGTCCGTAGCAACCCAGTAGGTTGGTTGAAATTTTGAGAGCTGTGGCATCTTCCACGAAGCGCTTCTCATACTTGGCAGCGAGCTTCTCCAGGTTACCGACGAGCTTTCCCTGCACGCTTGCCGTGACATTGCCGGCCGTGTAGTCCATGTCGTTCATGCTGGAGTTGAGCAGCAGACCTTCCAGCAGTGCCCACGCAATACCGTCGAAGAAGATGTTGTTGCGGTCAGGGAGTTTATTGGCCTCTACGCACACGACGTATGGGCGGATCGAGTTGAACCGCCGAGTTGCTTTGCGCATGGCCTGGGCGATGTCCTCCGATGTGAAGGCAATGTCCGGGAGGACCAAGTGGTCCGCTGCCGTCCGATCCCGCATCTCTTCGCGAACGTCCTGCTCTGTGATGAAGCTCATTAGTTGTAGGACGGGAAGAAGTCGTTCTGCATCTGCTGCGGAGTGCGGGATGCCGCCGAGCCGGCGACGACGCCTGCGCTCATCTTGCGGCGCATCTCGTTGATGCGGTAGTTATCGGACGCCACGTTACCGGCTTCCGTCGCAGACTGCGCGATGGCGTCGTTGTAGACCTCGTTGGGGTCGCGACCGGTGAGACGCAAGTAGCCGCGGTATGGGGCATAAAGCATGGAAGTCTTGTGACCCTCCATCTTTTCCCGGTAGCCGTTGAGCTCCTTCAGCTTCTCCTCGGAGGCGTTGGCCTGCGTGTCGAGCTCGTTAAACTTCTTCTTGCGTAGCGCGGTAGTGGATGCGCGGTCGGCCTCCATCTTGGTGAGTTCCACTTGCGCGGCACCGCTGTTGAAGTCATTACGTGCCACTGCGTCTGCCAGCTCGCGACGACGACCTTCCTCGTTGAAGAACTTCTTGTTCTGGTCGTAGACGCCGCGAGAATCGTCATCCACGAGGGAGTCGAGACGGCTCTTGGATTCGTCGGCGTTATAGCTGCCGGACGGCATGCTGGGGACATAAGAGCTCGGGCCGCCAGAGGGGCCGCCGAGCAGCTTGGATCCTCCGTACACCGCGGCACCTCCGATACCTGCGGCAGCGGCCGCGGTCGCGAGAGGGTTTTTCTTCAGAATTTTGGACTTCGAGATGACAGAGTTCGCGCTATGCCCAGCGCGGGACAACCCGCTATAACCGCCTTGGATAGCTTTTTTAGCTCCGCCGAGCAGGTCGACCAACGCGGTGCCCATCTGCCTGAACCCGCCAGCAGCGCTCTTCTCGAAGTAACCGTCGCGAGCCATTGGCAGCAACCCTCCCGGGGCCATCGCGGCCACTTTCTCATAGCCTTCCAACCACGCAGGACTCTGCTCTCCGGTGTGGATGACCGACTGCCGCTGCAAAAGCTCTGCTGCAGCCTCCTTCGACAAACCTTCCTCCCAGCATGTTTGGAGGAACGACATAACAAACTCACCGGACATAGGCTCTCGCATGCGGCGATGCTACCATGTCCGAAGGCCCCCTGCAACGCGAAAGAGGCGGCACCCTTTCGGATGCCGCCTCTCAAGGTAGGGGAGCTTAGTTACCGATCGCGAACTGAAGCTTCTGGAGCCCGCGGGTGTTACCGCAGGTGAATCCAATCTGCTCCTGAGCACGCATACGGATGATGTCGTAATCCTTCTTGATGGTGACGGTGATGTCCTCGAGCATCAGAGCATTACCAAGGAAGTCCTTGGTGGTGAACTGATACATCATCCCGTTGGGGATCAGGTCGTTCTTGATGGTCGAGATGTAGGGGATACCCATGATCTCAAACTTGTCGAGCGCCTTGAGGCCCTTCGTGAGAAGGTCCTGAGCGAGGTCGCCACCGACTTCGTCACGGTGCCATCCGAGAAACTCGTTGGCGGTGCGCTGGTTGACGAGGAAAACACCAATAGGCAGCTGGCGATCCTGAAGGAACGCCATGGCGCGCTTGATGTTCTGACGGCTGATGGCACCTTCCATGTTGACGTTCTGGACTTCAACGGAAGGAGCAGCGGACAGGAGCGCCTGGTTGCCGATAATACGGTCCACAGTCACAATGAAGGAAGTGTCTTCCTGGGTGTGAATGTCGCGGAGCATGTTGTCGTTGACGATCTGACGGATGTCAGTCTTGTAGGTGCGGAGCTGGTTGACGTTCTTCGTCGCTTCTTCGGTCGTGACAACCGAGATGAGCACCACATACTTCTCGGCACGATACGCGAAGGTATTCGGGGTCGAGTCGTAAGGGACGGTGCGGGCGGGCGGCGAATCAGGCTCCATCTCGAACCAGACACCGGGCAACTCGGAGTCGCCGAAGTAGTCGAGGTCTTCGTTGGTGATGGTGTCGAACGGCAGGATGGCGCGCTGGAACCCTTCCTCACGGATTTGGGTGCGGGTCGCCTTGCTGGTGATGAGCGATGCTTTCTTCACGAAGCCATCTGGCGAGGTGAGGACGTCATCGACGAGTTCCCTCATGAGAAGGAGGTCTTGGGCATTGGATTGGTCGGACATAACGTGTAGGTCTGTTGGTTATTGTGGTTTACAGGTTACTTGACCTGACCGTTTTGGCCCGTCTTGAACTGAATGACCTTCATATCGGTGGCAGACGGAGTCTTACCGCCGGTGGTGATGGTTCCTGTGCCTGCGCCGATAGCGGTGATGTAGCCGACGATGAATTTTCCCGCGGTAGCGAGAGTGAACACACCGTCCGAGCCGACCATCACAGGATCGTTGAGCCGCCAAGTGATAGCCGAGTCATAGTAACCCGTTTGGACTTCGAACTTATCGGAGCAATCAAGCCCGACAAGGCTGCCGGCAGCTTGAACGTCGTGCGCATCAGCGTCGTGTAGGGCGATGTAGACAGGAACGCCGGAGATGGCATCAGCCGCCTCGGCATTGCGGAACCCTACGACGGACAAACCGCGATAGAGGCCAGCTTCCTTAACAATCGGCATACCCGACTTGATTGCAACGCCCACTCCGGGCGTGACATCCAAGGGAGCGGCAAGGGACGACAGTTTGTTGGGCTCCGTTGGATAAAATCCGCGGAGAACCTGCATGGGTACTTTAGCGCGAATGTAGCGCTTGGTGGTTCCGTAGTCGGCCATTGTGGTGGTGTGTTTGGTGTTGGTTAGCCTAGCTCATCCTCGGCCTCGTCGAACGCTTGCTGCCACACGGCAGTTTTGTTGTTGAGGTGCTGATAAGCTTTGCTTGACGCCGGCTTTTCGACCAGCTCCCCGTCGAGGACATTATCGTCCGCGAGCGGGAAGACGGCACTGGATGCCAGCTTCTCCATGATCGAGATGTGGCAGCCTTCGCCGCCGTTTCTCAAAGTTGTGCTGATGTCTGCGGCACTCTTACCCGGGAAGATCCCGGTGGTGGCGAGGGCCTTTGCGGCTTTGTCGTAGGTTTCGCTGGCCACTTTCGTGAGCGTTACCTGAGGTGTCGCTTGTTCCGCAGAATCGACCGCCTCCTTGGCCAACGCCAGAGCGTCGTCCACGATGGCGAGGAAACTGTCAAAAACTTGAGCGTTCAAAATGTGTGGCGTTGAGTCTTAGGCTTCAGGAGCAGGAGCACCTTCAGGAGCAGGTGCGCCTTCAGGAGCAGGAGCACCTTTGTCGCCTTCAGGAGCACCTTCGCCACCCTCAGTGGCTTGTAGAGCCGCCATGACGTCCTCCTCGGAGATTTCTCCGCTGCGGATCATCTCCTCGAGCAGCGAGAGGATTTCTTCCTCAGAGAGGTTCTCACCGCCCATAGGGAGGGCTTCGTCCGCAGGGGGCGCGCCTTCTTCGCCGCCGGCTTCATCAGCGGCGTCCATGAGGGCAGCATCGTCCATGCCAGCAGCGTAGGCTTGCTTGAGAAGCGGATGATCGAGCTCCAGTAGCGCTTCCTGATGGATGTGCGCGAGCTTGAGGATCTCGTCGGCCTCGTCTTCGGAGATGACGCTCTGTAGTTCGGCGTAAACATGTGCAGCCTTGGTGAAGACATCGTTCAGCGCCGCCGACTTCACCTGCTCGGTATCGTCATACGATTGTGCTGCCATAATGGCCTCTTGAATCTGCTGACGGGCAGCAGCCTCACCAGCTTGCTTCTCGAAGAGACTATGGGTGAAGTTGATACCGTCCTCGGTGGCGAGGATTGCGGATGCGATCTTGGCGAGGGTGTCCTGGCTGAGATCAATTTGTGGCGCAGTTTGGCGAGCAGGGGCTGTAGCCGCTTTTTGCTGGGCGACCGGGGCGAGATTTGGATTCGCACCAGAGATGGCATTGCGGATGGCGTTGACGCGGTCGCTGGCCGACTTGCGGACTGCGCTGTCGGTAGGGAGATCCTGCTTGAGCTCGGCTTCGCCGCCGTCCTTCTTCGGCTGTGCGCCGGAAGCAGTAATACCACCTTGACCATCTGCGATGGTCAGGCGATCTGGCGTGCTGGATGGGGTGTTCGACTTGCGACCGGTAGCGTCGGTAGGAAGGTCCTGCTTGAGCTCGTCCTCGCCGCTGTCCTTCTTAGGGGACGCACTGTGAGTGGAGATACCGCCTTGGCCATCCGCAACAGTAAGGCGGTCAGGTGCGCCAGCTGAGGCAATTTTCTTCGCGTAGCCCCGGAGGAGCGCGACAACTTCGTTTTTAGGTTCCGACATGTTGGTGGATGGATGGTTGGTATGTTAGGCGGTTGAACGCTTGGTTCAGTTGCCAGTCACGGGTGAATTATGCACGGCCGTGGACATCTTGGCAATCTTTTTGAGCTTGGAAAATTTGCATGGCTGCAACGGAGCGGAATAGCAGGTTAGAAGACACCCCCGGAGCATCTTTTGCGAGGTGCGCGGCCTTTACCAAATAGTGCCCGTAAGCCTCTGCCAGCGCACTATAGAAGGGATCAAAGCTGGCCACTTTGTGCATCTGTGGCACAGATGCCATCTTGATGGTGATGGTCATCGCGCGCTCGCTGGCTGCCTGTGGCTTGAGCTCCAGGTTGGTCGCCACGTCGTCCATCAGGTTGTCGATGGCATCCTTCTCAGAGGAGAACGCGCAGCCATAGCTATCCGGGGCAACAGCGTTGGCGGCCTCGTCGCCGCATTCGCAGCCTTCTTGCTCTTCCATTTCGCCGAGCAGCTCGGGAATCTTGAGGCCCTCGATGTCCCGGAACTCGGCTTCCTTGCGTAGATCAGCCACGGGCTTGCCGGTGACGATGGAGGCGAAGCTTCCGAAGTCGAGAATGATGCCTCGGTTGGCGAGTTCTCCACCGACAGAGCGAAAGTCGGCCTTCGCCAGCTTCTCCAGATCCTGGTGGTCTAGCGCACGAGGCAGGCTGGCGACCAATACGTTCAACGTGTGCTGGTCGGATTGCTTCACAAACATGACCTCCGCGGCCAGCTTGCGAAGCGTCTCTGCCTCCCATGGCGCGAACGCGACAGGCTCCGTGTTGCCGTAATACTCCGCCCAGTCGGCACCGGTGATGATGCGGTCTTCGGATGCAGCCTTGGCCATCTCGTCCGGACTGAAGGAGTAGCCGAGGAAGGTAGCGATACGGTCGGCCCGGCGCTTGACCTCGGAGATGTCGAAAAACTTCACATCATCTTCGTTGCGGGCAAAAGCGTATTTACGAAACTCGGGGACATACTTGAGCATAGAGCTCTTCAAATGGCCGCAATAGTCTGTAACTCGCTTAGCCTTAGAGTCGCAGCAGCTACATCTATCAAATGGCAATCTACACGACATCGAGAATGACAGCTCCTTGCCTTCCTTGGCCTGCTTGTACATGTCGGGAGCTTTTTCCTTATTGACCCACACGATCAGCTCTCCGCGGTGCATCTTGGGATTGTAGCGCGCCAGCTTGACCTGTCCTACGCCCTGAGTCTTCTGGCACTTGTTCTTGTGCTCGCGGAACACACAACCAAACTTCTCGAAGGTGGGGTGATACTTCTCCAAGCACGCGTCGCTGAAGCTATCTCCGTTTCTATTGGGACCGTATAAGCCCTCGCTCCCAGTCGCGATAAGGTGCACGCCGAAATGTCCGTCAGGCGGCATGTGCGCCTCTACGTCCTTCTTCGAGATGGCGTCCGACGCCGACTTGGTCATCTTGTCGGAGCGCTCGAAGAACTGGAAGGCAGAGCCTCCTGCTGCGTCGATCAGCTCCCCATGGTCGTCAGTGGCGAATTCCTTACGCATCTGGTTGAGATTGGTCTTTGGTGAGAAGTGCGCCGAGGATCGCGGGGACGGCTGCGGCGGTGAGACCTAGCGCTCCGCGACCGATGCGACGCGGCGTGGTCTGGCCTAAAGTGGAGAGAGGTCCACGGCGGGTGATGTTGGAAATGATTTGGTGTAGCTTGCCGTATCCACCTGCGATGCCGCCGCGCTGACGCAGGCGCTCCAGCTCCACGATCATGTCGAAGGACTTGTCATACAGTTGCGGGATTTTCTTCATGATCGGCTCGCCGTGCTTGTTATAGCCCGTAATAGTGTCTTCCAACTTAGTGCCTTGCGATTCGATCAGCTCTTGCAGTTCTTTGGTGGGCTTTGATGTGATATCGCTCTCGTTGATATCGTGCCCATGTCCTTTCATTTTCGTGATGAAATTGTCGCGGTCCATCTTGACCTGAGCGTGACCGTTACCAAGCAGACCGAGCTTCGAGGTCGCCATCAGACCTGTGACACCCGCCGCGCCAGCACTCAGCGGAGAGAATGCAGCTGTGCGCAAGTTGGTGGCAAGTGGGCCTTCAGTAGGAGCCGCTGCGTCCATGCTGTCTTTGACGCTCTTGCCGGCCGTGGAATCCAAGCCCTTGTTGATCAGAGCATGAGATCCGGCGGCGAGGCCTCCGCCGATTAGGGCGTTACCGAGGACACGCCCCAAGTGCGCCGTGCGGCTCTCGCCTTTGCGGGCGCGCCGCTTGCCGGTGAGCAGGGCGCCGGCGCCAGCGCCGAGGCCTCCCGACACCAGATACGGCATCAGCTTCTTCATCTCTTCGCTGCCTGCCAGCTCGTTGAGTTTGTTGCCTGCGTCTCCGGCCATGTCGCCGGCCTTGTCAGCAAACATGCTGAAAGTGTCTTTGATTTGTTGCATGTTGAGTTAAGCTTTACGTGATGCTCCGCCGATAGGAAGTGCGCCGCCGGCTGTGTAGCGACGCTTGTCGTTGTCATACTCCTTGGCCTCGGATTCCCCGGTGCCTTTGCGGATGTCGGTGAGTTGCTTCGAGGCGTCAAGCGTAAGGCCCTCGTAACTGACGGCCTCGCGGAGAAGCAACTTCATGGCAGGCATGTTGTGAGCGATCTCCGGGTTGAGGCGTGCGACGGAGTTGTAAATCTCAAGCACCTCACGCGGGTCCGCCTCCTTGAGGACAGCGTCCGTCCCGATCATGCGGCGGATGTTGATGGCACGACGAACATCTTCGACGCTGAGATCAGTGTTCCGCTGGGCCTTGTTCGTGCGCTCCTTTGTGGTGATGCTATTGAGTAGGTCGTTGACTTTGTTGGACGCGTTTATGGCTACATCCCCGACTGCCCGAATAGGTGCTGTGGCTGCTCCCCACGCCTTACCCATTCCGCCAGGACCGCTAGGTGGAGCTTTACCGCCAGAGGGGGCACCGGTAGCTTTGCCTGCTTGACTGGACGGCGCGCCTCCGCCGCCCGATCCGCCACTTGCGGCTGTCCCACCACTCGCAGTCGGTCCGATGCGCGGTGCCCCTTCCTCCTCCGCAGCCTCCTCCGCGACGGGAGGTTCGATTTTTGTCCCTTCGGCGGCCAGGTCGTCCATGAACTGAATGCGCTCCTCCGGGGACATGGCGGCCAGCTCAGCAGCCATGTCCGCACCACTGCGCGGCGCTGCGGTAGACGGTCCGGTGCCCATGTGGTCTAGTTGGTTGGCAATCTTCTCCATGGTCAGATGCGTGCTGACCGCCTCGGCAAGCTGAACCAGCACGGCAGAGAGCGAGCTGCCGACGGAGAATGCCTGCTTGGCAAGCGGCGCGTCGTAATCGTGACGGATGGACTGCTTGCGGGAAAGTTTGATTGATTGATCCAGCCAGTCGCATGACTGCTTAACCAAGTCAGCCCCGAGGACGTGAATGGCGTCACGCTCGATCCCGGAGAGGTCGTAATACCCGTCGGTGAACGGAACGCCGTTAAGGATGTCATTGGCGAGCTTCGACATGTCTAGTCTCGCCTCGGCGGAAATCTCCGCGGCGGCGTCCAGCACATCTGCATGCTTGAGAGTTTTTGGTGCGGCAGCTGCCTCCTTGGTCCGCTCGCGCACTGGCTTTGGTCCGACAATCTCGGCCCGCATGGCAGCCATCAAGTCAACTTGAGCCGGCGCGTGCGTCTGGTGGCCGGAGGGGGACAATGCCTTTTTCTCGTGGCCCATGTCCAGAGCGTAACCGACCACCAACGAAGGGACGTCGACCAGGTCAACTGAGCTGCCGCGGTCCGCCGCCTTGTCGATGTGCGACACGGTGCGTAGTGTGTTGAATACTTGCGCCAGCTTTTCGAGCTGCGCTGGCGGCAAATCCTCCTTAACAGCGTGGTCGCGCAGGACAGCTTCGGCCCCCCGCTTCTCGATTTCAGGAACCAGCTTTACAACAGTGCGAACCGCGGCGTCATGCGTCATGCCGGGATGTTACCTGTTGTGTGCGCCAGTGTCCAACTCAAACCACGACAGTCACATGACCGGCGTCTTGCCGCATCAGGCGGGAAACGTCTGCCTGGCTGAGCATGGTGGCCTTCTTGAACTCGTCGGCCAGCAACATGGATATGCCGGCCAGTGGAGGTTCTTCCATGGAAGTGCCGCTCTGGCGGGACGCCACCATCATCGAAGTAGCCCTACCCATGCCGATCGATCGTGTGTTGAGGAGGTTGGCCTTGGCCAGAATGAGTCCGTTGCCCATGATGTGATTGTTAAGCTCGGCCTCGCTGTTATTACTGGCGGCAATCTTCGCCATATACTCCTTGTCGCCTATGCCCACCAAGTATGAGGTCATATCAAGGTCTCTCTGGTTGTAGCCTGCGCGCTTGAGTAGGTCTCCGAGCGTGGAGTCAGCCATGTAACTTTCCGCCAATTCAATGAGGCGCGTCTCGGGGTAGACTTCGGCAGAAATATAAAATCCATCCAGCCTGCGGTCCAGGACGTTGTAGAACAAAATCTCGAATGCCTCCACCGTGGCGTATGGTAGGCCCGTGCGGCGCGCCACCCTCTCGATGTGCTTGCGCGGGTCGAAGTCTGTCACCGACAAAATCATCGCCTTGAGTTTGGAGCCCAAGTCTGTTGCGCCTTTCGGCGTGTGCGCCAAGTGGTATGCAGTGGCGATATCGTGGTTGTAGTAGGTCCACGGGTCCAGCTGCATCAGGTAGGCCTTGAATACCCAGCTGTCGCGCCCCAGCATAGGAATCGGAAATCCCAGTCTGGCGTTGGCAAACTGCGAGGCGATATACCACCCGAATGCGATATTCGCATACTGGCTAAGAAACTGAATTCTAGCTTCCTGATGCAGTGGGGACGCCGCACAAGACAGCGTAGCCACTGAAATATTCGGCACCCTGGCGTCCGGGTCCAGGGCTGACAACAGGTTGATGGTCGGCGCGTCCACTCAGGCTTCTTGCCCGGAATACTTGTTGATGTCGAACCTTTTCAGCATGCGCAGCAAGTTATCTCCGGACATGGTGGCCAGTTCGCTCAACTCCTGCTCCATCTCCATGAGTGCGTCCTTGCCGTAGGCCTCTTCGAAATCAGCAGGGCGATAGCGCAGCAGGAAGAGGATGCGGAAGTAGCGGTCAACGCCCGTCTCCAAGTCGGGGATGTATTGCTGGATCTGGGTTACCGTATTGAACATCGATGTCGACATGCGCTGCAACTCCCCGTGGTCGAAGATATGCGGCATGTTGTATTGCGTGGCCATCGTGGCCAGCTCCTCGGGAGACTTGGTGAGCAGCGCGTCGGCCGGGAGACCGTCCTCTTCGGGATCGCGCTGACCGAGCTCCCCACGGTCGAAGTGGTCCCCATAGCGAGGCGTCTGTTGCGCGCGCTGAGGGGTGAAGGTAGATACGACCTGCCGCTGCGGCGTGTCGAGCTTGACGCCGATTTCCGGGTCGAAGCCTTGGATCCACGGCTGCATGGGTCCCATGGTGGTGGTGAACGCCGCCTTCTCCACAGAGTCGTAGAGGCGGACGCGGGTCACGCCGTCATCGGTAGCCTTGTCGAGCAGCTTGCCGGCCTTGTCGCAGGTCATCTCGAAGTCGGCGGCCAGCTTGAGGTGGGCCTCGAGCATACCTAGGTCGCGCGCCACCTTGCGGATACCGCTGCCGTCATGAGAGGTGATGTCGAAGGTGGCCGTAGCGTTGCGCTTGATGGTAACGTCCTGAGACTTGGCGATACCGCCAGCCGTGCGCATCCACTTGTCGATGCCAGCGGAGTCCATGAGGACACTGTCCCACTTGGTGTCGATGCGGTTGATACCGCCTTTTTCGTGGCGTTCGATGTCTGCATCGATCTCCAAGAAACGGGTGTTGTCGCTAATGTAGCTGCTACCGGACTCACTACGCCCGGGCGAGAAGAACAGTCGGCCTTTGCCGCCCCATGTGTGGACGATGTTGAGCACGGCAGCCTCGCCGTCCTTGTCGTAGCTATCCAGAACGAATGGATCTGAGCAGCCCATGGTGGCCAAGTCGACGCGGACGTAGGTCTTACCTGCCGACAGGTCCATTGGTTCAATGCTGGACGGGATTTCCTTGGAGAGCTTTTCATCGCCGAAGACGGGGGCGTTACCGATGTCCAGTAGTTGCTTCTTGCTGACGTGGTAGACGTATTCGAACTTGGGGCCGCGGTTGCAGCTACCGGCGCACGCGGGAATGCCGCTACCGCCCATGGAATCGTCGCGCTTGAGTAATACACACTCCTCTGTCTTACCGTCAGACATGATTACGTCCGCCACGCAAGGTGATGCGAGGTCGTGGATGGTACTGTTCTCCACCTCTTCGATGACGACGTTGGTAGCGTCCTTGGGCCGGTTGTCGACCAATGAGTAGCCGCGGTCCATCACCTCATCGCGCTCGGCGGCGGACTTGGCTAGCATAGGGTCGCAGACGAAGACGATGCTGTTTTCTTCCGGGTCAGTCCATGCCGATGCCTGCTTCTCCTGCCAGGCGCTGACGTTTTGCAGCTCTTCGGCGGTGTAGTTCTCCACCACGAAGCGCTTGGCGATGTCGCTGTCTTCGATGAGGGAGGCGAGCTTCTCGAGCGCGGCGGGCCCTTCGTTCTTGATGAACTCGGGGATCAGCTTGCGGGAGGGCGTGTCATCGGCACAATGTGCCAGAATTTCCTTGAATAGGGCCACGCCTTCAGCGGAGGCGTACTTGACGCGCTGCGGGTAGGCGAGGCGATCGAGGTAGGCGTCAGGCTGGCGCTGGCGACTCTTGTCGACCAGCTCCCCGGACTCCTTGTTAGCGCCGCGGACGAGGAACGCGCACCACTCGTCGGTGAGCGGAACGAAGCGCTTCACATCGCCGCGGTAGAGCATGTCGGCAGCCTTCACCTCGCCGTTGACGAAGAAGACTGGCGCGTAGAGCAAGGCCTTGTTGCAGCGGAACGCGAAGATGCCTACCATCTTGGTGGCCTTCTCGTTGCGGTGAACAATCTCGAAGCCGAGACGATAGGGGTCCTGGAACAACACCTTGGCCTTGTTGGCGACAACCCCGTAGGATTGGTCCATGAAGCTCTTCATGACAGCGCCGTAGTCGACGCCCTCCTGTGCGGCGGCTTGTTTCCAGTTATAGTCGGGGTCGATGACGAAGGAGCTCATTTTATTTAATGTGGACAGCGCATAGTCGCAAAGCTCTGGGACAGGTTTGCCCTCGAAAAGTTTACTTCTACGCAGGCAGCTTAGCACGACGGGGGTAATCGCCGCAAGCACAACGTGTCCGCGCAATTCTTGAGCTGAAAACTCGCTATGATTTCTGTTGCTCTTTTTGTGCGTCCATGTTATTCATAGACGCATGAAGCGAGTTAAGAAGATGATGACGTTCCCTGAGAGCATGTTCCTGATGCTTCAAGCGGAGGCCGAAAAGACGGGCCTAGCCGTGACAGAGATACTCCGCATGGCTGTGGCTGCTTACTTCAAATCTAAATGAATCGTGCCCACCGCATAGAGCTAGACCCTACGGAACGCCAGAAGGAGTTCCTAGTGAAGGCTTGTGGGGTGGCTAGATACACTTGGAACTGGGCTTTGGCCGAGTGCGAGAAGACGTATGCAGAGACCGGGAAGTCGGCGAACGCATTAGAACTATAAAGAAGCGCTGGAATCAGGTGAAGCCTGCGTGGGTATACGAAAGCCCGAAGGACGCCAACCAGCAGCCGTTTGCTTTCTCGAAGAAGGCATATTCCGGATTCTTCAAAAAGATCAGCGAGCATCCGAGGGTTAAAAAGAAGGGAAGAAGCAAGGACAGCTTCTACGTAAGCAACGACAATCTCAAGACGTCCTCGACGCATGTAACTCTACCACTTGTGGGGCGCATACGCATCAAAGAATCGCCTAGATTCGAAGGTAAGATTATGTCAGGAACCGTATCACGACATGCTGACAAATGGTTCATATCTATAGCATATGAATTGCCTGACGTTGTAGTTGTGGCTCCAAACAGAGTGGTCGGAGTTGACTTAGGAATTAAAGACCTGGCTGTAACATCCGGCGGTGTAAGGTTTGTAAACCCAAAGCATCTTAAGAAAGCCAAGAGGAAGCTGAAGCTTGCCCAGCGCAAGGTCAGCAGGAGGGTTAAGGGATCCAAGAATAGACGCAAGGCTATTACCAAACTTTCTCGCATCCACTATAAGGTGGGTAATCAGAGAAAAGACACCTTGCATAAGATTACTACCACCATAGCCAGAAGCGCTGCGGTGGTAGTAATAGAAGACCTGAATGTCAGCGGTATGGTTAAAAACCACAACCTTGCTGCTGCCATATCAGACTGCGGATTCTATGAATTCCGTAGACAACTGGAGTATAAGGCTAAGCGAGTAATCGTTGCTGACCGCTTCTTTCCTAGTTCCAAACTATGCCACTGCTGTGGCTATAAGAATAAGGAGTTGAAGCTATCAGACCGCTTCTGGTCCTGTGTGTGCGGGGTAACCCACGACAGGGATCTGAATGCAGCCTTAAATCTGAAATCACTAGGGGAGGCTATCCCCGAATCTACGCCTGTGGAGACCGGAGTTCCGAAGAAGGTTTACCTTCTGCGTAGCCGGTCTAAGAAGCAGGAACCAAGCAGTGAGCACTTGTGCTCACGAGTTGGATAGCAGCTCATATGTTGTGCGGTATTGGAAGCGTGGATTACGATACGTAATGCCGGTTACCGCCAGCGTCGGTTTCGTAGAAACTTGGTGTGCCGCCGCTCTTCCAGGCGTTCATGGTGGAGGCGATCAGCCCGGGTTGAAACTTCTGACCGGTCTGACCTTCCCAGCGTTTGATGGAGCCAGGCATGATTTCGTCCATCTTCTGCGCGGCTAGCGTTGGATCGAGCCTCAGAGCGAAGCGTTCCATACCGCTGAGGTTGTCCATCTTCTTCTGGATGGCGGCTTGCGTGGCAGCGTAGCCTTCCTGCTGCGTCGACTGCTCGTCGTGCGCCTTGTCGCGCGTGACCGCGTCGTAGATACCGTAACCAGCCAGCGCAGGCGTGCCATACTTGAACGCCGTGCCGGCGCCGCTCATGATCTTGCCTGCAATAGATCCCAAGTTGGCTTGCTTATTGAACTGCTCTTGGATCTTTCGGCGTGTCTCATGTCCAATGGCCTGCTGAGAGTCACTGAACAGGCTCTGCACCTTGCGGAACTTGCTCATTGGATCCTTGTAGCTGTTTTTGGCGTAGGCATCAGCTTGGTCGAACTTGATACCGTTGTCCTCCATGAACTTCCGATACATGCCCTTATTCTGGACGATACCGGGATTCGCGTTGAGGCCTGACATGAAGTCATTGACGGCATTCTGGCTGCCTGTGGTGACGTCACCCTTGATGGCAGCCTTGCCTGCGGTGCTCCTTGCGCGCAGACCGGAGATGATACTTGGCGCAGAGAATCCCAGACCCAGTATGGGCGTGCTGATATTCATTGCCAGCTCGTTGCCTGGCAAATCCAAGCCCGGCACCATGGCGGTGAGTCCGTAGCCCATGAGGGCTTTCGAGGCGATGCCGCCAGTCTCCCCGCCTAGGAAGTCAGCTACGGGCTTGGCTCCGCGGGCGAGGCCCCCGACGAAACCACCACGGTTGAGGCCCTTCTCCGCCGCTCTACTGACCGTGTTCCACGTCCCGTTATGGAACACAGCTTTCGCCCCGTTCCAAAGCGTATTGGCATTCAGGGCGGACTTCTCCATCCCCGCGCCGTAAATGGCGAGGGATGAGGTCACCGAGCGAGGAGTGATTGGATGAGCTTGTCGCGTTCCGTGGACAGGCCTTGGCGCATGGTAGATGCGTCAGGACCGGACTGTGTTCCAGTGAAGAGGTCGCCTAGGCGTCCCATGAATCCCGGATCTCCAGGTTGCATGGCTTGGGCACCTCGAAGGCCTAGGTCCAGACCCTGATCGACGCCTTCGGTCAGGCCTTCTTCCATGCCGCTGTTGTGGCCCATCCGATTGGCTCCGTAGAGGCCCGCGCCTGCAAGGGCTGTGCCTCCTCCGTAGTTGATGGCGTTTTGGATGCCTTTACTGGCGTCGATAGAGTCGGCTGCACCGCTGAGACCGCGACCTGCAGAGGCGCGAATATTACCGGCAGCTCCTGATGCGTCTTGGTGAATACGAAGCTTGGTGGCTTCATCCATTGATCCTAGCATGTTGTCCTGCCCCTTGGCGGCATCCAACGCCCAACGACCAGCGGTGGATTTTGCTTTACGCGCGCTGCCACGCAGGAACTGCCCGCCTGCGCTGAGAAGTTTACTCACGCCCTTGGCCAGCGCCTCCTTCTCCAGCATAGCGAAGGCGGTCTTCATGCCGTCCTCGGAGTCGAAGTCGGGGGAGATGGTGGTCTTCGACTGAATGCCGGTAAGCGGAGGCATCGCCGGCATAGGACGGCCCATCCCGCCAGTGCCGAAAGCATCACGCATGTCGAGACCGCCGCGCTGCGGCATGCGGTTGTAAGGGGAGCCGCCGTTTGGGCGGAAATGGTCATTACGCGAGCGGCTATCGCCGACGCCAGCCATCAACGCGCTACCGCCGACAATACCACCCGCGGCAGCTGCGGCGCGAGCTGGGTGTGCTGTGGCGTAGCCGGCAATGTCGTTGCCGATCTCCGTAAGCTGACCTTTGGCGAACTGTCCCATTTCGCTCTGCCGGGCTTTGTTGAGTAGTCCGGCGCCTTGCGTTGTGGCTTTACCCATCAAAATCTTACCTCCTGCCATAATACCTTTACCGATCATACTACCGATTCCGGCGGTCTTGTCCAGCATCGGCTGTGGTCCTGCCAACTGCTGGGCCATACCGTATTGCTTGTGATCCATGGTGTCAGCCCCGCCCATCAGGCGGCGCATGTTCTGCATGTCCATCTTGGACTTGGCGTCGTAGTTGGTCCCGGTCTGTTTGCGGAAGGCTGCGATGTTCTCAGCAGTGGGCCCTGATGTTGCCGCCCGGATCTGATCTGGCATGATGAGCGGCACGCCGGCTTGGGCGGCGACCTCATTCCGAACCTCTGGCGGGGCCGAAGGACTGGCTCCAGTGGACTGTCGTCCGGCGATTGCAGCTGGAGATGTTCCCCCGTGAGATCGGAACTGCGGCCGAGGAGCAGGGGCGCTCGCTGGTATTGCAGTGCCCATGTTGAGGTAGTTGGCGTAGGCGGACTTGCCGAGTTGGGCGAAGGCGGATTGCTTTTGCATAGGGACTGTTTCCCCGTTGGGGCCGGTGGTCCAGCCTCCGGGTTGGTTGAATTGGTTCATGTCGGGTTGCGCAGCAGGAGCCGCTGGTTGAGGTGCGGCGCTAGGGCTCTGAAGCTGCCCGCCGGTGAACGTGCCTGACGTCACACCTGCGGTGTTCATCTGTTGCTGCATGTTTTGCATGCCGGCTCTTTGATGCGCGAGTTCAGAGTTCTTTCCCGGACCAAATGGTCCAGTGGCCGGTGGTTTGGCTGGCGTCGATGCCGCCGCAGCGGGAGGTGCGCCTACGGGCTTGGGTGTCGCAGCAGGTGCGGTTGGGCTGTTACCCATCACCGCATCACCGATGCCACCGAAGTATTTACCGACAGAGCTGACCATACCACCAACGCCTGCTTTGGCCTGGTCCCATCCAGAGTTGGCGCGCTGGGTCTGCTGAGCTTTGGCAGCGTTGTCAGCGTTGTAGGATTTGTCGGCAGCAGCTCCGGCACCGTGGAATCCTCCACTCATCCCACTCAAGCCTGCCCCGGTCGCGCGAAGGTCTTGCCCCATGCTGATTCCCTGCGTGTTCAGCTTACCGGCCGCCGTGTTCCACAGTCCATTACCGACATCCTTCATGCCTTGCATGAATGCTTGCTTCTCCATGGGGCGACCGAGGGTCGCGAACGGCGTAAGGCGCTGATAGCTCATGACGAATTGTGGCAGTTTGCGGTTCCTTTGTAAATGCTCAAAACTTACCCGTTTCTTCAACATGCTCGCCGAATGCACCCTTACCGGCGTCGGCACCATAGGCGAGACGCGGACCGAAGTGATAGTTCTCCTGCACATTGGTCTCGTCGCCACGCTCGAGCGCATCGCGCATCTGCGACGAGAGGTAGCTAGTCCCCATGGATACAAGCCAGTCCTTCGAGTCGTGGGCGGCGGTCCGCAGGCGCTTCATCTCTGGCTTGAACCAGGGCTCAGTGCGCGACGTAGATACACTCTCCACCCCGGCAGACTGCAGACGATCCACCATCTTTGGTGTGAGCCGCGTGCCGATCGAGTAGTGCAACGCGGGCTTCTGTAGGTAGGAGCCGACGGCCTTGGTGATGTGCGTGTCAGCAGTGTCCTTCGGTGGCGTATAACCTCTCGAGAAGTCGGAGCTGCGGACAGACTCGTCAGGCTGCCACGGGGAATCTTCATCCGGGTCTTCGGTGATGTAGTTGTCGACCGCCGATCGCGCCAGAATCTCGACATTGCGCTTGTCAGGTGGGTTCCCGGAGTCGGTGAGGATCTGACCTAGGCGCTCGGCATAGTAGCGGCGGCCCTCGCCCAAACCCCGCAGGCGGACGACGTCAGCAGGGTTGACCAGCCCATCTGAGAGCTGCTCGCCGGCTTCCACCTTGTCGCCCACCTTAACCGACGGCTCGAAGCCCGGCAGCGCGAAGTGCTTCTCACCATTCACCGTGATGAACTTACCGCCCTGTGGCGCGTCCTCGATCTTCTCGACTACACCATCACGTTCTGAAACGGCGGCGCGGTCCTTGAACTCGTCAGGGATTTGCACGAACTGGCTGATGTAGTTGAAGCCGGAGAAGGAGCGTTTTCCTTTGGCCATACCGCTGCTGTGCTTCACATTAAGGGCCCCTTGTACGATGGGCTCACCCACGGCGGCCGAGGCAGTTACGCCTATGCTATCGCCCACCTTAGGGAAATAACCGTCAGCTTGGACGCCTACGCACTTGGAGCACAGGCCGTGCGCTGCGTTGCATGTCATGGCAGAGCGCACCACCACGGGCTTCCCGCTCTTGCGCAGGCGGGCCAGGGCTTGGCGGTCGATGACCGTTCCGGCAGGTAGATCTCCGGCGGCCACCGCCAACACCCTACCAGTGAGTGAATCGTCATCTGCTGGCAGATCAATACCATTACCGACGCCGCAGTCTTTCTCGGTCACGTTGTAGTTGAGGGTGCCCTGCGTCATTATTTTTAATAGATCCCCGCCCTTTGCGGTGGAGTTGCTAACTATCAGCCCGTTTTCCAGTAGAAACAGGTGGTCCGGGTGGTCCACGGCTATGTCCCAGCAAGGTAACTCGCCAATGTATCGCTTGCCGACTAGCGACATTTTGGCGTAGGGATTTTGCTGTGTGAGCTTCTGTCCTTGCGCCATCCTAGCCAGCCGTTCACGCTTCACGCCGGGGACGTGGTCGCCTAGTAATTTAGCGAATTTTCGGACACATTCTGCCCTACCTATACCTATGACGTATAGGGGATGCTTCCTTAGCTCTCCCGTTCCTGCGTTGCCGAAGCCTCCTGTGGTGCGCTCGCTGATATTACCGCAGTGGATACCAAACCGCACGGAGAGCAGCGTCTTGATACCGTAGACAAGTGCTCGCGAAGTGGAAGCCATAGTTACACTCACCTGCTTGCGCCCACGAGGGTTAGTCGTGCTGAACACGCCGCCGTCGCACGCGAAGTAGGCGGCGATTAGCTTCACTATGCTCTGGTCGTCCCAGCACCAGATGGTCGGCGGCAGTTCCTTTTCCCAAGAATACTTCCCACGCATACCGTGCAACTCAGTAGTCGCGTTAAGCGGCACTCGCCCTGTCGAATGAAAACCTTGCGTGCCTTTTTGACTGGCGGAGTTCATACTCGGGTGATAGTCAGCCGTGGTGATCGCATACGCGTAGAGCTGCGGGTCCTCGGAGGTCTTTTTTATTTTCAGCCCGAGCGATGTTAGCATTGGTGTGATGTGCTCGATCATCAGCTTATCCGCGCACGATAACGTATTATCAGAGCGTGTCATGCATCCGTCGCCAAGCATCAGCCCAAGGAGGACCGCCCAAGGTTCACCGACCCCGCCTTGCCAGTTTCCGCCGTCTGCGAGGGCGGCCCTGCGCCTAGACATACCAAGCTTGGAGATGGGAAGTGTCCCTCGCGCGTGCTGTAAAGAAGGATCGGGCGCTGCACCGCTGCCCCGTCCGTATTGTGACCTTCCGCGACTGTATGCGGCAGTGTCCGACATGAGCATCTTGTGGTCTTCCGTGCACTCAACAGTGGCGGTGTCCAGATTGCTGTTGCTGAATCTGAGGGTGTGTTCCCACACCGCCTGCAGTCCCTGATCAAAGACCGCAGTCACTCGCACTGGAGTAGTCACGCCGCGCGTGTCCGATCCCACGACCATATCCCCCACTTGGAGCGCTTGGATCGGCTTGGCGCTACCGTCGGCCATCCGAACTGACGTCCCCTCGCGTAAGCATTTTTTCGTAGAAACCACGGCACTCCTCGCGCCGTATGTTCCAGCCAATACTTCCGCCGGCCGCAATCCGTTCGCGAACGAGTTACGCACGAACATGGGAATGATGCGCCCCTTGGAATCAGAATAGATCCCAGGTGTGGAGAGGATGGCCTTGACGTGGGCGGGATTGCCCCGCGCGCCAGACGCCACAGCCCGCGCGAAGTTATTGCCGCTTCCGAGGGCCGCCTTCATCGTATCCTTCTCGATCATGTCGGAATACTTCATGTAAATCTCGTCTCGTTGCGCGCCAAACTCCTCCTTGTCCAGCTTCTGCTTCCGCAGGTCGTCCATCTCGGCGTCCATCTGCGCGTAGTAGCGCGACGTGTCGATGATTGGGCGGGTGTCGGCGGCCGAGGTCGTGTAGCCCTGATACCACGCTGCATTGCGTCCCAGGTCGCCCAACCGCTTGGCAATCTCACCAAAGCGGTCCGGATACTTCGACGCCACCTGCGCCATGATGTTGCCCATGCCCTTCTTGCTCAGGTCGTAGTCGCCAGTCTGGCGCATGTCTTCTGGTAAAATCCTGGAAACGGCAAAGTCAACGGCTCGCATACCGGGACGATAGTTGATTGTTGACAGCACTGCAAGGCTTGACGCGGCAGGCAGGCGAGGTAGCCTTCGGCATGGATCACCACAGCCTCCTTCCCGGCTTGCACGACAGCGGCCTCGTCAAAGCTCCTCAGGTCATCATGCTGGCATTGTTGACCGCGGACGGCTCAGGCACGTCGCACGCGGATATCATGCACCGCACCAATCTGGGTGCAGCGCACATCAGCACGTGCCTGGTAGCGCTGGAGAAGCTGTGGTTCGTGGAGCGCCGCTACCCACTCAGGGACGGGCGCACCATCAACGTCTACCTCACCGCACCAGGTAAAAAAAGGGCGGAAGTGATGCTCGCTGCACTGACGGGTCAGAAGGTCGGCGATGCCGCTGGCACGCAGGACACGAAGTAGGCCTCGGCGGGGGCCGATGCGAACACCAATCGCATGTCCGTGGAGCAGCACATCAGCGCACGAGACACTACCGTCCCCACTGGAGTCACCGCTACGAAATCGGGGTGGTCGCGATAGGTAGGATCGCCTGCGTGCCTGAATTGTAACGTGACAGACGACTGCGCGTTGGTGACGATGATGGCGAAGGTTTGTCCCTGCGACAGTCCGGTGAGCGGAAGCGTCAGGTCGGTGGTTTGTAAAATCATGCGTAAGGTTATGGCAGGAGGTCCCGGGTTACAAGCGCGAACGTAATCACACCGCGCTAGACGCATTGACTGCGGCAGACCACAGGGATGCGTAAATAGATCCGTAGGCGATGATCAGACTGCGGGCCTGCGAGACAGTGAGTGTGTGCGGGTGACCATCTGAGTCGGCGAATGTTACCGGACTACTGCGGAAGGCGGCCTTGGCTTCTTCGCTGGGCAGCTCGTCCTCGTAAGTGCGATACAACACGAGGGCCGAGGAGAACATGGCGCGGTCGCGGTCGCCGCAGGCGAGCCGCACGACAACGTCACCGAATGGAACGTCAATACCCAAGCGTTCGGCACGATCGAGCGCATAAACAGCCGGCGGCTTACCCTCGGCGCGTTTGGCCTCGGCCGCCGCTTCGAACTCTGCTCGCTTGGCGTCCATGGTAGCTTTTACCACTGCGCGCCTGGTGAGTTGCGCCTCTTCTCCAGTCTTCATCACCCCATCCAGCAGGAAATAGATGACCGTAGGCGTGGAGGCGCGTCCTGCTGCAACCAGCTCGGCTTGCTCGTCGGTAATTTCAGTGAAGGCGACAGCGTCGATAGGTGCCGTAGCTGAGACACGATGTATAGCCCCTTGGGGGCCTGTGATGGCGTATTTCATAATTTTTGATTACATGGGATCAGGCCAGCTGGTCCACTCCGCAGTAGTTAACCCGTTCCAGGGATTGGTCCAGCCCGAAGTGGAGGCTTTATAGAAAAGAGTTGCGGTGACATTGTAGAAGGCGTTTGAACCTACCGCTGGCGCGTCTCCTTCCGCGTAGAGGGAAGTGAGGCCGGAGCAGTATTGGAATGCGTAGTTTCCTATGGAAGTGAGGGAATCAGGAAGGGTGAGGGAAGTGAGGCCGGAGCAATTGTAGAATGCTGAGC
>JBBAQX010000042.1:0-40071 GCA_040400085.1 Lysinibacter sp. | reverse complement strand
CACCCGCTCAATCCGGCCCCGGAGAAACCGGAACCCCCATGTATCCCACGTCACCGCAAAGCCCCGGCAGTGCGCAGGTGGCGCTTGAGGCACCAGACCAAGTAGCATCTCAATCTAGTAAACCTGCTGGTCCAAGTCAACCTGGCTCGTCAATCGACCCCGTTGCCCGCCTGGCACAAGTCCACGAGGAGCTGCAGTTCGGCAAGCCGGACCCGGCTCGCACGTTGGAGCTCGAAGCTGAACGCGATGCGCTCCAGAAACAGACCGGGGTGATCCCCGATAGCAAACCGGCTGAGGTCCCGGGCGCGGTCTCCCCTGAAAGCGCCCTGGCCGATGCGCTCGGGGTAGTGCAGCCGCCTGCACAACCCGGGATGAGTGAATCGCTCCAGAAACTCTGGGCCGATAATTCACGGATCGGGATCACCCCTCCGGGCACTTCGGCGGTGGTGGGCGCCATGAGCAATATCCGCGGGGTCATCGCCGAGATGCGTTCCATTCCCAAGTGGACAGCATTCAAGCAATCGCTTCTGCATTGGAACGGGGCCCTGCAACGCAACGCCATGGCCGTCCACCAGATCGTTGATCGCATTGACAAGCTGGTGCCAGACAAAGTGCGCCAAGAGGGGATCACCAACTGGATCCAAGCCAATGGCGACATGACAGTGCTGGCCCAGCGCCTGGCTGCCACCAATAAATCCAAGCTCAAACGCGGCTACGAGGCGGCCATGAACCTGACTCCTCAGGAATTGACCGTTGCAAAGTCGGTTACCCAATACTATGCCGATGCGTTGATCAAAGGACAGACTCATGGCCTGCTCAAGGAGGGCTTGGATAACTACGTCAATCAAGTCTGGGATCTCCCCAAGAACCGGACCCTGAGCGGTCAGCCCAAGCCCGGAGCCCAATCCAGCGGACAGCTTCAGCAGAACTTCAAGTTCGGTCAGCGGCGATTTCATGAATCATTCTTCGATGGCGAGCAGGCAGGCCTGACTCCCTTGACCAAGGAGATCAGTCAGCTGGTGGGGATCCACATGAGCGAGATGAACAAGGTCATTGCCACCCGGCAGTTCATCCACGATCTCACCACCCGCAACGCCGCCGATGGCAGGCCCCTGGCTGAGCCGACCGGGTTCGGTCGCATTGTCGAAAAGGATGAAGGCGACAGCCCGGCCCTGATGGTGATGCCCCGCGCCAAGGGCGAGGAGATCAGCGATTACAAGGCCATCAACAACCCGGCACTCTCCAAATGGAAATGGGTGGCCGCAACGCCGGAAGGCACGCAAGTGCTTCTCAAAGGCGACCTGGTGTTGCATCCCGATATTGCCGACCACCTGCGCAACGCCCTGGGACGTTCGGCCATCAAAGAGTGGTTTAATTCACCAGGCTCAATGTCCATGGGAATGGTCAAGGGATTGGTGCGCAACGTCGATAGTGCCCAGAAAGTGCTCAAGCAAACCATGCTCAGCATGTCGCCATTCCATTATGTCCAGGAGGCCACCCATGCAATTGGTCACCAGGTCAATCCATTCTGGAGCCTGCCCAAGCTTGATCCCACCGATCCCATGCAGATCCGCGCGCTCGATCACGGCCTGATGCTGTCCGGCGACCGGGTGCAACTCGAAGCCTTCAGCGAAGGGCTTTCCGGTGGACCGCTCACCAACAAACTCCCATGGGTGGGCCCGCACATCCTCAAGCCGATGCAGGATTTTCTATTCCACGAATACATCCCCCGGCTCAAATACAAAACCTACCAGCACATCCTGGAGCGCAACGCCGCCCGGTACGCGCCAGAGCTCTCCAAGGGAGAGGTGAACATCGACCAGGTAGAGAACCTTTCGGCCAACCAAGCCAACGCAGCTTATGGTCACCTCAACTATGTCGAGATGGGACGCAACCCCACTTTCCAGCATATTCTTGGCAGTATTCTGCTGGCCCCCGATTTCCTGGAAGCGCGCGGACAGTTCACTGGCCAAGCAATCAAAGGAGCAACCGGCGCCAAGGTCGGCATCGAGCAGCTCCGGGCAATGGCGCTCCTGGCCGGCACCTTCTACATCGCTGCCCGTGTCCTCAACAAAAGCATCGACGGCGACTATCACTATGACCATCCCTTCAGCGTCGTCCATGACGGCCGCGAATATAAGATGCGATCAGTTCCAGAGGATCTCCTTCGATTATACGAAAACTACCATACATTTATATACAGTCGGTTGTCTCCAGTGCTGGGCCGTGGCACCTTCGAACTGATCACTGGCCGCAACTATCGCGGCGAGCGGGTCGAGTTCAGCGAGCAGATGAAAGAACTCATGACCCAAGGCGTCCCGATCTCCATCCAAGGTCTCATGCCAGGCAACCGCGCAAACGTCACCGCATGGGAGAACCTCGTCGGATCCACCGGCCTACAGATCAGCCGATACTCCCCATCGATCAAAGTCAGCAAGCTCGCCCAGGAATGGCTCAAAAGCAAAGGCCTGCCCGAAGACAAAGGCGTCTACCCCACCAGCAAATTCAGCGCCCTCAAGAACGCCCTCGACGATCACGACTACGACCGGTCCCGTGCCGAATGGAAGCTCCTGCGCGAAACCGTCCACGACACCGACAAGCTCGCCAAGGGCTTCAAACAAAGCGTCTACCACCCCTTCACCGGCAGCCTCGATTCCGACCGCAAATTCAAAGCCAGCCTCGATCCCCACGACCGCCAACTCTACAACTACGCCGCCCAGCGTCGCGACCAAATCTGGACCCGCTTCGGCAAAATGCGCGCCGGCAAAACCGGCAACTGACCGCGAAATTAGAGGATTACCCGAGAGGCTCACCCTGCGTAGCAGTGCCCATTTAAAGCCGTTTCTCCCCGAAGCCACTGCAACTCATAATCCCTTGGTCGTCGGTTCAAATCCGACCGGGCCCACTTCACTTTTCCATGGCTTTCCCCCGAGCCGTGGTCTAATTGCCTGATATTCAAGGGGTTTACACGCTCAAAGATTCCCTGATGGGGGATGGGGGATTCTTGTAATCGTTAATTATCGTATGGTGTTGACAATTTGATTGTGCGTAGCATATTGCGTAGCTATGAAAGCTAATTTTAAGCCTGTTGCTTCGCTGGTGTCGGATGTTCGGTTGCGTGTGGTTGACCGGGTGGAGGCGGGGGACGAGGGGTCCCCTGCTCTGACTGGGGTTGGCGGGGTGGTGATGCGGGGGGCGATTGCGCATCCGGAGGAGTGGCGGCCGTGGTTTAATGAGGATAAGTCGAAGTTCCGGTTTTTGCATAATGCTCACCGGTTTACTTTGTACCGGCGTTCGGTGAGTCCTTATTGGTATGTGAAGTTCCGGCATGCGGGGCGGCAGTGGCCGATGTCGCTGGAGACGACGGATTGGAAGACGGGTCGGTCCCGGGCGGTGTCGGAGTATGAGCGGATGAAGTCGCCGCTTTGGAAGATTGAGGAGGAGTTGAAGCCGGCGGCTCCGAAGCCGTTTGTATCGCTGGGGGCGTTGTTTAAGTGTTATGAGGAGCGGATTCGGATTAAGAAGGAGTTGGATCCGAAGACGGTCACGGGGAATATTCGGAAGCTGCGGATCCTGGTGCGTGAGGGGATGGGGATGGCGAAGGAGACGCCGGATGAGAAGGTGGATTCGCTTTTGACTTCGGTGCTGACGCGTGCACTGGTGCGGACGTTTCAGGATGAACGTCGGCGGGCGGTGTTGAATGCGGATGATGTGGTGCGGGGGCGCGCGAATTTGACGATGGATTCGCTTCTTGCTCAGGCGCGGAGTTTGTTCACGGGGGAGGCGATGGAGTGTTATCACGAGGCGAAGTTGCATTTGCCGGATTTGACGGAGTTTAAGGGGGTGAAGAAGCGGAAGGGGTATCATGCGGTGCGGTACCAGCCGATTCCGGATGAGACGATCGGGGAGATGGAGAAGGGGATCTTGGAGTTGCGGGAGTCGCGGCCTTCGGTGTATTTGGGCTATAAGCTGATGTTGCGGCTTGGGATGCGTAATTCGGAGGCGATTGCGGCTACGCCTGCGTGGATTGAGAAGGGGAGCGGGGTGGTGATGGAGTCTCCGGGCCGGGCTGACGGTAAGGCGCTCCCGGCGGTGCCGGTGTTGAAGGAAATGTATTTTATGGCGATTATTTGTCGGCCGGATTTTACACCGAAGAACAAGCTGGACCGGCGGGTGCCGATTCCGCCGGATGTGCTGGCGGATGTGCGGTTTGTGCTGGGGTTGAAGGATGGGGAGAAGTTAAGCGCCGCGAAGCCGGAGTATTTGATCCAGGGGGCGACTCAGACGGATCGGGAGGATGTGATTGACCGGGAGCTGAATAACTGGGTTACCCAGTTCATTCCGGACCGGATCAAGAAGAGCTACGAGCTGCGCAAGCATTTCGGGGCGATTGTGGCGAATACGCAGGGGATCTACAAGGCACAGGAGTACCTGGGGCATGCGAGTGTGACGACTACGGAGAAGCATTATTCGCACTGGCTTAAGACACGGAATAGCCGGCCGATGTTGCTGGAGGATCTGCTGCCGACTGTGCTGAAGGTGGAGGCGGGAGAGACTAAAGGGACTGAAACGACCGAAGGGACCTAAGGTTCCGGATCTTCCGGGGCGGAATTGATGCGGAGGGTGATGGCCTGGGCTTCAAACTTGCTGTTTTCTGACAGGAGGCGCTCTGCGATTTCGACTGCGGCGAATAGGTGTTTTGCGGTGGGGCGGGCTTTGCAATGTGGCGGGAGCTGCTGCCAGTGCTCGCGGCATTGTTGGATCTTGATGCGGGTCATGGGAGTTCCATCTTTGGGTCTTTATATATCCTGGTGCCTCTACACCAAAGACATTCTTGAGTTCCGTGCTGGTCGGTGAAGCTCCAGAAATGTTTGCATGCCTGATCGCCTGACCGGATCCAGTTGATCTTATCGTAGTTGTTCCGGAACTGCTGGCTTTGGCAGTTGCGGGGGCTGTCGCCTTTTCCGTTGCTCATGGTTGGTCGGGTAGGTTTGCGATGCCGTGTTTGAGGCGTTCGACGGTGTTCTTGATCCGGGAAAGGATAGGGGTGATGGGTTCGACCGGAGCTGCAGGGCGCCCGTCGTAGACGGGGTTGGAGAGCGCGGAGGAGATGACCTCCGCGATGCTGTAGAATTTCGGGTTGGATAATGGCATGGCTAAAATGCCCGCCGTTTCGACCGGGGATCGGACCCGGCTGAAGGGCGGTTGGTTTTAGATGTTTACCGCCAGTTTGTGCGCGAGAGACCAGATGGCGTGATCCTGGTCGGGAGTAGGGCGCTCTGGGAGCATATCGTGCAGGGTTTGAAGCTCCTTGATCCGGCGGTGGTGCTGTTCAATAACCCCGCGGAGGATATCCTTGCCGGATTTCCTGAAGCCCATACAGCAGGAATTGATCCCGTATGTCACACGTTCCGTTTCCGGTCTGTCTTTGTCTTCGTTTGTTGCTAACATATTCTGTTGTTTGTAGTGCCGGTCCTGGTTTTGTTGGCCGTTTTCCCTCGGACGGCTGGGAGGGAATGGCGAAAGTAACTTTACGGGAGTTTGGGTTTGCCCAGGCGGATGTAGGCACGGCGGCGGTCTTCCTTGGGGATGTCGGTGAATCGGACGCAGAGATCGCTGATCAGGCCCATTTGCTGGGCGGCGTTCATCCAGCGGATTTCTACGGGAGTGATGGCGTGCTCGGGCATCGGTGGTTATTCCATCCACTGCACGCACCCGGGATTGGTACAGGCGGCGTTGATGTGGCCGTTGCAGGTTGCTTTTGAATAAATCAACACGCCGGAGCTGCAGATCGGGCAATCGGTCGAGCCGTTGTTGCGTTTGGTCAAGGCGATGTGATTGACGATGACGGCACGGGCTCTGTTTATTTTCCGGCTATGGTCGTGGACCTCATCTTGATGCTTGGCGCTCTCTTCCAAAGTAGGCCATTGGAGATGTGGACAGGGACAGAGCGGCTGGCCCCGACGTTCCTCCGGATCGTGATGGCTACGAATGCAAGGAAGCCTTAACCAGGACCCCTTAATGCCAAGCTCTTTGACTTGGGATAGCTCCTGGTATTTGACGCCTTTTTCGCAGGCCTCATCCTTTCCTTTACTGAGGTCCCTATGGTAATGGACGCACCATTGCTGATGCTGTTCGGCTATGGTTTTCATTGAGCTCCCTCCGCAAGCGTTGCTTGGGCGACTTCCGGGAGTGGGCTGCAGGTCACTCGGGCAATGGGATGCTGGTGTCGGATCGCGGCGGCGTCTCGCAGGCGTTGGATCTGGATATCGGAATTGAGTTGATCTCGGCGCTTCTGGAGCCTGTCTGCTTTCTTGCGCAGGTTTTCCGTGGTGAGGGAGTCTGGCAGCGCGCTATTGATGGCGTCATCCAAATGTCCCGATGCAGCCGAGTTCTTGAAATTGACGCATGCGATCCATTTGGCATCGGTTACAATCGGCCAAGGCTGTTTGGCTGAGTAATCCGGGCCGGCGTGCACTTGGAGCTCGATCCGGGCGTGAATCAGGCCGTTCTCGCACTTTGTGGCCGATTCCTTGGCCAACTCGGTCAGGTCGAATACCTCCCCATTGTCTGGATCGCCGGGGCCGTATTCTAGCATAACAAGTACCCGGGTGACTTTGCGTTCTGTGAGGCTCATCTTACTTGGCTCCTTTCCTGCCTACGCAGGCGGTGCAGAGGGATTTGCCGTCACTCACCCAGGAGCGGCCGTTGTCCCAGCCGTCGTATTCGTTGCAACCGCATTTGACGCATTGGCCGGGGCGCGGGATCAGGAGCAGCTCGGGACCGCGCAGGGCGTATTGAATGCCGCCTTTGTTGACTAACACCCCCTCGTATCCCGGGGCCTTTCCATGGAAGTGTGTGGGGCCGTCGTAGGCATTGATGGGGACCATTTCCCAGATGTAGACATCGTTGCCGCCGCCGTGTTTGGGCTCGACCCGGGTGGTGGTGTAGGTGAGGCCGCGGTGGGTGAATGTCCGGACGGGGCGTCCTGTCGGGATGATGTTGCCGCTGCATGCCTGCTCTGCCAGCGGGATGATTTCGCGCGGGACCTGAAAGCCCATGTAGGTTTTAACTTTTCGGAAACCTTCACGGTGTCCTTTGGCTTCGTTCTCAAGGTATTTGAGATCGACTTTGTAGGCCGCTGCGAGGGATTCGATGGCCTTGGTGCCTTGATCGTTCTTTCCCAGGGCGCGGATGGCCAGCTCGGTATTGAATGCCAGCAACTCGGTGAGGGTGAGCTTGGAGGTGTAGGCTTTTGTCGCCTCCCATATTTCATCGGAATCTTCTTTGAGCGGGAACCGGCGCTGCAAGGTGTTGATGAGATGCTCGCTGGCAGAACCGAATTGATGCCAGCTGGTGAGGG
This sequence comes from Lysinibacter sp., assembly GCA_040400085.1. Taxonomy (GTDB): domain Bacteria; phylum Actinomycetota; class Actinomycetes; order Actinomycetales; family Microbacteriaceae; genus HNR. Next base: position 32,708 of record JBBAQX010000042.1, on the reverse strand, counting down.
CTTCGGTGATGATGTCGAGGGTAGCTGCGTTGATCGCAAGGCCTGCGGCGTCGATCGCACCGCCCAGGCGAAACTCCCAGGAGATATCGGCGAGGGCGTTGTTGCGGGACCGGATGATGGCTTCGGCGGTTTCCTCGCGTTTCTCCTGGGTCTTGGCTTCGTAGAATGTCTCGCCGGTCCTGATGAAGGCTTCTTTGCAGACGCTCCGCTCCAGGAGGTAATGGCTTTTGCCGGTGGCTGGGGATTGAACGAGGATCTTCTTTACTCCGCAGGCATTGGCGAGAGAACCGTAGGTGCGCTTCTCGGGGTCCTCGGGGATCTTATCGATGGGGCGGACGTAGCGGCTGTTGTGGGGTAGATCGTCGTTGTAGCTGAAGATGCCGCCGGCAGCCTCGGGGTCGATGACCAGGCAGCCTGCTGCCAGGGCTTTGTCGGCGGCGCGTTTCCATGCGGCGTTCTTCTTGAGTTGGTAGCACTTGGGGTTGGTGCAGACGTCTGCACGGCCTTTGGCCATGAAATCCTGCTGGTTGCCGCTGCGCATCGGGCAATCGGTGCAGCCACCACCGCCGGTGCGGACGTGGTTTTCAATGATTGGGGCAACCAGGGTGATGTCCTTGGTGTCGAACGGGGCGCCTTTGAGCTCGGTCATGTAGGTGCGCTCGATGTGTTCGGCGGCGGCTTTGTCGGTCATTGGGCCTGCACCCCATTTGCCCCGGATTACGTCACCGGCGCATTCGAGCTGAGCTTTCTTGTCGGGGATCCGGGCGACGCGCAGGGCGACGCTGGGGGTGATCGTGCCGGACTCGACGGCTTCGACCAGGAGTTTGGGGGCTTCGGCAAGTTTGATCCGGCTATAGACGTAGCTCTTGGATTTGCTGAACTCCCGCATTAAAGACGGCTTGCCTAAATCCTTAACGTCTGGCTCGACGGTGTAGCCGTGGTTTTCAAGGAGATCCTTGAATGCGCGGGCTTCCTCCATGGCGCTGATGTTTTCGCGCTGGAGATTCTCGATGACTTGCAGTTCGCGGGCTGATTTGTCGTCGCAGTCCAAGAAGACGCTGCAGGGGGCGTCGATCACACCGGCCGCTTTGCCGTTGGTCCAGCGGCGTTCGCCTGCGATGAGTTCGTATTGGCCTTTCTTCTTGGGATGCGATCTGACCCAGAGGCTTTGAATGATGCCGTGGGTGCGGATGGAAGCGGTATGCTCTTCGTCGGCGGGTGTGCCGAAGGTGGTGCGCGGGTTTACGATGACGCTCGATTTGTGGATCTGATCAAGCGGGATCCGCTTTTCCTCGCGGCTAAGCCTGGCGATGGCGCTTTGGTCGGCAGGAGCAGGAGCAGGAGCAGGAGCAGGAGCAGGGTTGGAGAGGGCGAAGTTGCGATTAGGGTTGTCTGGGTGTTTTGCCCAGGCTTCATCCTGGGCGGCTTTGAGTTGTGCTTTGGTTGGTTTCTTGGCTGGTTTTGGTGTTGCGGTTTTCATGGGTTTGGCTGGTGGTTTGTTACTGGCTTTGGTGGACTGGGTGGGCAAAGTTGGGGCTTAGGCCTGCGAGGGCTCGCAGTAGCCGGCATTCGGCAATGAGCTGGTCGCGCGGCTGCTCGAAGAGCCGGTGGCGGTCATCGGTTGAAAGGCAGCAGAGGCGGGCGGTTTTGTGGAGCATTCCGGCCTGGAGGCCTAGGATGCGGGCTTGGGCGACGCTCGCCGTAGCCCCCGTGCGCTGGCTCAGTCCTCTTGGCTCCATCGTGGGATGCATTATCCTGGCTGGAGATGGAAGATATGCCGCTGCCGTGCTGGCATTGCTATGGAGCTTTATCGGCGGCTTTATTGGATTCCCGGCCCGGATCGCCTGGGCGTTGACTGGCAGACCTCGGAAGTTGGAGGACATCCAGAACGGAATGCGGGCACAGCTCGTTTCCGAGCGATAGCTTGCTTAGCGCCCTCTCAGAACATCTACCGTGGACTTGATCCACGCGATCACGCCAGCATCGTTCTCTGCCTGCTGCATGAGGAATTCGAAGTCTTTCATGACTTTCTTGGGAAGTTTTGTCTTGGAGTAGGCTTCCCCAGACTCTTCTTCTGTGCGGGGCGATTCCACCAAATTGACGATTCGCACTAAATCCGCTGCAGAGGATGGAAGTTCGTCCCGAAGATGAGCGGCCGCTAATGCGGCTCGCTCTGGCTTGTCGAATACACGACAGATTTTCTCCAGCCCTTCCAGGGATGGCCTGTGACTGCCGTTGTAATATCCATTGAAGAGGGAGGGCTGCATCTCTGCACGCTTGGCCACCTCGGATTGAGAAAGTTTCAGGTGCTCTAAAACTATCTGCAGCTGCGTTGAGAATTGGCTCAAGGGACTTCATTAATACTGAATCTTCAATATCAATCAATAATTTCCTTGTCAATACAGTTTAGCTGAATATTCTGCGAAACAGAATGAATGCTATGAATGCCGAACTGAAAGTATTGACGGCCTTGCGGGATCAGGCCTCGATGATGAGGAAATCACGTGCTGACGCTCATCTGGGGGTTGCTGCAGGGAAATGGGAGATATTTTTCGATGAGCAAATAGAACGGCTCAGGAAAGAAGAATCTCAGCAGCTTGTGCTGATGGATGTAACCGGGGATGGGGATGGGGCGAAGGCTCCGCGCGCCATGGGAGGTGCCCAATGAGAGCCTCCAAACCTGCCAAGCCGTGCGTGGGACTCCTGTTATTGGCCGGAGGGCTTGCAGGGACAATCCTTACAGGTGTGGTTCTGGAGGGATGTCTGGGAAGTCGGCGTCGGGCTGGTCGAGCCGGGCCATCAATCGACGCTGAAGTTGAGCGATTGTGGCGGAATTATCAGCAACGCCTACTCAAAACACAGGAGGGAAGAAGAAAATGAGCAAGCCAGCCAAGCCGTGCACAACGATTGCCAAGTGGCTCCGGGAGAACCTCGGGCCACGCTGCCTAGCTCCGCTGACCGGGACCGATTCCCGGGCTCTGGATGCCGCGGTGCAGATTATTGAGCTTTGGGCGTATGACCGGGATCACCACCTGGAGGTCGCTTTCGGGCTCGTGGTCGCGCGGATGCAGCCCAAGTGTCGGGAGCTGGCGTATCATGCCATTGCCCACGTGGTGGAGTGGAGTGACCGGGCACGGATCTGGGATGCCGCCGGTCTGGAGCCGTTTGTGCCGGCGGTGTGTGCGTATGAACCGGGAGGATCGGCACGATGAGCGGCTTTATTCGTAGTCGAATGGCTCGTTGGTGCAGGACTGGTCGATCAGTTGCTGAAGTTGTGCGGCCAGCTCCGGGTTGGTTTTTTCCATTGCTTCTAACCTGTCTTGGAGCAGCCGATTTCTTTGCCTGGAGAAGGCGGCGTCGAGCACGGCTTGCGGGGGCAGATTGGGAAGCAGATCTTGCAGGGCTTTCGCGATCAAATTTAGCCGATTTGACAGCAAAAATGAATCTATTGTTTGGATCATCGCAAGGGCTTCAAGGCGGAGGAGTTTCTCGTTCATCGGTCACCATTAACAAGGAGGAGGCATGAGTTCCACGGTGAAACGGGCAAAGCTGTTGCCGGAGAAGCGGCTGGATGCGCAGGAGATCGCCTGGGTGACCGGGCTGCACAAGCTGACCGTGCTCAAGCTGATGAAAGATCCGGCCTGCCCGCTGGCCAAGGGGGTCGCGTGCCTGGGCGGGAAGTTCAGCACTCCGCTTTCGAGCTATAACACCTGGGTGGAAGAGGGGTTGCTGGTGAAGCCTGCCAAATCAACCCGGGAGAGCGAAGAATGATCCAAGTTGTGCATGCGCCTGCACCGGCGCGCCTTTTTATTTTTGGGAGGATTCGGGGATGAGCCGGGCCAGTTCGAAAGCGCTGATTGGCAGGATTCGGCTGTGTGCTGAGGAACCGCATGTGCGGCCTGAGTGGATCACGGTGGATCATCCAATGGTATTCGGGCTGGTGCAGCCGATGATGCGGGTGCGGACGCCTGCAGCTGCTGAGGATGTTGAGCATGGATGGACCGGGCTGCGCTGGCGGGCTGCGCAGTTGGATTACCTGGTTGCGGACGGGATTTGCCGTGAGTTGGGGCTGGGTTTTTTTGCCTTGGTGATTCAGGTTTCGGAGCATTCCGACCGGTGGTGGGAGCCTGATTTGAGGGAGTTGGATGTATTGGAGTTTGACCGGGTGCGTCAAGTTCCAGAGGCGCGGATTCATGCGCCCCGGCGGCGTGCTGAGCTTGATGCAAGGGATCTGGCTGAGCTTGAGCAGGAGGAGATCTTCGGATGAGTGCCATTTCCCCCGCGCCCCTTTTTTATTTTTTGCGAAACCGGAGGGTTTGGAAGTCATGAGTGACCAGCTTCCGGCTCAGGTGCCAGACCCCGGCGCGCCTTTTTTATTTTCACAGGAGATCATGGATGCGATCACAGCGGAAGAAGCCAAGGGCATCTACACTGGCGAACGGCTCAAGCGGCTGCATCCTGACAAGTATGCGGCGATCCTGCAGCTGGTGACCGAGGGAATGGCCCAGAGGAGGGTTGCACCGCTCCTGGGCGTGCATCATCGGACGGTCAGTGCCGTGCTTCTGGAGAATGCCGGCGTACTAGACACGCTCCGCTCTAAGCTCTCACCCAAGCTGATGCAGGCCGCGAGCCTCCAGCTCGACCGGCTCCTTGACGATCCGGACTGTGTTCCCAAGAACGTGATCGGGCTGACCATCGGTCAATTGCTCGACAAGTACCAGCTGCTCAGCGGTGGGCCGACTCAGAGGATCGAACTGGAACGCAAGGAGCCAACCCACGAGGACTATCTGGCCTGGCTGGAGGAAACACCCGAGGCAGACGCCAAAGTGGTCTCCACAATCGGTTGTTGGGGTGGAAAATCGGCCCCTATGGAGGGCGAGGTTTCGGCGGGGGATCGGGAGGCTGGGGAGGCGCAATCTGAGGGCTGGAGGGATTTGCAGTCCCCTGATTCACCTAGGCAATCCGGCAGTGATACGCAGGGTGGAACGCAAGAGGCAGGATCGGAGCGGGATCTGGGGACGCACGATCACCCCGCTCCATCTGCCCAGGGAGAGGCCCGGAAGGGGGCGGGGGGGGTCTCGAATTTTGGAGGGGGGGGGCTCTCAGTATAGCTCCAGCGACTTGGAAAATTTATTACCATATGGACCAACCAACCAATCAGACCATCAAAGAAGGAGACCTTGCGGCGGCGCTGGGGCTCTCACGAGAGGCTTTAAAAAAAATGCGGCGCGATCTTCTGGAGCGCGACAAAGACTGGGCGCTCGGGGAAGAAAGCCGGGCAATCGAGTACACGATTTTGGCCCTGAAAAAAATAAGGGCGGCGCTCGGGTTGCCCGAGCCGCTTTACCTGACTTACCCCGGCTCGCCAACGCCGGAGAGCGTCATTTTAGCCCTGAAAAAAAAGGGCACGGTCCCGGAGGAGCTACAGGTGATCAAGGCCTACGGGAATGGCATCGTGGTGCTGTGTGTGCAGACGGCTGCACCGAATGCCCAGGTGCGCCTGAAGGTGCGGGACAACCGCAATTTCACGCCGGGGATGATCGTCCCAGGTTGCGTCCACGTGGAGGCCGACCGGTATGACTACGTGGGGCGGCTCCCGCGCAGAAAGGGGAGGATCTAACCGTATGGCCAAGCAATGCTATCGCATCGCCAACTGGGGTGATCTCTTCGAGAACGCCATGAGCCGCAAGCTGCAGCGTTTGACGTTCGTTTGCGTGCCCAACAAGCATGACGGAAAAAGCTTCCGCCGACTCAGCCGCCACGCCAATTCCGTGGGGATCTATTGCGCCTGGCAGCTGATCCTGCAGCTGGCCAGCAAGATGCCGACCCGGGGCCTGCTGGTGGACGGAGACGGGCCTTTGGATGCCGAGGATATGTGTGACAAGACCGGCTTCCCGGTCGAGATCTTTGAGGAGGCTTTGACCGAGCTTTGTTCGGAAAAAATCGGCTGGTTGGAGGTAGTGGGAGAAGATGGGGGGCGGGTGGGAGAATCTCCCAGCACACTGGCAGAGCCTCCCGCCATGGCGGGAGAATCTCCCACTAAATCAAAAAAACCGGGAGAATCTCCCAATAATCCCGCGCAAGTGGGAGAGTCTCCCAATATTTCGGGAAAAGTGGGAGAATCTCCCAATAATTCAGGAAAACCGGGAGAAGATGGGATGGAGGCAGGTCTGAATAGAAGGGAAGGGAATAGAATAGAAGGGAAGGGAATTCCCCCTACCGTCCCCCAGGGGGGACAGGAGGTTGCGGCGGTGGGTCGAATTCGGACCGCTGAAATCAGCAGACCGATGGCGGGAAGCGGACAGGACGCCGTGCAGCGGATCTGCAAAATCGCGGGACGCAAACGCCTTCACCTCGGATACGAAGCCCAGCACGCCATTGCCGCCCTGCTGCCGATCCCGGAGGAAGAGTTTGCGATCGTGGAATGGTTTTACGGCCTGCCCAAGAACGAGAAGATCCGGGAGCTCTCCAATCGCCGCTGGGATGCCGACACGCTGGCCATCCACTGGTCTCAGGAGGTCGATCGCTCCAACCGTTACGCGACTGAAATCGGCAAAAATAAAATAAGGGGCGCGGTGGAAACCGAGCCGGTTGGCTGGCGGGAAGCTGCCGTCCGGATGTTCGGCCCGGCTGTCCACCTCCCGGAATCCTTTTTCAACCTGAGCGACGATGTGCGCGATGAAATCGCCGATGAACTCAAAACCGGAGCCGTGCAATCATGAGCGATTTTGACAAAAATAAAAAAAGGGGCGGCGGTTTTTCCGGGGAGGAATCGGGGCGGGCAACGCCGTTCAGCGAGAACGCCGAGCGCGGGGTATTGGGCAGCCTGCTGCTCGATCCCTCCGGAGTGCTAGGGGAATATTCGGACAAGGTCACCCAGGAGCATTTCTACAACATCGGCCATGGGATCATCTTCGCCACGTGCCTGGAGATGTGGGAGGCCAACTGCCCGATTGACATGATCCTGCTCACCCAGAAACTGAGCGATCGCAACCTGCTGGCCAAATGCGGCGGCCCGGCCTACGTCACCGAGCTCTTCAGCGAGGTGCCCACGGCCGCGAACGTGCGCCGGTATCTCGACACCCTTCAGGAAAAATACATCCTGCGCCGGATCATCGATGTTGCCAGCAACGCCTTGAACCGGGCGTATGAGGACCAGGAGGATGTCAACGGGCTCCTGGATGAAACCCAGGCCCGCTTGCTGGAGATCGGCCAGGAGACCTCCAAGGCCGATTCGGCAAAGCAGATCAAGGAAGGCATTTTCGAATCGATCGAAGTCATCGAGAACGCCCACAACCACCGGGGCCGCCCAGCCGGAATCCCGACCGGGTTCCACGATCTGGACCGCATGACCGGCGGGTTGCAAGGCCAATACATCATCATCGCCGGGCGTCCCTCGATGGGCAAGAGCGCGCTGTTGGACAACATCTGCGAGCACGTGGCGGTGAATGAAAAAAAGGCGGTCCTGCAGTTCTCCCTGGAAATGAACTACGCCAGCAAATGCATGCGGCTGCTGTGCAGCAATTCGCCCCTGAACCTGCAGCGGGTCCGGGATGGGTTCATGAAAAACGATGACTTCCCGCGGGTCACCAGCGCGGGCGCAAGACTGTGCCAGGCCCCGATCTACATCGACGACACCGTTGGCCTTTCCACGCTCGACTTCAAGGCCCGGTGCCGCCGCTGGGTCCACAAGATGCGGGCACTCGGGATCCCGATCGGGTGCATCGGGGTCGATTACCTGCAGCTGATGAAATGCCTGAGCAAACGCGCCCAGGCCAACCGGCAACTGGAAGTGGGCGAAGTCAGCGCCGCGATCAAGGAAACCGGCCGGGAACTCGGGGTCACCATGGTGGTGCCGTGCCAGCTCAACCGCAACCCGGATGACCGGCGCGGGGGCAAGCCGCGGATCTCCGATCTGCGCGAAAGCGGTGCGATCGAGAACGACGCGGATGTGATCGGGCTGCTGCACCGGGAGGAATACTACAACCCGAATGACGAGAGTTTGAAGGGGAAAGCGGAGCTGAACATTGCCAAGCAACGCAACGGCCCGACCGGCCCGATCGAGATCACCTTCAAGAAGGAATACACCAAATTTTTAAGCACCACCGAGAAGTTCGTTTCCAACAACGAACAGGAACACCAGGCCCGCTGATCACTCAAAAAACCAACCAACCAAGGAAGTCAAATGGAACAAAACGCATGGATCGAAACTTACACCGGGATAAAATTCTTCCCGATGCAACCGCGCGCGGAGGATATCTGCATCGAGGATATTGCCCACGCGCTCAGCCTCAAATGCCGGTTCACCGGGCATTGCCGGGAATTTTACAGCGTCGCCCAGCACTGCGTGTTGCTCTCGCGGCTGGTGATCAATCCGGAGGAGGAGCGCCGGGCCGACCTTGAGCAGGCCGACGAGATCCGGGGCATGCGCCTGGCGGCGCTGATGCACGACGCCACCGAGGCTTATCTTCCGGATGTTGCCCGGCCGATCAAGCCGCATCTGAAAAACTTCAAGGCAATCGAGATGATCCTGGAAGGGGTGATTGCCCAGCGGTTTGGGCTGACGTTTCCGCATCCGCGAGCGGTGATGAAGGGCGATTTCCGCCTGCTGCTGAGCGAGGCCCGGGACCTGATGCCGGGCCGGGGCGCGGGATGGGGTTCGGGCGTGGAGCCGTACCCTGACAAGATCACCGGTTGGACGCCTCAAGAGGCCAAGGCCATGTTTTTGACCGCCTTTTACGCATTGAGGAACCGATGATTATGGACCCGACTCAACTCTGCATCTTGATCCTGATCGGCCAGTTGCTCTCATTCCTTGCCGGCTGGCAAGGTGGCAAGGCAAGCGCGTTCAAGCGGGTGCTATCGCTTCTGGACGCCAAACAACATGGTTTCTTCGCACGGCTGCCCCTGGTGCAGACGCGCGCACTCAGCCCCGGAAAACCCAATCCCAACCAGAGAAACTAAACCCAGTGAACCACGCCAAATTTCAAAAAATGATTGATCAAATACCGTCCAAAAAAGAACCGTTTGAAACCGCAGCGCAATTCCGGGAGGAAGTGAGAGACGCCCTTGGGCTCAAAGGCTCCGATTACGTCGATCTGCCCGGGGCGATTCGCTCCTTGCGGCAATCGCGCGACAGCGAGCGCCGCTTTCGGGTCCGGCTGGAGGAAATCCAGGCAAACACAACGCCGCTTATGGTGGACATCATGAATAATCGGGTGAATGAAATCGACGAGGCTGAAAAATGGCTCCGGGAATTCGCCCCTCATGAGCTGAGGGGATCAGCGGTGGTGCCCGCAACCGCCATCGATACCCGGGTGGTTTGCGAGGTCCCACTGTCGCCTCCGCATTTAATGCGATGCACCTTCGAAAAAATCAGGCTGGTTGACGATGGCGACGGGCTCCGCAAAGAGATGCCGACCCCGGGCGAAATCCACCAGGCGCTCTACCGGCTCGGGCTGGGTGAGTTCACCCATGTCACCGCGCCGGCGCAAACCCAGGCAGCACGCGCATGAGCAAAGAAATCTCCCGCAAAGCCGGGGCGGTCAAAAGCATCCGGTCTCGCCGCATGGCCACTGGCCGCTGCGTCTATTGCTCCCGGCCAAATCCGCGGGCGCCGAAATACGCCAGCTGCGGATGTGTCTCCCGAAGCGTGCGAATCAAGCCCGAGCTGCATCCGGCTCCGGCTGGAAAAGCGCCGCAAACATCGTCCCGCTTGCCAAGCAAGGAGGAAGCCTTTAGGGCGTTCATTGCCGCGATTGGAGACACCGATGCGATGCGCACCGCAGCCGATTGCTTCATTCGCGCCAAAAGTTAACCGGATCGACCGTGAGCAAGTGGACCAAACATGAAGTCTTGAAGATCCCAACCCGGGAGCAAATGCTCGCGTGGGGACCGGAAGAGACTGCGCGCCGGTGGATGGTTCGCGAACAGATCATTGCCCGCGAAAAATCCGATGCATTCCGGTACGGGTTCGAGCCGCCCGTCTGGAAGCTGGCGGATGAACAGCTCGCGGAGCTGCGCAAGCTTTACCCGATCGGTGTGGTTGAACTGCTGCTCTTCGGCGGCAACCGGGCGAGCAAAACCGAATGGGCGGCCAAACGGATCATGCAGCTCCTGGTGACCAAACCCAATGCCAGGGTCTGGTGTCTGCAATCCACTGATGCGAGTTCGATCCAGAACCAGCAACCGCTGCTCTGGAAATATCTCCCCACCGAATGGCGGCCGGCTGGCACCGGCAAGATGCGCCAGGGGGTCACGGCGAACATCACCTACAGCCAAAAAGGCGGGTTCACCGAAAGCACGTTCGTCCTGCCAAACGGCTCCCAATGCTGGTTCAAGTTTTATTCGACCGATGTCGGCAACGTCGAGGGCGCGGAGCTCGATGCCGCATGGCTCGATGAGCTCTACACGCCCGAATGGCTGGAGGCGATCCGGTACCGGCTGGTGACCCGCAACGGGATGGCGCTCAAAACCTTCACCCCGGTCTTGGGCTACTCGCCCAGCGTCAAGGCTGAGCTGAGCGGCGCAAAGACGCTGGTGAGTGTGCCGGCGGAACTGCTGCCGGTTGCGCGCGATCCGGAGCTGGCAGAGGAGGTTGCATGAGCGAACCAGACCGCCAGTCCGGCTCGGACCGCCTGCCCGGCTCGGGCTATGAAAGCGTCCCGCGAGTCCAGCAGCCGGTGCGCCGGAATTGCCGGATCGTTTATTTTCACACGGCCGACAACCCGTATGGGAACTATGCTTCGATGAAAGTGCAGCTTGCCGATGCCAACCGGGACACGATCCTGATGCGCGCCTATGGCGTGGCCACCAAAGCCATTGCCAACCGGTTTCCGAAGTTCAATGACAATGTGCATGTGATCCCCGATTCCCGGGTGCCCCAGGAGGGGAGTCGGTATTTGATCATCGATCCCTGCAACGGGCGCAACTTCTTCATGAGCTGGTTCATTGTCGATCCGCGGGGCCGTCTGATCCTTTACCGGGAATGGCCCTGCGAAAGCATCTACATCGAAGGGTTCGGATATCCCGGACCGTGGACGATCCCGAGCGGCAAAAAAATGGATGGCGACCGGGGCGACTCGCAGCGGCCGATGGGGTTCGGGTTGACCCGCTACAAATCCGAGATCCTCCGGCTGGAGATGTTGCGCAACGAGAACGGGGCATGGGTCAAGCGCAAGGAATCGGAGATCATCGAGGAGCGCTACATGGATTCGCGTTTTGCGGGTCAGAAGATCCTGGCCGCCCGGGAGGAAAGCCTGACTCTCATCGAAGAGATGGCGGAGCTCGACATGGATTTCCTCCCATCGCCCAGCCAGGGCGGGATTGACGACGGGATCGAGCTGGTCAACTCGCTTCTGGATTACGATGTGAATCGCCCGGTGGATTCCACCAATGAACCCCGGCTCTTCATTGCCGAGTCGTGCACCAACTCCATCTACTCGATGCACGAATGGACCGGCGCGGACGGGCTCAAGGGCGCGGCGAAAGACCCGATTGATAACATCCGATGGGCGGCCTGCGCGGATCTCGAATACTACCCGCCAATGCGAAAAAAAACAGGGAGGGTAAAAAGCTACTGACATGACAAAAATCGAACTCCGGCATGAGCTTTGCAAACAGGATGTCCGCAAGTCGGAATCGCTGCTGAGTGAAGCGCAATCCAATCTTGAGAACGGCTACAAAAAACAGGCCGGGTTGGTGAAGGCGGCCGAAGCGGCTCTTGACCAGGCCCGGGCAGAAATGGAACGCGAATATGCCCGGCTGAAGGAAGAGTTGAAGCGCGCGGAATACGGCCTCGAAATCGACCGGGCATATTTGAAAAACGCAACCCACGATCTGAATCGCGGATTTGCCGAACCGGAATTATGAGCAACGAACCCTCCAAAGAACTGCTGCGCATCGGAGACATTAAACGGTGGATTCCGGGGGTCACCGAATACCAAATTGAGAAGCAAATCCAAGCCGGGAACCTCACCGAGCGCAGGCTGCCCGGCAAGGCCGGGCACCGCTTCTTTCTCAAAGACAACGTCCGGGCGGTCTTTCTGGAGAGCGCAACGGCATGAAACTTTATCACAGGAGAGCACGGAGTTCACAGAGGGGGAGAAGGCAGGTGTCCTCCTGTGGTGAATGAGCCCGCTTTTAATCTTTAAAAACTATGAAATCGAATATCAAAGACGAACAAAACATCGCTGTTTACAGCAAGACTCCGAAGCTGGATCAGCTCAAGGCTGAGATCCAGGAGATGAACACCAACGCGGCCTTTTACCATGCCCGCACCGGTCACTTCTACGATACCCGGTATTGCCTCTGGTCGGGCCAGAGCCCGGACGGCCGCAAGTGGGATACGGATGAGAATGGCGACATCTTCCCGTGGGAAGGAGCTTCGGATACCCGGGTTCGGCTCGCCGATAAAATCATCAAAGAACGCAAGCGGCTGCGGAAGCTGGCGTTCTGGGGCAAGCGGATCGTGGCGCGCGCGTTGGGCAGCCAGAACCAGGACTGGGCCGCCACGGTCAATCCCCTGCTGCGCTGGATGCTTTACACCCATGGGCTGGACATGATCAACCGGGAGCTCTCTCTGGTCTGGAGCTACATGGACACTTTGGGCGCGGCCGTGCTCGGGGTGTTCTGGCAGCGTGAGACGCGGCTGGGCGACAAGGAATTCGATCTGGGCCAGCTGCAGCAGGCCGCTCAGGAGACCGGCGATCCGAACCTGATGGCGATGCTTGAAACCCTCACCGATCCCTCCCGGGACGAGGAGAACATTGCGATGGTCCAGGGGTTCGCTCCGGAGGTGACCGGCTCGGAAGCCCGGGCGTTTCTCAAGGATCTGCGCAAACTCGGCACCGCCAAGCTCAAGGTGCCGTACATCTTCAAGAATGAACCCCGGCTGATGGCACTTCGGCCGTTCGTGGATGTCCTCTTCGATCCAGCCTTGGATAACCTTCAGGATGGCCGGTTGATTGTCTACCGCGAGTTCATCGGTGAAACCGAACTCAAGGAACGGGCCGTCAGTCGCGGGTACAGCGAAAAATTCATCACGGAAGCGCTCAAGCACAAGGGCTCGACTTCCTTTGAAATCATTGACCCGCTTTATTCCAGCCAGAATTCCCCCCGGTTCCGTCGGACGCTTCTGGAGGATACCAAACATCTGATCGAGCTTCAGCATTGCTATTACCGGGTCAGCGAACGCGGGAGCACCAGCATTTATTGCACGGTGATCCATCACGACGTGAAGGAGCTCTATGCCACCCATGAACCGGTGGAGTATGACCATGGCGGGATGCCCTTCCACAGCTTCACCTGCGAACGCGAGGAACGCCCGATCATGGAAAGCCGCGGGATTCCGGAGATCGTCTCCACATGGCAGACGGAAAAGAAAATCCAGCGTGATGCCCGCGTGGACCGGACCAGCATCGAGGTGGTCCCGATGATGGTGGTGCCCAAGGGAATGGCCGGGCAGGTGGAGGTTGGCCCCGCCCAGCAGGTCGAGCAATCGCGCAAGGGGGAGTATTCCTTCCTGCAGCCGCCGGCGCTCGGGTCCACCACCAAGGTGGTCGAGAACGATGTCGATACCGAGATCAATGAATACTTTGGCCGGTTCAGTGCACAGGCCGATCCGGCAATGACCATGGCCGCGCGACAGGAGCTGGTCACCGATACCCTCAACGATCTGTGCGCCCCGATCCGGCAGGTGTTTCAGCTGGCCCAGCAGTATTTCACCGACGAAGATGTGAGCAAGGTGGTTGGTCACATGAAACATCCCTTCCATGTCGGCCGGGAAGAGATCCAGGGAATGTTCGATCTGGAGTTTACCTTCGATGTCCGGACCATGGATATTGAGTTTATCCAGACCATCGGCGGCGTGATGAAGGATGTCATCATCCCGCTCGACCGGCAGGGTACCCTCGACATGACCGGCCTTGTCCGGGTGTTGCTCCAGGGGATCGACCCGAACATTGCCGAGACCGTTCAGCAACAGAACACCCAAGTGGCCCAAATGCAGGAAGTCAACGATCAGCAGGATCGCCTTGCCAAGATCGCCGTCGGGATCGAGCCGCCACAGAAACCGTTCAGCAACCCCCAGCTTCGGCTCGGGGTATTGCAGAACGTGTTCCAGAACAACCCGGGCTGGCAGCAGCGGATCCAGAGCGATGAACTCTTTGCCAAGCTCATGACCAAGGAAGTCAAGATGCTTCGGTTCAGCCAAGCCCAGAGCGTCACCAACCCGATGATCGGCCGGACCGGAGCCAAGCCGGTGATGGGCGGAGACGGCAGCGGGATGCCCGCCGGAGATATGGGAGGCATGGCGCAGTTGGGAATGGGAGGGATGGGGCAATGAAGATCTTCGGGTACACCATCGTTCCGGCGGAAGATCTGGAAAAGCATCTGGCCGAGGGCCGGGAGCAACGCAAGATTGCAGCGGAAACAGAGGAGCGTCTGATCGGCGAAATCAGAGAACTGAAAGAATCCTGCACCAAGGGGATTCTGGCCCAGGCGGTGCTGGCCGAACAACTGGGCAAGTTGAAGGAGAAAGCGGAGGCCTGCGCCCGCACCATTCCAGTGCAGATGCCCGCACCTCTGCCCGCGGATGAGATCACCCAGATCCTCGGGGGCATCCGCGAGGAGAACCCGCTTTGGCGGGTGGTGATGCATTTCCTTGCAATCGACATCGTGACCGCCACCGAAGGCGTAAGCCAGCCCAAGAACCGCGACGAGCGCGAGCACATCTCCGGAGGCCTCGCATGGGCCCTTGATTTCCGGGACAAACTCAAGAGCGAGCTGGCCCGCGCGCAGCGCGTGGCAGGAAAGACAAAGGCATAACGACCAGAAGGCGATTTAACACGGAGAGCACAGAGTTCACAGAGGGATCAAAAAACCCTGCTGAATTTCTCAGTGCCCTCCGTTTCCTCCTGTGATGAAAATCTTCAAAGGCAAACGACCAGAAGGCGATTTAACACGGAGAGCACAGAGTTCACAGAGAGGTCGAAAACCCTGCTGAATTTCTCAGTGCCCTCCGTTTCCTCCTGTGGTAAAAATCTTCAAAGGCATAACGCCCAGAAGGCGATTTAACACGGAGAGCACAGAGTTCACAGAGGGATCGAAAACCCTGCTGAATTTCTCAGTGTTCTCCGTTTCCTCCTGTGGTAAAAATCTTCTTTTGTGCCGGTGCGTCTCGCACTTAGTGGCACAATAATTCACCGAAAACCCGGTGAAACCCGGTGAAATCGGGTGCCCACCCTCTATACGAACCGCCTGCAATGGGTGTATCGCGGAATCTGTTTATGAGATTTCACTTTGCCCGGTCTCATCGTTCGATCAGCCCAAGCGGTTCACAGACTCCGCGTGGGACTGATGGCGTTTCAGGGCAATGGTTCCACCTGGAGGTTATTCCATGTTTGTATTGAGATTCACGCGGCGCGGTGTCGAAAGGCGCTTCCTTGCCGCAGACAAAGGCGGCGCATCCGGCGGAGGCGCTTCCCCAAAACCAGCTTTGGCTGGGATCACGCAAAAAGAGCGCGCAGCCGCGCAAAAGAACGAACGGCCACTCTCGGCTGAGAACGCCTCGATCATTCCCGGGATGGATGACATCCTTGGCAGCATGCGCGGGGTTTCTGAGTTTCTGCCAAAAGCGGAAGCCGAGGAGGCAGCCGAAGAATCGGAATCCGAAGAGGAAACCGAGACCGAGGAAGAAACCGAGGAAGCCGAAGAGACCACGGAAGAATCCGAAGAGGAATCTGAAACCGAGGAAGAGACCGAGGAGGCCACGGAAGAATCCGAAGAGGAAGAAGCCGGGGAGACCACGGAGGAATCGGAAGAGGAATCCGAGATCCAAGGTCTGGTCGATGAGGCCGGGAAGAAGATCGAGCTCCCTCCGGCAGCCCAGAAGGCGTTGAACAAACGCTTTGCCAAGCTGACCCGGCAGAAGCACGAGGCGCGGGAAAAGGCGCAAGCCGCGGAAGCGCGCGCAACGGAATTGCAGACGCAGCTCGACCAGGCGCAAGCCGGGCCGGTGCGGATCGCACCCGATGCGGAGCAGCCGCTGGCGGATGTCGGCACCCCTGCCGAACTTCAGGCCAGAATCGCGAGGGCACGCGAGATCGAGGATTGGGCACTGCGCCATCCCGATGGCGCGGAAATCGTGATTGACGACAAAGGAACCAAGCAGTTCGTGGAGAAGGAAGTGGTGGCCAATCATCTGGCCAATGCACGCCAGATCCTCAACGCGGCTCCGGCCCGGGAACAGTATCTGCAAATGAATGCCAATGCAGACCGGATTGCCAAGGCGGCTTATCCGAAAATGTTCACCACCGGTACCCCGGAGAACCAGCAGTTCCAACGAGTCAAGGCGGCGCTGCCCCAGCTGATGCGGTTTCCCGATTACCAACTCATCATTGCCGATGCAATGGCGGGGAAGGTGGCCCGGGAATCCAAAGGCAAATCAGCGACGGAAGCGGCTGCCCTCCTCAAGAAGAAACCGATTGCCAAGGTCCATGCAGGCCCGGCAGCCAAGCCAGCACCCAAGGTTGCTGCAAGGGTTGTCCAGACTCGCGGGGTTACCCAGGCGGCGGTGGAAGGCCTCGGGAGCAAGGCGAGTGTGCTTGCGTTTGCGGAGAATCTAGTCGGCGCACGATAGGCGATAGGGCGGAAAAAAGTCTGAAATCATAAACAATCAAAATCAATCTTAAGGAGTCATATTTATGGCACAGTTAACCAGCAGAAATCAGCCCGGCAAACGGGAAGACCTTCGCGATATCATCGCGGTGGTCGATGCGCGTCAATGCGTGGTCACCTCGCTCATCCCCAAGGGCAGCGAACCCACCAACCCATTGGGTACATGGCAGGCGGACGATTACCCGGATGTCAATATCCGCGGCTCGGTCGATGAACAGGACGTGACGGAGTTCGAGAACCTCGTTGGCCGGGTCCCGATCTCGGGCCGGATCCAGATCACCGAACGCAAACCGAAAGTCTCGCGCGTGGCGCAGAACGTCTCGGATGTGGCCGGGGTCGGGCGTCGCAAGGAAATGGCAAAGAGCGTGGCCAAGGGGATCACCATGGCCAAGCGCGACATGGAAGCGCGCACCCTGTGCAACCTCGACAGCCGCGAGGATGACGGCGTGGTCGGCGGCGAAACCCGCGGCTTGTTCAAGTGGGTCGATAACAATGCGCAAGGGGATCTGCCGGTGCCTGAGAAGGCGCGGACTCCCTCCAGCAGCATCATCACCACCCCGTGGGCCGATCTGCGCGAAACGCATATCCGCGACAACATGCTCGGGAGCATCTGGGATGAAACCGGCATGAACGGCAACTTCGTGATGGTTGTCGGCCGCCAGCTCAAGGCGCTGATCACCAACTGGTCGGTCTATCAACCTAACCTTGCCGGGAGCAGCACGGTCCGCACCTTCCAGGCTCAGCAGACTGATAAGGTCTTGATGGCCGCCATCGACCGGATGGAGGGCGATTTCGGTTCCCTGGAACTGATCACCAGCCCATGGCTGCGCCGGGAGCTCGATCCTTCGGCTGCCAGCTCCAACCCAAGCGAGGCGGCCACCAACAAGGATGTCCAGCAACGCTCCGGGCTCTGCCTGGATACCGACATGCTGGAGCTTCGCTTCAACGAGATGCCCAATTACCGGGCATTCGAGGATCAAGGCGGCGGTCCGCGCGGCCTGATCGAAGCGATCTGGATGCTTTGCCATCTCAACCCACGCGGAAGCGGAAAGGTGATCCCAGGCGGGCTGTAATTGCCTGAAGGAAACTAAGGGACCTAAGCGACATCAACGACATAAGCGACCTCAACAAAAGGAAAAATATGATTCAGAAAAACTGGTTTAAAGTATTGTTCGTGCTGGCTCTGCTGGCACTTGTCGGGACCGTGGCATGGAAACACGTCAAGGTCGATCACCTTGGAGATGCGGCTCCAACTGCCATGATGGCCATGGCGGTGGTGGTGCTGCCGGGTTTGGAAAAGCTGCCAAACAACAGCAAAGTCAATGGGTTCACCCATCGGCTCAGTCTGCTGCGTGGACGCGATTTCACGACCACCACGGCGAACACCGCCCAGGTGTTCAGTATTCCCATCCCGGCACTCTCGCGAATCCAGGATGTGATGTATGAACTCACGGCGGCGCTTTGTGATGCCAGCGACTCGGCGTTCAATACGAACACCATCAGCGTTGGCGATTCGGCCAGCGCAACCACGTTCCTGAGCTCGACCCAGGCGAACCTCTATGCGGTCACCACGGTGGCCGATGGGGTGACCGCCACCAACACCACCCTGACCAGCGCCACGATGGCGTTTGTCGCGGCTGATGTCGGCCGGCGCGTAACCGGTTCTGGCATTCCCGCGAATACCACGATTGTGAGCGTTGAAAGCGCCACGAGCGTGACGCTCAGCGCCGCCACCACCGCCACCGCCACCGGGGTGAGCATCACGGTGATCGGTCATGGCACGGTCACCATCAAGAAGATGACCGGTTCCAGCAAGGTCTATCCCGTGGCGGATACCCTCCTGGTCACCGTTGGCAGCCAGAGCTCCAAGAGCATCTCGGATATCGATAAGGGCGAAGTGGTCATCTACTTCAACCTGATCCAGGACGGGCAGATCGGCTAATTTGGCGGAGGCGAATGGCGGTCTGGGAGGGTTTTCCCAGGCCGCCTATCTCCACTTCTTCCTTTAAAATTATGGGCGCAATCGATCATCACTTCGCGGATCTGGTAAACCTGATGCCGGGCGATCTTAGCCGGGACGTGGAGCGCGAGCTCCGGATGGGGTTCCAACTGGAGCTGGTCAATGCCGGGATTCGCCAGAAGCGGATCGCCGCGGCCAACCATGCCAACCCGCGTCGGGCTCTGGACGGGATTGGGCAAACCACCATGTGCCTTGACCCGGTGTTCTATCAGCTGGCCCGGATCCAGTTCGGAGCAGACTGTTGGAAGGACAAACAATTCCGCCGGGAGATCCTGCGCGACAATGAGGATGTCCGGGTGCCGTATGCCCCGGGCAAGACTTCCTTGCGGGTCCAAGGCCGCAAAGCCCAGCCCAGCCAAGCCCGGCAACCCGGTGCAGACGCACGCACCCAAAACCCAGGCGCGAGCCTGATCGTTTCATAGGCCCTATAGGACTCATAGGCCCTATCTCCCATTCATGAACACGGTCACTTTCAAATCCGTTCTCGACCAGGTCGCCACCAAGATGGGGCTGGATCCGGCCGTGAACGTGCTGCCCAGCATGGCGGCCGCGTTTGCCACTTATCTCCAAACCCAGATCAAGAACGCATGGCGCAGTTACGACTGGCCGGAGATCGTGCTGACGGAACAGCGCCAATACCGCCCGGATTACGCTGCCGGCACAACCTACGCCGCCGGGGCCGAGGTTCTGGGATCTGACCAGGTTTATTATCGCAGCGTTCAAGCAGCCAACATCGGCCACGCTTTGACGAACACCGCCTGGTGGATTCCCGCCACTGATCTGGACCGCTACATCTCCTTGCGTCAAACCGGCAAGACCGTGATCGGCGAACCGCTCAAGGCCTTCCGGAGCAATCCCGCCACCGCCAAAGGCGCTTGCGGGATCCCGTTTACCCGGACCGTCAATGGAGTGCAGTTCGCCACATGGTGCCCGCCGGTGATCTGGCTCAAGTTCCGGCTTCCAGCTCCGCGTTTCTCATCCGTGTATTACGTGGCCGGTGCCACTTACAAAGCGGGCGATGTCAGGTTCTGGCGCGATACCGGTGATTGCTACCAAGCCGCAAGCGCCGGCGCGCTCGGGGAGCCGGAGACAGACGCCGCATGGGTGATCCAACCCGTACCTGAATTCCTGGAGGATTACGCGGTCCACGCCGCTTATGCCGACGCGCTTCGGGAGGATGGCCAGATTGACAAGGCCAACGTCGAGGAAGCCCGAGCCAACGGGATGCTCGATGACGAAAAAGATCAGCTCCAAATCCAGCAGGGTCAGACCCGCCGGTACAAGGTCCGGCTCGGAGGGTATCGCCGCTAAAAGTAACTTTCAAAATCAACGGTTCAAAATTATGAGCAACTCAGTATCAATTCAAGGCTTCGACTCCAGCGGGAAAGTGATCTGGCTGGAAGCGGCCATCAACCCCAACCACCCACGATTGGGGGCGCTGGTCGTGGCCCAGCAGGCCGTCACGCCCGTGATCGCATCCCTGGGCAACGGGAACACCGCCGTCATCCCGGTTGGCGCAAAAGGCTGGACGGTCTCCGTTCTGGCCGGCGTTGCCACCATCAACGGCATCCAGGTCCCAACGGGATTCTCCGACTCGGACACCGGGACCGTTGCTACTGCAATCACAGTCATTGGAGGCGCGGCTGCTTCCGTTTACGTCCGTTACAACAACTAAGTTATGGGAAGCGCATACATCACCCCGGTCCACCCTTCTACTGAAATCTCCGACTCCACCGCAGAAGGCCGCGCATTCCTCACCACTGGCAGCGGGATGGAAGCCATGGGCAACGCCATGATCGCCCACATCCGAAAGGTGAGCGGGTTCACCACAAACCATCCCGGTGCGGTCTGGTTTGCTACCATCAAAGCAACAGATAGTCTGAACATTAACCAAATCACTACATCTACGGGATACTTTCGAGTGGTTAAATCGGACGGTTCGCTTGGGGCGCAACAATCGGCGGGCTTTGCGACGATTGCAACCGAAGGAGCGGGGGGGTCACTTCGTGCCGCAGGTATTATCTCCGTAGTAAATGGAGGGAGCGTTCCAAGCGGGAACATCATCGCCCTCACTTGCGACTCCAATCAACTCACCAGCCTGAACGTCACAGGTTTGACTGCGTTGACCACTCTCTACTGCTACAGCAACCAGCTCACCAGCCTGAACGTCACTGGCCTGACTGCGTTGACCATTCTCTCCTGCTACAGCAACCAGCTCACCAGCCTGAACGTCACTGGCCTGACTGCGTTGGCCTACATCACCTGCTACAGCAACCATTTAACCTCGTTTGTCCTTGTGGATTGCGGCTATATGTCAGTCCTATTTGGGTCTACCTCTGAGGTACTGTACGCCACAGGAATCACTCCAATGGCAGCTTGGACAGTATCAGCGTATGGAGGGTCATATATTTATCTTAACGGTCTAAAGGGAACAGCAGCCGAACTAAACGCTTTCTACACCTCGATGCCTACTGTTACGGGAAGCAAGACTATTACGCTCACGGGCGCACCGAATGTTGGCACCTCTAACACGGCTATCCTTACAGGTAAAGGCTACACCGTAATCGAATAACATGACCAATCACACAAAAGGTTGGTACAGGGAAAAGACCCAAAGACCACAGCCAAAGGAGCTCAAGGTGTTCTACCATATCGCCTGCATGGGCAACTGGCGTGAGGTTGTGGCCGAACAGCTGGCAATGCTCAAGAGAGCAGACCTGCATCCAGCAGCCTTCGTACTCGGCACCTCCGAGGAGGTGGCTGAGGTGTCAGAACTTTGTGAGGTCATCGGAAGTACCCCACATATCGAGGACTGTGAAACGCCAACACTGGGCAAGGTGTGGGAATATGCAAAAGCAAATCCCGACGCTGCGGTGATTTATCTGCATACCAAAGGTGTCTCTAAACCAGAATGCGAGGGGCGAGTTTACTGGCGTAGGCTGATGGCCTTGTCGGTTATCGAACGGTGGAAGAAGAATCTCGATCATCTCCGCAGCTATGACTTTGTTGGGGTGGGGTGGATGTCCAATCACGAACACCATTTTTTCTGCGGCAATTTCTGGATGGCTCGTTGTGACTGGTTGGCCCAACTGACAGACCCAAGGGAGTATAAACTCTCCAGAAGCGGTAGTTTTCTTGATATTCCTTGGAGTCGTATGCACGCCGAAATGTGGCTCGGGAGCAAGCAGGGATACAGATTCAAGAGCCTCTTAATACAGAACGCCGACCTACTCACGATGTCCAAAGAACTTTACGAAAAGGAGCTTAGAAAATTATGATTATTGCATTCATCCATCCTGAGAATGATGGAGCCTACGTTGACGAAAACGGGAACCGATACCGAGTAGACGTTTACGATCAAGACAAGGTACTCACCCCGGAGGGAGTCAGCTTAGTCGCCTACGAGTCGATTGAGGAAGTGCTGGAAGCTCACGGCCTGACAGAGTTTGTCGAGCCATCCGCACAGGTGCCAATCCCGATCCTCTCCCCGCGCCAGTTCAAGGAGCAGTTGATCCGAACCGGAAAGCGCACCGCAGTCCTCGCCTCCATCGCTGCCATCCCCAATCAAATCGAGCGGGACATCACCCAGAACTGGTACGACAACGCCGCCTCGTTTGATCGGAGCTTTCCGCTGACTAATGCACTTATCCCTGTGCTGGAGCTCACCTCAGAGGAGCTGGATCTGTGGTTTGTGGAGGCAGGTCAACTCTAACCTTTATGCCAATTCGAGCCGCATTCTCATTTGCAAGCGAGCATGTCGTCGCCATCACCAGTAGCATTGGAATGGGGATGGCCGGGTGTTTTTACTGGATCGTGGGCACGGCTTCCGTTGGTTCAACGGCTCCGACCGGGGCGGTGCTCGACGCAACCACGAAGATCCAGGGAAGTCCTTACGCTCTGTTTGCCATCTTCGCCTTCGGGGTGACTGCGACATGGATTGTATCCAACGTGGTCCATGGAATCCGCGACGAGGTCAAGGTCAACCGCGACGAGGGAAAGAAAGCGTGGCGGGACGTGATGGAGAAAATCTCGGCTTTGTCGGTCAAGATCGAGTCGATGGACGACAAGCGTGAGGAAACCGAGAAGCAGCTGGTCGCAATCAAGACCCATGTCGATGAATGTCCGCACAACGGGAGGCACAAATAATGAAGCTCCTGCTCCACCTTCTAATCGGACTTTCCCTGGCCGCCTGCGCCACCCACGCCCCGCGCCGCCCGGTTGCTGTTGCCCCCGCCCCGCACGTTAACACGGGAGCCCTGGCGAAGCGGATCGAGGATACCAGATCCAAAGTCGCCAGTGCAGGCACCCACACTGACACCGCAATTCAGTTGGTGGACCGGATCATCACGGTTGCAGATCCGGCCATCTCGTTGCCGCTCGGGCAAGTCAAAACCGAACTGCTCAATGCACGCACCGATTTGCTTGAAGCGAATCTGGCCTGCACCAAGGCGGTCTCGGAACGCGAAGTGGCACAGGAGGCGGCCGACAAGCTGGAGGCATGGGGAGTGGAGCAGCAGCAGATTGCCGCGGCGAATGGTGAAGGCTGGAGGAAATCGGAGGCATTGGCCGCTCAGAGGCAGACGCACATTCTCAAGCTCCAGTCCATGATCGGCCTCGCCCTGGGGATTGCCGCGGGGATTATCGGGCTAAAATTCTTCGGCCTCTACGGCATGGCGGCCGGGCCCATCGCATGGCTGGCAACCTATTTCCTCACCTGACTCCCAATGAGTGATCCACGAAAACATTTCCCATGGCAACGCCTTCTGATGTGCATCATCGCCTTTATCGGGATCATGTATATTGGCCGGGTCCTGAATAACTGGATCTGGGCGCTGGCGTTGCTCGATCCCCACACCACCTCCGCTCCTTCCGCCATTACCGCAATGAGCGGCTTTGGCGGGGCGATGCTGATCGCCATCACGGTGATAGTCGTCTTCTTCATCACCGGTAACGCCAAGGTGGTTTCGGAGATGTTCAAGTTCAACGCCGCCGCAACCGCCACTTCGGCCGTGTCCGCGATCGCGGAACGCCGGGATGAAGTCATCGAGCAGATCACCCACGTTGCCAAACCCCAGCACTTCGACGATGGCCAGATTTGATCATATCATCCCGTTCATCTTCAAGTGGGAAGGCGGTTACGACAACGATCCCGATGATCCGGGCGGCGAGACGAAGTACGGCATCGACAAGCGCTCGCACCCCCACGAGGACATCAAGTCCCTCACCAAGGAGCGCGCCGCCACGATCTACCGGGTCCATTACTGGGATGGCTTCCACTGCGAGCATATGCCCGCACCAATGGGCGAAGTCTATTTCAATTGCTGTATCAACTGCGGCTCCGGCCGGGCCTCGCAATTCCTGCGGATTGCCAGCGACACCGACCCCGCCCGCTTTCTCGATGCCCAAGACGCCTTTTACGCCCGCCTCGCCGCCGCCCGACCCGCCTCCAAAAAGTATTTAAAAGGTTGGCTCAACCGCACCGCCGATCTCCGCAAGTTCCTATCCCTGCCCGCGCGGCTCGCACCATGAAATTTAAACACGGAGGAAACAGAGGACACGGAGACCGGAGTAATGCCTCCGTTCCCTCCGTTTGCTCCGTGTTAAATCAATACCTCTCTTTCATTCATGTCCCTCGCCCAATATAAACCCAACGACACCCCACCCACGATCGAGGGCGATACCGGGTTCTTTGGCCTGAACATGAAACTGGAGCCGTTCATGCTCGCCCAGGGGTTGCTCAGCGAATCCCAGAACAAACGACTCCGGCGCGGGATTGCCGAGACAAGGCCCGGGGTCGTGGAGCCGGTCCCTTTTAATGCCATTAATTGGGAAACCATTTACGGCGACGGGATTTACCGGGAACAGGATACCGAATCGGAATGGATGCTCATCGCCACTCCCGCCGGCATCTATCGGATGGCAGATGGCGTTTATCCCCAGCCGATCGAGCTGCCAGCCGGGGAAACCGTTACCGGCCCATGTGAATTTGTGCAGGCCCTTGGGCAGGTCCTTCTGTTCCGGGGCGTCGATCAGACCCCGCTGCAATGGGATGGCGGCCGGTTCATCGGGTTCCAGCTGATTGATCAGAGCGTGGACGGCACGGGCATCGATCCGATTCCAAACGCCTCGACCGCGGAGCTCTTTGCCAACCGGCTCCTGGTCCCGGTCGGTCGCGATGGCGTGGGTGCCTCGGATATCTTCGATTTCACCCGGTACGATTCAATCCTCAACCAGTTCAAGATCCAGAGTGGCACCAATGAAAAGCTCGTCCGGATCTTTCCGTATTCCCAGGCCACGGTGGTGATGTTCAAGGATCGCTCCACGTATGCCCTGGAGAATGTCTCCGGGGATCTGACCGGGGTGCGCTTGGTGACCATCTCCCGGACGATCGGCTGTTGCGCCGCCAAATCGGTGGCGATGGTGGGCGCCGATGCGTTCTGGCTCAGCGCAAGCCCTCCCGGGGTTTATCGGCTCCAGCAGATCATCCAGGAACGGCTCCAGACCTCGGCAATCCCGGTCAGCGATGCCATTGAGCCGCTGATTCGCCGGATCAACTGGGCCCATGCCAGCCGGGCCTGCGCGGTGCTATTTGAGGAGTATTACTATCTGGCGGTCCCGCTGGATGACTCAACGGTCAACAACGCCATTCTGGTCTACAACACCATCGGCGGCCCCAATGCCGCCGGAGCATGGGAGAGCGTGGATTTCTTTGCCGCCGATGTTGATATCGCCAGTTTCCAGGTGACCGCCTACCAGGGCCGGCAGCGGTTGTTCGGGATCGATCACACCCATGGCCGGGTCCTGCTCTTTGGCGAAGGAAAGACTGATCGGATCGGAGGCGATGAACAACCGATCGCCGACCGGATCACCACCCGGGGTTACACCATGGGCGGGGTGGTAAGTATCAAAGATTTTAACCGGGTCCATGTGAGCCTCGGAACATGGCACCCGACTTACAGCCTGAGCGTTTCCACCGATGGCGTGGGCGAATCCGCTTTGCTGGTGGAGGATAAAACCCGCTCACGGTCGGCCTCGCTGGTATTCGGGGCTCCGGATGCCGATGCCACCAACGCCAATAACGATCACGCCACCCGTGGCCGCGAGGATTATTCCGTGGCGTGCCCCTTCCAGGTCGGCTCCGGGATTCGCTTGAACCGGGTCCAGGAGATTCTTGAACGCTGGCCGATCCGGCAGACCGGTCGGTTTATCACCATCACCATGGAAAGCAACGGCGGCAGTGCAGACGTCCGCAGTGTCGCGATTGAATCAGCCGAAACCGAGCGGGTCACCCGCGCGCAAACTTAACCTTATTTTATCATTATGAATGGCGATGGATCTTGTACCGTAACTCCCGGATTATCCCCGGCCGATGGCCATACCTACAGCGATGCCGATTTCCGCGCACTCGGCGCGCCGGTGGTCAAGGTGGCCGATAACGCCATTGGCACCCAGCAAATGGATCCCACGGTGATTTCCGCCATGGGCGGCAATGGCAAGCTGAACTATTTCACCAACCCGAACTTCAACCCGGCCTATTGGCCCAAGGGAACCGGCCCCCTGGTGTCGCCCACCTCGGGATACACCGAGCTGGCCACGGGCTGGGCAGTCAAGCCAAGCGCCGGCAGGGTCACCCAGCAGCAATCCAGCACGGTCACCACGATCACCGCCGATGCCAGAAAAAGCGTTGTCAGTCTGCAGATCCTGGGTGACAGCACCTGCACGGGCACCATCGAGATCAAGCAGGATATCCTGCGCTACCTCTCGGCTTCCCTGCGCCAGACCATCGCGGTCAGCTTCCATATCTACAACGTCACCGGGGCAAGCATCACCCCGAGCATGGTGTTCAGCACCCCAAATGCAGCCGATACATTCTCGCCCGTGGTGCAAGTGGGTACCAAATCGTGCGGCGCCTGCCCCAGCGCCGTCTGGACCAAGGTCTCCTTAAGCCTGATCGACGCCTCGGCATGGGCCAACCTCGATCTTGGTTTGCGCGTCGCCCTGGTACTTCCAAGTGGTTGCCTTAATTCCGTCGGTAAGAGCGTGTTCCTCTCCCAGTTCGATCTGGAGCTGACCAGCGTGACCGCTTTCGTTCCACGATCCGAGCCGGACACCGTGGTGAATGAAAACTATTTCTCTAACGGGAACTTCGATCTCTGGGCGTACACCGGCGCGACTGCCGCCTCCGGCAATGCCCCCGGCTGGTATGGATCAATGGTCCGCAGCACCGATCATCCTCTCGCCGGCAGTTCCTACAGCGCAAAGCTTACCGGAACCGGTTCGGCTGTGGATTACGGGCAGACCGTCGCCACGGCCGAAACCAAACAGAACCTGACATTCTCCTGCTGGATCTACAATGCCAGCGCGGTGGAAGTCACCCCGACCCTCCGGGCGGATCTGGCCGGAGGCGGGGCCAATCAATTCAGCGCCACGCTGACTCCCTGCCCGGTGAGTGTCTGGACCAAGTTGACCGCAACCATTCCGGCTGGTTCCTACGCCATCACCGAGACCGGTCTTAATGTGTACCTGCGAATGACGGTCACCAATACCCAGTCGGTATACCTGGCCCAAATGAAATTGGAGCCGGGATCGAGCCCGACCCGCTTTCGTCGGATCGTGGAGGTCCAGCCAGCTTATCCGTTTCCGAATTACCAGAATCTAAAAATTACTACGGGCACAGGTGGCGGCACCGTCACCGTCACCGCAGATGAGATTTTGATGCGAAGCGCCGCAGGATTGTATATGCGCTCTAGCAGCTTTGGGAGCAGCACCATTAGCTACAATACCACGCTGGCTGTGGGTGGACGCGATTACAGCGGGACTATGACAGGCACAACCTGGCATTATGTCTATGCCGTGGCCGACAAGGACGGCGTGACTTACTTCATGCTGTCCAAAAGCAGCTCCGCGCCAACTCTGCCAACAGGATATCTTTATTACCACCGCCTGGGAGCCTTGATGGCGGATAGCACTTCGACATTTTCGCCTTTTCTCCAGAGTAACAATATGGCTTTTTGCGCGCGTCAAACCGACGTAGGTGGGTTTCTCGGCACTACCACTGGTGCCACCAGTTACGGGGGAGCCGCAGTCACCAATTATGTACCGCCTATTGCCAAGGTGATTAACGGAATTGCAGGGGTTACTGGCTCCGGGGCACACTATGGCTTTGTCATTACGCATAGCCCTTACGAACCCTCGCCTGATTTGGTTGTTGGAATCCAGATTATTTCCGGCGTTGGTCACACCGGCTCGGCTGATCTCGGCGTGTATTTTGGGTGTGGCCGCTTTCAAATTCCCTATTCGGATATCATTTTCTGGAAGACGCACGACACCACCGCCAATAAAAGAGCCGATATCACCGGCTGGACCCTATGACCGACGTAATCACCAGCTTCACCGATCCCGAAGCCCGCTATGCCATTGGCAATCCATTGCCTTCATCGGTCCCATTAGTCGCATCAGTCCCATTGGTCCTTTCCATTCCTGCCAACTCCGCCATCGAGCGCCTCGAAGCGCGCCTTCTCCAAGAGCCCCAAGTCGATTGCCCTATCAAGCATTCCTTCGCCCCAGGCGTCTACATGCGGGAGATCTTCATGCCAGCCGGCAGCTTCATCATCGGCCATGAGCATCGCACCGAACATCTCAACGTGATCCGCACCGGCCGGGCCTCGGTCATGATGGATGGGATCATCCACCAACTCAAGGCAGGCGACACCATCCTGAGCCAGCCGGGCGTGCGCAAAGTCCTCTACATCCACGAGGACATGAGCTGGGCCACCATTCATCCCATCGAACGCGAGCCGGGGAAAGCTTTGAGCGAATCGGATCTGGATTGGCTTGAGGAAGTTCTTATCGTCAAAAGCGAAAGCTACCTTGAGCACCTCAAGGATTACGAGCAACTGAAGCTTAAAGTCGAGCAATTGGAGGATCAATAATATGTCTTGGTTAGCAGTCGGAACAGTGGCAGTTGGCGCGGGAAGCGCAATCTACAGCGCAACCCAGAACAAAGGCTCCAGCAATGGCCAGCGCAATGTTGGCTCCGAGCTCAACGGGCTCCCATGGGATCAACAAGCCAAGCTCCAAAAGGAGATGTCCAAGTACCAGGTGGAAACTTTGTACCCGATGATGGCCGCCCAGGAGCGCAAAGCCACGGACAAACAGCGAAAGGCTGACATGATTGGCTTGGGCAAATACGGCACCGGGATCACCGATAACATCGGGGCAATCAATCCTGGCTGGCAGACCGCTCTCCAGCAGCTGAGCGGCTCGGCCGCCACCGCAGGCCAGCCCGATGCGCTGGCGCAACAGATGAACTGGCAGGCGCTCAATACCGGGCCCAGCGAGTTGCGCACCACCCTCCAGGGACAGGCCCTGAGCGAGCTGGGACTCGGCAGCCAGCTCACCGATCAGCAGATCCGCGATGTCACCCAGGCCACCCGGGCCGGGTTCAACGATCGGGGCCTTGCCATGAGCAACCCGGCCATCGGCATGGAATTGCTTAACCGGGATCTCTACGGGCAGCAGCGGCTCCAGCAGCGGCAGGGGTTCGCGGCCAACATGGCCCAGCTCGGGCTGCAGGAGGATGCCGCCAATCGCGGTTTCCAAGGCTCGGTTGAAAATCAGAACCAGGCGCGCATGGCCAATGGTCAGAACTTCCAGCTCACCAATGCACAGGTCCAGCAAGGCGCGCTTTCTCCTACGCTCGGTTTCTTTGGCCAACGCACCCCGGTATCGGTCACCGCGCCCGGCTCCGTTCTGGCGGCCTCAACCGGCAGCATGCAGCCGCTCATGAATTACGGCATGGACGCGGCCAACACCAATTTCAACGCCAATGCCAACGCGGCCATTTCCGGACGCAACAACAACAGCGCGCTCCTGGGCAGCTTGATCGGGGCCGGCGGCCAGATGGCTGGCGCTTACATCGGCAACATGGGAGGCGGGGGAGGAGGAGCGGGCGAATACGCATCTCCAAAGTATCTCTAAGACCATCACGCAACCTTTAACCTATTAAATATTATGCCATGGGATCCACAAGTAACCGATCGTAGCGGAGAATTTCTGGGCGCCGGAATCGCCCGGGCCGGGCAAGCGGGAGCCGCCGCCATTGACCAGGTGCAGAAGAATCATCAGATGAATGATTTCCTCACCCAGCAGGCCCGGGACATGGCCGGGATCAACGGGCCGGACGGCCAGCCGCTCATGAGCCAGGAGACCCTTGATAAGTTCGCCACGGGTAATCTTGCGCAGAAGAAAGCCAGCATCGCCGATGCGCTCTTCCAGATGAACCAGACCTTCGGCAACGCCGATTACCGGCGCAAAGATCAGGAGTTGAGGATGCGCCAGCGGGCGCTCGATCAGACCAATCAGTATCAGACCGATCACAACAAGATCGCCGGGGGCCATCTCGCCCTGCAGGCGGCTGAGTTCAATGCAGGCCAAGCGCCATGGAATCCGCAGGCCGTGCAGCTGAGAGATCCGAATACCGGCGCGCCTCTCTATGATGCCAATGGCAATCCCAAAATGCTCCAGACCACCAGCCGCAACTCGGCGGTGCCGCTGAACATGGGCGCAGGTAAGGATGAGATTGGCCGTGCGCCGATTGTCAGTCCCGACGGGAAATTCTTCCACAACGGCCGGGAGTGGAAACCGTACACCCAGGATGCCGCGGAACGGGATACCGCAAAGCCAAGCGGCCCGAGCTGGTGGGCGAATCTCCTTTCTAATTTGGGTGGGTATAAAGCACCAGCCCAGCCAACTGAACCGCCACCGGCTTCGGTGCAGACACCTGCACCCGGAGCGGGCGCACCGGCGGCGGCCTCCCCGGTCCCTTCCGCCCCGGCGAAAAGCAAAGCTTTGGACGCAACCGCTCTGGCCGGGTTTATGGCGGCAAATGGCAATGATCCATCCAAGGCGGCGGCGGCGGCGCGCAATGCGGGTTACACCTGGTAACCGGTTATGGCTTCCACCCTTACGTTGACTCCAGCAGCACCGGCCTCTGCCGCCGGCGGGCTGCAGCTGGATCCCTTTCAGGCCTACGCTGCCAACCAAAACCGGTCCGCTCCGGAGGCTGGCCTTGATCCGTTCCAGGCTTACGCGGCCAATCTTCAGCAGCAGCAAATTAAACCGGAACAGCCCGCTGAACAAGCGCCCGATCCATTCCGGCAATATCTCACCCAGCGCCGGGCCGCTCCGGATGCCGGGTTATCGCCGGAGTTCCTTTCGTTTGTGAAAGACCAGGAAGGGTTCACCCCGAAAGCCAGCTGGGACTACAAGCAGCACAGCGTGGGTTACGGTACCCGGGCTCACAGCCCGGATGAGCAGATCACCGAAGAAGACGCGTCATCCCGTCTGCAGGATGAGCTCTCCAGGCACGCCGGGAATGTTGATTCCGCAGCTCAGGCCGCTGGCATTGATTTAACCGATCGCCAGCGGGAAGCTCTCGCCAGTTTTGATTACAACACCGGCAGTGCCTCCGATGTCATCCAGAAACATGCAGCCGGCGGCTGGCCCGCGATCTCCGGCGCCATGGAGAAGTATGTGAATGCCGGCGGCCAGCCATTGCCCGGCTTACAGAAACGCCGGGCCAAGGAACTGGCATGGGCAGGCGGCCAAGATTCATCTGATCCGGCAGATCAAGCAGATCCGACAGATCCGTCTAATCAGCCTGATCAGTCCAATCCCTCATTGGCATCGCCATCGCCAACCACCCGCCCCGCCAAGCCCCCAGAATATTCGGATTTCGTAAAGAATCTCGATTATCTCAAGGAGATGCCCCTGGAGATCGTCAAGGCGGTGGATCGTGGATTCTATCACCAGGCTGGCACGATGGTACGCGGCCTGGCCCGGCTGGGCACCATGGCCGGGGAAGCCGTCCCCCAAGCCATCGATCCCAACAGTGTCAGATGGGTCGATGACATCGGCACCATGCTCCAGCATCAGGGCGAGAAATACGCGGCCGATCCGCGCTTTCGCAACGATCTCAGTGTTGGCCTGGCTGAGATGGCCTCCAGTCTGATCACCACCCTGGGCGCTGGAAAAGCGCTCAGCGCGACCGGGGCGATGTCGGAAGCCGGCGCAACCGCAGGCGCGTTTGGCGTGGGCGGCGGCGAATCGGGAGCCGAACAAGCCGATGCCATGGGCAGGCCTGATCTGGCAAACCAGCAATTCATGCTGCACGGCGCGCTTAACGCAGCTGCCGGGGCCCAGTTTCCCCAAGCTCCTCAGCTGCTGCAGGCGGCCGCTCGTCCTGTCAGCGAAATCGCGCTTGCCGCCGGTCATGGCGCGGGCACCGTCGCAGCGATCCAGGCTGCCAGCAATGTCGCCTCCCAGCCGGTCACCGGCAACGCCAACCTGATGGACGGTGTGCCGACTGCGGCCCTCTCCGGCGGGATTCTATCCGGGGCGATGTCGGCCGTGCCACACATGATGGCGCGGCAACCAGAGATCCAGCGCGAGAATGTCAGCCTGCCATGGGAAGGCATCCCAGTAGGCCAAGTTGGGAACGTGAGGATTGCCGATTTGCCAACCGGCAAAGTCATTGTGCCGGAAGGCCCTCATTCTTATATGTTCGTTGAATCGCCCTCGGGAACGCTTGACTGGGGAATGGTGACCCCTCAAATGGTGGCGGAAGCTAGGGGACCATTGACGGCTGCGCCGATCCGGGTGCAGGCGGGATTCCATGTCGGGGCAAGCAACGGGTTCGGATGGGTGCATGCCCAACACCACGCGGGAGACAGCACCATTCAACCCACGCATTACGCGGATTTTCTTTCCAAAGCCCTGGGGGATTACAACCAGATATTTCTTCAACCCAACGGAAAATACCTTTTCGTCAGAAACAATGGCCGCCAATCGGTGGCGGTTGCCAAGCTCCAGCTTCATCCCGAGGGATTTTACAGTTTGACCACCGGATATGCCGAGGCAAATGCCAGGGATTTCCAGAAAACAAAAGGTGCTACATTGATCTGGGAGCGGAGCGCACCCGCTCAATCCGGCCCCGGAGAAACCGGAACCC
>JBBAQX010000041.1:0-43470 GCA_040400085.1 Lysinibacter sp. | reverse complement strand
CTCACCGAGAAGGTACGTCGCAAGCCCTTTAGCGTTGTGCTCTTTGACGAGATCGAGAAGGCTCACCCTGACATCTTCAACTCGCTCCTCCAGATTCTGGAAGAGGGTCGATTGACGGATGGCCAGGGTCGCGTTGTCGACTTCAAGAACACCGTCATCATCATGACCACGAACCTCGGGGCCCGCGATATCGCTGGCGGACCGGTTGGTTTCCAGGTCGAGGGCGACACCGCCGCCGACTACAGCCAGATGAAGGGCAAGGTTAATGAGGAGCTCAAGAAGCACTTCAAACCCGAGTTCCTCAACCGCGTGGACGACGTGATCGTGTTCCCGCAGCTCAGCCCGACCGAGCTGCTGCAGATCGTGGACCTCTTCGTTGCGCGTCTTCGCGATCGGATGCTCGACCGCGACATGTCGATCGAGGTCTCGGATACCGCCAAGAAGCGTCTCATCGAGGTCGGCTTCGATCCGACTCTGGGAGCCCGTCCGTTGCGTCGCGCGGTCCAGAGCGAGATCGAGGATCGACTCAGCGAGAAGATTCTGAACGGCGAGCTCAAGGCTGGAGACCATGTAAAGGTTGACTACGTCGAGAAGACGTTCACCTTCGCGACGGTCTCTCGCGAGGAGTCGACCGCAGGATCGTCGAGTGCCTCGTCAGCCGCAGCAGCGGCCTCGACGGCTCCGACCCCTGGCGAGATCGCCCCGTAACCCGAGCGCCCGTAATGAAAGGCCCCGGCCCGCATTGTGCGGGCCGGGGCCTTTCATTTCCCGCCGCGAAACGCCATTCCCGAATCAGGTTGCCCCATATCGAGCTTTTTGCTTCGGAATCACTGAATTTAGGGGAAAATGATTGCCGCGAACGGACACCCCGGACTCCAGCGAACGAGAACACTGCTATAAGGTTGACTGATGACGGAAAAGATTCAGGTGATTGTGCGCCGCGCGCGTACCTCGGACATCCCTCATATTGAGCGACTAATCGCCCCTCTAATCGAGCAGCGTATTCTGCTGGGAAAAGAGAAGGTTGTCCTCTACGAATCGGTTCAAGAGTTTCGGATTGCCGAGACTCCCGGAGGCGATGTCGTCGGCTGTGGTGCGCTGCACGTGATGTGGGAGGACCTGGGGGAGATCCGCACTCTCGCAGTAGCGCCCGAGGCGCTTGGGCACGGCGTAGGGCGGCGACTACTTGAGGGCCTTGAAGAAGAAGCCCTCGAGTTGGGCCTCAGCCGCTTGTTCTGCCTTACCTTCGAGGTTTCCTTTTTCGAGAGAAACGGTTTTTCGGCGATGAGAGACCCGGAGAGCGGTGCGCTTGTGGATGCCGAACTCTATTCTGAGCTTGTCCGCTCACCTGACGAGGGGATCGCCGAGTTCCTCGAGCTCGCGCGAGTTAAACCAAATACCCTCGGCAACACCCGGATGCTGAAACGTATATAGCCGAGCGTGCATGACACCCGCACCCGTTGGTGGGTATCGTGGCGGGCATCCATCGTCGACGAATTCAGCCAGAGTGGGCAGATAGCGCCGTGTCACGGCTATTTTCCTGCCAACTCTCGGTACCCTATGGGCATGTCAACGATCAAGAGTCCGCTCGGACCCGCATCGCGGCGCGTGTATGCGCGTCGGCGTTTGGTGGTGCTGCTCGGTTTTCTTGCACTTGTCGCCGTTGTCATTTTGATTATTGTTCGTCCTGGTTCTGCTGATAATTCTGTTTCTACAGCCGGGCCGTCTACCGCAGCGCCAGGTGAAGCACCGGCGCCTGCCTGCACTGCAGACACGGTTGTGGTTGCTCCCGTGACAAATGCTGCGACCTATTCCGGGGATGAGGTTCCGGAGCTTTCCCTAACCGTTACCAATAAAGGTTCAGATCCGTGCACGATAAATGCCGGTACCTCGGGCATGATTTTTACGATTACCAGCGGCAGCGAGACCTATTGGACCTCATCCGACTGCCAGACTGGTGCCGCTGATAACTTTGTCGTCTTAGCGCCCGCGCAGAGTGCTCCCTCTGAGCCACTTAGCTGGGACCGCACGCGAAGCGCTCCCGATACGTGTACTACCGAGCGCGCTGCGGTTCCCGCGGGGGGAGCCTCCTACCATTTGTCGGCGTCGCTCGGGGGCATAGCATCGACCGAGACAGCGCAATTTATTTTGAATTGATACCGGTCTAAATTTTCGCGATGTGGATGTCCGTCCTATTCACCTGACCGAACGTTGATTCATCTGAGATAAACTATTATCCGGCCTAACGAGGAGTTAACATGACCTATCCGGTTCCCCCGCAACAAGCTCCAACCAGCGGGCAGCGCACACTTACCACCTTCATGAAGGTAAGCATCATATTGCTGATTGTGGTTTCTGTTGTATCGATTACCCTTCTTTTTATTGGGGATTTCGAAGGGCGTTTTACCCGTGTCTTTACGACTCTTGGGCTTTTCGCGCTTTTTACGACCTTTACCGCGCTTGACACTCGCCTCGGCCGGGACAACGAGTGGTATGCGCCGCTCGCCCTCATCGGAAATA
Source organism: Lysinibacter sp. (assembly GCA_040400085.1). Lineage (GTDB taxonomy): Bacteria > Actinomycetota > Actinomycetes > Actinomycetales > Microbacteriaceae > HNR. The sequence goes on along the minus strand of JBBAQX010000041.1, from coordinate 40,950 downwards.
CTTATATGCTGGGCCTTTCGCTCGTGATCATCTGGGTGACGCGGGGTAACGAGTACACCTTATTCTTCATCTTGATTGCGCAGATCGGACTTGTTCTTGGTGTTACTCGATTGGTGATTTTCTCGGGCGACCGCTTGCTGAGAATCGCACCCTCGGCAGCCGGTGTTTTGAGTAAATCTGCATTTACGACGGGCATCCTGCTGTCTATTTCAGGCATTCTTTTCACCGCGCCACTGGCATTCAATGCTTTTGAAGTAGAGGTCCCGGAGTTATATTGGAGGATTTCTGTAGCGATACTAATTCTGACTGGTTTGTTCTTCGCGATTACTCTGCTGCTCCGCTGGTATTTCAATGCTGAGGTGCGTGCGCAGCAGCGGCAGGAACGCGAGCAGCGGGCGATGCAATATCAGGTACCCGCTCAGATGCCGCAGCAATATGACCTGCAGGGCTATCCTCAGCAGGTGGAGTATCACTATGGGCAGCAGGGTTATGCCCAGCAAGGCTATGGACAGCAGCAATACGGGCAGCAGCCCTATCTGGAGCAGAATTATCCTCCTGCAGCCTATGCGCCATATGTAGAGGGACAGGTTCCGGACTCCTTTACCCAGGCACCGGTCTTTCCCAATCCAGGAGAAGGCCAGCCGGTTTCCCCTATCCACCCGCCAGCTTAGTTCTGCATGTATATCAGAGAATCTAATTCAAATTTGGGATTGATATAGCACTGTTATCTAATCGTTGCTCCCCTCCCTTTATTCAGGTGGGTGCAGAGTGTTAGCCTCCAATTATTGACATTAAATTTTGTCTGGAGGTCTAGGGTGACTACTGCATTGAATACCCGTATTCAAGGTGGGCCGCGTTGGCGGAGAATCGTTGCTGCGGTGGTTGCGGCATCATTCGTAGCCACATCTGTAGTGGTTTTATCCACTAATACCCCGGCCTCTGCTGCCAGCTATACCTTTCAAGTGGATAGCCTTTCTCCCACTGGAAACGATTTGAACCCTGGAGATGGCATCTGTCGGACAGCCGCAAATACCTGTACTCTCCGGGCGGCGCTGCAGGAGTCAAATGTCCTCGGGGCATCGAACACTGTCACAATTGCGCCAGCTGCAGATGTGGATTCCTCGACTGCTGGCGTGCAGAGCACAGGAACGATTGTTGGTGTCGGGCCTGCAAATACAACAAACTTCATGTTTGTTGGGACCTTAACCACCCAGGGTGACACGGGGGCATACTTTCGTGCTGCGGCCCCCGTCACAATTGACTTTCAAAACAGGCTTGGCATCGCTTCGCTGAATGATGCCGATGGGGCTACAGCCCTGTACATTGACGGACCCGCTGTTACGGTTCGAAATTTTTCGAGCATTAAGTCTAATGAAACTGCGATCGTCGTTTCCGGAGCTGGAGACGGGGCCGTCCTTGAGAATGGGGCGCTGATTGACCCGGGGTCCATCAATATGGAGCGGGCAGTATGGCTTGCTACCGGAGCTGATAATGTAACGATTCGAAACGTGTCCATGGGAAGTACTTATTCCGGTGGCGGTTCCGCGATTCGTTTTCCAAGTGGGGCTAGCATCACTGGCCTCACCCTCGACCGCATTCGTATGTACGATCCTGACACCGAAGCCTATAACGGTATACAGGCTGAAGGGGCTGTAACCCTGACAAACTTGACCATTACGGGCTCGACCTTTGAAAATTTCCAGCTGTCGGCAGTGGTTCTCGATCTCAGGCAGTTCACCCTAAACGGCGCGCGAATTACCGGTAATAAGTTTACGAAAAATAATACGGGTGGTAATCCGGTCATCTGGCTCGCAAAGCAGGGAACGGGATCCCCCAACGTAATCTCAAACAACATCATTAATAACTTTGGGGCAAGTGCAAACTACGGCATCTACTCCTTGATGGGAATTGCGCAGGCTGCGCAATCGGGTTATCGCATCGAAGATAACTTTCTTGACGGCTTTACAACCAACTCAATTTTCCTGCAAAGCTCAGGCGTTTTCACCGTTCAACGAAACACCTGGGGTAAAAATTCAGCAAACGCCGGGACAAGCCTCACCGAGGCTGGCCCAAACGCTGTCGACGAGGAAACCAGACACTGGGCTGCCTACTACAACGAGTTCACCACATTAACGAACTCCAGGATTTCTCCCTGGTTTCCGACAAGCGTGTCGTACAATACGACGGCCTGCACCGTGACCGTCGGAGTCACTCCTCCGGTAAATCTCTACTTCAACGCCACAATCCCAACCACGCCCGTCACTCTTGATGTCTACTACACGGCAGTCGCGAACGGAACGAATGCATATGCTGAGATCTATCTTGGGCGTCAGACCGGAATTACCGCCGCAACTTCTCTCACCGTTCCGTATACTCTTGGCGCTGGTTATATCAGGCTGCAGACCATCGACTCACGCAACAATTCATCTCAGTATTCTCGGGTGTTTTCGCAGCCGTTGGCTGACACCTGCGCCCCCAGAGCAACCGTAGATCAATTTGTCGCTCAGGCTGACCCTACGTCAAATCGCGATATTCGCTATACGGTAAACCTGTCCGAACCTATTGCGGCCAGCGGGGCGGGCTCCCTGCAAACCACAGACTTTGTGACGACCGGTTCGACCGCTCCCGGAGTGACCGTTTCCAGTGTTACAAAGCTCACCGATACCAGCTATGAGGTAGTCGCCCGGGCGAACGGATCCGGAACTGTCGTGCTTTCTCTCCCCGCTGGAGCAGTGCAAGATCTGGTCAACAACCCCTCGCTCGCCTCAACCTCCACCGATAATTCCGTAACCTTCGTTTCTCCCCTCACACTTTCGCCTACGGCAGTATCCGTCACAGAGGGTGCCGCAGCAGTTAACTACACTGTGTCAGCCTCAATCTCGGCGACAGCTCCCATCGTGGTGACACCGGTTTCGGCGAACACGGCATTGGCTACGGTTTCCCCTAGCCCGCTCACAATTCCTACGCTGGCAAGCAGCGGCACGATAGCCGTCTCTGCTGTCAACGATGCGATCGTCAACGGCACGAGAAATACCACAGTGAGTCATACAGTCACATCTACAGACCTGAATTTTAACGGGTTAATCTTGCCAGATGTCGCCGTAACTGTGCTTGATAATGACACGCCAAACGCGGCGCAATCGTCCCTGGGGGTCACCACGGGAACGGTAATCGCGGATAACTCCTCACCCCACACCGCGACAGCGACCGTCAAGAACGACACTGGAGACCTGGTTCAGGGAGCGACCGTGTCCTTCTCCGCGGATACAGGCCCCACCCTGTCGTCCCCGACCTGTGTGACGGGAGCCACCGGGACATGTACGGTTACCCTTACCTCGTCCGTCTTCGGTCTGTTCGCAGTCCGAGCAACAATCGGCGGAACCCCAATTACAAATAGCCCTGCGAGTGTGCGATTCGGAGCGGGCCCGGCCAGCCCGGCAAACTCGACCATCGCGGCATCCCCCACATCGATCACAGCTGATGGGACCTCAACCTCAACCATTACGGTGCAGGCAATTGATTCTCTGCTCAATGTGATCCCTGTTGGCGGAGCAACAGTAACGATGAACGCCACCGCTGGAAATCTTTCCGCGGTAACCGACGTGGGTAATGGAACATACACCGCGGTGCTTACCGCTCCGGCCGCAGTAAGCTCTGCGACAGTGTCTTTCACGATAAACTCAGTCGCCGGGACACGCACAGCTACTGTCACCTTTGTCGCAGGAGTGGCGTCACCCGCCCGATCTGTGATCGCTGCCACTCCCACGAGCATAACGGCCAATGGCACAAGCACATCAACTATCACGGTCGGCCTTCGTGACGCGAACGATAACCCAACCCTCGTGGGCGGACCCGTGGTGATCGGAACAAACAACGGATCGATATCGACAACAACGAACAATGGAGATGGTACGTATAGCGCAACCCTGACCTCCTCCACGATAGCCGGCTCTGCGAGTCTATCCTTTACCGTCAATGGGGTATCTGCCACCAACACCGCCACTGTGCAGTTCACCCCCGGTGCCGCCAGCGCTGCCACCTCGACAATATCGGCTGGGGCCGCAAGCCTCACCGCTGACGGCGCCAGCAGCACGCCCATCACTGTCAGGTTGAAGGACGCTCAAGGGAACTTCCTTACTGCTAGCGGAGGTACCGTAGTCATCAGTACCAACGCTGGTAATGTCACGGCAACAACAGATAACGGCAATGGAACATACAGCGCCACGCTGACCTCGTCGACACTCGCAACGACCGCAGCAGTCACCTTCACCCTTGGTGGGACAGCCGGTACGAATCAGGCAAGCGTGGCCTTCGTAGCAGGTGCAGCTTCGGCTGGGACCTCTACGATCGCCGCCGCCCCGACAAGTATTGTGGCAAATGGAATATCAACCTCAGTGATAACTGTGCAGCTTCGTGATGCATTCAATAACCCACGCACAACCGGTGGCACCCCCGTCGTTATTAGCGCAGTCGGCGGAACTGTCGGCGCAACGACTGACAACGGCAACGGCAGCTATACGGCAACCTTTACCTCTGGCACGGCGGCGGGGCCAGCAACTGTGTCGTTTACAGTAAACGGAACCACTGCAACTAACCAGGCAACCGTGACTCTCGTTGCAGGGGCACCATCCGCAGCGACCTCCATGATTACTGCGACGCCGTCTCGTGTCGAGGCAAACGGTACATCGACCTCTCTGGTGACGGTCTCGCTAAAGGATGCCTTTGGTAACGAAATCTCATCGGGTGCCGGTGCGACCGTAACAATGTCTACGACGCTTGGCAACCTAGGCACGGTAACCGATGTTGGTAACGGCACGTTTACCGCAACTCTTACCTCTTCCCTCACAGTCGGGGTAGCGGTGCTATCGTTCACGCTGAATAGTACGCCGGGGACGAATACTCAATCTGTTCAATTTGCTTCAGGCGCCGCAAGCCCGACAAACTCGACGATTGCTGCGGCTCCAACGTCCATAACGGCCAACGGCGCAACGACCTCTACCGTCACCGTTCAGCTAAGGGACGCTAACAACAATCTGATCTCTGCGAGTGGAGGGACGGTTGTGATCAATAGTTCCCTTGGCACTGTAGGACCAATCACAGACAATGCCGACGGAACATACACAGCCACTGTTACCTCAGGGACTGTGACAGGTCAGGCCGCGGTTAGCTTCTCGGTCAACGGTGATCTGAGCCCCAATAGTGCGACGATTGCGTTTACAGCTGGACCGTTGGATCTTGACCGGTCTACCATTACCTCGAGTTTGACCTCTCTTCCCGTTGGTGGAACCTCGACAACGACGATCACCGTTAGCCTCCTTGACGCGTTCGGCAACCTTATGGGAGTTGGCGGCCAAACCGTTGTCATCACCCCCACCGATGGAACTGTTGGTGCTGTAACCGATAATGGCGACGGAACGTATTCCGTGGTACTCACCTCGTCTGATGTGGCAACGGTATCCAATATCACCTATACCGTGGGGGGCCAGCCCGGAACGCGGACACTGTCGATCACATTCGTTGCTGGCGTTGCCTCCCCGGCCACGTCAATAATTTCTGCCAGCCCGACAACAATAACGGCCGATGGGACAGCGACGTCGACTGTTACTGTGACGGAGAAGGATGCCTTTGGTAATATCGTGACCTCTGGCTCTACCGTCGTTATCACAACGGATACGGGCACGGTTGGGCCCACCACAAATAATGGTGATGGAACACACACAGCAACACTCACCGCGCCAACCACCGTTGGAACGGCGACAATCGAATTTACGGTGGATACTGCCCTTGCGGGTGCTCACGCCACCGTTCTCTTCGTACCAGGGACTGCGTCGGCCGATGATTCAACTATCGCGGTTTCCCCATCAAGCATCGTCGCCGACGGGTTTACCTCGTCAGCTGTTACCGTTCAACTGATCGATGCGAACGGAAATCACCTTACGACCGGTGGCCCAACCGTAGTGATCATCACCGATCGCGGAACGATTTCAGGCACCACTGATAATGGGAATGGTACATACACGGCTACCCTTACCTCGACAACATCCGTTGGCACGGCAAACCTTTCATTCACAGTAGGTGGAACGACAAGCACCAGCACTACAACGGATGCCTTCGTCGCAGGTCCGGCTAACCCCTCGCAATCGACGATAAGCGCCACCCCAGTAACGCTCACAGCTAATGGCACTTCGACATCAGCGGTCACCGTCAGCCTTAATGACGCAAACGGAAACCCTCTCATCGCTGGAGGAGACACTGTACTCATCGAGACAAACCTCGGTACGGTCACCGCGACAACAGACAACGGCGACGGAACCTATTCGGCTACTCTGACCTCGGCAACGATAGCAGGAACAGCAACTCTTCGGTTCGTGTTGAATAGCGTCACGGCCTCCGCAACCGCTCCCGTGGTGTTCGAACCAGGGGCTGCGGATGCGGGAGCATCGACGATTACGACAACTCCGACAACACTAATCGCGAACGGAATATCCACGTCGACGGCGACCGTCACACTGTTTGATATTCAGGGAAATCGGATTACCACCGGTGGAAATACCGTGACGATGGCAAGTGATAACGGATCGCTCGGAGCTGTAACCAACAACGGCGACGGCACCTACACCGCGGTTCTGACCTCGCCAACCGTCGTTGGAACTGCGACGATAAGCTTCGTTGTCAATAGCGCACCGGGCACATCGACTGCCTCTGTAGCGCTCGTTCCTGGTGCTCCTGATGTCACGACATCGCTAATCTCGGCATCGCCGACGTCGATCACCGCAGACGGGATCACCACCTCACTAGTGACCGTAACTCTACGTGATGCAAACAACAACGTCGTGCCGAACGCAGGTGGCATTGTCGCTATGAACGCCACTACCGGGACTCTGACCGGAGTGACGGACAACGCCGATGGAACCTACACTGCTACTCTTACCTCCCCAACGGCGACGGGGTCAGCTACGGTCTCCTTCGAGGTGAGTAGTGTCCCCGCAACTGCACAGGCTACGGTCACGTTCACCGCAGGAGCAGCAGATCTGAGCCGCTCGTCGATCCAGGCTAGCCCGCCCAGCGTTACCGCTGACGGTACATCCACATCGACAATTACCGTGTCCATTAGAGACGGCCTTGGTAACCTCCGGCCTGGACCCGATACCGTAACGATGCAGACGACAGCCGGGTCTCTCGGGTTGGTCACCGATAACGGCGACGGTACATACACCGCAACGTTAACATCGGCAACTGTCGCTGCGAATGCCACGGTTACGTTCGCCGTAGGAGGTACGACAGCGCCGGCTCAGGCAACCGTCGCCTTTACCCCAGGAACTCCAAGCGCAAACTCGTCCACGATCACTACTAGCCCGCCCAGCATTGCTGCGGACGGTGCAAGCACGTCCACCGTTACGGTAACGCTGAATGATGCGTTCGGTAACCGCGTCAACGCTGGGGGAACCCCCGTTACCATGGGTACGAGCCTCGGGTCGCTAGGCACCGTTACCGATCACGGGGACGGAACTTACACGGCCACCCTCACCTCGGGTGTTTCGGTTGGGACCGCGACCATTACCTTCACGGTTGGAGGGAACGCCTCAACTGCTACCGGAACTGTCGGCTTTGTTGCGGGCGCTCCGAGCCCGGGAACCTCGCAGATATCAGCTTCCCCGACATCGTTGACAGCGGATGGTGCGGCCCAATCGACGGTTACAGTTACTCTTCGCGACGCTAACGGCAACCTGGTTACCACTGGTGGAACGTCGGTCACGATGGCCACAAGCCTTGGCAGTCTAGGCATCGTGACGGATAACGGAGATGGTACGTATACTGCGACGCTCACCGCAGCAACGTTATCAGGAACTGCAACTATTTCCTTCACGGTTGGTGGAACAGCGGCTACGGCCACAGCTAGTGTGAGCTTCGTGCCAGGAACACCGTCAGCAAGCACTGCGACGGTTGTGGCCACGCCTACCTCGATCACAGCGGATGGTTCCTCCACATCGGATATTAAGGTCACCCTCAGGGACAGCTTCGGTAACCTAATCGGCGCGGGTGGAGCCACGGTTGTGGTCTCTACTACAGCTGGCAGCATGGTCTCTACCACGGCAACCGACCTTGGCGACGGAACCTATGTGGCTGAGCTACAGTCTTCGACTGTCGCAGGCGAGGTCGCTACTCTAACGTTCACCGTGAACAGCGTTCCGGCGACTGCGTCGGCTACCGTAAGCTTTGAAGCTGGACCGGCGAGTGCGAGCGCCTCCCTAATTAGCGTTTCGCCCACATCGATTGTGGCAGACGGTACGTCAACCGCAACGGTGACAGTTACTCTGTGTGACCAGTTCAACAACCCACTCACATCGAGCGGTTCGCTGGTAAACATCCTGACGACTGATGGAACACTGGGCACAGTGACAAACAACAACGACGGAACCTTCAGTGCTGTACTAACATCACCTACGGCCGCCGGAACAGCCGATCTGTCGTTCCTTCTTAATGCGTTACCAGGCACAAATACAGCAACTATTGATTTTGTCGCCGGTGCAGCAGATCCTAACTCATCGGTTATCACCGCTACGCCCACGAGCCTGATTGCTAACGGAACATCTACCTCAGTCGTGACGGTGACTACGAATGATGCCCAGGGTAACCTGGTCAACGATGCCGGTACGGTAGTTGCTATCCTGACTGACAACGGAACCATAACCTCGACGACAGCAAATGGTGATGGCACATACACCGCCACGCTGACTTCTTCGCAGGTAGCAGGTACGGCGGGGCTTACCTTCACCGTAAACACGGTTCTCTCTACCGCCGCAGCATCGGTGGCATTCGTGCCCGGTCCTGTGGATGTTTCCCAATCGCTCATCGCAGTTTCGCCGACCCAAATCGAGGCAAATGGGGTCGCGATGAGCAGTGTTATCGTTACCCTTAAGGATGCTTTCGGCAACCAGCTGGTGGTAGGAGGCCGCACGGTCGTTATTAACACGACGGCAGGAACTCTTAACGGCGTGAGCGACAACGGAGACGGTACCTATTCCGCGAACCTCACCAGCTCAAACCTTCTGGAGACAGCGACGCTCTCGTACACCGTCGATACTGTTGCCGCCCCGGCTACAGCTACGGTTGACTTTGTCCCTGGCGCATGGAACCCGACGACATCGACGATTGTTGCTGCACCCGCCATCCTAGCTGCAGACGGTGCCTCCACCTCAACGATTACGGTTACACTGAGAGATGCTCTTGGTCACCAGTTGTCAGCCGGAGGGCAGCCTGTCACGATGGCAAGTACTTTGGGATCGCTTTCAGCAGTGACGGATAACGGAGATGGGACCTACTCTGCAACGTTGACGTCGAATGTCACGGTCGGGGTTGCCCTTGTCTCGTTCCAGGTAGGGGTCGTTCCAGGGGATCGACCGGTCACCGTTCTATTCGTTCCCGGAGCAGCATCCCCCACGACGTCGACGATAGTGCCATCCCCCACAACGATAATCGCGGATGGCATCAGTACCTCAACTGTCACGGTTCAATTGAAGGATGCGCAGGGGAACCTGCTTACCTCGAGCGGCGGAACCGTTGTTGTCTTGTCGAGCGCTGGAACGATGTCTCCTGCGGCTGATAACGGAGATGGGACTTATACGGCAACGCTCACCTCTTCGTTGGTACCTGCCGTTGCGAATCTCACCTTCACTGTTAGTGGTGCCCTCGCGACTAATACCGCTCAGGTGAATATTGTTCCCGGACCTGTGAGCTTGACCGGTTCGACAATCGTCGCCAGTACCACCGCGCTTCAGGTTGACACGTCATCAACTGCGACAATTACCGTAACTGCTCGGGACGCACTTGGTAACCCTCTCGGGGTAAGCGCTGGTCCGGTGACAATGTCAACAACTGCGGGAACCCTCGGTGCGGTTACTGACAACGGAGACGGTACGTACACGGCTGAGCTTTCCGCGCCCGGTGTAGTGAATGTGGCTACAGTGTCCTACACACTTAATGGGCTTCCCGGCACCAGGCAGGCCACTGTGACCTTCCTGCCGGGTGTCGCTTCCCCCACCAGCTCTACTATTGTTGCGGTTCCTTCGACCATCGTTGCCGATGGAACTTCGACAGCAACCGTGACTGTGACCTTGAGAGACGGCCCGGGTAACGCGCTGACTGTTGGTGGTAACACGGTCACTATGGCAACCACTAATGGAACGCTCGGCGCAGTAACAGACAATGGAAACGGTACTTATACCGCTACCCTCACCGCACCGACGGCGGCGGGTATCGCTGGAATCTCATTCACCGTTGACGGTTTTTCTGGTGCGAGACAGACGGTAGAAACCTTCGTCCCGGGTGTCGCCGATCCAGGTACATCAGATATCGTTGCTAGCCCCACCCAACTCATCGCAGGTAGCCCAACTACCTCTGCAATTACGGTTACCTTGCGCGACGCTCAAGGTAATAGGGAAACCACTGGCGGAGTTGCGGTTACAATGGCTTCATCGCTCGGAACGTTGGGTCCGGTGACTGATAACGGTAATGGAACCTATACTGCAACCCTGTTGGCAGCAAGTACAATTGGTTCCTCTACGCTCACCTTTACCGTTGCAGGTACGCCCGGAACCGCGAACGCTAATGTCGACTTCGTCGCTGGAACTCCGAGCGCGGCAACGAGTCTTCTCGTGGCTTCGCCCACCTCGCTCGAATCAGACGGGACAAGCACCTCGACGGTTACGCTAACCTCGCTTGATGCTTTCGGAAACCGAATTAATTCCGGAGGCGTCCCTGTTACCATGACGGTAAACCTTGGTACGCTATCGGCGGTTACCGATCATGGAGACGGTACGTACTCGGCTACCCTGACCTCTGCAACGAGTCCGGGGGCAGCGGTTGTGAGATTCACAATGGCTTCGGTGCCAGGCGTTGCGACAGCAACCGTGATGTTCGTTGATACAACTCCTCCGGTGCCGCCGACGATCACGTTCCCAACGAATGGCAGCTCGGTTCACGTTGTTATTCCCTTCGGCGGTACGGGGGAGCCAGGCGCTTTGTTGACTCTTCGTGACGCAGCCGGAACCGCTTTATGCTCGGTGACTGTTGCCGATGACGGCTCTTGGACGTGCACGCCGGCGCAACGTTTCCCCGCTGGTCCGCTCCAAGTTGTTGCGACACAGACTGACCCCTCCGGAAACTCTAGCTCGGTTAGCGTTTCGCTTGATGTCGAGGTAGTCGCGCCGACCCTCTCGATTAACCTCGACCTGGTTGCAAGGGGAGATGGCCAATCTGTTACCGGAAAAGGCTTTATCCCGGGCGAGCAGGTATCGGGACTGCTACAATCTACCCCGGTCGATCTTGGGGTACAAACGGCAGACGCCTCAGGTGCCGTGACCTTTGCGTTTAAGATTCCGGCGGATTTTGAACTGGGAGAGCACACGATCACCCTAACGGGTGCCCAGAGTGGGCCAGTCGCCGCACAGTTTACGGTGATCGCCCAGCCATCGAACCCGGTGCCTCCGACAGTGCCGCTCTCGGTAACCGGTGCTGACTCAACCGGTCTGGTACTCATGGTTCTCGTCTTACTTGGCCTTGGTAGTGCACTAGTCGTTGCACGTGGCCGCGGTGGCCGCCGAGACCGGTTCAACCCTCGGGTCTGATCTTCAGGATGAGAGACTGCTCTCTCGCGAAAAAAGGCGCCCTTCCCCGTTTCGGGGTAAGGGCGCCTTTTCACTGGCGGTGACGGCGGGATTTGAACCCGCGGTAGGCGATAAACCTACACAACATTTCGAGTGTTGCACCTTCGGCCGCTCGGACACGTCACCGGGATCGAGTTTATTGCAAACCGAGGCTCAACGCCAATCGAGAGTAAATATTTGACCATCTGCTAGCCCTAGATTGCGAAATTTTCGCGTTTTTCTCGCAATTTGGGGTGACTAAACGAGGTGAGGCCCCGAAGTGGAGGCCGGGTCGAGCGGATCACGCCTGGGTGGGGGCGGGTACCGAACCCGGTTGTGCAACCTGGCCGGTATCCGATCGCACTAAGGGATCACGACCGATTTCATGGATGCTTCGTTCGCGGTTGAATTGAGCGCGGCATCCACCTCATCGAGGCTGAATCTCGCCGTGACGAGGGAGTCCAGGTCGATTGTCCCCGTCGTGAGCATTTCGATCGCGAGGGGCCAGGTGTTGTTGTAACGGAAAATTCCGGTGACGATCAGTTCTTTGTTCTGGATTACCGGCACTGAGAAGGAGACCTCAGTGGGTCCCATGCCCACGAGTACGACAATGCCTGCAGGACGCACCGCTCGCATCCCGGAGGTGATTGCGGCGGGAGCCCCAGATGCCTCAATGAACGCGTCTACATCGAGCGAATCTATCCCCATGCCGGTAACCGGTGTTTCAAGGGGGTCGATCACCCTCGTTGCTCCGAAACGGAGAGCCTGTTCGCGCCGAACTGGGCTGGGGTCACTCACGATGATATCTAGGGCTCCATACGCGCGTGCGACCTGGGTCGTGATTATGCCGATCGGTCCTGCACCCGCAATGAGTACTCGCGATCCCGCCGTGATACGGGCCTTCCGGCAGGCGGCGATGCCGACGGAGAGGGGCTCGATCAGCGCGGCGGCCTCGTCACTGATGCTATCGGGAACGTCAAAGGCGAAGTGCGATTGGATGGTCACGAACTCGGCGAAGGCACCGTCTATTGGCGGCGTAGCATAAAATTCCATGTGGGGGTCAAGATTGTAGTTTCCCGTGAGGGTTTCGCGGGAGGTGGATGTTGGGCGTTGCGGTTCGATCGAAACTCGCGATCCGATTCTGTTCGGCGAGACTTCGGCACCGACCCCCACGATGACACCCGCACATTCGTGGCCGAGCACTATCGGGCCGTCGAGTGTAAAATCGCCGAGCCTACCGTCTGTGTAAAAGTGCACATCCGAGCCACAGACCCCAACGGCGGTGACACGCACGAGAACCTGGTCCGCATCGAGCCGGGGGAGCGGTCTGGTCTGAAGCTCGAGGACTTGCGGCTTGGTGAGCACACTGGCTCGCATCTCGGCGGGGAGCCCCGCAGAAAGATGAGGCGAAGGCTGGGGTGTCGACTCTGACATAGTATTCTCCTTGAACTAACGGGGTGTAATGGAGGGAGCAACGACCACGTTGACCCCCTTGTCTCGCAGGCGGGTAATGTGCCCTTGTTCGGTTTTATCGTCTACAATCACAACGTCGAACTCGGTAAGGGGGGCCAGCGCATAGAGCGCTCGCTTGTCAAACTTCGTGTGGTCGACCAGAAGCACACGCAACGCCGCGGCATCGAACATCGCGCGTTTCGTATCGACCGTTTCGAGGGTCTGGTGCATGCATACATCATCGACGACTGCGGATGTTGAGAGCAGAAAAACATCGGCCCGCAACCCCCGGATCGCCTCGTTCGCCATGCGGCCCATGAACGCGCTGCACCAGTTGTAGTAGTTTCCTCCAATCGCTAACAGCGACATTCCCCGCATCTTGCTAAGGCGTTCCATCAGGGGCAGAACATTGGTGATGATGGTGAGGGGAGTTTTCTCAGCGAGAAGCGGCACTACGTGTGCGATGGTGGTGCTGTCGTCGAGGAACACGGCCTGGCCGGGCTCCACGTATTCTACTGCTGCCTTGGCGAGAGCATCTTTCTCGGCTAACTGTCGACCGGAGCGGTACACATCGCTCGATTCGATCAGGCTAGTTGATAGTGCGGTGGCGAGGCCACGTGATTTACGCAACACACCGCGGGACTCGAGCTCGTCTAGGTCGCGATGCACCGTCATGAGACTAATATCGAAGCGTTCGGCGAGCTGTTCAATACGCACAGCTCCCTCGCTCATGACACTCTCTTGGATTGCCCGTTGTCGATCGAATTGCCGGCTTTGTCTGTTATTAGCGGGGGTCTCCACCGGATTTACCTCGTTCAAATCGTAAGAGTGAGTGTTGTCATACAATGCACATACCGTTTAACCTAACTTAGCCGCTTCACGAATGATGTTTTTGAGTGCTGTTACGTCGTGGGCATATCGCCCGAGAAATAGGCCGTCGCAGTTGTCTCCGATGCGCGTGATTAAGCCGGGACCCGCGCTGCCGCCATAGATGATCTGGACCGTGAGAAACGGAAATGCGACTGGCATCCATTCGCGAAGTCCCTGACATACGCTTGTGATATGCCCTGGTGGAGCTGGCTCAGCCGCGCCGATTGCCCAGATAGGCTCGTAGGCTATCACGAGAGATCCTCGCGCTTGTTCACGATAGGGTAGCGTGTGAGTAAGCTGCCGTTTGCATTCTTCGAGGGCCGCCTCGCTCGAGCCAGCCCTCGCATCTCCGACGCAGAGGATGGGGGTGAGGCCGTTACGCATGGCCGCCTCGTTCTTCCGTAGAACGGTGTGGTCAGTTTCGCCCAGAAGCGTGCGCCTTTCCGAGTGGCCTGTCTCCGCGAATGTACACCCAACCTGCACCAGGTCGAGGGGACTTACCTCACCCGTCAGTGGGCCCATATCCTCCCACGAGAGGTCCTGTGCTCCCCACTCGATGCCGGTTCCTTCCAAAATCTGTCGTGCGTCAGGCAGCGCCACATAGGTTGGCAGAATCACGAGACGGATGCGCGCCGCAGTGTGTGCCGGAAGGGATCGCCACGCGTTCCGTACTGCCTTTAGCCACACGATTGTTTCCTCGTATGGAAGATACATTTTGAGGCTCACCGCCAGAAGAGTGACTCGAGGAGTTTCCATCCTTATCGTTGTTCCGATGTTTCGTAGGCGCTCAGCACCCGGATTTTGTCGGCGGATGCGGAAGACTCATCGAAGCGGTAGGTAAGCCACTCAGCGGCAAGACGTCGCGCCAGTTCTAACCCAACCACGCGCTGACCGAACGTCAGGACCTGTGCGTTATTGCTGAGTATCGCCCGCTCAACCGAGAAGCTGTCGTGAGCGGTTACAGCTCGGACACCCGGTACCTTATTGGCGGCTATTGCCACGCCAAGACCGGTACCACAGATGAGGAGAGCACGATCGGCCTTACCCTCGGTGATGCGTGTGGCTGCGGCTATCGCAACCAGCGGGTAATCGGTATGGGACGCTGAGTCGACCCCGATATCTTCCACCGACTCAACCAGGTCGCTGGAGAGGAGATCTGCTTTGAGCGCTTCCTTGTATTGGTAGCCCGCATCATCTGAGCCGATAACAATGCGGAGCCTTGCGGACGTACCTGTCGTGCTGGTCATAGAGACTCCCTAGATTTGCTCGTGTGTTCTTCCGATAGATGAAAAGCTTCGCTAACGGCTTCGATGATGAGCGACATGGAGACGGCACCGGGGTCGGGTGTACCAAGGCTTCTTCCGATGTGTTTTCGGGCTCGGCCAGTGGATGGGGACAGGGTGGCTGTCGCCTCGGCGGCGACTCGGGCAACCTCTGTCGAGGCTCGCCAGGCCTCGGCAACAGAGAGTGTTTCTGTGGAGGCCCTGGAGAGCGACTTGCCGAACGGAATCAGCGTGTCTAGCAGGGTTTTGTCTCCAAGTCGGGCACCTCCGTAGCGGGAGACGGCCTCGGCGGCAGCTGAGACGGCCTCGGCGAAGATAATGGAGGTTGGGCGAACCTCGTCTCCGACGTGATCGCCTATCGTCACTAAAATTTCGCCCCAGAGAGCGCCGGATGTTCCGCCGGCTCGGTCGGCCCACGCCTCACCCGCCGCCAGAAGGGTCGAGCCCAGGCCAGCACCGAGACGAGTGACTCGAGACGCTTCGAGCGCTGCAGCATGGGAACCTCGTTGCATACCAATACCGTGATCGCCGTCGCCAGCAACCGCATCGAGTCGTCCCAGCTCTTCGGCGTTGGTATCCATCGTCTGGGCGATCGTGTTGAGCAGCGCCGCCCCCAGAATTGCAGAATCACGGGACTCTGCGCTCGCGGCCGGAATCGGGCGGGAAGCTTCTTCAGTTTTTTCTGATGCAGGGTCGCTCTGCCCGTGTGACCCTGCCAGCCTCTTTCTATAAGCGGGAGCGTATGCCTGCTGCGACCAGAGGTACTCAAGCTCTTCTGTGAGCCAGAAGAAGGTGAGCGAGAGCCCTGCCATCTCGAAACTTGTGACGAGCTCCCCGACCTCTGGTTCTACTATTGTCACGCCTCGTAGCTCGAGGATCTTTGCCACCGCACGGTAGAAGACGAAAAGCTCTTCTGTCTTGACGGAACCGAGACCATTGACCAGCACGACCATGCGTGCGGCCTCAGCGTTGTCGGGGTTACTCGTGCAGAGCTTGACGTCGGAGGGGCGTTCTGTCCAGAGTCGTTCCACGAGCATAGCCGCGAGCTCATTAGCCGATGGCATGCTGATTTCGTCGATTCCCGGTTCACCGTGAATGCCCATTCCGACAGCGACCTTTCCTGCGGGAACCGTGAAGAGAGGTTCGGATGCCCCCGGTAGCGTGCAACCCGAGAAAGCAACGCCTATTGTCCGAGTGCGGCCGTTTGCCTCCCGGGCGACACGTTCTACCTCGTCAAGATCGGCTCCTCCGGCGGCGGCAGCGCCCGCGCACTTAAAAACCGTGAGGTCGCCAGCGATCCCGCGGCGCGACGAGGACTTATCTGCGGTGGCGCTTGAGATATCATCCGTGACGGCTACGGTACGACAATCAATACCCTCCGCTCGCAGACGCTCCTGAGCCCGGTCGAAATTGAGGACATCGCCCGAGTAATTTCCGTAGCTGAGCAGGACGCCTCCTCCCATGCTGACGGCCCGAGCTACCGAATACACCTGCTGGGCCGAGGGCGACGCAAAGATATTCCCCATTGCGGCGCCGTCGGCGAGACCTTGGCCAACCAGCCCACCGAAGGCCGGATAGTGTCCGGAGCCACCGCCGATGACGAGGGCTACCGGCGGCGGGGACGTCGAACTCAAGCCGGTGGGAGAAAGATCATGCACCCGAGCCACGCCTCCCGGTACCCGCCTGATCAGCGAGGGGTGAGCCGCAACAAAGCCGTCGATAAGTTCGTCCGTGAAGTTTGCGGGATCATTCACAAGATAGGCCATGAGAACTCCTGTCGATAGTGCATAGTGAGGGGTGTTGCTACGGTGCCAGGACGAAGTTCTTGAGCTTGCTCGCGTTGTCCTTGGTGATCAGGACACAATCTATCGATTGTTTTTCTGAGGATGCTCCGGTCTTGCCCGTGCGGATGAAGCTGTCAGCCTGCTCGACAGCCATCGTCGCGATGCTCGCAATGGGTTGCAGAACCGTCCCGACGAGCTTGCCTCCGGTGATAGATTCGACAGCATCCGGCGCTCCATCGAAACCCATCACGATGATGTCGGTGCGACCGGCCTTCTCGAGCGCGGCGATGGCACCGAGAGCCATTTGATCGTTACCGGAGATCACCCCTGTGATATCGGGGTGCGCCTGGAGCATCGTCTCCATCTTTTCGTAGCCCTCATCTTGGTTCCAGTTTGCGGTTTCTTGCTGGAGCAGCGTCATATCCGGGTACTGCGAGATCACACTCGCGTAGCCTTGAGAACGCACGCTCGAGTTCGTATCGGTCTCGAGGCCGACGAGTTCGACGTAGTTGCCCGTGCCGCCCATCTTCTCGACGAACATCTCTGCGCCGATTGCGGCTCCCTGAGCATTGTTTGAGACGATCTGTGATTGAGCGATCCCCTCCTGGTTAATCTCCGCGTTGACAAGGAAGACGGGGATTCCTGCATCTGTAGCCTTTTTGACCGGCCCGATTGAGGCGTCGGCTCCCGCATTATCCAGGATTATTGCGGCCGACTTGTTTTCGATTGCCGCGTCTATCAACTCGCTCTGTTTATTGGGGTCCTGCTCGTGGGATGTGAATGACGCCGTGTAGCCGAGCTCTTCTGCCTTTGCCTTCGCGGTTTCTGCCTCTGTGAGCCAAAAGGGATTAGCCAGGTTTGACGTGATGATTGTGATCTGACCCCCAGCTGTGCCGGACGCGCTCTTCTCCTCCGGGCTAGAGGAGGAGCAAGCGGATAGCAGCAACAGCGCTGCCGTTCCGAGGGCGAGGCCTGTGAACTTCTTGCGAATCATAATGTCTCTCTTTCGTGTAGATCTTGTTATTGAGGTGAAGATGATGCCGGTTCCCTGTCTGTCGGGGGAATCTTCTGCTTTGTCGGAGCTTTATACGTCAGAGCTTTATTGGTCTTCAGCCTTTGCTGAAGTTGGTCTAGGGCAACCGCCATCACGATAACGGCCCCCTTGATTACCATCTGCCAATAGCTTGATACCCCGACGATCACGAGGCCATCCGCGAGAAACCCGATAACAAACGCGCCGATCAGGGTTCCGCGAATATTGCCGCGGCCCCCGGAGAGCGCAGCGCCGCCCATAACCACCGCTGCTATTGCATTAAGCTCGTAGGAGTCGCCCGTCTGGGGCGCCGCGGAGGTCAGCTCGGATGAGATGATGAGTCCGGCGATGGCGGCACAGAAGCCCGCGATCATATATACGCGTACTCGTACCTTTTTTACCGGTACCCCAGAGAGCTCGGCCGCCCGCTCGTTACCACCTGAGGCGTAAAGCCAACGTCCAAAGGCGGTTTTGCCCAGGACAAAAGCGGCTACCGCGGCTATCACCAGCATCACCCAGACGGCCATCGGTACGCCGAGCGGTGCTGCGTTCCCAATAAGGTTGAACCCTGTATTGCCGAGCTCCGGCGAACCCTGCAGCTTGGGGAAGGTACGGCCGTCCGTGATGAGTAGCGCCGCACCCCTCGCGACATAGAGCATTCCGAGCGTAGCCACGAACGGGGCTACTCGGAATTTTGTTATGAGTATGCCGTTGATGAAGCCCACGAGAGTTCCGATAATCAGCGAGCAGGCTATCACCACCCACACCGCTGGATACAGAATGATGTCAAGTGCGGGTATGCCGAGCCCCTGGAGGAGGACGCCGGCTATGACTCCGGAGAGTCCGACGGTTGATCCTACCGAGAGGTCGATGCCGCCGTTAAGGATGACCATGAGCATCCCTATCGCGAGGATCGCGTTAAGCGCTACGTGTCGCGTCATGACGAGCAGGTTTGACAGGGTGAGGTAGTTGTCAGAAAGCAGCGAGAAGATAATGATGATCACTATGAGCGCTATCAGCGCTCTACCCTCCATGAGGAGCGCAAGAAAGTCTATTTTGCCGGCCGGCTTGTTAGGCGACTGTTGTAATGCGGGGGGATCAACCCTTGGTCGTTGTCCATGCGTCAACGTTGACGTGCTCACAATACTGCTCCATTCTTTCGGTGTGCACTGCTTAGTTCGTGGGAGGGCCGATTGTTATGGTGTGAGTCAGCTGAATCCGAATCGATTGCATCCGATTCGCCTGACGCGGACATCACCTCTTCTCGGGTAGCCTCCGCGGTGAGGAACTCCCGAACGATTTTGCCCCTAGACATCACGATGATTCGGTTCGAAGCGGTGAGAGCCTCCGTTATTTCCGACGTCACGAAGAGAACGCCGAGACCCTTCCGCGCCTCTGCGGCAAGAAGCGCAAAGATCTCGCCCTTCGCACCAACGTCAATACCGCGGGTGGGCTCGTCCAGCAGCAGTACGTGTGGGTTCGTCAACAGCATTTTGCCAATAACGACCTTTTGCTGATTCCCACCGCTGAGCGAGGTGATGGATGCCCGAGGCGATGAGGTCTTGACGCGCACCTCTGCAATGCCACGATCCACGTTCCTTTTCTCTGCCCGTGACGAGAGCCAAAACCCTTTCGCGATTGCTCCCAGGCTGGCAAGGCTGATGTTATGGCCCACCGAAAGAAGCTGAACCAGGCCATCGCGCTGGCGATCTTCGGGAACCAGCGCAAGCCCACGTTCGATGCGTTCCCGGATCGATAAGTCAGATATGTCCGTGCCCTCGAGCTCCACAGACCCGGAGACAAGCGGTAGTCGTCCCGCTAGCGCTTCTAGCAGTTCCGTGCGGCCGGCTCCCATCAAGCCGTATATACATACAACCTCGCCAGCCCTGACATCGATAGATACTCCCTCTACAGAGAGACGGCCGGGCGTTGATTGATCGGGCACATGAGCATTTCGTATCGAGAGTGTCACATCTCCGTAGGTCGGTGTGTGATTATCGAAGACGGGTTCGGGCGCGTGGCCCACCATGGTGTTGATAATCCAGGGCAAATCTATGTTTGCGCGCACTTCAGTTGCGATCAGGCTGCCGTCACGGAAGACGACCGCGTAGTCTGTGACGTGAAGAGCCTCTTCGAGGTGGTGCGAGATATACACAATCGATACGCCGGATGCTGTAAGGTCGCTGATGACCTTAAACAGTACCCCCACCTCGGTCGCGCTCAGTGCTGACGTGGGTTCGTCCATTATGAGCACGCGGGCATTAGACGCCAACGCCTTAGCGATCTCCACGATTTGCTGTTGCCCTAGACGAAGGTCTGAGACAAGTGTGTCGGGAGTGATATCTTCTTCTAGTTGGGTCATGAGTTCTTCGACGATCTGGTTTTCGGCGGTATAGTCGATTGTTCCCGTGGCTGTTTTGGCTTCCCTTCCCAGAAAAATATTGTCGCGAACGCTGAGGTTAGGGGCGAGGTTTAGCTCCTGATGGATGATGGTTATGCCCAGGTCAACCGCATCGGACGGAGAGGCGAAGGCGACCTCAACACCATCGAGCTCAATTGACCCGCTCGTTGGTTGTTCCACACCCGACAGGATCTTCATGAGAGTTGACTTTCCGGCCCCGTTCTCCCCGAAGAGTGTCGTGACTTTGCCTCTGCGGATGACGAAGTCCACTCCCGTGAGTGCGTGTACCCCTCCGTATCGCTTGGTGATGTTGCGGGCGCGAATGATCTCGTCCGGGGCGTTCATCTGAGGAGTGTTCATCGTCATTGCTCGACCTCAAATGTCGTGGGAGTCACCTGATATACCGCAGGATTACCGAGGGCGAATGCCCCGGTTACCGTAACCGTTTTGCCTGCAAGGGAGGGCGCGTCAACGTCTGCAAGAACACGTTCCTTGACCCTGTTGTTTATCTCGGTTGAGGCCTCTTGGTAGGCGAGCTGGTTCACGAATTGCTGGAAGGTGATATTCCCGGTTACATCCCGTAGGGCGGTCCCCGTAATGGCGGGACCGATCTGGATATATACCGTGATGTTCTGTGGAATACCCTCGATTGTGATCGGCAGGAGTGTGCCCTTGACAGTGCCGGCCATGCCGGTGAGTGTAACTGGAAAACTCCAAGCAGTCGATGGTCCCTCTCGCTTACCGAATTCCGCGCCGGCCTTCTCTTTGTCGTTAGTGATGCTGCTGCTGAGCTGTACGATATCCACAGCATTTTTCTCGATATAGGGTGCGATGTCTTTCTCGAAAGCCGTAGCGGCGAACTCCGTTGCATTGAATTTTGTGGGGTCTGCTGCGTCTGCTTCCGCAGTGGTGCGCACCGTTGTCGACATCACCATCGCTGCGAAAATGACCACGGAGGCCAGAGTGATAATGGCGGGTTTTAGCCACATATGGCGGCTTTGTGGTAAGGAATCGGACATAGATCTTCTGCTCCTTTGCAGGGTATGAGCGGTGGCTGGATTGCGTGTGGTCTAGGGGTCTAGGGGTCTAGGGGTCTAGATCAAGACGCGGGATGCCGTGTCATTCGGTCGTATTTGAAGCTTGCGTCCGGTTCCTGCGCGGAACATCGCGAGGGCTTCCTGATAGTTATCAAGGGTGAACGAGTGGCTGATCATCTGAGTGCTCTTGATTGCCCCCGCTTCAAACATTTCGACTGCCCGACCGAATGAGTTGAGTACTGCCATGGTTCCGACGATGTTGATCTCGTCTCTGTATACCCGGAACGGTGAATACTGTGCCTGTGCTTCAGTCGGGGCCACGCCGAAGTGTTGGAACGTGCCTCCTGCCTTGACTCGGGGAAGGCCATCTTCGATTGCCTTGATAACCCCGGTGCAATCGATCACGACGTCCCAGGACTCTCTCTCTGCGTCGTTTGCGGCGGCGAGAACGTTCTCGACGCCAACATCGCGCGCTGCCTGGCGTCGGTTTTCATTGAGGTCGACGATTGTTACGCTTGCAGCTCCTGCCCGGGGCGCTAATTGTGCCATGAGCAACCCCATGGTGCCCGCGCCGTAGACAAGATAGTGTTCTCCCATTTTTCGGGGGAGCAGATCGTACCCTCGTATTGCACAGGCCAGCGGCTCGATAAGTGCCGCCTCGTAGAGATCTGTCTCGGGTTTGAGCTTGAAAACATTGGCTGATGGCGCCACGATTTGTTCTGCTGAGGCCCCGTCGGAGGCAACGACTCCGAGACCGTTCCACTTACGGCAGAGGTTTGTTTTCCCTCCGAGGCAGAACTCGCACTCGCCACAGGTTGTGCTTGGATTGATGGCTACGTGATCCCCGGGGGACACATGAGTGACGTCGGAGCCGACTGATAAAACTGTTCCCGTTGCCTCGTGGCCTGGAACAAGAGGAAAAATAGTTCCTTCGAACTCTCCGTCAAGAACATGGGTGTCTGTCCCGCAGATGCCAACGGCGGCAACAGTTATCACCACATCTTTGTGGCCGGGAATGGGGTCGGGGACGTTCTTCAGGGCGACGGAACCAGCCTCTGTGAAGAGAATTGAGCGCATAGTTGGAAACCTTTCGACTAATAAGTGTGTGGTTGTGCAGACTGCAGTGCGGTTTCGGCTCCGAATGTTATTTACGGCATCGTTACCGAAATAAGCGAATAAATGTTATTTATATCGCTATATGTTGCTATTTGACGTTAACTCTAACTTTAATATAACGCGAAAGCAAGAAAACCTTTTTCTTTGTGGGGGGGCTCATGAAAAGATGACTGCTCGGTTGTGTCTCTGAGCGTGACAATATGTCAGAGGCTGCAAGTAGGCTCATGTCTATGGCAAAAACATCCTCCTCTTTTCGGTGCACAGAATGCGGCTGGCAAGCCCCCAAGTGGGTAGGCCGTTGCGGCGAGTGCCAGCAGTGGGGAACCGTTGTCGATCTTACCGAGCGCACCGGTCTGCGTAAGGTTACGACGGCGGTTGCGCCTAAGGAGGACGGAGTTGCGAGGCCCATCACTCAGGTGTCCACAGCCGCAGCGACCCGCTCAACCAGTGGCGTCACCGAGTTCGACAGGGTGCTGGGTGGGGGAATCGTGCCCGGGGCTGCTATGTTGCTCTCGGGTGAGCCCGGTGTGGGAAAATCGACGCTTCTGCTCGAGGTTGCCTCCAAGATCGCTAAGGGCGGCAAGAAAGTCTTATATATCAGTGCGGAAGAGTCTGTGGCGCAGGTTCGGATTCGCGCCGAGCGCACGGGGGCGATGACAGAGAACCTCTACCTGGCATCCGAGACGGATCTCGCGAGCATCCTCGGTCAATGCGATGCTGTTCAGCCCGCGCTGCTCATCGCCGACTCGGTCCAGACCATTGCGAGCGACACTGTTGACGGGATTGCCGGAGGGCCGAGCCAGGTGCGCGAGGTTGCCAGCACCCTGATTCGGCTTGCTAAGCAACGAGACCTGCCTGTAATTCTTGTGGGCCACGTCACAAAAGACGGAAATATTGCGGGGCCGCGCGTGCTCGAGCACCTGGTGGATGTCGTCTGTCACTTTGAGGGTGATCGCCGCAGCGCGCTTCGGTTTATCAGGGCCTTGAAAAATAGGTTCGGCCCTACCGACGAGGTGGGATGTTTCGAGATGACAGGGGAAGGCATCGCCGAGGTCGCGGATCCGAGCGGCCTGTTCCTCAGCAGGTCGGAGACCCCGGTGAGCGGCACCTGTGTGACGGTTGCTATGGAAGGGCGGCGGGCTCTGCCTGTCGAGGTCCAGGCGCTCGTAGTCGATACCTCCACCCCCAATCCCCGCCGAGTAACGAGCGGGGTAGACTCCGCTAGGGTGGCGATGATTCTGGCTGTGCTCGAACGCCGTGTGGGCGTCTCTCTCGGAAACAAAGACGTTTACGTGTCAACGGTCGGCGGGGTAAAGCTCACCGAGCCTGCCGCGGATCTGGCGATTGCGCTTGCAATAGCATCCGCCGCTCGTGATAAGCCTTTCGACCACGGGCTTGCCGCGTTCGGTGAGATTAGCCTTGCCGGCGAGATTCGCGCGGTTACCGTGTCGACCCAGCGCGAGAATGAGGCTCGTCGGTTGGGGTTCAGTACCGTTATTGATGCGCGCGCGGGGACCCTGGTGGACGCGCAACGCCAGGCGTTTAAGCTCTTGAATCGCGCATAAAAATCCCGTATAAGAGCTACCCGATCTAGCGTGGAAACCAGACTCAGAATCCCGGGCTAAACTGGAGTGGTGAGTACAGCAAAAACGGTTGATGTCGTCCTCATCGGCGGAGGCATCATGAGCGCGACCCTAGGTATACTTCTGCAACGGCTTCAGCCGGACTGGAAAATCAGCGTCTATGAGAAGCTCAGCGATGTTGCGCAGGAAAGTTCAAACGCCTGGAATAACGCGGGGACCGGCCATGCGGCGCTGTGCGAACTCAACTATATGCCCGAGGCCGCAGACGGTAGCGTTGACCCGGCAAAGGCCACCAGCATCAACGAGCAGTTCCAGGTGAGCCGCCAGCTGTGGTCCTATTTGGTGGAGCAGGGCGTCATTGACTCCCCGAATACTTTCATTAATCCCGTCCCTCACATGACTTTCGTCCAGGGTGAGGCAAACGTTGCCTATCTTAAGCGACGCTTCGAGACGCTTAAAGAGCTGCCTCTCTTCGCGGGGATCGAGTTCACGGATGATCCCTGGATGATCGCAAAATGGGCGCCTCTTCTCATCGACCGCCGCGAAAAGGGAACCCCCATTGCGGCGACCCGGATGCCAGCTGGTACCGATGTCGACTTTGGCGAGTTGACGCATCAGATGTTTGAATCGATGACGAATGCTGGTGCTGCCGTCCAGACAGAGCACACGGTTAAATCCATCAAGCGTGCTCCTGACGGCACCTGGAATGTCTTAGTCCGTGGCGATGTCGGACGTACAAAGCACATCGTGAACGCGAAGTTTGTTTTTGTCGGAGCGGGTGGTGGGGCTCTTCCCCTGCTGCAATCGTCCGGTATCCCCGAGATTAAGGGCTTTGGCGGCTTTCCAATTAGCGGACAATTCATGCGCTGCGATAATCCCGAAGTTGTAGCTCAGCACCAGGCCAAGGTTTATGGAAAGGCCGCGGTAGGGGCGCCTCCTATGTCGGTACCTCATCTGGACACGCGTGTCGTTGACGGGGAGACTAGCCTGCTGTTTGGTCCATACGCCGGGTTCACCCCTAAGTTCCTCAAGAGAGGATCTTGGTGGGATCTTCCGGGTTCCATTCGTGCGCATAATCTTGGTCCGATGCTTGCGGTTGCGCGGGATAATTTTGACCTGGTTCGGTATCTCATTGGCGAGGTCCTAGCTGGTCGAGCGAAGAAGATGAAGGCTCTTCGGGAGTTCATGCCAACCGCCAAAAATAAGGATTGGTACCTCATCGCGGCAGGTCAGCGCGTGCAGGTCATGAAAAAAGACGCAAAGCGCGGCGGTGTCCTACAGATGGGAACCGAGGTGGTCGCCTCGGCCGACGGTAGCATTGCGGGGCTCCTCGGGGCATCTCCTGGCGCGTCAACGGCGGCACCGATCATGCTTGAGCTTCTTGAGCGTTGCTTCCCCGAGGAATTTTCCGGGTGGAAGAAGCACATTGTACAGATGGTGCCCAGCTTTGGAACGACGTTGTCCGATAATCCGGATAAAGCTCTCACCTCGTTGAGGGAGACTGCTGCAGTTCTCGGCGTGAATGGGTAGTCTGGATTCCCGTGGCTAAACTTTATTTTCGCTACGGGGCGATGAACTCCGGCAAGAGCACTGCGCTGCTTCAGGCAGCCTTCAACTATGAGGAGCGTGGGCATCACGTTTTGCTCGCGAAACCATCCGTTGACACTAAAGCCGAAGAGAACATCGTTTCTCGGCTAGGCGTTAAGCGGCGAGTTGATTTCCTGATCGGGTCAGAACGTGGCGCGCGCGAGACTTTCCAGGAGTACCGGTCCGCCGTGAAAGAGTCGACGGGGCGCGACGTGAGCTGCCTGCTTCTGGACGAGGCACAGTTCCTCAGCAGCGAGCAGGTCGATGACTTGCTTCGTATTGCGATTCTCGACGGGATACCCGTGATGGCCTATGGGATCCGCACGGATTTCCAGACGGTGGCTTTCCCCGGTAGTCGGCGTCTGCTGGAGATCGCGCACTCGCTCGAGGAGCTCAAGACCATTTGTCGCTGCGGGCGCAAAGCCGTCTTCAACGGACGACGCATCGGTGACCACTTCGTTTTTGACGGCGACCAGGTTGCCATCGACGGTGTTCGGGTGAGCTACGAGTCGCTCTGCGCCGCCTGTTACCTTCAGGAGAGTGACGGGCGTCTCTCGGCGTAACCCTGGCCAGGCTAGGGCTCTAGCTCTTGAGGAAAGCAGTGAGGAACTCCGCGGTGTCTTCCCATCCCTCGACAGCGTGGCACGAGACTCCCATCGCGAGCACTGGGTAGTCGTTTCCGCCTTCGTCGAGGCGGTCGCCAACAAAGAAGATTTCGTCGAGCTGAATGCCGCTGTGCTCAATAAGCTTGCGGATGCCGTAGGCCTTGTCGATTCCCTTGCGAGTGATATCTATCGAGGTCGAGCCGCCGGAGCGCACCTCGAGACCCGGCAGAAGCTCTGCGACGCGGTCGCGCAGCTTTGCTTTCTTGGCACCGTCTGCATCCCACTGTTTCTTGGCATCGACGGGGGCCTGCTGTCCGAGCGCCGAGAATGTAATCTGCGATCCGCGGTCCTCGATGACTTCGCCCCAGGGCTCCTCTGCCCAGAGTCCGAGATCGCGAGCGGATGCCTCAAGGGCTTGAATCGCTGCCGCGGATTCTTCCGGCGACAGCCTCTCTTCGTAGATCTGGGACCAAACACCGTTGTGGTAACGGTAGTACTGCGTGCCGCACGTGGGCATCAGGTGGAGCTTGCCCAAGAGATCATCGTTGAGGTGTGCTAACCCCGCGAGGAGCTGTGATCTGAATTGCGGGTAGTTCCCGCCTGAGATGACGCAGACTTCGTGTTCGCTGAGGAGTTGTTCCAGGAGACTTGCAATCCGCGGCTCGATGGGAGCCTTTGATTCAGCAAGGGTATCGTCAAGGTCAAAGGCAACGAGGCGGGGCTGAGTGGTCATCTGAGCAATTATTCCACGAAAAGACCGTCGACGTCCTGTCATGTTTCTTGTTTGGTGATGCTTGGGCTCAAATTACCAGCCTCGGCCCAAGCAGTGAGACCGGGCCTAAGGCATAGCTTAGGCCCACGCCCCGTAACTTGGGCCGACCGCGACCGACCGCGACTGACCGCGACTGACCGCGACCTCCACCCCTACCCCGAACCAATAGCAGACCACGAGATCCGCTCGGTTTTCGGCAGCTGACATAATGCACTATGCTGGTGTAGGCCGTTATGGCCATCGGGATGTGGCGCAGCTTGGTAGCGCGCGTCGTTCGGGTCGACGAGGTCGCAGGTTCAAATCCTGTCATCCCGACAAAATAACCGCCCGAATCCTTTCAAACAAAGGGTTCGGGCGGTTTTTTGTTTCTCAACCAAAAGACCAAAAACGGCTACAGACATGATTCAGACATAACGCCAAATCACGCAGCCTCTCGCAGCGCCTCGACGCGCGCCGCATCAACAGCGTCCACAACCTCATCGAGACGGTCCGGCCACAGATGACCATACGTGTTTAGCGTCTCCGTCGCGTCCTTATGACCCAGCATCAACTGCACGATCTTCACGTCCGCCCCGGCAGCGATCGCCGCGCTCGCGGCTGTGTGCCGGAGCTTGTGGATCGTGAGCCCAGATTCTTTGAGGCCGGCCCCGACAACCGCCTTAGTCCATATGCGGTTGCGCCAATTGTGATCATGCACGAACCCACCACGTTTCGCCCGAAACAGGTAGGCGTCCAGGTCCTGCCCCTCGAGTAGATCTTTCAGAAGAGCGGCAATGAAGCGCGGGAGGGGCACTGTCCGCTTCTCCCACGTCTTTGGAGGCCCCAGAATGCGTTTACCGTCAATATCCTCAGTCCACGTCCGTAGCACGCGTACACGCCGTGTTTTGAGATTTACGTCACTCTTCTTGATCGCGAGGGCCTCATTGATACGCAAGCCAGTGTAAGCCAGGAAATAGATGAGCGCACGGTCACTCTCTCGCTGATCAACCTTGTAGGCGGCATTCGCCAGACACCGAACCTCAACATGGTTCAACGTGAGAAGATCTTCGCCAGCATCCTGAGTCCGTGGCAGCTCAACATTAGCCATAGGGTTCGACGGCAGCCAACCCGACGAAACCGCATACCGAATCACGCCACCAAAAACGACACCAACAATATGCTCAATACTCCCCGGGCTCAACTTCCCCGGTTCGATATTCCGCGTATACACACGCGGCGCAGTACCATCCTGCAACGCAGCAACCCACTTATCAATCTGCTTCCGCGAAATCGACCCAATCTGCACACTACCCCACTGCGGATTCACATACATACGCAACTCACGCGCATACCGCCTCAACGTCACCTCCTTAGGTCTCTTCTTCGACTCCAACCACAACTCACCAACATCACGAAACCGCTGCAACGCATCCTCAGGCGCCCGATAACGACCAGAACGAATATCATCCTCCATCTCCGCCACAAACGCATTCGCATCACGAACCAACTTAAACGACTTCGAGCGCTCGCGGGAGACTCCGTCCTTATCCTCCAGCCACCGAGCCGACCATCGCATACCCTGACCAAACTTCGTCGTCTTGAAACGATCCTCCAGCTGGCCCAAGGATTTCAATTGGTTAGCCGGAGCCGGAACCTTCACGCGTTCGCCTGTTGGGGTAATCTCGGTTGCGTCTTTGACCCAGAGGTCTACAACCCATGCCTTAGCCATGTTATTGATCCTTAAGTCTCAAAGAGGCTCGTCAGGTTTTGGAACCTGACGAGCCTCTTGTGTATCCATCCCTGAAAAGGTGTTGGTTACACTGTGTTGTTTGCCTGATAATCAGCAGGGGCGTTATTGATTACAATTGTAGGCTGCTGCTGGGCGGGTGCTTGATTGCGTGTGTCCGGACCAAAATGCTTATTCATGAAAGCGTTATGCCCGCAATACTGACACTTCTTGAAAAATGGCAGGATGATGAGGCCCAGGCCAGAGGTGAGGACTCCGAGCGCGACTATGGTCCACGTGCGTCCAATGTTTGCCCCTCCTCCTTCGCATGGTTTGCAGCCAATGCAGCCGCGCTGCGAGTAAAGATTCTGGTGGTTTGACATATGTTCCTTGGGGGGTTGTGCGCAGGTGCGCAGGAAGGTTCAGATGCCACCATCATAAGCGTGGTGGTGGTTATTGCAAAAGCCTGTTCGTGTGAAAACGAAAGTAATTTACAACGTTAATTTTACGACACTCCCGATAATAAGCATTTAGTTGGGTCAAAATAGTGCGTGGGGCGCACCTCATCTACAGCAAATCTTAGGCATTGAGTGCGAAAATCTTTATTGGAGATGCGTGGGGCGCACCTCTAAAAAATCGGGGATTGCGCAGGGGGCCAAACTCGGTCATTCTAAGAAAAAGGTTCGACCCCCGGAACCACCGGGGAAGAATGTTCGAAATCGTTGTCCGCAAAGGTCACCTTCAGCGCGCTCGCGAGCTACAGGGACCGGCGACCATAGAAGAACAGGCAGAGGCGCTCAATGTTCACCCCACAAGGCTGTACCGTTTCCAAAATGGTACAAAGGTATCAAGTGATTTCATCGCGCGGATTCATCAGGTTTACGGGTACGGGTTCGAGTTTTTCGAGTTTGTGCCAGCTAAAGAGGTCAAGGCTTAGCCTCGCATTAAATCAAGGGCGCACTATCTCAAATGCGAGATAGCGCGCCCTTTCTATTTATCTAGGTTAGAAACCTCAGAGATGGGCTTGTTATAGACGGACTTCTGGGGGGCCTGCTTAATGCGATCAGCCATCTCTTGAATGAGGTCTTCGTCAGAGGCAGATGCTAAGGCATCGCGTGAGAGAGTGCGATCCACGTCTTGTGGGTGCAGAAGTCCCTGGGCAATTAGTCCATCAATTACGGACGCATCATAGGCACGAGCAATCTTTGCCACGTTCTCCGGGGCAATGTTTCCAGGAGCTTGTCTCCAAAGGGTTGCTGCGGGTATCCCACTTCGAGAAGAAACTGCATTTATGCTGTCGTCTCCAACTGTACCCAGGAACCACTTCTCTAATTTGCTCATGTATTTCATTATGAAACACAACGCCTTCTAAGTCAAGGCAAAATTATTTCAAACTGACTTGCGTTCTATTTCAAATCGGTATATGTTTATTTCAAGCTGAATGCTAACCCACTAACGGAGGAAAGAATGAGAGCAAAACTCGTAATTCGAGAAGGCTTGCTGGATCGCTTGAAGACCTATTCGGGTCTAAAGACGGATGAATCATTGGCCGGAGCTATTGGCGTCAGCGGCGCTACTCTTTCGAAGCTCAAGCATGGAGCTGAACCGACTGCTGCGACCGTTGCCGGTATCTATACAGCATTTGGTCTTACTCCGGGGGAGGTGCTGACAGTTTCTGAGCAAGTGAAGGAGTTGGACCATGCAGCATAGCTCCAGGAAAGTAAAAAGCCCGGTGTTGGAGCACCGGGCCGTGAAGAAAGGAATAAACCCTTGAACAAGGAAATCGTATCATCAACGGGTGATCGTCACATAGATACCGCTATAACACTAATGGGTTTGCATATTGCATCTGGTAAACCCCATGAGCATATGTCGACGAATCTTCGCCAATCTATAGAGTCGGCCGCATATGCGCTCAAGGACTCATACGGGGAAGCTATCGGGTATATCTACCAGAAGGCTCGGCAGATTCTGGACAGCGCTCCTTCCTTAGGCGAGGTGAAAAAGTGAGCGCGCAAGAATTACGCCGATTTGCAGGTGAACTTTCCTCTATTCACGATGGAGTACCGAAACAGTTCCGGCTCTCGATAAGTGAGATTATTTTAATAGCTCTAACGGAGGCGTATAACGCTGAGGCTGCGGAGCAGGGTTTACCAGAATCGGCTATTCTGCGGATGATCAAGCCAGATGGCAGCACCAGTTTGAACGAGAATGATCTCTCCACCCTTGCTACCGGGTCCAGAGTGGACCTTCACGGTAGAGGGCTTCCCCTCAGCAAAGTCTGCGGCGATTTGTTCTGCCACGGACTCTCCGTTGCCGTCGATTCCCCAGGATTCACTTCCCACGTGCAGAAACGTTCCGACGGCATTCGGATACTCGTGAATAGACATTGCTCTTCTCCTTCGTTGGATGCTCACGAGGTTGTGACTCGTGATGCTGATACCAGTGTAGGAGATGCCCTCGGCGTGCATGGTATTCCTTCTCCGCGCGCGCCGAGGGAAACCTCGGG
The DNA here is from genome assembly GCA_040400085.1 of Lysinibacter sp. Taxonomy (GTDB): domain Bacteria; phylum Actinomycetota; class Actinomycetes; order Actinomycetales; family Microbacteriaceae; genus HNR. The sequence goes on along the minus strand of JBBAQX010000041.1, from coordinate 9,568 downwards.
AGGAGAATCATGAAGCCTCTCGCCGTACTGACCGCACCAGAGGACCATATCGAGGCTGGGCTTGAAGAGCTGCCAGCAGTAAGTTCGCCTGCGGTCCTTGCCCAATTCCTTGGCGTGACGACTGATTGCCTTTCGCAATGGCGACACTACGGCAAGGGACCGGAGTTCTACAAGCTAGAGGGTCATGTCCGCTACAACCGCAGCGCGGTTGCTGCCTACCTCAGGGCCAACCGGTATAGCAGGACCGACAAGAAGGTCGGTGTCGCATGAGACGTCATGGAGCTGAAAAAACAGCTTGCGATCGCTGCGGCGTTATCAAATATCTCAAATCAGCTCTCTGCTGGGACTGCAAAAGTGTGCTGAGCCCTCAGGAAAAGAAGGAGTGGATCTCATGAGCGAAATAGAATTTATCGGAGACGTAAAAGTTTCCGTCAATGGTGCAGAAACGGTTATCGAGCAAGATGCAAAAGTTGGCAGCTACTCGACGCTCTACATGCTGCGAGTACAACCGGATGCACTCTATGGCGGAGTGAAGATAGACACGAGAGACGACACCGTCGGTGTGCCTCCTCGCCTTATTCAGCGTCTGATCGATGCACTACAGCGGGCATTATGAGCACCGTCTTTGATGCTCGTCTCACTGACCCGGAAACCTCACGTGAAGCAGCAGCTTCACGCTCGGCTGCTCACGTACAGAGCGACATCGTTCGCTTACTGAGCGGCTGGGGGCCAATGACAGACCAGCAGATCAGCACCCAATATAACCGCGGTGTTTCTGCAGGCATCTCTCCGCGGGTGACTGATCAGCGGTTACGCACAGTACGTGCCGAGCTCGTGACCCAGGGTCGTGTTGAGCACACCGGCGAGTACGGGATGACGCCAACTAAACGCCGCACACGAATCTGGCGCCTGGTCGAACCCAAAAAGCCTTAGGGCTTCCTTTCTACTGCCCGAGATTGATAGAGGCACCTGAGCGACTCTAGCCCACCTTCTACTAAGGATTTTCTATGCATACTCTTGCGCTGTTCGCAGCGATAGCCTCCGCGAGTTTCATAAGCGCGTGGCTTTTGACCCTCTATAGCGAGTGGTTGATCGATAACCCAGCTCCCAGAAAGGATGTGAAATGTCAGGCCGAAAGCAAGGCACGATAAACATTGACCTCTGGGCCGACGAAGATTACCGGGCGCTCACAATGGGCGCACAATGGCTGTACGAGTACTTCCTCAGCTGCCCCTCGTTGAGCCTGTGCGGTGTCGCTGACTGGCGACCAGCACGAATATCAGGGCTAAACCGTGACCTATCCAAGGACGATGTCCAGATCTTCGGCCACGAGCTCGAAGAGGCACTGTTCATCGTGACAGACGACACCACCGAGGAAGTCGCGATCCGCAGCTTTTTCAGACACGATAGCATCCTCGCCAAACCTAACGTAACAATCGCGGCTGTGAAGCATTGGGGTAACGTATCGTCCCGGCACATCCGCGCGGTGATCGCCCATGAGGTTCAGCGACTCCACCGCGAGAACCCGGAAGGGTTCGGGAAAGCTAATGTCTGGGAATGCGTTCCGTCAATCAAAACCATTCTCAAAGCCACTCCATACGACGTAAAAAACCCTCCATCCGAAGGTTCAATTAACAGTTCGGTAAACAGTTCTGTAAATGGTTTAGATAACCCTGAATCAGAAGATTCGAACCCTTCGGTCAGGGTATCCCCCACTACTAACTACTTACTACTTACTACCTCTACAGCTACCCCACCTAACGGTGGGGTTACCCCGCGCCGTTTTTGCATCAAGCATCCAAACGACACGACAGACGCCTGCGGAGCCTGCGCTCGGCAGCGAGCAGTGTACGAAGAGTGGGCCAGGCAGAACCCAGAACCGGCACCGCCGACCGAACCGTCGATCAGCTACCCGCCGTTGTCAGATCATCAGAAACCATGTCCAGACGACAACCACAAGTTTCTCTATGACGGAACCTGCCTGTACTGCCCCACACGCTTGGAGGACAATGCCGCATGATCCTTGAAATGAAACTCTCTGATGCAACATGGCGCGCCCTCAACGCTCACGCTGCGCAATCGGGGATCGACGTTCCTGACCTGATCGAGGAAGCCCTCCGAAAAGTATCCAGCCCGGCATCGCTGACAGATTTTGACGTCGAGGTTTTCCGATACTGGACGCTGAATTTTTCAGACGAGGAAACCGCCCAACGCCTCAGAATCAGCACGTACCACGTTGCCCGATCCCGTCACCGCATCGGAATCCCCACCCGCCGCACATGGCTATCGACATCCGTCGCGAAACGCACAAAAACTAGGAGAAAAACCGCATGACAACCAAAGTGAACCACATCAGAGGAAACCACTACGAGCAGCTCTTAACCTCAGCAAGGCAAGGCCGCGTCACCCTCACCGACGACACCGTCGACGAAAACACCGTGATCGTGACAGACCGGCACGGGCAGCGACTCGGCGAGCTCAAGTTCTACCGTGGGCAGCTCGTCTCAGCCCATCTCGGGCAGCACATCATCATCCCCGGACACACAATGCGACCCTCAGGGGCGATTGCAAAGGTTCAGGATATCTTCGAACGCGAACCTCTCCGAGAAGATCTTTATGCGCGGCAAGCCCCGGCACCATCAGCGACTGAGCGGGCAGAGATTGACCGCTTCGGAATCTTTGATGCTCAGCGCTTTGGAGAAGGCGAGTGAAGCCGCGTCGCCGACCATGGCCCCGCGTGAAGGAAACAATCACTATCGACAGTGTCCGGTGGATCGTCACCGAGCACGCACATGCCTCGGGCGATGTCGTCCTCGAGCGGGTCGGGTCGCTGCACCGAGTCGTCTGGTCAACACATCGCCGAGTATTGACTGAGCATCGGCCCCGGTGATGTGCGCGCGTGACATCGTTGCGGAGCGCGATCGAGGCCGGTCGGCGATGTCGAATCTTTACGTTCAAAACCGATCCCACTCGGTGCATCACAGGTTGCTACGTTCACAGGGCGGTCCTGACACGGCCGCGAACCTTGTGACGTTGTCGGGCTCGGGAACGACGGGTGAGCATGGCTGGGTTCATGATCACCCGAAGGCCGCGAGAATCGCCGGGTACATCGTGCCGATGGGGCAGAACCCCGAGACATGGCCGATATGGCGGGTCGATCAGTTTGGTGTGTCGTTTGCGTGGCATCTGCAAACGGGTGCCGGGCTTGAGTCGATTGGGGAGCGCGCGGCTATCGATTTACAGGCTGTGCTCTGGGAAGGGCGCAGTGCAGCAGTAAAAACCGTTGGTCTCTGGGACGCGCTGAGACAGGTGCAGGACCAGGTCGCTAAATCTTTGGAGGAGAACACGTTTTGAGTACTTTTTATGGCACACCTGAGTATGGGGCTGAGACGTACATGTTGATGACGTTGCCGCATAATCCGACTCCGGATTTGACGACAGCCCCGGATAAAATCTCGCTCACTGTGTATGCGGAGCGGCCCACTGAGATAACGATTTGTGTGGATCCGGTGACAGCTCGTGCGGTTGCCGCTGATCTGGTTTCGCTTGCTGCTGTGGTGGAGCGGGCACAGGATGGGGTGAATCGTGGCTAGCGCTATCTTTGCTCAGGCCGTGGAGCAGTACCGCGAGATCCGCTCCGAGTTCGAACTTGTTCTGAACGCGGCGTATCTGGCCGCGGAGGAAGCGACGAACGGGAACCTCTTGAACGCAAGAGGACGGGCAAAAGGCATCGACGCGTGGAGTCTCTTTTTTGGCCCAGCAATCCGGGCGGAGGCATATGCATCTGAGGACTTGAAAGCTTACTGGGCTGAGCATCCGAGGACCACGTTTGAACAGTTCGAAGCGCAGAGTGCGCAACGTTTTGAGAGGAGCTACTAATGAACGATTTATATGCACATCATTACCCGGAGCAGTATAACCATCTGCTGTCTAACGTCAGCAATCATGAGATGACGATTCTGCAGGACAACGAACTATATAAGCATCTGCGTTTCCGGGCACCAGGCACATCAATGTGGGGTTTTGACATCATCACATGGCCCGGGTATCTCACCATCGTCGGCGATATCGGCGACGGATACATCTTTCATCTTGAGCAGAACATGTTGCGGTTCTTTGACCACAGCCAGCCAGACGGGAACATCAACCCCGGTTACTGGGCCGAAAAACTCACACGATCCATTACCTACGAGGAATACTCGCCCGACGTCTTCACACGCACCATCACCGACCTCGCAACCGACCTCCGAGACCACATCCCCTGGGACGACCACCAGCGCTTCAACGAAAGCATCACCGACGACGTACTCTCCCACGCCGAAAACGGAGAAACCTATGCCCGCGATGCACTCCACAACTTCACATTCACCGACTCAACCAACACCCAACACACATTCAACACCGACACCCAAGACCACAACTTCACCGACTACAAATACCACTTCATCCTCGCACTCCACGCAATCCTCTGGGGCGCCAAAACCTACCACACACACCAAAAACAAACCTACAAAAAACACCTCGAAACCCTCAGAGCCAACCACACAACCAACGCGCTCGCAGTACCGGCACCGCCTGTGAGCTGCGGAACGTCCGCGGCTGACAGCGACAAGACCGTTGAGGATGCCCTCCGATGGTTAGAGTCATCTGATGCACACATGATTCTGGTGGTCCGTGAGGATGGCCGTGTACATACTCGGTCGCGTATTGCTCGCGAGTCTGAGGTAGCTGTGCTTCAGAGTTTGGTGCAGCAGCTTGAAGGTGCCTCATGAGCGCCAAGGTAAAACCTCCATTTCCCTACTTTGGTGGGAAGCAGCGGATCGCGGATCAGCTTGTGCAGATGTTCCCCGAGCATGACGGATATATCGAACCATACGCGGGAGGGCTGTCAGTGCTACTCGCTAAGCCAGTGTCTTCGACTGAGATCATCAACGACCTAAACAGCTACCTGGTGACATTTTGGCGAGTCCTTCGAGATAACCCAAACGACCTGAAGCAAATGTGTGACCTAACACCGCATGCCCGGGCAGAGTTCGACATGTCATCCTCCCGAGCCGGTCTTGACGACCTCGAAGTCGCACGCCGTGTCTGGGTCCTGATGACACAAGGCCGCTCCGCGATATGGAAAAACGCAGGCTGGAGACACTACAAAGGAGCACCCACAGGATCAGGATTCGCCGCATACATGAACGCATACCGCGACCGCCTCCACCCCGTCGCCGAACGCATCCGAGACACACAAATCGAATGCCGACCCGCAACCGAAATCATCCGCACTTACGGAGCACACCCACAAAATCTACTCTACGTTGACCCACCCTACATGGGATCATCACGCAGCAACGCAGACCGATACCTCGTAGAAATGCGAGATGAAAAACAACACCAAGAAATGCTCGACACACTCACCGCATGCAAAGCAAAAGTCGCACTCTCCGGATATGCCACACCACTCTACGATCAAGCGCTCGCGGGTTGGGTTCGTACTGAGATCGGTTCGCGAACCCAGGTTAGGTCCCGGGTTGAGGTGCTCTGGACAAATTACGAACCGCCACTGTTTTTGGGTTTTGAAATGGAGGACAACTCATGAGCATCTTGACGCGTGAATTTTATGCAGTAGCGTGCGACTGGACAGGCTGCGTGGCGCTCGCCGATGGCGGCGCAGATTCAGCGTACTGGTGGGACGAGGGACAGGCCATAGATACCGCCGTATATTCCGATTGGCTAGTTGGCGATCAGACCGGGCCGGACTACTGCCCTCAGCACACAGGCCAAGACGAAAACGGGGAGCTGCAAAGGATTACATGGGACGCCTGGCTGGATGCGCTATTGCAGCGCATTCCTGAGAGTATCGAGAGTGTCCTATATCAGGCCGATCTCAAAATTCGCCGCCTGGACCGCCTTAGCCGAGCAGAGTATGCACGCCTTCAAGCGGAGGTGAGCGAGCCGTGAGTGAGAGGCCTTGGCTCCTGGATCTGTTCTGCTGCGCTGGCGGCGCGGGGATGGGATATCACCGTGCCGGGTTCAAGGTCGTCGGAGTTGATAAAGAACCGCAGCCGCGCTACCCGTTTGAATTTCACCAGGCGGACGCACTCGAATTTCTGGCCAAGCACGGGCACGAATTTGATGCGGTCCATGCTTCCCCGCCCTGCCAACCATTTACGGTTTACCGGAATTCTGATACGACCGGGTGGAGTGACAAATACCTAAATTTTCTGCCACAGACGCAGGAAGCGTTGCGAAGCCTTGGCAAGCCGTACGTGATCGAGAACGTTCCGGGGTCGCCTTTGGAAAACCCAATACAGCTATGCGGCTCGTCTTTTGGGCTAGACGTTCGAAGGCATCGACTTTTTGAATCGAATATACCGCTCATGCCAGTGCCTTGCGATCATTCGTGGCAGACTCCGCGATTCAAGCCGTCCAGCAAGCGCACTAATCTGCGCTCTACGGTCGAGGTGGGTGTGTGGCGCATCCCGCTACCGGTACAGCAGAAGGCAATGGGCATGGACTGGACGAACCTTAGAGAGCTCAGTGAAGCCGTACCTCCGGCCTTTACGGAGTTTATTGGTAGACAGCTAATTGAGCATGTAGAGAGGAAAGCAGCATGAGGTGCTTCGACTGTGGGCAGCCACACGGGCCGCTGTGTCCGGCGTGCTCAAAAGCTGCTGCGGCTCTCGGGCATACGGCAGATGAGCGGTTGGCGCTGATCGGGTGCCAGCCGCTCGACCTGGGAGAGGTAAAGATATGAGCGCGAGTCCAGGTCCTCTTTTTATGTCGGTGGCGGCGCAGATGCTTGGCGCTGAGCAGGTTTTCATGCGCAAGGTCGGGATGGTGACCGTCATCACTCAAGAGAGCTCTCAGCGAGTCTTGAATCTGGCCGTCGCGCTGGAAAGAATCGGCACCGCAGGGACCCTCACGGCGGAGGATATCGAGGGAATCAGCAGGGCGCGGTTCAATCAACCAAATTTTAGGAAAGGCAAATCATGAGTGAGGGAACGAGGCAGGCAGGTCAGCTAATGATCCTGAACCCGCTCGAAATAAGGCCGGGAGCAATTGCCCCAGATGGTCGCGTGGTGAAGAAAGCGGTTTTTTACGAGTGCCTGGAGAAGGACATTCTCATAGTGGATGTCACGTACGAGAATGGGCCATCTAGTCCTCTGGTGTGGCCGTTGGGGAATCGATGGACAGGAGTCAGGAAATGAGCACGGAAAGAATCGACCACGTAGCCGAGGCGGTGTCGTGGCTGGAATACAGCGCGGACCAAAACCCAGGGCTTGATGACGGTAGAGCCATGCACATCGCGGCAATCGCGCTGCTCCACGCGACCCTTGCCCTTGTCGAGCAGCGGCGCATAGCGAACATTCTTTTTATCGCGCGCGAGTCGCACGCCGACATCATGGAGGGCCTGGACGCGCTTGGTGTCACGGCGGATGAATTGAAAGTGGGGTTAGGGCTATGAGTGACAAGAGATCAATTCCGGTTACAGTCCCGAGCGTGCCTTACGGACCGGCTGGGGTTCAGCGGGATGTGGCTGACGCGGATTATTACCGTGCAGCAGCGAGGAGCATTCGAAGCCAAGCGATGCGTGGGGAAGCTTTTTCGGGGAGCAATGTGACCGAGACTGTGGCGCTCCTGTGTGAAGCCGCTGCTGAAGCTTTGCTGGGACAGGGAGGGGAAACGGATGAGTGACGAGAGCCGTTTATGCGAAACAGTGGGTGTCAATCGTGCCGCCGCTGGGCGCTCGACGGCATCTATCCGGTGCCCGTTTTGTGACTGCGTATCTGAGGCGAGGTTGTGGAGCTTAGCCGGGTCAGGTAAGCGGTGTGATTGCGGAGCGGTATTTAGGGGCAGCGGTAGCGATTTTATTGGCACGAGGAGGGGCTGAGATGAGTGACGAGAGCAAAGTGGCGGAGATGGCACGGTATTGGGAGAGGAACCGTCGCGGCATTTCAGGGATGGACCCCGTGGCATCCGCTCTTTCTAAATGTGCTGATGCAATTGAAAGCCTCCTCGCGGAGCGTGATGAGGCTCTAGCAAAGCTCGCACTGGGCAAGAAGCTGCACCCGGACAGCGACGGAGAATGTCTTACATGCTCTGATGATCGCGGCCCCAAGGCATACCCGTGCCCCACAAAGCGGGCATTGGAAGGAGAGGACAAGAGCAATGACTGATCACGACCTAAAAATAACCTTTGACAGTGAATTCGGGCCAGATTGCGAAATTCTTTGCATCGGGCATGCCAAAGAAAATTGCTCGGTAGGTAATGCCTTCGACTGGCACGGGGCGAGTGCAGGGTACAAGGGTGAGCCGATGACCGTTTTCACTGCCCTGGTAGAGATTACCGATATCGATGACGAAGGCATCTTTTGGCAAATCGCAGCCACGGAGGACGGCGATCAAGCGGTGAGCAAGGCGTCTCTTGACGCTGACGACGCATCGAATGATGGTGGGGAGGCGTGGAGGCTGGCAGCGGGGCTCATAGTTCGGCAGGCGCGGGAGCAGGCGTTAGCCGAGGTATGGGAGCGCGGAGTTCGTCATGCTGTGAGCTTTGGAGTCATGACCCATTCCGTTGACGCCTATATTGCTGACGCGAACCCCTACCGAAAGGACAAATCATGAAGGCCAGATATGCACGGCGGATCCGAACAGGAATCATGTTCGCAAAGATTGGCGAGGAACTTCAAAAAGCGGGCGATATCTCCGGATACGTAAATTGCTACTTACGCTCGCGGGAGCTTCGCAATTTCACGTTGATGGCCTATTGGCGAACTTGTAAGCGAGCCTTTGAACGTCGGGATAAGGCGATTAATGATGCGCTCGTCCGAGAGGAGGCGGCAAGCTTTGTTGGTTTTTGCCGTGACCCTGCTTGTAGCTCCTGCGGAAAGACGGGGAAAAGTGCCTATCGTCCACCGGCGGGTGAATCGGGATTACCGCCAGAAGTTGAGCAGCTCGTCCGTTCGTGCGGGATTGAGCTCACGGCTTGGCAGGAGGGTCTTGTGCGTGCTGCTGAGGAGGCTTGGAATTCTGCATGTGGCTTTGACGAGGGGTTAGCGGATGCTGTTCGGGTGGTTGCCGAGCAAGTACGTGCACAGACGCTAAACGAGGTTGCCGAGGTGGTGCGTACTGCTGACGGTTTCAGACGTTGGATAGACGATTCTCGGGTGATTGATGAGGGCTCGCTGTTGGACGGGCTTGCTGCTCTTCGCGGAAAGGAATCATCTCATGGGTAATTGCAGGCACCAGCAGGACCAGACACTTGAGTCTCAGCGTCTTCTCTTCCAGTCGATAGCAGAGTTGAAACGTGGCCTAGTCGTACTCGAGAGCGACTTACGAGTACACGCCCGCATCAACACGGCACGGGGGAAGCATGAGATCAGCTCCACACTCAACGCACTCCACGCTCTCGTACACATGCTGGACACTCTGACACCCACAGCACTCAGACCAACACCAAACAAGCCCTCGCGCTCGCAGCCGACTACAGAAAGAACCCCATGACAATCCCACCACGACAAGACACAAACCAAACACTCCGAGAACTCCACGAACGCGACGAACGCCAACGACA
>JBBAQX010000040.1:0-44069 GCA_040400085.1 Lysinibacter sp. | reverse complement strand
TTCCTCTGCCGTTTTGGTAAGAGAGTGACTCACACACAGCCTGACATAGAGGGTTGCTCAGCTCTTTTCCCAAAATGGAGCCTACGTTCAACGCAGAGATCTTCACCATAAAGCTAAAAGTCATATTTTTATCGGGCTGTAACCCCAATGATAAATACGAGTAAGGGCACTCTTGGTAGGGGTCTAGCCATACGGTTGCTAGTTGGTCAGCAGTTAGTGGTTTCGCACTGTATCGTGCGCCGATTCTAATTGCTCCATCTTCTTTGTCGAGTCGCATATCTGTCGAGAGCGTAGAAGGCCTCGGGAGTTCAAGAGCGACTGCTGCTACGAATAAGCCAAGACCTCCAGCAACGAAATACAGCTTTCTGGCAGCAGAGGTACGCAGAGGATTCATCAGCTCAGAATAACACTTCGACAGCTCACCGTTTTGAGCCTCGCGAACGTCTAAAATCAGAAACCGAGGGAATGCGACTCTCTAATATGCCGGGGTCACCTAACCTGTACCGCACACTGTTTGCTGTGCACTGCGCCTCTGAAGGCATTTGTTTGGGGACGGCATACGCACCTCTTCAGTTGAGACATCTCAAGACCGTCTTGAGGCCGTCCTGACTCACAGCACCCAGACTTCTGAGTGCTGGTAGAAGAAAGAGAAACATGCAGCTACCCGATTCCTCTTCCGAGGCTATCCGTTTGAAACCCCACGATTACACCCCCTCGCCACAACCCCTCTACCAAAAAATTCTTGTCGCCCTACTCCTTGCCCTCACAGTCGTTCTTGGGACAGGGATCACAACCGTTCCACCGGCTCAAGCGTCGGCGCTGGGCCCCGGCTTCCATGGAGGTGGCCCACTGTTTGTGGGAGCGTTCATCGCTGAAGCCGATGGTTCACAGGTCTACTGCATGGACCTCGCCGCAGACCCACCCCTGAAATTCACCTCCGCCCCCGTCACAGTCAACACGCTGGACAGACACCCCGGAGGATCAGTGAACCCCACCGATTTGGCGATGCTGAACTATGTTCTCTCTCGCTGGGGGCAATCCACAGACCCAGAAATAACGGCAGCAGTACAGATGTTTACCTGGTCAGTCGCAGACCCAGAAACGGCCGCTTCCCGTGGCGGAGACGCCTACATGCTGTTAGCTATCCCCGCACAGCATCACGCCGCGGTCCTGCACAACCTTGGCCTAATGCGCGCCACTGCCGCCACCCACCACGCAGTTGACCCGTCGATGAACGCCAGCATCAGCATGACCACACAATACGCCGGACAGCTCACCCTCAGCGCCACCCCTGACACCTTAGAAGCGGACGTGTCGCTCACCAACGCAGTCTTTGCGAACGGTAGCCGGACACAGAAACTGACACCCGGAACGTACCCGATCACGGGCACCCCCGCAGATGGTGCTCCCCAGTATCAGATCAGTGCCTCAGCATCCTCACCTGGGACTGGTTTGGGTGCGAAAATCAACCTCTACGCCACCCCCGGGCAGCAGCGCCTCCTCGGCGGAGGGGCGAATACCCCGCTGAGTGCGTCAGCATCATCGCCGATGATTGATCTTGATTTTCAACCAGTCATCACCACACAGGTAGCCTCGCGGTTCATTCAGGTCGGCGACACCTTCGCCGACAATTTAGATGTTTCAGTCACCGCCGGCACATGGACTATCCTCAATGGAAACCGTATCCCGCTCACCGCCGTCGGAACCTTGTATGGCCCATTTGACGAACAACCAACAGAAAACACCGCACCGCCGGCGGATGCCCCGGTAGTGGGAACAGAAGAAGTTGTCCTCACGGGAGCACGAACGTATGCTTCTCCCGGATCGCTAAAGGCGTCAACGTCCGGGTTTTATACCTGGGTCTGGGAGATCAACAAACCAGACCAAGGAATCTATAGCAAGTATCTGATTGAGTCGTTCGCTGACCGTTTCGCACTAGTCCCGGAAACTACGGTGGCCCGGTTTCAACCCGTCGCAGTATCATCGGTGAATCAGCGCCTCGCAGTCCCCGGTGAAGCCACCACAGACACACTCACGGTCTCGTCCGCTAACGGTGTCTGGCTGAAGCGCGACGGACAGCCGATCCCTGTCATTTTTGAAGGCACAGCGTATCAGGTCCCCGGGACTCTTCCACCCCAGCGTGCCGCAAACGTTCTCGCGGAGGCTACCCCGATTGAGACGGTGCGAGTGACCGCGACCGGCCCGGGCACCTACGTGTCACCGCCAGTCGTGTTGCCCAGTACGGGGTTTGTGACGTGGGTGTGGACAATGCGTATCGCAACGCAAGACCCACAGGTTCGGGACTATATTGCCGCGGATTGGGCAGACGATTACGGTATCGCGTTGGAATCCACATCAGTACGCCACACGATGAACCTCACCAGTGAAGTACGTGAATTCAACGTCCACGCTGGAGGCAGGGCATTTGACACGATTACCGTCTCCGGGCTGCAACCCGACCACGGTGAGTTTGCGGGCGACGGCTTCTGGGGTGCTGACCATGATGAGATCACCCACACCGTGTATGGACCGTTTCTCCACGAAAGCGACCTGACAGATGACCTCGCACTGGACACCGCCCCGGTACTGACCTCGATAACGACTCCCGCCCGAAATGGTGTGTATCGGATTGGCTACACGAACGCGGAGAAAATCGTTCCCACAGAACCCGGCTACTACGTCGTTGTTTCTTCCTTCCTGGGCGATGATCGTGTGCTCCCGTTTCGGTCATCACCGGCCGATATTCTTGAACGTTTCTACGTCCCCGGCCCCACTGTCCCGGTAACTGTCATCACGCAAGCAACTCCTACGGCAAGGGTGGGTGAGGCCGTTGAGGATACCGCGCTCGTGCAGGGAACGACCATCCCGACAGGCGCATATCTGATGTTTCGCGCCTACGGCCCTGTTCCTGACGGTGAGCCCGCATCGTGTGAGGCTCAACCGTTTTTTGTCAGCACGAAAATCCCGGTCACCCAGGCCGGAGTTTACCGCTCAGGTACGACGACAACGAATCAGGCAGGGAATGTGTACTGGGTGGAGACCCTCTACCACCAGGACGGGAGCATCCTCACGGCAGGAGTGTGCGGGGCCCCGGGCGAAACTACTCGCATCACGGCGCCTCAGGTTCCGGTAGTCGTCACGAAAGCCGTCGATACCGTCACGCTAGGTTCCCCGGCACATGATGTGGCAATCGTCACTGGTCCTGTGCCCTCGGGTGCGCACCTGGCGTTTGAAGCCTACGCACAAACCGGGTCTCGCCCGGTGTGTGATGTGTCCAATCGAGTATTCGACACTCGCCAGAATCCGGTGCCCGTCCCACAGGCCGGGGAGTTCCGTTCCCCCGCAGTGGTATTTGACACGACAGGGACATTCTTCTGGGTTGAAACGCTCCTCGATGAACACGGGGGTGTTATCCATCGCGGTGACTGTGGTGCGGACGGGGAAACGACACGGGTGACGGCGGCAGGCTTAGCCCAGACCGGTGCACCGAGCATTCTGTCCCTCGGATTCGCCGCGCTAATGCTTTTGACCGGCGGAGTAGCCTTCACGCTCTGGCGTCGCCGGAAAAACACCGATCACAACACCCGTCGCCGTACTCCCCCGAAGCACGGCAGAACAGACGCAGACGCGAACCCCTACACGACGGAGCACACAATCCTCTAGTCAGAATAGCCTCGCTCATCTGAGGTTCTGAACGCTTATGAGCGGTGTTGTTACCGGAGCTTATTGCGCTGGTGACAACACCGCTTTGCTATGCCCGAATGGATTCCAGAAGCGCGTGTCTGTCCGGCCTCGTTGTTTCTTGCACGGACTGTCCCTTCGCACGACTCTCAGAAGTTTGCTGTGCCAGAAAGTCCGTGACCAGTCGGTTTTCATCTGCTCGGCGGCGCAGGAGAAGCACTAAGCTGATGGGTCCGAAGACGACGAACTTGACGCCGCTAATAAAGAACAACAGCGCCGGTACATACAAGATTTCTACACCGTTCTGCGCCCCCGTAATAGCGACGCCATATAACGCGGTATAGACCAAGGCACCGGCCAGCGAGACGAGGAGACCCCATTTCAGTGCTGTACGCTGCCGTGCCAGACGCAAAATACGGTTGGAGGGCATCCACTTCTGCATCACCGCATACATCCATGCGCTGACACTCCACGCACCCGCAAACAACATACCAAACCTCATAACAACATACTCCTCGCAGTAATCAGCCCGACACCGTAGGTCTGATCGTCGGAAACTATTGTAACTATAGAAAATAAAAACACCCACCGTAACCCCCAATTCACGCGCATCAGAGACTCGTCCGCACTGAGAGAGCCACCCTTTGCATGGCTCCCGGGCAGAGCACCATGCAACGGAGATGATGCTTACTGTTCTATGGTGACAGGGCGCAGATACGCCGTACTGTGTCTACCAGGCAATTTCACACGGCTGGGCAGGACTTACTGATCGGTCAGAGGTCAGCCGGGCTGTTGTAATGAGATTCTGTCGCAGGGCGATGGCTTGTTTCGCTCACAACTACCGGCGGTGAATTACCGGAAGTCGGGGCCACGCTGGGTCATGTCCGGCGTACTCGGCGCCCACGTCTCAGAAGTGGATACTGATATTAGGCGCTGTGCTTTCTGCAGGGCTGCTTCTGCGCGTTGTCGATCCACCCGCATCACTGAATCCCCCGTTTCAGGATCACCCAGTGCAACTGTCGCACTGATGTCGTACCTGTCTCGGAACGCGGCGATGACTGAGGCGAACCGGAACCAGGCTTCACGTTTCGCCGGCACATCAGGGAACACGCCCAGTTCACCAATCCAGGGAGCTTTGTCAGTGACGGCAGTTTCCGCGAGGGTTCTCGCACGGTGCTCAATCAACACGCGACGCTCGTCCAAGGCGAGGCGCATTTCCTCTGTCATAGGGCCTTGTGCTTCGGGGATCAGTCCTGCGATCAGTCGCGGTGCTGATATCGGGCGTGAACTGCCCTGTGGGTGGGTGGTGCGTTGCTGAATGCGCCAGCGTAGCACACTCGACAGATCATCCACCCCCTGAAATACCGCATCACCCACGCAGGAGCGCACTACCTTCGACAGGTCGAACCCGTTCGCTTCAGCGCGACGTAACTCCACAATAAGCGGCCCGAATGTATCACTCGCGAGAATGTCATCGAGTTGCAAAGCGTTCAGCTCCGTGTCTTCAAGTAGCGCGACCCACCGGTCGTGCTGCGCGGCTTGCGCGATGGTTTCATATTCCGCCGCCAACTGCGTAATATTCTCCCAGGTGCCGCGCTCAGCATCTATTTTCTCGTGCGCTGACATTTCCGATCCCACATGATTCACAATCCCCGACAACACCATCAGGGACGTCACCGGTTCTCCTAACACTTGGTGATCTTCCAACTGATGCTCATCGAGCATCACCCAAGCTGTGTTGGATCGTCGCCCGCGGGTCATCGCCACATAGAACGCTTCACGAGTCATCGACGATGATTGAACTACCGCATGGGCAGTATCAACGGTGAGACCTTGGGCACGGTGAATCGTGGTCGCATAGGCCAGATCAACTTCGTCCTGCACATACGGTGCTGGCAGAATGATCTGTTGCGTGACTCGGCTATCCGCCCGGCGCACGGTAAGCGACCCATCTGCGTGCCGATCAACAACCTGCCACAGGTCACCATTTTTTACCCAGCGCATTCCCACGCTCAACCGACGCATGTTTTTTCGTGTCACGATCAGGTCCCCTCGCCCCGCCAGAGACCCATCACGCAGCGTCACACCAGACACGTCCACCTGCCCTGCCTGAACACGATCAAGCCGTGCACGCTGATTCAACTGCGTGACCATCTGAGTGGTCTCCGCGACCAACAACGAGCGAAGCCCCACCGTCATATCCTGCCGCCACTGTTCATACGCCCCATCCAAGATGCTGACATGGTCTCCGTCCCGGATACGCCCCTGATCCAGATACGTCTGCAACACAGAAACATCACCCAGTCGCAGCGCCAGGGACGCTGTCTTCTCCCAGTCGTTGACGAACCGGTGCACACTGGTAAGTTGCGGCGCATCATCACGGTCCCGCACCAGCAAACCAAACGCCCCGCCGCTGTCAATTGACGTGAGCTGCGCCCAGTCCCCCACCAGCAGCATCTTTGCCCCCACCTCAGCCACATGTTCAGCTAATTTCCGCAACGCAAACGTTCCACTTAAACTGGCCTCATCCACAATCAACAACAAGTTCTGTGACAACGTCCACATCTCCACCTCCTGCCGCAGAGAGGTCACCTCCTGTCGGAGTCGTCCCATTTCCTGACGCCGTGCTGCAGTGCTCTCCCGATACGTGTCTTGTTCCCTCCGGGTGGAAGTTCGTGGGTCGGGACGGAACTGTGTCCGGCGATCATCCTGGATAAGTTCGTTCAGCCGGGTAACATGCTCGTGGAGTTCTGCCCGGCGCGTGTCTCGTTGGGCAAATTCATGCAACCACTTTGCGGTGTTTTCCGTCAGGATATTCATATCCTCCGCGAGAACTTCTGCCGCCCCAGACGATGGCGCAAGCCCCACAACAGTGCCTTGGCCATATGTTTCTTCCCAGATCTGTCGCAGCTTCCCAAGCGTGGTGGTTTTCCCCGTGCCGGCGGGACCGACCAACACATCAATGACACGACCGGACGCTGCAATATGACGCAGCACCCGGCGCTGATCAGCGCCTAACACCAGCCCTGCCCGGTCTGGACGTTGCACCGCCTCATCGACCCGGTCCACAGACAGTACAGGCGCGTTCCGTCTGTGTGAGAGCTCCAACAAATAGGTTTCTGCCTCGAGCACAGCCTCGGAGCTATACACAATCTGTGAACGCGACCGAAAAGAACTACTGCCATCCGGCAGAGTAAACACCGCCGGAGTAGTCGCTACTTCGTGTGGGGTGAGGCGCACCGAAGCCTGCTCAGCAGCATCAGTGATCAACCCGATAACGGCAATGCGGTCCTGGGCTGAGGCGAACCGCCACGGCATACTCTGCCGTGCTGCTTCGGCGTGCAGATTCCATCGCCGCCAACTTGACCGCTTCATCCCCACGCGCGCCACCACGTCCGCCCCCAACGCCGCAACAGCGTCCACCGGAATATCATCGGCCCGCAGCAGCACTTCTGCATCCGTAGTGTGGGTGAGAAGCGTTGTCGCCCATTGGGTCGCGTCTGTGCCGAGGATGGCGCTTCCCCGGTTACTCCAGATCTCGGTCAGCTCGGCTAAGGACCGCACCACTTTTTCCGGGCGAGTAGACAGCGTCGCTTGCTGTCGAAGTTTCAGAATTGTCGCAGGCGACGGCCTCACACCATACTTCACACTGTGTTCCGCGATGAGCTTGTTCGTTTCTTCCTCGATATCGTGGCCACGAGTCGAAAAATGCTGAATCAACTTCTCCGGGATCCCTGCCAATTCCCATGCGTGGGAGCGGCCGGCCCCGCGTTCACGGGCTTCCCACCCGAGACCCAGAGTGGCTCTCAGGTGGTCCGAGAGAATCGCGTTATACATCTCCGATAACGCCACCGTCGCTAAAAACAGAGGCCGCCCATCAGGAGCACGCCACTTCCCATCTAACCCCTGCACCTTATTCGACACGACAACATGCGTGTGAAGTTGTGGGTCTGCGCTCCGGGAATCAAAATGATCAAACGCCGCCGCAAGTAGCCCTCTCGTGTCAACCTGCGCGACCGCTCCGTTACGCCCGTTAAACCCCACCCGCGTGACCAGCACATCACGCTCCATAAAACCCAGCACGTTCTTCACCGCCGCATGATGAGCATCAGCAATACGAGCCTGCGTTCCCGCATCTGAAATCGCCCACAACACCGAGACACTCTTGGGAACCGAAAACGTAAAATCGTAGCCAGCGACCGGACGACGTTGCTGCCGCTCCTTCTCCTCTGCGCTAATGAGCTCAATACTCGCTTCACGCTCCCCGGGTGCGAGTGTCTGGGGAAGCTTCGCGACGCGTGCGTTGACTCGTTCCTCAACCGTTTTGAAATTCCCAAACGGCCGGCCCAACGCTCGTCCAAAAGTCGGATCCAGACCATACCCCAACAGCAAGTTCAACTGCTGCTCGGTCACTGTATCGTCTTCAACAATGAGACCGTCGGAGACTCCGGGCAGGCCGCTGCCCAGCCAGAATCCGGGCGGGGTTCCTTTTTCGGAGTAGTACTTCGTGAGTGGCGTGGTGAGGTCGCGATACCCATCACCGGCGACAACTGTTTTGAGGAGGTAGTTGTAGCCATGCCCAGCACTCATCACACGCATCGAAACCGTCATACCCCAACAGGTACGACCTCTTCACCCACGGCCGAAGTAACTCGCAGAGTCTCACGCAAGGGCTCGCGTCAAAGGTGGAACTCTAGTGAGCGCGGTAAGCACCTACTGAGTAGATGCAGCAGCTTATGACTGATTCAAGCAAATCGATTCTCTCTCGTTTTTTCGATCTCCTGGGCAAGACGAGTACCAACCCTAGATAGGGTTTCTCGTCCTTCAACTTGAGTTACAAGACTCTGAGGAAAATTCTCTATCCCGTGAAGGGCACCTAGAATATTTCCGCAGATTGCTCCGGTTGAATCGCTGTCTCCGGAGTGTGAAACGGCTAAAGACAAGGCCGAAATTATATCGTCTTTACCCGGGTATGAGAGTGCCGCATAGACAGCTATGGATAGAGCTTCTTCAGCGACCCATCCCGCACCAATTCTTTCGATCTCTTGGTGATTCCCTGGGGCCGAGCGTGACATAAGCACAGCATTAAGAAGCGAATCATACGTTGCACCCTGGTCACCATCATTGTGTCCCTCTATGAAGTCAAGTGTTGCAAAAACACTTTCTTCAAGTCCGCCTCCTTCAAGTACGAATCGGATGATTAGAGCAAGTGCGCCTGCTGATACTCCAGCGGTGTTATGTCCGTGTGTAATTTTTGAAGCTTTAACGGCTTCGGAATAAATTTGGTCCAATCCCCAGTCATACATCAGGCCGAACGGAGAGCTCCTCATAACAGAGCCACAGCCTTTGCTACTGTTTTGAGCTTCCTCAAAAGGAAGGTAGTGATCCGCAGAATCCTTTGCTCTTTCCAGAGCAGCCATCACGGTTAACCCCGGAGCACGACGAGCAAAAAGCCATCGTTCGTTGAGCAAGGCACTCCCGACAACACCCAATGACGCCTCACCAAAAAATGATTCCTGAGTTGTGTACCAATCTAGGTATGAATGAACAAGCAAGTCCTGAAGACTTCTTCGACGGGGATTCGAGGGGGACGTCTTCAGCCATGTTAGAAGAGCATCCGCTGTAAATAGCGTCATCTGTGTGTCATCGCTGATGACTCCGGGGTTAGCATCAAGAGATGGAACGAATCGTCGCAGACCGTTGGGGTTGGACGAGAAAATTTTCTCAGCGGAAAGAAACTCAACCGGATAACCGAGGGCATCGCCGATAGCCCCTCCTATCAAGCACCCCACAATCCTTTCTTTCCGCTCTTCAGGCGTCAGCGGGTACGGTACGCCACCGTCATGGGGAGCATGGTCTTTTATGCGAAGATACCCGGCCTCATTTTCGGATAGTACGTGCTCATTTACAGCTTTGAGGAGTTCTGCTGGCGTGTAACTGAGCGCGATCGCCATGTGCCGAGCATTGGATAAGTTGAGGAACTGTGGCCAAGAGACTTTATAGTCGGGAGGCGGCTGAACGACATATTCATCTGGGTTCAACCTATTGGGAAGTACTTTCAATGTCTGTAGTCTGGCGAGTTTCTCGTTCCACCCATGACCAAAAAGTTCTTCGCCGATCAGATAGAGTACCGCAGATTCTAAGAAACGTCCTTGGGGAAATTTTCCGACGAGTTCCTCTCGCTTCGTATCTCCGTCATCGGAGGAAACTGTTATTTCGTTGAGTGCAAAAGTGAACTGAACAGTTACCCTTGTGCTGCCGTCGAGTCTAAGCTCTATCCTATTTTCTTTCAGAGAGTAGCTACTAACGACGGGGAGGTAGCTCCCTAGCTCGGTCAAAAATTTGACAGAGCCTGCAAAAAATGTTCCACTGATGTCAGCTGCAGACTGCCCCAAGGATTCGAGCATGCCTTTGTTGAGGTTATTGAATATCCCAAGATTCTTTTGTCGAAAAATTATGTAGCCGGAAAATAACAGGCGCGATGCTAATTCAGAACTGATTTTCTCATCTTCGAATCCTGTTGCCATTGTCTGTCCCCTGTTCCTGAATACGGTGCTCCGTACTAGTGGTCTTTTAGGTAAGTCCCTCCGCGAGCTTCTGGCTCAACCATGCTGGAATTTTGTCTTCATCTCTGGGAAAACGTTCTTGATCGACGAGATACCAGGCTGCTTCAATGGGACGCGACCATTCTGGTTCGTCATCGTAATTGTAGGAGGCGTCTAAAGCGCCACTAGATGTAACTGAAATTTTCGCGCTAAACCAAGTTCCAGATCCATCTTTGTACATTACTGCCCGGAGCTCATCTAATGCATCATCAATTGCAAGATTGCCTCTGAGCGACAGGAAAGAACCGTCTTGTTTATATCCCCGAAGAGTTGACTGGGAATATGGCGCAACAGACCTAATTGATACCTCAATCCCGACAGCGCCATCAGGCAGGAGGTGTTGAAGCAGCTGAGCTACTTTTTCTAAGCTGGAACGTTCACCTAAAAGCCCAGCGGGACTTGAACTATTATTTGACATTCTAATAAACCTCTCGTTGCCATTCGCTTACGGCAAATCTGTATCCAACTTCAAATATCTGAACTAAAATCCTGCTTGGGCCGTAACCGCCGGGATAAGGTCCTGGCTTTTAGTTGCGAGAGCATTGCCGACATACTGCGCTAGACGGGATGTTTATCGTCGTGGTGGTTCCTTGTGCTGGGCGTTGATCTCCAACATAAAATATGGTCGCCATAATTTCGCGTAGTGCCTTTATCGAATATGTGCGAGTGAAGCTACTTTCGTCATTGAAAAATGCCTTCTCACAAATTGGGTATATACCTTAGCCGATCTTTTCTCGCAGCCAGAGCGGACGATTGTTTTCATCTCGGGGGAACCTTTCTAAATCCTGAACATAGCATTCTGCGGAGATGGGAGCATCCCATTCTGGCTCATTTGTATAGTCATAGGTAGCGTCTATTGACCTGGTAGAGCTAACAAAAATTTTTGAACTAAACCAAGTTCCTTTACCTGTGCGGTACATAAGATTTCGAAGTTCACGAAGCTCTTGAACTACATCGCTTATTCCCCGTATTGAAGTCTTTCCCCCGTCTACGAGAAGAACATCTGCGTAGGCAAGTGACGCAGGGCCCGCGAAGCACACCGTAAGCTCAACCGATACTGAACTTTCAGGTAATTTGTGTAGTAGTACATTAGCTATTCTTTCGCGAAGAAGCTGCTCTCCATAAAATCCTGAGGATTGCTCATCGCCATCCTGCATTGATAAATTCCTTTTCAGTCTGTCAGGCCTAATCCGATAGGCCTGGATGCGTTATGAACGGGAGGTTAGACCCAGCTGACTGCTGTGAATTATTGGCACAAACTTTTCTTAGTTTTTCTTATTCTAGGCTGTTCTTTTCTCGAATCGTCATTCCTTCTGCTAGTCGGGTTTTTAGCCACTCAGGAATTTGTCCGTCGTCTCTCGGAAAGGCTTCTTGGTCTGTTAGATAGCATTCAGCGGAGATTGGAAAGTCCCACTCCGGTTCTGTGTCGTAATTATAGGAAGCATCAATATTACCTTCAATTGAGACAACGATTGTTGCGCTGAACCATGTTCCAGCTTCCTCTTTGTACATCACTTGACGAAGTGCTTCGCTACAAGAGATAACAGAGCTAAATTCATCCAGCCACATAAATGACTCGTCGTGGCGAAATAATTTTAAGTCCGAATTAGATATAGGGTTTACAATCCGCACATCAAGCTGGGCGCGAAGAAATCCTTCAGGGATAAGCTCGTGGATAGCTTTTGCTGTTTCGTGTAGAGCTATTTTCTCCGTAAAAAACCCTCGTGGAGAACTCGTTTTGTCAAGTGAGGCTTTAGCATTTAGCATTTAGCATTTAGCATTTAACGACTTTCCTCCGTTTACTTGATGGCTTAGGCTGAGTGTCTCAGGTGCAGTGATACTGGGGGTAATACGGTTGTAAATCGACCTTAATTTCAACTGTCGAGTCGGCTCTAGTGACCTTCCCCAATGGTTCTCTAGTTCAAAAGTTACGTCCCCAGATCCGCGATTGGTTTCCCCGAGTATAGCTACGATATATGCCGCCTCGTCATTGTATCCGTGTTGCCGAAGAGGCGGCCACCGTCGTAGCCATCACCGCTCTAATCTCCCGCTCGTGTCTAAACGTGCTCTGAAAGATTGATTCCTCCTCTAGGATGCCTTTTGATAACAAGTTACAGCAACCGCTCATTTAACAACACAGATCTTACTTATGTGTCAGAAGCAAACGGTTCGGAGGCAAACTCAGTTTCAGCGATTTTATCATTTAACCATTGCGGTCGGTGATCAGCATCCCGGGGAAACATAGTTAGATCATCTGCATACATCGTGGGGGAAATAGGGAACTTCCAGGGAGGTTCCTCATCGAAGTTGAAATTTGCATCCAGCGCACCATTTGAATCAACAGAAATACGGGCACTAAACCAGCTCCCACTCCGCTCTCTATACATAGAGTGCCTTAAAATTTTAGTTTCTTCTACAATTTCGCGAATATTCCGCACAGAGAAATATGACCCGTCCTCTTGATAGACGCGAACAGCAGCAGCATTCAACGAAGACAGCATGCTTATGTTCAGTTCGATACTGGAGGAACCAGAAGGAAGGCAAGAGAAAAGCACTTGCATTAGCCTTTCTAAGGCAATCTTCTCCGCGGTAACTCCCATCGGATGTTCACTCTGATTTTGCATTGCTGGATTCAACTGTTTCCCAATCTTCTCTTCTTACCCTGTAACTTACCTCAATAGTGTTAGGCTCCTTGATACCTGGAGGGTGCTGAGTTCGGATCCGTGAATGGTTGGTAGGCCCCAGCCCACTGAAGAAGGCGCAGCGATGTCCCCCCTTTCAACGGGTGTAGTGTTTAGACAGCACTTTGAAAAGCCCTTGTAACCGAACAGTATTGGCGATAAGGGTTTAGTAGACCGAGGATTCGCTGACCACTGCGGCTAATCAATCACCATGCCCGCAACCGGTACACCATTCACCCAGGGCTTGACCGCGTAAGCTCTATATTATGCGTCGGCCATGCCTGCGGACGCACTTTAACAAGTAGTGTACCGTGAGTTAGGCGGCGGAGTGAACAAGCAGCAATTGGCATCCAAGATTTGGGCGTCCGCGAACAAAATGCGATCGAAGATCGAAGCGAACGATTACAAAGACTATATTTTCGGGTTCCTATTCTACAAGTTCCTCTCCGACCAGGAGACCCGTTTCATGCTGCAGCAGGGTTCAACTGATGAACAGCTGTGCGAGTACCTGACGGAAGGCGACGCGGAGTCTGTCGAATTCCTGCAAGATCGCATTGGCTACTTTATTAGTTACGACAATTTGTACTCGACGTGGATCTCCGATGCGAGCACTGATAAAAAGCGAGGCGAGGAGAATCGCTCGTTCAGTATCGACAATGTGCGTGTCGCGCTTTCCGCGTTCTCACGACTCATTGGGCCGAACCACAAAAAAGTATTCAACGGCATCCTCGACACGCTCCAGAGTGGCCTGTCGAACTTGGGCGACAGTGATGCTACTCAAACCCGCGCTGTTCGGGACCTACTTTTCCTGATCAAAGACATCCCAACGGACGGGAAGCAGGGCTACGACGTACTCGGGTTCGTCTATGAGTTCTTGCTTGAGAACTTCGCGGCGAACGCGGGTAAAAAAGCTGGCGAGTTCTACACCCCGCATGAAGTGTCCCAGGTGATGAGCGAGATCGTCGCCGACCACTTGAAGCACCAGGACGAGATCCGCATTTACGACCCGACCAGCGGCTCCGGCTCGTTACTCCTCAACATCGGTACGGCGATCTCACGCCATTTGGGCGACAAAGACCAGATCGTCTACTACGCCCAGGAACTCAAGAAAAACACCTACAACCTCACCCGCATGAACCTGGTGATGCGAGGAGTGAAGCCCGACAACATCTTCGCCAGGAACGCCGACACCCTCGAAGACGACTGGCCGTGGTTCGACGAAAGTGACAAAGTGGGCACGTACGACCCGCTGTACGTGGACGCAGTCGTCTCAAACCCACCGTACAGCGCCGACTGGGAACCGGATGGCAAAGAGTCAGACCCTCGGTTTGCTCGTTTCGGCCTCGCACCGAAAAGTAAGGCAGACTATGCCTTCTTGCTGCACGAGCTCTACCATCTGCGCCCGGACGGCATCATGACCATCGTCCTGCCACACGGAGTGCTGTTCCGCGGCGGCGAAGAGGGCAAGATTCGCCAAGCACTCATCGAGAACAACCACATCGATGCGGTCATAGGGCTCCCCGCCAACATCTTTTTCGGCACCGGTATCCCGACGGTCGTCATGGTGCTGAAGCAGAAGCGAGAGCGCAGCGACATACTGATCGTTGATGCATCCAAAGGCTTCGTGAAAAACGGTAAGGACAACGCGCTGCGCGCACGAGACATCCGACGCATTGTTGACACGGTGATCGGACGCAAGACGGTAGACAAGTACAGCCGTGTCGTGTCGCGTGACGAGATCCGTGAGAACGGCTACAACCTGAACATTCCACGCTACGTGAATTCATCAGCCCCGGCCGAAACCTGGGACATTTACGCGTCCATGTTCGGTGGTATCCCCGAGCACGAAATCAACGCACTCGGAGACTACTGGGCAGCGCTTCCAGGTCTCCGTGAAACCCTGTTCACGTTACAGAGCAACGGGTACGCGCAACTTTCGACAGATGACCAAGCAGAAGCTGTTGCGCACCATACGGCCACAGTAAGCTTCGTGCGTGGCTTCAGCGAGGCATTCACCGGGTTCGGTGATTCATTAACCGATCGTCTGGTCAATAACCGCGCAGATGCCCGTTTGGCTGGCGAAGAGAACGCGCTCGCTCAAGACGTGTTCGCGCGTCTCTCGGACGTGCCGCTCGTAGACAGATACGCCGCCTACCAGCTGCTCTATGACCAATGGCGCATCATCTCGGAAGACCTTGAAATGGTGCAGACCGAGGGCGAGAAAGCCATTCGCCAGGTCGACCCACGAATGATAGTGAAAAAGGTAAAGAAGGTCGATACGGAAGTACAGGACGGATGGGCGGGCCGTATCTTGCCGTTCGACCTCGTACAGCGGGAGCTGCTGCATGAGGAGACTGCTGTGCTTGAGCAGGCGGAGGACGATCTTGCTGCCTCTGAGTCAGGGCTCACCGAGCTTGTTGAATCGCTCAGCGAAGAGGACAAGCTCGATATGACGATCATGCTGAACGAGAAGACTGATGCGTTTGCCATTGGGGGCGTAAACGCTGTCATCAACGACGCGAAGAAGGAGCGGAAGGACGGTGACTGGGAGGACGGCAGCCCGCAAGCTGTCGCTTACCAGGCCAAGAAATTGCTGACGGCCAAGACGACGCTCGCGAAGATCGTAAAAGACGGCAAAGCCACGCTGCACCTAAAGACGAAAACGACCATCGAGAACTTGACCGATGAACAAGTCCGCAGTCTACTCATCGCCAAATGGGTAACCCCGCTCGTACAGCAGATCGGTGACCTGCCTAATGGCGTTATTCGTGAATTGACTGACAAGGTGACCGCGCTCGCTAAGAAGTACGAGACAACCTTTGCTGACCTTGAACAAGAGATCAAGGAGACCGAGAAGGGTCTCTCAGCACTCGTGAGTCAGCTCACCGGTTCGGAGACCGATGTGCAGGCGCTCACTGCTCTAAACGAGTTGTTGGGCGGTGAATAACATGGGCGCAGCCGCGAAAATCCCAGAATTGCGGTTTGAGGGGTTCGAGGGTGAGTGGGAAGTGAAAACCCTAGGTGAAGACATTGCGGTCTCTTCGGCTTCCCGAGTCCATAAAAACGATTGGCAAGCAAGCGGGGTAGCGTTTTTTCGTTCAAGCGACGTAATCTCGACATACCGCCATAAGGAGAACGAGAAAGCATACATCTCCCAGGAACTTTATGAATCGCTCGCTGTGAAATCAGGGAAAGTCGCACCGGGTGACCTACTTGTGACAGGAGGAGGATCTGTCGGGATCCCTTACATTGTGCCAGACGATGAGCCCCTCTACTTCAAGGATGCAGACCTTATCTGGCTGCGAGTATCAGGCACCTTTGACAGCTCATTCCTTTTTTCGTTCTTCGGGTCACAACCGTTAAGAGAGCACCTCGAAAGCATCTCGCACGTAGGCACAATCGCCCATTACACTATTGAGCAGTGCAAGGCCACACCGGTGTCTCGCCCCACCAACCCCGCCGAGCAAGCCAAGATCGGTGCGTTCTTCAAACGTCTCGACTCGCGGATCGACCTGCAGCGGCGCGACCTCGAAAAGCTGCGGCAGTTCAAGAACGCCATGCTTACCAAGATGTTCCCTCAGGCTGGCACCAATGCGCCCGAGGTGCGATTCCCGGGGTTTGACGAGGCGTGGGAAGAGGCTACACTAGGTGAGATCGTGGACGTCAGAAGTGGCTTGGACTACAAACACCTGGGATCCGGTGATATACCCGTTTACGGTACTGGTGGCTTAATGTTGCACGTCGATGCTGCACTGTCTTGGAAAGATGATGCGATCGGCATTGGCCGAAAGGGAACCATCGACAAACCTTTCAAACTTCGGGCTCCGTTTTGGACGGTAGACACTCTATTTCACGCTGTTCCTTACGAAAACGTAAACTTGGACTTTGTGTTTGCAGCTGCTCAGCGAGTGGACTGGCAACGGCATGACGAGTCGACCGGCCTCCCCAGCCTCTCCCGAACAGCTATCAACGCCGTTGAAGTTCTCAAACCCGAACCCGCCGAGCAAGCAAAGATTGGCGCTTTCTTCTCGCGGCTCGATGAACTGATTGCGATGCGTGAGCACAAAGGCGAGAAATTGACCCAGATCAAGAAATCGCTACTCCAGAAGATGTTTGTGTGAGGATCCCCGAATGACGTTTAGCACTGAAGCTGAGTTTGAAGAGGCAGTTATCGCAAAGCTGTCAACGGTTGGGTGGCATCCGACAGTGTTGCACCGCCCAACAGAGCAGGATCTTCTCGATAACTGGGCGCAAATCCTGTTCGACAACAATCGTGACCGCGACCGACTGAACAATGTCCCGCTGACCAACAGCGAAATGGCGCAGCTTGTTGAGCAGATCAGCGCGCTGCGTACACCGCTGAAACTGAACCAAATGGTCAACGGTAAGACCGTATCGATCAAGCGAGATAACCCACTCGACCCTGAGCACCTCGGCAAAGAGGTGAGCCTTCGGATATACGACCGCGCGCAGATTGCCGGCGGGTCGTCCAGATACCAGATTGCGCAGCAACCTCAGTTCAGCACGAAACAGGACGTTTACGGCAAGCGCCGCGGCGACCTCCTGCTGCTGATTAACGGCATGCCGCTGTTTCATCTGGAGCTCAAGGGCCAAGGGATACCGGTAGGTCGAGCCACTGATCAAATCCGACGGTATGCAGGTCAGGGGGTGTACACGGGACTGTTTTCGCTCGTACAGATTTTCGTTGGTATGACCCCGAACGAGTCGGTGTACTTCGCGAACCCTGGGCCGGACGGTGAGTTCAACAAGGATTATTTCTTCCATTGGGCGAACTTCAACAATGAGCCAGTGAACGAGTGGCATGACGTTGTGCAACAGCTTCTGTCGATTCCTCGGGCTCACCAGCTCATCGGGTTCTACACGGTTGCCGATGACTCGGACGGCGTATTGAAAGTGATGCGTAGCTATCAGCTTTTCGCGGCTGAGCGAATCTCAGATCGGGTGTCAAAAACGGACTGGGAACGCGGAGTCCAACGCGGCGGATATATTTGGCACACGACTGGCTCTGGTAAGACGATGACCAGCTTCAAATCAGCTCAGTTGATTGCTAACTCGAAAGATGCCGACAAGGTCGTATTCCTCATGGATCGCATTGAGCTCGGCACACAGTCACTCGCCCAGTACCGCGGTTTTGCTGATGCGACCGATGACGTGCAAGAAACCGAGGACACCCAAGCGCTTGTCGGGAAGCTGCGGAGCGCTGACCCTGCAAACACGCTGATCGTCACCTCGATTCAGAAGATGAGTTTGGTGAACGGCAAGCATGGTATCCGTGCCGCAGACGTCGAGATGATCGCCGACAAGCGCCTCGTATTCATTGTTGACGAAGCACACCGCACAACGTTCGGAGACATGCTGCTCGTCATTAAGCAGACATTCCCACATGCACTGTTCTTCGGGTTCACTGGCACACCGATCCAGGAGCTGAATCAGAAGAAAGACAGCACTACCGCCACCGTGTTCGGTGATGAACTGCACCGGTACTCGATTGCCGACGGTATCCGTGACAAGAACGTCCTTGGGTTCGACCCGATCCGCGTAGACACGTACTCTCCCGACAAACTGCGCGAAGAGGTAGCCTTACGCAAGGCGGGCGCCGAGACCGTCGAAGAAGTGTACGCCGACCCAGATTCGGGGAAGGCAGAAATATTCGAACACTACACGGATAAGAAACTCGTCCCATCGGCCGGGTACAAAGATCACAACAACAAGTACGTCAAGGGTATCGAAGACATTGTTCCGGCAAGCCAGTACCAGCGCGCCGAGCACCAAGCTGCGGTTGTGCAAGACACCGTAGATAATTGGGCAAAGCGGAGTCGGGGGTCAAAGTTTCACGCAATTTTCGCGACAAGTTCCATCCCCGAAGCAATTGAATACTACCGCTTGTTCAAGGAGCACGCCCCTAATCTGAAGGTGGCGGCTCTGTACGATCCTCACGCTGATGAGGGCGAGTTAAAGATCGCGAAAGAGGACGGCATCGCTGAACTTCTTACGGACTACAACGCGCGCTACGACCAGAGATTCAGACTGGAGACCCACGCGGCATACAAAAAGGATGTGGCAAACCGGCTCGCGCATAAGCGTCCACATGAACGCATCCTCAAGACCCCTGACGAACAAGTCGACCTGCTCATCGTTGTCGATCAGATGCTCACCGGATTCGACTCCAAGTGGGTGAACACACTGTACCTGGACAAGGTGTTGCAATATGAGAGCATCATCCAAGCGTTCTCCCGCACAAACCGCCTGTTCGGCCCGGAGAAGCCGTTCGGCACCATCGTGTACTACCGGAAGCCAGCCACGATGCAACGCAACGTGGAGGCAGCCGTCAAGCTATACTCTGGCGACCAGCCGCTTGGTCTATTCGTCGAAAAGCTCGACGAGAACCTTGAAGGTATGAACAACACGTTCGCCGCGATTTCGAAAGTGTTCAGTGATGCGGGCTTCCCAGACTTCTCTCGGAATCTGACTGAGCCGGCAGAGCGCGGTGAGTTTGCAAAACAGTTCTCACTGCTCAATCACTTTCTGGAAGCAGCACGCGTCCAAGGATTCACCTGGGGAATCAGCATGTATAAGTTCGACGATGATACCCGAACGATCGAGGTGGCGCTTGATGAACCCACCTATCATGTACTTGCCTTGCGCTACCGAGAACTCGTCGATGGCGGCGGTAATGGCGGTCGAGGCGACGATGAGAGCTACTACGATATCGATGCCCACCTCACGACGATCGATACTGGCCGCATTGACCACGACTATCTCAACAGTCGTTTTGAGAAGTACTCGAAAGCACTCACCTCAAACGATGTTTCAGAGGCAGAACTGCAAGCGCTGCTCAATGACGTTCATTCGCAGTTCGCGCACCTCTCGCAGGCGGAACAGAAGTTCGCGAACATGCTCCTGCATGACATCGCGACGAACGATGTAAAGCTCGATCCCAGCAAGTCGCTGAGCGATTACATAACTGAGTACCAGCACACCGCGAAGACCGAGAGCATTACGCGGTTGGTTACCGCGTTTGGTGTTGATCCGGGGATCCTGGGTCAGATGCTTGACGCTGGTGTCACCGAGAAGAATTTGAATCAGTTCAACCGTTTCCAAGGACTCATTGATACGATCAACACGCAAGCTGTGATTTTTCACTTCGAACGAGCGGAAGGCCATTCTCTGCCTGAGTTCAAAGCTAGAGTGTTCGCGACTCAAATCCTCAAGGATTTCATTTTGAATGGCGAGCTTCCCCCACATCTCTCACAAAACCTAAATGATGAGGATCGAACGCCTTCTATCTCGCAATCAGGTCCGACGATCAGCGCCTAACGGAAACGCCCCCAAAACTCGACTAACTCCAGCAGGCCTCGGATCCAACGAATTGTTCCCATCGCCCAAACGCGGCACGATTGGCTTATTCCAGGTGAGCTACGGGCCTGCTGTGACGTTTACTGTGCTCGCGCTCCTCGCCGTCATCGAACACGGGCTCTTAAACGGGCGTATCGAATGGGTTTGATTAAGCCTTAGTTGACCATGTTATCAATTGGGTTTGATAATGGGTGCCGAACACCTATGCGACTGGATATCACTACACGCGTGTGTGAAGCACAGCGCGAAGAATCACTGAAATAGTAGTTGCAGCTGGTCTTCGCGGGGAAAGCCGCTGGATCGTAGACGTTCAGGAGATAAACCAACCGGAACGAGAAGGTCTGGAATTAAAGCCTGCACGCGATCACGTGACGCTCCAACTGGCGGGTGCCCTTCACGAACGAATACAACCTCATCCACGAGGGGCAATACCGTATCATGGCCCTCGTTGAGTGTTCCCAGAGCCAGCATCTTCCCGTTGCGATCTCTCACCAGTTCATACGAGGCAACAAAGACAGACTGTCCGGTTTTCCGGTAAAAATCTTCTAGTGCACTCTGCTGGCGAGCATAGATTCCCGCCGCAAATCTATGCTGCACGGAATCGAGCGTGTCTTCCGCGCTCGTTTCAACTTGCCACGGCAGAGTGTTCCACTTTGTGCTGTCCCACACAAAAGGTGTTATCGACTCGACAGGCTCTCCGCTGACCAGGAGTTGCTCTAGCACTGTTGCAATGATTGTCAAGCCCTGAAGCGAATGTGAACCGGTTACCAGCGTGACTGTATCAGTGGCCGCAACCACCACCGGTTCACCTTGTAGCGGCAAAGAAGCGGCAAGTTCCGGACGAAGCCATACCGAGGCACCATACGTGTTATCGCGAACAAGGAATGTTCCCTAGCCCATTTGAGAAATGTTTAAATCACGTCCGAGTGTATTCGACGTGGCACGATCTAACACCTCATCGAGTGAAACTCCCCAGGTGTTAAGAGAGTTTTGGCTGACCCGCGCAAATCCTTGATCTGTGGATACTAAGACACCGAGAAGAATGTCTTCAGTAATTTTTTGAGTAGCCGAGATTCCAGCTTCTGCTTTCAGGTTAGACAACTCCAAAAAGTTCACCGAAAAAGGCTGGACACCATATACCCGAGGAACTAACGCGTGCTGAGCTTCAGCAAACGAAGAGGGGAAGTTTGTCAATACTCGAGACATCTATACATGCTCCTGTTTGAGGTGGGCAAGATCGGATGGGTAGTACTCGTTGTCTCGGAAGAGTGAATCATCGATTCCGAGCAATTTGACAACAGCGGCAGCTTCAAAACACCAATACCCCGAATACAACACGGAACCAAACTCGATCCGTTCGGCTTCACCCCACCAGTCAGTTTTCTTATTCTGCTGATACCAGACTTTTAAGAAAGCAGTCATGAGTTTAGGACGTTCTTCTTCGGGGGCATCAAACACCGCCAACAGCCGCCGATACGGCGCAGCGTAAACCACCTCATCCGATATCTCACGACCAGGAACAAATCGGGAAGCAACACGATCAAACACCCCATCAACCCCAGCGTTACCCGTAGCTTCAATAACCTCACGGATGCGATCATCACTCGATTCAAACAGAATATTTAGCGACAGAATCCACAACGCATCAATATAGGTATCCCTACGCGTCCGAAAACTATGCCGAATTTTGACTTTTTCTTCCGGCATATATTGGATATCAGATCTTTTCATTAGGAGAAAAGCCTCAGTCGCTTCGACGAGACGAATCTGAATCTGATCGAGCGGCTCTCCAATAGAGTACGCGCCCTGCAACAGACTTAGGGAGCAACTCTTCAACATTGAAAACTGGATGGGACGATATTGAGATTGATGAGGGGCATTCGTAAACTGAGCCACATCCTCTGAATATGCTGAATAACCGGACAACATACTCTTTAAAAACTTCTCAAAATAATTCTTATCTATCCGCGAGTCTCTCACCGCTTGCTCCTCCTTTTTACGTACATAAACGACTCTACCGTTCACCAAAGAGCTGCACTATGGCTTTCGTACCAGGTCTTTAATAAAATCACGCCTTTGGCATCCAACTATTTCAGAATCATGCCAACCAACTCATCAATATTAGAGAAAATACGTTGAATATCTTCACGACCAAGAGCACCAGAAAACTCCAAAAGCAACGTTTACGCCACCTATAACTGTCAAAATACGACTTTGTCCAGTGACGGTGAACCTACCAGGTCGTCTACTTTTGTCGCTTTTCATCAGCTTTTCCGAGGGTTGACGAGACACTCTTCAATTCGATAATCACGATATCACCTTCAGATCAGCTATGAGGCAACCTGTTTTCCGAGATGGGCAAGATCGGATGGGTAGTACTCGTTGCCTCGGAAGAGTGAATCATGGATGCCGAGCGATTTGACAACAGCAGCGGCCTCAAAACACCAATACCCTCCGTAGAATAAGCCACCTGCAGTGGTACGTTCATCCGAGCCCCACCAGTCCGTTTTCTTATTCTGCTGATACCAGACCTTGAAGAAAGCACCCATGAGTTTAGGACGATCTTTTTCGGGGGTATCAAACACCGCCAACAGCCGCCGATACGGCGCAGCGTAAACCACCTCATCCGATATCTTGCGACCAGGCACAAAACGGGAAGCGAGACGATCAAACACCCCATCAACACCCTCATTGCCCTTAGCTTCAATAAACTCACGAATACGGTCATCGCTCGATTCAAAAAGAATATTTAGCGACAATATCCACAAAGCATCAATATAGATATCCCGACGCGTCCGAAAATTATAACAAATCACAATTGTTTCCTCTGGAAGATATTGAACGTCTAACTTTTTCTTGGTGAGGTATGTGTCTGTTGCTTGCGCGACATATGAGCGGAGGTGTTCAGCCTTCTGTCCGTTTAAATACGCCCATTGCAGCAATGCAAACGCGGCTACAAAGCCACGCGAGCCGTCTCCTGCTCTGTATATCAGATTATCTGGGTCGGCAAGAAACGTTTTTAATTTTTTCTAAATGACGTGTATCCGTATTCTGCGTTGTCCAAATACTTGACAAAGTAGTCTTCGTTCGTCTGAGTGTCTCTCATCTTTTACTTCTCTTCTTGCTCCTACTCAACAATGGTAGTGCTCACGAGTGACTTTCATTAGAGGCTTGGTGTAACACCTCTTATGACGTATCCGTTCGCGTCCAGTTGTTTCAGCGTCACAACACCCGACTCATCAATCTTAGAGAGAATACGCTGAACATCGCCACGACCAAGCGCGTCAGAAATCTCTTTAGCAAGGTTAACATCACCTACGGCTTTCAAAATACGGCTCTGTTCCGTGAATGTACCTTCTAGCCAATCGTCTGACATTTGTCGTCCGTCTTCAGTTTTGCCGAGAGTTGACGAGCCGTACTTCGATTCAACAATCACGATATCACCGTCAGGGCTACGATAAATTGCATCAATACCGTTAGCATTAACGCTCTTAGCAGGAATATCAACTCGTTCGTACCCACGCTCCGTCATATAGGCATGAGTCTGAGCTTCGCCGAAACGTCCCTTCTCTGAACTAGACCAATCAGGATCCGCTTTCTCACCAGTTGGATTCGAGGGTGTAGCTTCCTTCGGTGTACGGGGATCTCCCGCACCATTATCCGCATCAGGGCCTGGTTTATCTGCTGGCTTGTCACCATCGGGCTTATCGTTGTCTGGTTTGTCCGATGGCTTATCGCTATCGCTGTGTCCGTTCCCGTTCTCGTCAGCTTTTCCATTGTGATTGTCGCCGGGTTTGTCCGAACCGCTATCTGGCTTACCCGAATCAGGCTTTCCGTCATGAGATGTATCAGGAGATTTTCCGCCGTTGTCATGACCGCTGCTGTTACTGTCGTGGCCCTTGTTGCTATCGCCGTTGCTATGACCGGAGGAATTCCCGCCTTCACTGGGCTTCGTCGCAGGCGTGTCCCCGCCGTGACCGGTGTTACTGCCCGAGTTGTTGCCATTGTTATGCGCAGGCGAATTATCTGAGGTATGACTAGGACCTTCCGGAGTGTGTCCAGGCCCGTCAGGAACATGCCCGTTCGGAGTGCCTGAAGGCTTCCCGACCTCCGGAACCTTGGAATTTTCCGGCACACCAGCGTGAGGCTTGCCGTCAAAAGATTTATCAAACTCAGTTTTTTTGAAAAACTCAGGTACCCGGCGAATAACATCACCGGCCCCCTTGAGCCCCACATTGACAGCCTCAGCGGCCTTGCCGCCAAGACTAGTACCTTTCAGCGCAGCACCGAGCCCTTTAGGCCCCGGAATAACAATCGTGGCAACATTAAAGAGCGTCTCCCCGAACGCTTCCGCAGGATTCTCAGCCCATTTATCCCACGCCACAAACCCTTTGAAAAACTCACCAGCATTCTTGTTAGCATCGGTCATGAAGTCATGAAACGGCCCCGGAAACGCGCCAGCGATTTGAGCAGCAGGCGACGTTGCCAAGATGACACTTCCCAGGGATGTACCCAACCCCACCCAGGCCGAACCCCACACATCACCATCCAGCCACGCACTACCGTCGAAAAACCCTCCACGCTGGGGATTAAACCCACCGACAAGGGTTCCTAATCCTTCAAATATGCCTTTAACACCCGTACCAACACCATTCCAGACACCTTCACCGCAATTGCGGTCTTCTTCACTGCGATGCCCCCAGGGAAGATCTGCGGTATTGTCCCCGTCCTGTTTGAGCTGCCACGCTTCGACGGGAACGATCGGAGCTACACAGCTATCACGTTCAGCATTGATCGTGTTAGCGCAATCAGCTTCTACCGACGAGAACTTCGCGTATTGATCCGCGGCCCGGTCCAACAGGCGATTATTGCGATCAACATGCTCCGAAGATTCTTTCCACGACGCCAGAATCTCAATACCACCACCCGACCGGCGAACGTCCTCACCCGCATTACGCAGCTTCGCGAGAGCATCCTTCACCGTCATCGCACCACTGGCAGCAGGACCCGTTACCCCTCCGGGGCCTCCCGGGGTGGACGCGGCCGCAGAATCAGAAACATACCACCCCTCATACTTCTTCGTTTCCGACAACGATACCCACACGCCGCCGTCAATCTCGTCACGGAATGCTTGCGCATCCGTTTGAATATTCTTCGACTCCGCTAACAACGGACGCAGTTGGTTTGCGAATTCACGCAACGCAATCGCCACTCGCTGAAGCTTCCACGTAAACGTCGTTGTGCTGGTAATAGCGGGGGCCATCGCATGATGCACCGTGGGACCGGTCGGAGCCTGATAGACACTCGGCAACCGCGACCAACTCGTCCTGATCGACTCCGCATGAGTATTCATCCCAGTCGACGCCGACTCAAGAGTACTAGCGGCTGCATCAATATTGTCCGGTTTGATCTCCAATCCCGGAATATTATCCGGAATGATTCGTCCATCAGCTTCCGCCGTGGTGGGTTCCCTCACACTCACGCACCCCCTAGGTAGCCCTGAAACGACGTCATGTCACCAGTAGTCGCGGCCGCATCCGTCGCAGACGACAACGTATTCGCCATCTCCATATCACCGAGTTCATACGCATTCGTGGAGGAAGCCGTTCCGCTCAGGCCCGCACTGATGCGATTGCCGATGCCCGTCAACCGACTGGTTTGATCCTCCATGAAACCCGCAAAAGCCATATAAACAATCCCATCGAACCCGCCGCCATCATAAATGGGCTGAGCTGCGTTGTTGATTGATTGCATGCTGGTGCTGAACTCCTGAGCAGCGGCCTGCGCCTCGGTGAGTACGCCCCGTATTCCTGCCGGGTCTAAATTCCAACCATTTACCATGCGGGGAGTCCTTTCACCAGGGCGACGCCATCGGTCAAATAGGCAAGTGCGTAGGCCAGGGCAAGTCCGCGCTCTGCACTGTTCCACGGGATAAAACCTTCGGTATAAAAATCTGTGCGCGCCAGCACTGCATCATCTACCTCCAACACGCGAGCGATGTCACCGCCGACCTCGGCCCGCTTGGGACGCAACAGCGTCAACACGGGAGTGTCATCCAGCTCGGAAAAGGTTAAGCTGCCTTCGTCCGGCGGACTCGTCATCACAAACGGTGGATTGAACGTCTCCGCCACCTCACGTTGAGCCGTCGCATTCCCCGCGGTCGGAGCAATAATGACTACTTCATAAGGCATCGCTAGAACACCCCTAACCCGGGACCAGTAAGTCCCGAACCGTTGGTATTCGACTCGGGCAGACCAAACGCCTGACGGAGTTTAGCCGGGTCAAGCGCTTCTAGTGCATCGTGCATTTGCTGCCAGGACCCGGTATCGGCATCAGTAAACGGCAGAATCAACGACGGTAACCGTTTACGTCCGGCAACCACCGCACCAAAACGTTCCTGAAATTCCAGGCTTGCCGGGGTCGTACCGCCCAGGCCCAAGTCACGAACCGCCCGCGGACCAATCAGCGCGGCGATCGGGAAAGCGGCGGCCGCTGGTGCACTGGACTGCGTCAAATCACCCGACCCCACCCGCACCATTAGCGATCCGATGACCGGCATGGTGAGGGCATCAGCAACCTGAGCCAGCACCTGAGGAAGGTTCTGCAGTGACGGCATTACCCCTGCCTCGTTCGTGCCCAGGACAACCCCACCCGTGAGTGTTTCTTCTACTCCCTTAGAGGTGCGGCGCACGAGGCTCAACGCCTGAAAAGGCACCCGTCCTGCGCCGCTGAACACATACCTGGACTCCGCCGGCATCAACGATCGTGCGGTGTGAGTATACGAATTCTGATTCCACGACGCCAACGCGGGTTCATGCATCCCCCACGCTACCGGCGGAACCCCCGTGAGCGTCTCGCACATAATTCGTAGGGCATCCCCCAAGCGAGTATCGAGCGTGGCGCGATGCTGCACCGTCACCCCAAACAGCACCTGCGTATGAGAACGATCAGGCGCGGTAAGCTGCGGCAGAGCCTCGGCAGTGTGATCGGCGGTGTGATCTGCAGCCTGATCGTGCGGTACCCGGGTGAGCTCTTCCAACCGGGACAGCGCTATCCCCGTCCGAGTGTCCACAAAACCATACTCCGTGCGTAACACCCAGATGACACCGGCTAATTCACACGCGTACGTCGCCGCAAACGTCACACGGGCCTGCGCAGAAGTAATGAGGACAGGGACATGCCCCGCTTGTGTTATCTCGATTAGGAAACCGGTGAGGCCTTCGCTGAGAAAAACAACGTCCGCCCGCGTTTCGGTGCACGCAAAGAATGTGCCATCAACAACAGCAACGTGATCAAGTAAAGGATGCGTCAACACAATAAGAAAGAAGACCTAGCCAATATTGGCGACGGCTGACTTCGCCTTCGAAATCGCGGCCTGAGCCGACTCGTCATTTTCCGCCAACGACTTCTTCACCATATTGATGATTTCCCGCACACCGCCCGCAGCGTTCTTCCACCGGAGCTCTTTCGCGGCGTAATCGTCAGACACACCATCGGCCTGGTAATCAGCCATCGCATTACGCACGTCCTGATCACGCTGATCAATCAGCGCTTCCAAACGGGCAGCGGTCTGAAGAAAGTTTTCTTGCGCGTTCTGTGACGCATTGACATCAAAATCGCGACGGTCTTGCATATTAGCCATGAGGGAGTACTCCAAACAAAAAGATGAGGGAAAGAAAGAGATGAATATCGAAACGAGACGTTAGCGTGACGAACCGAAACGGGCAGAATCATAGGACGCGGCAGCATCCGTGGCGCGCGTCTGATCAAACATTTCTTGATCGCCTTCTTGGAAGGACCTATCCATACCCGCGATGCCCTGCAAGACAGCGGCAAGTGCGGCGTTGAGTTCAGCGGCAATCTGATCGGTCTGGCCTGTGAACCGGTCGAACGCGGCACGCCCGGCACCGTTGAATTTTCCTTCTAACGGTTCACCGGCTTGTGCGAGTTGTTTCACCAATGCACCCAAATCTTCAGCACCGGTAGAGGTTTGTTTGGTGAGTTGGCCGAGAACGTCGGCTCCCATAGCAAATTTCATCTGGCCATATCTTTCAGTGTCGAGGGGTGACCATAGTCACAGATAAAGTGAACGCTACCGCACTCATAGTCGAAAGTGCAACAAATTGGGCGATAAGCTAGACAAGTTCGCGACAAAATTGTCCCCTCGGTTATTACTTTGCTCTCAGGAGGTTCATCGGTGACTGTGCCTCTCGTGCTCACTCCCACGTGCACCCAGTGCTCCGCCGTGTTCCAGGGGACTGAGAAATTTTGTACGACGTGTGGCACCCGCAGGCTCACCCTCAACGTTCCCCACACCGTCACCATGCGGTCAGAAAATCCACTCAGCGGAGCCACCCGCGCAGGGGCAGGCGCGGTGATCATGGCGATCCTGATTGATCTCAGCGCGACGGTCATCTTTTTTGCTGGTGCTCTCGTGTGCGCTATTTTCTTCGAGAACATACTGCTGGGGCTTCTACTCGCGCTGATCGGATGTGTGTTCCTCGGGGTTCAGGGCACCCGTTTCGCCT
Organism: Lysinibacter sp.; assembly: GCA_040400085.1. GTDB lineage: Bacteria > Actinomycetota > Actinomycetes > Actinomycetales > Microbacteriaceae > HNR. Next base: position 15,197 of record JBBAQX010000040.1, on the reverse strand, counting down.
CGCACGGACAAACACTCGGGTGGACAATCCTCGGAATTCGATGCGTCACCAGATCTACCGGTGCCCCCATCGGGCAACGCTGGGATTTGCTGGGACAGGTCTCTGCCGCGACCATACGACGAGGACGAGATCCCCTCGCACCATTTCTTGCCCCGGCTCAGAGCATCGCGGCGTTTGCGGCGGCATCACAGTTATTGGACCAGCCCGTTCTTGCACGACCGGTTGTTCCGCAGCGAACAGGTTCGACTGTTCCACCTCCGGCAATGAACCCCGTGATCACCCCTGATTTGTCAGTCCCTGTTCAGACCCCTGCGGCAGAGTTTGGAGCTGCTCCTGTCCTAGGAGTAACCGATCTCTCCATGCCCGAAGGATCGGATCGGATGGTGCCGCACTACCCCGGGTCGCCGCATGCCGACGCTGTCGTGGTCCCGCCTGCGACACATGCACACCCAGCACCTGCGGAACAACCCGCAACAGTGCAACCCGTAGCAGTGCAGCCCGAAACATTGCAGCCCGCAACAGTGGCCCCAATGAGCGCTGAACAGCCACCTGTCGAACCGCCCAGCGCGCCTCCTCTTGCGGATGGCTCCGGCCACAGGGCTGACGAGCGCTTTGAAGAATCCGTGCTACAGCCCCTATCCTTCGAGGAAAGTCAACGTCCCGCCGTGGGGAGCGTATGGTTGCAGATCGACGGAATCCACCACGCCCTCAGTGAACGAACCGTCATTGGCCGAAACCCCGTCCCAGCCGACGGCGAAGCGGCCATCGCCGTGAACGATTTTTCTCGGACGATGTCGAAGAAGCATCTGCTCATTGAACATCATGACGATGGCAGCATCTTCGTCACGGACCTGGGATCAACCAACGGCAGTACCCTTCGCACCGACGACGGCGCGATTGTGAGCCTGACTGCTCATGTGAGGATGCCCGTGAGCATCGGGGAATCCATTCTCGTTGAAGATCACACGATCCAGGTGGATACGAAAGCATCCGCCGCACGGCGTGAACGGGGCGGGGTATGAGTAAACAAGACGATCAAATACTTATTGAAGCGGTCAAAACACATCGGGAACGGTTACGAGGAGCTTTTCTCTTTGGCTCCCTCGGATCACGGCGCACCGCCCCCACCCTCGTAACCCGGTTATGCGTCAGTATCGTGCTGGCCGCGGTCATCTGCGCCGGTTGCGCGGGAACATCGTTTGTGACCACGCTGCTGCGTGACCGGGCTGCTCAACAGCAAATGCAACAACAGCAAAATCCGCCATCGCCTGTTCCGGAACAGCCTGCTCCGGAACAATCGTCACCTCCGGTACCAGCTGGATCAGATTCGCCGCAAGAGGAGCCGTCATCGTGACCACCCAGTTGACTCGGGTAACAATTATTGGATCTACCCGCAAAGCAACCCTCGTACTGCCAGACGACCCCATCGGAACCCTCCTCCCCGACATCGCGTCCCTGCTGAACGAACCCGCCGGAAACCTCGCGCACCCCCTCACCCTCATCACGACCCTCGGTGAGGAATTAGAACGCGCCGCCACCGCGGCGGACCAGAACATCACCGACGGTGCCACCCTTCGCCTCATTCGTGTGGTCGACGCCCCCGCCCCGCCCGAGGTCACTGACGTGACCGACATCGTGGCCGATACCCTCGACGCACTCCCGTCTCGGTGGAGCTCAGCCTCACGCGAACTTCTCGGCAGCCTCGCCACGGGGATAGTCGCGGGTGGAGCCGCGCTCCTGGCCGCACCTGACGCCTGGCTGATCGTGACGTTGTTCTGTCTCGCCGTGGTTTCGGCAATTCTGGTCGGACGCTTCGGCGCACGCTGGATCGCGACCCTCAGCACCGCGGCCGCGGTAGGGCTATCGTTTCCCCTCGGCCTCATCCTCAACACGTTCTTACTGTCCCTGTTCACAAGTGACACAGCGGGTTCTGTGACTGCTGTCACCCTGGTGGATGCATCCACCCTGGTCCCGAACCTCTTCGGCGTGGCCTTCACCAGTCTGGGTTTCCTGTGGATTGCGCTGGGCGCGGGGATCGGGCTGGGCCGACGACATCCGGCGGCCCTCACGGGATCGGTGACAGGCATCCTACTCTCGAGTGTCGCCGTGATCTGCGTGTATGCGGGACTGTCCAACGAACAAACAGCCGCCATTACCGCGGTGCTCTGCGTAGCAGCTCTCGGACTGGCCCCGGTCATCGCGATGCACAGTGCGCGACTCACCACGTTAGACGATCAGGTCATCGCGGGAGACCTCCCACCGCTGAGAAGCGTGCGCACCAGCGTGGATGTCGCCTACCGCACCCTCACCTGGGCAATCTTCGCCGTTGCAGCCCCCGCCACGATCGCAGCCGCAACGCTAGTGGCACGCGCGGATCTGTGGCCGACACTGACCGGTGTTGCCCTGATCGTCGTGTTAGCGCTCCGCACCCGGGTGACGCCTTTGACCAACCAAGTCTGGGCCCTCTGGGGCAGCATCGTCCTCGGAGGGATGCTCGGAGTCATTTCTCGCCCCGGGCTACCCAGCGACCTCCTGGGAATTGCTGCGATCGTGACCGTAATTCTCATTGCCGTGCTCGTCGGCGCACGACCCGCCGATCATACCCGGGCCAAATTGCGTCGCTGGGGCGATCTGGTCGAAGGCCTCGCCGTCCTCGTCTTAGTACCCGGCGTATTTGGGATATTTGGGGTATTCGAGATGCTGCTGGGAGCTTTCTCATGACCCCGCCCCTAAGAGGTAGCGCGTCGTGGCAGCACGGCGTGATTGAGGATGCCGCCGCGGTCAGCATCGCAACCTCTACGGGGCAACGCGTGGGGTTTCTGTCGCTTACGCCGCAGAGCGGCACCTCGACCGTGGCAGCGCTGACGACCCGAATCTTCGCCGCCAGACGCAATGGCCGCGTACTGATCGCAGATACCACCCAGGGAGGAGCCGGGTCACGACTCAGCGCCTCCGTACAGGTCGCCCCTGTTCTCCAGGATGCCCTCGCCCGCACCGCGCTGCAGCACCTCGGCATGCGCGGACCGGCCTGGGCCGTAGACCTCTCCGCCACAACGCTTCAGAGCAGACCACCGGAACAAGCTGGCCTGTATGGGCCAGCACCAGTCGCGGGGGTGGGTGACTGGTATCGCACGGTGGCCCCCATCGCCCGATTCTTCGATGTCACAAGCACCGACTGGGGCACCCGGCAGAGCCTGTCCGATATCAGCCGCATTATGAGCAGCACGCATACGCTCTGCCTGGTAACACCGTTTGACCGCTCAGCAGGTGAACACACCATCTCGTTAGCGCGTGGTCTACGAGAACAATTTCCCGACACTCGTATTGTGCTGGTGTGCGTCGATATCGAACGAACTCGCTCCACCTGGCCGCGACTGGTTGCCCCCACACTGGAGTTCCCCACAATCGCCCTCGAACATGATGCACTCTTAGCCAAGCCACGCCTGGCTGGGGCGGGGCGAGGAGCGAGACGGCAGGCCCTTCGGCACACCCCCGCGACAGCCCGCATTATCCGCCGCCTCGCCGCCGCATTGATGCCACCACAGGCTGCCGTCACGCCAGCTGAGAAGAGCAGAAACCGATGAACACCCGAATCTTTCACCGCCCCGCACGCATCACCGAACCCCTCACCGCTCCCGAAGAAACGGTACTCGCCGCACCGCCTCAACTCGGCGATGCTCCCGTTGGCGGCATCCCATTGCAATCCCTGCTGCCCATCGTGGGGGCGTTATCGTCGATCACCATGATTGTCGTGTTGCGCACCAACCCGGTCATGATTGTGGTGGGCATCATGATTCTCGCGGTCGCCCTCGTCGGCGGTATCGGGATGGCCCTGTCCCAAAAAGGAAACGTGACGCGTACCCGTAAGCGCTCCCGCGAACGATACCTGGACTACCTCGAAACGCTGCGCGGCACGCTACGAGCAGAACGAACACAGATTCGTAACACCGCCCACACCCTCAACCCGGCACCAGCAACTCTGCCAGAGCTCATCAGCGACCCGGAACGGGTATGGGAACGCCGCCGCACCGACACCGACTTCGTCTGCGTACGTCTCGGGACGGGGCTCCTGCCGTGGTTCGGGCTGGACACACCGCCCGATCCCAACCCGGTGCAACCGCTTGACCCCATTATGCTGTCCGAAGCGGGACAGCTCGGCGAACACTACGCGTCCATCCCGGGAATGCCCCTGACCGTCAACCTGCACGGCACCGACCGGGTCTCGCTGATTGGGGAACCGGCCGATATTTATGCCACGGCACGCGCGATGGTGGCGCAACTCGCGGCGCTGCATGCCCCGGAGGATGTGCAGCTCGGGTTTGTGATCCCGCCCGACAAACTTGCCCACTGGGACGGGGTGGATCTGCTCCCTCACACGATGGTCGATGACCTGTGGGACGGTCCTGTCCAAGCGAGACGTATCGCCCCGAGTACCCAGGCACTCCACGGCGTCATCGGATCCGAAATCATGGACCGGGCATCCCGGGCAACCGCCCGAATCCGCGGAAATAACACCACCGGGTCCGAACCCGCGCTGATTATTTTCGTGGACGATATCGGCCGCACCGCAAGCGCTCTCGGACTGCCGGACGGGCTGAGCCCCGCACAATTAGGCGTGACCATCATCCACCTGGTGAGTAACCGTCTGCACGAACCCAGCGACGTGACCCAACGACTCACCCACGCCGAAGGTATCCTCACCGTCGTTGATACCCGCACCACTGTTGATACCCGCACCACTGTTGATACCCGCACCGGTGAGCCGCTCCGCATCACCCCTGACCGGGTCAGCGGGCGCTTATTCTTAGGGATCGCCGGTATTCTATCCCCGCTGCGGTTGTCTGCCGCCTCACGCGAGGTTTCGGACGCTGCCCGCGATATCGACATCGCCGAACTGCTCGGAATTACCAGTCTCGCTCAGATCAGCCCGGGGCGCTGGGGTGAGCGGTCACCGCGCGACTTTCTCCGTGTCCCCGTAGGGCTGGACGACCTCGGATCGAAAGTGTTTATCGATCTGAAAGAATCAGCGCAGGCAGGTATGGGTCCGCACGGGATCTGCATCGGGGCTACCGGTTCCGGTAAGAGCGAGTTTCTGCGCACGTTGATTCTGGAGTTAGCTCTCACGCATTCACCGGAAGACCTCGCAATGATTCTGGTGGACTACAAAGGAGGGGCTGCGTTTAGCCCGTTTGCTCAGCTCCCGCATGTGGCCGGACTCATCGATAATCTTGCGGATGACGCGCAACTGACCGAACGCGCTCGTGCGTCCATCGCGGGTGAAGTCGTGCGCCGCCAGCAGCAACTCAAAGATGCCGGGTCCATGGCCTCCATCACCCACTACCGCGAAGCGCGCAGAGAACACCCTGAGCTACCGCCCATGCCACACCTGTTTGTGGTCATCGATGAGTTTGGCGAGCTGCTCACCGCCGAGCCCGACTTCATCGACCTGCTCCTCACCATCGGGCGTATCGGTCGATCCATCGGCGTTCATATGCTGCTCTCCAGCCAACGCATTGAGGGAGGCAAGCTGCGCGGCCTCGACACCTACCTGTCGTATCGGATCGGGTTGCGCACTTTTTCTGAACAAGAATCCTCGGTGGTGCTCAGTACCCCGGACGCTTTTCATCTTCCCGCCGCCCCCGGATTTGGGTATCTGAAGGTCGACACGACGATTTACACTCGCTTCAAATCAGGATACGTCTCCGGCCCCGTCCCCGATAGCTCACGACCATCCGATCAGGATGCTCTGCAACAGCAGTACACCATTATCCAGCCGCCGTATAACACCATCGAATCCGAAGCGGCCGGCCTCGACCTGGCTCCCGAAGACGTCGTTGTGGCACGGCCTGATACCGGGCCTGCCCTGGTGGACGAGGTCGTCACGAGGCTACGGCCCGGCGTGACGGTCACGTCGCCGGTGTGGTTGCCGCCGCTCCCGGAACGGTTACCGCTCTTTCAAGTTATTGATAACCCTGCACGCCAACCGCTGCAGATTCCTTTGGGGCTGATCGATAATCCCACCGGGCAGAAACAAGACCCCTGGGAGATTGACCTGGGGCTGAACGGCGGACACTTTGCCGTCATCGGAGCCCCGCAAACCGGGCGTTCCACGTTCCTGCGCACGTTCGCCGCAGCAACGGCGAGTGTCACCACCCCGAATCAGGTCACGATGTATGGGATGGACCTCACCGGAAACGGGCTCACCCGCCTCGAGGGATTCCCACATGTCGGCGGGGTCGCCACGCGCAGCAGCCGCGAACACCTGATTCGACTGATTGAAGAAATCAACGCGATGATCGCACAACGCGAAGTACTGTTCCGTGAGCATCGCATCGAATCTCTCGCACAATTCCGCAGCAAACATGCCCAAGGGGTCCTTCCCACCATCATGTCTCCCGACGTCATCCTCCTCATTGACGGGTACGGTCAGGTACGCACCGACTTCGAAGAACTCGAAGCGCCCCTCGCTGATCTCCTGACCCGCGGTGGTTCCTACGGTATCCACCTAGTGCTGGCACTGACCAGGTGGAATGAACTGAAGATGACATTGCAGCCGCTAATCGGCAACAAATTTGAGTTACGGTTGAACGACCCCAGCGAATCCGTGATCGCCCGAAAACTCTCTGAGAGCATCCGATCAACACAGCCGGGACGAGCCATCACCGAAGCGAAACTCTTCGCACAGGTTGCCCTGCCCACAATCGACGACGTGGACGATCAACACATAGGAGATGCTCTCACCGAACTCGCCGCACAATCCGCCGCGTCGTGGGCCGGCCCGTCAGCCTCGCCCATCCGGTTGCTGCCAGAAAATCTCGACCCGGCAACACTCCCAGACGTCTTCGACGAACCAGACTCAATCCCGCTGGGCCTGCGCCAAGACACCATGGAACCCGCGTTACTCGAATTCGAAGGACGCGACCAACACGTTCTCGTCTTTGGAGATACCGAGTCGGGTAAAACCACCTTCCTACGACACCTCATGCGCAGCCTGATCGACCGCTACTCTGCCGAAGAACTCGTCATCGCCCTCATGGAACCACGCGGGGAACTCGCACAAGAATGCCCCGACGATTACCTCGGCGGCCACGCAGGAAACAGCATCAAAGCGACAGAGCTAAGCGCATCACTGGCGATTGAGCTCGGCAAACGACAAGCCGGAGAATCATCGACGGCTTTACGTATCGTAGTGCTCGTTGATGATTACGATATGCTCGCCACCGGCGGCAACAACCCGCTGCAACACCTGATGCCGTATTTGCCGTCCGCCCGAGACCTGGGACTCAACGTCGTCCTCACCAGGCCTGTCGCCGGGGCAGCGCGCGCGATATACGAAAACACCATCCAAACACTCAAAGACACCGGCGCTACCGGCATCATCCTCGCCGGGGAACGATCCGAAGGACCCCTCTGGCCCGGAGTACACGCGGCCCAAACCCCACCGGGACGAGCAAAAATCGTACGACGCGGACAACCCGCCCGGCTCATACAGATCGCAAACGCACGATAGGGGCGCCTGATGCTCTCGTCAATGACTCTGCCCACGCATCCATCGTCCCAAGCGGTAATAAGTGTTACGATTTCGACCTGACGGTAAGAACTTTCTACCGTTTTGAAGTCCAAGTTCGATAACCGCAAAACAGGTCCCAGGTTCCCTCAAACTGTTCGTTCAGGTGGCTCAGGCTTGGTCCGAGCAGCGAAATATAGTCGAGAAGACTATTGATGCGTATCTTCGTTTCCGTGAATGGAGGGTAGACACCGATCGTGGCAGTTTGCCTATTCGATGAAGGGCGAAACCACCGTATGGATACCATGCCTCGGGCAGAGGAAGGCTATCCGGATACGCCCGTTTGCTTCAAAAGACTCTGGAGTCGTATCGTCACCGCATTCACAGCAGGTGCGATATGTCTCGTCTGATGGTTGTTCCATAGCAGTACGCTAACCCCTTTTTAGGCGAGCAGCAAGGTTAATAAAGCGTGTAGATTCGTGAGGCGTTATAGGCCCCTCCCATAAGGGACTATCGGATTAAACGGAGGTGACGCTTTTTTCTTGCGGGCTCTCCATCCCTTCTGCACTCGCTTAAATCCCGGATAGCAGATCATAATGAAGAAGAAGGAAAAGATTGCAATGCCTATACTCCATAAGCCAGTTCGAAAGTTGAAAAGCCAAAGCGCTGGCAGCGGTATGAGCACTATGCCAGGCAACAGCGTGCAGACAAGTAGGCCTCGCCTTATCTTGGCCTTTCGATGGCGGATCCAGATAGCAAGGCATCCACCGATGAGAGCAAGACTTCCATCTCGCATGATAGAAAGCAACGGGATGAGCCAGGTGTATGTCCAGGATATGTAAACCGAGGTAACTGAAGGTGAGCTGTAGGCGGTATCTGTATTCCCGCCTGTATCGTATCTGCTCTTAACTCCTACAAGCGTTGTGAAGCCGCTGGGCTGTGAAGCTTCTATAGAAAGATCGACTGGAATTTGGTCGAGCCACTTGAGCGATTTATCGGACATGACATCATCTGTGATGAATCCATAAATACTATTCCCCTCTACCTCCTGTCGAAACTCGCGCCCGATATCGGCATAGGGGACGTTTTCGACGGTATAGCGAAGTCTCGCCGTATTCGAAAGTGGATCGCCCAATTGAAAGGCCTGGTCTAATGGACGGACGACGCACTTGATCAGCTGGTACTGAACCGTCATCGATCCGCTCATGCTTGCCGCAACCTGGCCCTGTGTCGCTTTGAGCGGCTTCTCATAAATTGTGTCAGGGGTTACGGCACCGGGATATTCGCACGCCTCGTTATCAGGATCCAGTTTGGCCTCTCCCGGGATAACAAACGTGATGGAGTCGACATACTCGTTGCGATCTTCGAGCGGTGAATCAACATTCGGCGCGTGGAGCGTAAGCACGACAGACATCGTGCTCCCGGGGGTCACAACTGCTTTGAGCGTTGGCGTTGTCTGTGGGAAATTGCTTTCATCTGTCTTATTTATCTTGGAATCGAGTGGTGCCGTGGTGACGTAGGCTGAGAACCAATTAGGCGCAGGGTGCGACGGCAGTGTCTTCTCGTCGTAGGCTTTCGTGGGTGGAGGTGAGGACCATTCCTGGGGAGAATCTGAGGCCAGGAGCGCACTGGAAACGACAAGGATGCCCGTAAGGAGAAGTGTCAACCCGAGAACGAACTCGTTACGCCAACGTTTAAACAACTTCATGCTTGATAGTAGCAAGGAGCAGAAAGATTGCCTGTCATTGCATGGCCCACGGCGCGCACGCTACCCAGTTGCACCGAGCAATCACGATCGGGTTACTGCCTCACCGACTGCTAGAGATGACGTCAACGATAGCCTTTGCCGTCTTGAGATAAATCATATAAACCAGCAAGTGCGCTTCGCCGTAATCAGAACGTCCTGGGTCATGAACGCAATAATTTTTCTACGAAAAATTCTATTGTCTGCGCTATGGTGATTTACGGAAAAGTCCAATCGATTTTAAGTCGAAGGGGCTATCGTTGACGAGCGGTCTCCTGGGGTGCCTGTAAGCCTGACGTTTTCCCGCTAAAGGCGTGTTTTCTGCCATGTCTGCAAGAGGTGTGGTGAGGGGTAGACAGGGATTTACGGAGTCCGTGAGCTAGTCAGTTGTTGTGATGTCTGTTTGGTGATGTAGTGACAGGTTCTCAGGGGTAATCTGAGAGGTTCTTGAGGTAAAAGGGGCTGTACGAAGTGCCAATTTTCATCGTCATCGAGTTCACCGCCGATTTTTCGCGTTCCTCGTTCTCCTCCCCCGCTGAGTACCATCGCCGGGTTGGATTCGGTCAAGACAGCATACGGTTGCGATGCAACGGTGTTCGAAGACTGCGGTGTTGCAAAGACAGCGGTGACGGGGTTGCCGACTTACGGTTGCGTTTGACTGTTGCAGAGATGTGCAACGTTGTTGCGGGTTGCACGCACACGAGCCTAGCTGCGAGTTGCAGCGAGGCTCGTGTGCGTGGGTTGCAGGTGTTGCGGATAGTTATGTTGCGATCTCAACGGCAAAGTCGAAGGGCATGTTTGTGGTGCTATACAGATCAGCACCATCCGAACCGCTGACGGCCTCCCAGGTACTGAGGGTAATTTCTCCGTCCAGGGAAAGAGCTGTAACGAATAGACCGCTTTCGAGGTAGAGGGCGGTGCGTTGCACATCAGCGAGACCTGTCGGAGACAGAGCGCGCGGGGCAGTTACCCATGTGCGGACAATGCAATCAGCTTGCGTCTGGGTGAGGATGTAGCCGGTGCCGTGAATGGTGTCAGCGGTAACGTCACAGTGGAGAGGGGCATCTAGTGGGTACCCGCTTATCGTGAGAATCATATGGCGCTTTCTGCATTTTGTTGCGTGCGTTTTCGTGAGGGTCGGGGATGACTGTTTTGTGCTCGACTCTGTCGGCGATGATGTACAGCCCTGAGGCGATCATCGCCGCTCTCACCGTGGGGTGGTTGTCTGCGATGGTTGAGCGTTCGGGGCGAGAATATCGGCGGTCGTAGTGACTAGTCGTGCGGTTTTTTCTTGGATGAGCAGATGTGTTCCTGTGCTTGTTGCGCTGGTGAGGGGTCCGGGAACTGCGCATACATCTCGTCCTATTTGGTGTGCATAGCGGGCGGTCAGGAGCGCTGTTGACCGGCTTCCGGCTTCTACAACGACGAGGCGGTGTGACAGTGCCGCGATCAAGCGGTTCCGCCTGTGAAATGCACGTTTGGTGGGTGCTGTCTCCGGCGGTTCTGAAGTCACCAGCACTCCGACGTGTGTCGCGATACGTTCCAACAGGGCGATGGTTCCGTGCGGGTAGAGTCGGTTCAGTCCTGCAGCGAGTACGGCGATGGTGTGACCGCCTGCGGAGAGTGCGGCGCGATGCGCCATTGCGTCGATGCCGTAGGAACTGGAGGAAACGACTGTCTGGCGTTGTTGGACCAGTCCGCTGGCGAGTTGTGCGGTGATGTGCTCACCATATCCGGTTGATGCACGAGACCCCGTGATTGCAGTCAGATTCGCGTTCCTCAGTAGGGCACTGTTTCCCTGTGTCCAGAGGGCCACGGGCGCTACAGACCCCAAGTCGTCCAGTTGTGGTGGCCAGTGGGAGTCTCCGGGAATCAAAATGTCATACCCTGCGCGGAGGCTGTCATCCAGAACGTGTTGGGCAGTGGCCACGCTCAGACCTTTGGCTGCCGGGGTGAGGGGTATTTCGGAGTGGAGGCTGTGGGCTCGGTGACTGTTGATGCGGTTCATTGTGTCGCTTGCACCATAGGCAGTAAGTGAAGCGTGTAGTTCGTGTGTGGGGTGGCAGATGAGGGCAAGTGCGACGCGGGCGAGCCGGTCGTCATGAGGGAAAAGCGTGTTCATCGGGGTGTTCTTTCTCGCTGGGGTGGGTGGACACGGTGTGTGTCCGCCCGGTGAAGACGGGTCAGGGTTAGTTGGTGAATGAGGCTGTGCAGTCGAGTGCCCAGCTCGTCCACTCGGCCAGGTGATCAGTGACGTTGGCACGAGCGTGCTCATGGAGAGCTTCCAACTGTTTGAGGCTGAAGCGGGTGGAGTCGGTGTCTACGGTGAGTGCGGGGATCGGTCTGAGATCTGTCATGAGAATCATGATGCTGCTGTAGTTATTGCTGCGGCAGCGGGTGGCGCTTGTGGTGTAGTGGCCGTGTTTATGGTGTGTGGTGCGGATGGTGAGTTCGGTGCGGATACCGTTTTCATCGGTCGCGACGACGAGGACGCTGGTCACCGATTGCGTATTTTTCGTAGTCACTGCGGGGCCAAAGCTGGGTGTGGTGGACATGGTGTTTCTCCTTTTTGGTGGTGAGTTTGTATCGGTCGATCATTTTTTGGTTCTTTCCGACGCACATATTCAGTGGCGTGTCCCGGGTCGAATCACGCGAAGCGGTACCCGGGACGTGTCAGTTTTTGTGCCGAATACGGGCGAAGCCTCGGCACAAAAAGTTGCACGGCAGGGTTGATTCGTGTCTGTGGACACAGCCATAAAATGTGATGCGCGGAAAAGAACCACATGTGTGACATATGGGGTACCGCGAAGCGGTTCCGTTCCGACGGCGAAGCCTCGGTGATGTGTTCTGTGTCGCGTGCGGGTGTGGCGGTGTACCTGTGCAGTGAAATTTTTCACTGATCTAAGGAGAGCCTGTGAGGCCAGATGCAGAGCAGATGTTGTCTGCCATTAATGACATTACGCAGCGCCGGCTGCCGCAGGTACCGGCGGTGGGAGAACCGGGGACGTCTTTCGTCTGGGAACGTCACGAGACGACGAGGGACAGTTTTTTACGCAGTCGGCAGCACGCCGGTGATCGGGCGCTTCGTGAGATTTCAGGATTGCTGAACGGTGATTATGAACCTGTCCCCGGTTTTGGTTCCACTCGTGAAATGGATGCCGTCATCCGTCTCAGAAGTACCCTGGCTCAGATCCACATCGGGGCATCTGCCCCAGCCAGGCCTGCGCGGTCTGACGCTTTCATTCAGGCGGTGAACCCTCCGCTCCGAGTTGTTGATCATCTTGACCCGAACACGCTGTTTGAGGGGTTCGCGGCAGATGCACATACGGTGCTCCTTCCAGGGGTCTACACTGCTGAACTGGCGGAATCTTTCGAACCAGTGCGCCTCGTCGTCATCCCGTCCGAGACGTGGGGCACAGCCAGCGCCGCGTTTGCCCTCGATGCATATTTCCAGGAACAACTGGCCGTGGTGACCGAGACCGTGCTGGCCCCCGGATGGGCACCCTACCTGGTGGAAACCCTCGAAACACGCCTGGCCGTAGTCGAGATGCAACACCCGCAACCGCCCTCTGAACCGCTTATCGAAACGCAGGCCCCGCGAAGTGAGCTGACGACCAATCAGATTGAGCGGCTACGTGAGGTCCTGTCCCTACGGGCGGCACACCTGGGTTCTCCTACACCGGCAGTGAATGCTGAGGTACCGCGTGACGTACCGGTGCCCTCTCAATAACTATCTGAGATGAACTGAACGAGGCAACTGAAGTCAACAGTCACGATACCGGTGTTGCCTTGTGAAGATGCTTTTCGCGTGAGTTGCCGTGGGGTGACTCTGCCGTTCCCTTCTGGTATTGAATGACCCCCCACGGCACCACTGTGTGTTCGGTGTCTGTTCGGTGTCTCTTGTTCCCGACGCGCGACGCTCACGTCTTACCCAGCGTCGGCGACGGGGGCTTCAGCTTCGGAGGGAGAACCGGGCACAATGGCAGAATCACCCAGTTTCATCTGTGCTTCGTCAAGCTCCCCCGCAGTGCGGGTATGAGATGGGGCTTCTGACCGGGCGTGACCTGTGCGTGTGCTGGTGTGTGTGCCGGGAAGCGGGGCCGAGCCGCCGGGGATAAGTTGTTCGACCTCGGATGGGGTGTAGCCCCATTGACGGAGCGCAAACAGGTATAAGGAGTTTGCGCGGCTCGGTGATCTCCAACTATTGGTGGTCATAGCGTCTTCCAAAGCGGCCAGCACGAGAGCCAGATGCACGGTGAGGGCGTGCGTGGGGTGTCGTTGAAGCATGGTCGCGATTCCGGCTCCGTGCAGGCTGTATTGGATGCCGAGAAGTTCATGTGCGGACCGGTGGTTATTTTCGGCCGCACGAATCATTTCTGCGGGGTGTTGGGCGTGTACGGCGGCGGTAAACGGTAAAACATCGGAAGGGAACGTTTTCCGGGAAATGAAGTTTTGGATCCAGTCCAGTCGTACTTTCTCCGCGGATGCCCAGGCTCGGTTGTTTTCGATGACCGTTTTGCGCTCCGCTTTTTGCTCCGCTGTCATCGGACCCGAGAGGGCGCCACTGACAGAGACTTTTCGTAGCCCGTGGCTTTTCCAGTCTTTCACCAGGTGCCGTACCTGCACCCCCGCATGGTACCGACTGATAACAACAACGTGACCGGGTTGGCCGCCGTAATTCTCCACCGTGATCTCGTCACCAGTGGCGCTACGTAGCTGGGTGAAGTCGAGAATACTGTGGTCGTTGTATCCGGGGGCGTCAATCACGGGGATGCCGCGTTTGTCATACTCGGCACGTAACCGTGCGATCTCGGTATTCATCTCGCGGTCGTCACGCAGTCGCTGGGTAAGATGGTCAAATTGTCCGGGCTGTTCGACGGCAGTTTTCAGCAGTTTTTCTTGGGTATCTGGGTCGGCGTCGAATTCGATGAGGGTATGTGCTTGCTCGAGCGTGAGCTGGTGTTCAGTGTAGACCGCGCGGATTGTATCGTTTCCGGTGACGGCGATACTTTTTTCGACAATGGCTTTGTGCGTTTTCGTTTTTCGGGCGATAGCGCTCGGGGTCATGCCTTCCAAAAAGAGTTGGTGATAGGCGGCAGATTCTTCAGCGTCGGCCAATGCCGTCCGGTGTTTATTTGTTACGAGTTGTTGGAATATTCGAACAGTTTTCTCTTCCGCCGCTGACGAGGTGACGTAGACGGGGATGGTGCTGCGTCCGGCTTCGCGTGCGGCAAGCACGCGGCGTTGTCCATCGCGCACAATGAACCCGCTGCCGTCGGGCGTGAGCCGAGCGAGGACCGGCGTAATGACTCCAAACTCTTTGATCGTCGCCACGAAATCTTTATCAAGTTTCGTGAAAAACCTGATGTTGTCTTCAATCTGAATGAGATGGGGATCGATGTGTTCTATCCGGTCTTCGAGAGAGTGACTGTCAGGTTCGACTGGTGCAGTGTTGGTTGGTTGTGGTGCAGTGGGCATTGTTGTTCCTTCTGTGTTTTGAGTGATCGTGATGGGACGCCGGAGAGGCAGCAGATGCATACCCGTGCTACGAGGTCGGGGTAGCAGTGACCGGGTTAGCAGTGAGCGAGTTAGGCCGGAGTGAATGTCGAAGGTTGCTGATGATGCGCCGTGACCATGGTCATCAGTTCGGCGTTTGTGGGCACAGCCGCAGGATACGCGGTGGGTTGTGCGACAGGGCGGGCAGCGGTGCGTGAGGCGGGCAGCGGGTGTGCCGTGGGTATCGCGGGTGGTGGTGTTAGCGGCGCAGAGCGGGCGAAGGTGCTGATTCCCCACAACAAATCGTGTCCCAGCGATTCCGCTTCAATCATGATGTTTGTCCCGGTTTTGCCGTGTGATGCCCACTCGGAGAGGGTCAGTTTGCCGGTGATGATGAGGCGGTCGCCGGTCCGGATGGACGCGGCTACGTTGTCAGCGAGACGTCGGTAA